>CAWFQP010000032.1:0-199168 GCA_963818005.1 uncultured Pseudomonadota bacterium
GCTTCCTGGCTGCCTGAAGGCAGCACTGCGGCGCTGCCAGAATCGGCGCATGTTCATTCGACGACTCTGCGCACTGCGTACTCCAAGATGAGCGCTTCGGATCGGCCGGGCGCGCTCACGCGCCGCAACCTGCGAGTTGTCGCCTTCGCGCTGTTCTCGGCACTGGCGGGGCATGGCGCGGCGCAGACACCGCCCAGCCTGCCGAGGCCGCGCGTTACGGCGGGCTGCACGCCGCCGCCTGGCAGGGCGATGCGGCGCGCATCGCGCAGCTGCTGGCCGGCGGCGCCGACCCGAACGCGCGCGACGGCCACGGCCGCACGCCGCTGCACGTGGCCACGCTTCGCGAGGCAGCGCGAGGCCGTGCGCGCGCTGGCCGAAGGCCGGCGCCGACCTCGGCGCGCTGGAGAACGACCGCTACGACGCCGTCACCATCGCCGCGGTCGCCGACGACGAAGAGACGCTGCGCCTGCTGCTGGCGCTCGGCGCCAGCGCGCAAGCTGGTCACCAGCCGCTACGACGGCACCGCGCTGATCGCCGCCGCGCACCTGGGCCACGACGGCGTGGTCCGGCAGCTGATCGCGGCCGGCGCGCCGCTCGACCACGTGAACAACCTGCACTGGACGGCGCTGATCGAATCGATCGTGCTCGGCAACGGCGGGCCGCGCCACGAGGCGACGCTGCGCGCGCTGGTCGAGGCCGGCGCCAACACGCAACTCGCCGACCGCGAGGGGCGCACGCCGCTGGCCCTGGCACGCTCGCGCGGCTACGCAGCCGATGGTGGCCATCCTGCTGAAGGCGGGCGCGCGCTGAGGCGCGTGCACCCGCCACAACAGCGCCAGCGCGCTGCCGCCGCGGCCGGGTCAGTCTGGAACGGCGTGGCTTGCCGCCGTGACCGTGGCCTCCACGATCGACGCCTGGCGTGCTGCGTCGGCCGGGCCGCAGATCGATTCGCAGCGCGAGTTGGTCGTGTCCTCGAAATCGCAATGCGAGGCGTCGTCGATGCGCCGTTCGACGTGCCCGCGCGGCAGCCAGGAAGCGATGCGCCGCGCGCTGCCGCCGACGTTGCAGGCGCCGGCCGGCGCGCGCAGCACCAGCGCCGGGGCGCGCAGCTGGCGCGCCGCCTCCCGCGACTGACTGAACGCGTCGACCGGGTCCAGCCCGACCCACAGCGCCAGCCGCGGCACGTGCTCGGCGGCCAACAGCGATGCCAGCCCGCCCGCCGAGGTGCCGATCAGCACCACCGGCAGCGCGCCGGCGCCAGGCAGCGCCGCGACTTCGTCGACCAGCGCGACGATGGCCTGTGCGTTGGCCTCGTGCCGCGACCAATGCGGCAGGTCGGGCACGGCCACCAGGAAGCCGGCCTCGGCCAGTCGTCTGGCCAGCACCACATGCTGCTCGCGCGAGCGGGTGAAGCCATGCGCGACCACGGCGACGCCGCGCGGCGGCCCCGCGGGTGTGTAGAGATCGAACACGGTGGCCTGGTCGTCCAGCCCAAGCGGAAGGGTCTGCACCGACACGGCCGCGCCGGCGGCAGTCGCCGTCAGCGCAAGAAGGACGAACAAGCGCAGCAGTGCGCAGACCATGGACATGCCGGACGGGATGTTATGGCAAGCGTGCGGGCGCCGAAGCCGCCGATGCAGGCGGCAAACGGTCATGCACGAGACGGGCCGCGACCGCGGTCCCGCGCTGCGGCTATGCTCACTGGTGTACCTTCGTGCTGCGCACTGCGGTATTCGCCCTTGGGGCGGCCCGGCGGGCTCATGGCCGCTGCCGCCTGGCAGCGGGACGATACGGGAGTTCGATCTTGACGGAAATCTTGTGGATCGTGGTCGGCTTGGTAGGGGTGGTCTGGGCCGTGGCCCGCTTCCACCTGAGCGGCGAGAACCTGTCGGCCTTCGACCGGATCACCGGCGAGCGCTTCGGGCGCGACGTGCCGGGTCCGGAAATCGCGGCCGTGATCCAGTCGCTGGGCAAGCTGCCGCTGCTGCTGCAGGGCGTGCCGGCGCGCCAGCGCAATGCCGTGCTGCGCAAGTACATGGACGAGGTCTTTGCCGACCGCGTGCTCGATGCCAGCTTCACACCGGCGGATGCGGGCGGGGTGCCCGGCGAATGGGTGCTGGCGCCCGGCGCCGACCCGGCGCGGCGCACGCTGTACATCCATGGCGGGGCCTTCATGATGGGCAGCCCGCGCAGCCACCGCACGCTGACCTCGCAGTTCTCCAGCCTGAGCGGCGGCGCGGTGCTGGCCATCGACTACCGGCTGATGCCCGAGCACCGGCGCCGCGCCGGCATCGAGGATTGCCGCACGGCCTATCGCTGGATGCTGGAACACGGGCCGACGGGCGCCGGCCCGGCGCAGGCTGTGTTCGTGGCCGGCGATTCGGCCGGCGGCAACCTGACGCTGTCGCTGATCGAATGGGTGCGTGACCAGCGCCTGCGGGCCCCGGACGCAGCGGTGGCGCTGTCGCCGCTGACCGATGCCACGCTGGCCAGCCCGAGCCTTCGTGCCCACATCGGCACCGACCCGATGCTCGGCCCGCTGTTCGGACCGATGGCGCGCATTCCGAGCATGCTGCTGCTGTGGATCGGCTGGATTCAGACCCGCATCAACCCGAGCGACCCGATGATCTCGCCGTTGCGTGGCGACCTGGCGCGGCTGCCGCCGGTGCTGCTGCAGGCCAGCGAGACGGAGATGCTCTTCGGCGACAGCCAGCGCTATGCCAACCGCGCCCAGGCCGCCGGCTCGCCGGTGCGGCTGCAGCGCTGGACTCACATGGTCCATGTCTGGCAGATCTTCAACCCCGAGTTGCCCGAGGCGCGCGAGGCGCTGGCGGAAATCGGCAAGTTCCTCGATGCGCGGCGCCGCGCGGGGCGCCTGACCCCGCGTTGCACGCCTGGGCCATCGGGCGTACCGTCAGCGCAGACTGAGCAGCGGATCCGCACTCGGGCCGGCATGCCACCACGGCGCTGACGCCGGACGCGATCCACCACATCGGCCTGGCCGAGATGGCGCGCATCCGCCAGTCGGTGTTGACAACGCAGCGGGCGCGCCCAAAGATCCGGCCCTGCCGGCAAGCAATGAGTTCCAGGGAGGCACCGATGAGACCTCGGACTTGGGTTGCAGTCATTTGCTTGCCGTTCGTGCAGGGCTGTGTGACCAGCACGGCCACCTCGCAGCTGGTAGGCGAGCGCCACTTCCTCACCCACATCGACACCTACCCGCTGCAGATCGCCTCGGTCGACGGCAGCAGCTCGACGGTGACGCCGCAGTTCGTCGAGCCCGGCGTGCGCCGGCTGGTGCTGCGCGGGCCGCCCGGCGGCGCGGGGTTCAGCGCGGTGGAGAGCTTCACGCTCGAGCTCAAACCCTGCACGCGCTACTACATCGTGGCGGTCAAGGCCAACCGGCTGGACACGAACTTCACCCCCAAGGTCGACTTCGAGCAGCCGCTGGGCAGCAGCTGCCGGCAGCCGGCGCCATGAAGCTGCACCGAGGCTGCGGCCGGCTGGCGCGCTGATGCCCGTGCCGGTCAGGACGCATGCGGCCTTCGCCCTGCCCACGCGCAGCGCAGCGACAAGTCGACCGGCCTGATCCTCGAGCCCACCGTCATCAGTTGGCGCTGAGGCTGGACGCCGGAATCGCGACGTAGCTGGTGGCGCCCGGCACCAGCCACTGCAGCCGCATCACCGCATTGCCGTCCTTTCGTAGTACTCGAGCGTGATCGGCACACGCTGGCCGGCGATGAAGCGCGAGCGCGACCTGGTGTTGGTGGTCGGCCGCGTGATCGGTCCAGTTGTTGATGCGCTGCGTGCCGTTCACCCACAGCCGCACGCCGTCGTCCGACACGGTGCGGAAGCGGTAGCTGCCGCGTGGTCGGAATGGTCACGCTGCCGGTCCAGCGCACCGAGAAGTTGTCCGGGACGCGTGCTGCCGGGCCGCCCAGTGCCCCAGTCGAAGTTGACCGCCTCGGTGCGAGTCAGCACCGGCGTGCCGGCAAGCGCGATGCCGTTGAAGTAGCTGCCGAGCAGGCCACCGCCGTCGACATGGCAGGGCGCCGACGTCTCCTCGCTGCCGATCTCGCGCAGGTAGGCCACCAGCCGCTGCAGGTCGGCATCGCCATCGTGACGGTGTTGTGCGCGCGCACGGCCGCCTCCAGCGTCGCCGCCGAGCCGTCGTGCAGGTACGGCGCGGTGGCCCAGACGTCGCGCAGCGTCGGCACGTCGATGCCGGTGAGCGGCCGCGCCGAGGCGCTGGCCGCTGGTGGCCTTGATCGTGCCGATGTTGGCCGGATTGTTGGTCGGCACTGTTCGTGAAGCCGCGCCGCCGTGGCACGACGCGCAGTTCAGCGTCGTGAACACGGCCTTGCCCTCGGTGGCGAGCGTGCTGAGCGCCGCCGGCGCTGGCTGCGGTACGGGCTGGCGTCGAACGCGTTCGAGCGAGGCGACATAGGCCGCCAGCGCGTCCAGGTCGGCCGAGACGCCGGCCTTCGGCATCGCCCAGCGGCTGGCTGCGCGTGCCGGTGTTGAACTGCGGCATCGGTCATCAGGCCGGTGCCGCCGGCGAGCGTGCGGATCTGGCCTTCGAAGTCCTGCACCTCGTCGAAGTTGTTGCTCCAGTGCAGCAGGCCCTGCGCGCCGGCGCGGCCGCGCAGGCTGATGGTGTTGCGCAGGCCCTCGCCCTGGCTGGTCAGGTCCCACACGCGGCCGTCGTGGCCGCCGTCGTTGTGGCAGGTGGCGCAGCTCATGTAGCGGTCGCGCGCCAGGCGCGTGTCGCGCGCGTCGTAGAAGAACTGCTTGCCCGTGAGCACGGTGGCGCGTCAGCTTCTCGGTGCCGACCGTGGCCAGCGTGGCCACGGGCGTGGCCGAGGCCAGGCCCTGCTGCACCAGCGGCGACAGGTCGAACACGCCGACCGTGCGGTCCATGAAGTTGTGACGTACAGCGTACGCCGGTCGGGCGAGACCGAGCAGGCCCTGCGGCGCGCGGCCGACGTCGATGCGCATCAGCTGGTTGCGGCTTGTGCGCGTCGAGCACGGCGACCTCGCGGCTGGTCTCGAGCGCGACGAAGAGGTAGACGCCCAGCGGGTCGAAGGCGGCGGCGCTGGCCACGCTGGCGTTGTCGTGGTCGATGCGCGACCGCCAGGTCCTCGCGACTGGCTGGACACATCGATGCGCGAACTGATGGCGCGCACGGTGTTCTGGAAGTTGAGCACCAGGCCGTCGCGCGCGCGCCGCGCAGCAGGTTGTCCTGCTTGCTCGGCACGAAGGCCTGCGTGCCGTCGGGCGAGATCGCCATCGCGCCCAGGTAGTTCGGGAAGCCGCGGCCCTGGTTCTCGGCGTCGGGCTTGTCGCTGTGGGCCAGCACGATCGTGCGCTGCACGGCTCATCGCTCGCCGGCACGTCGACGACGACCACCTCGCCGCCCACCGGCTGGCCATCCAGCCGTGGTCTGCAACGCTCGCGGTGGCCTCGCCCGGCAGCGGCGGCGTGATGAAGCGCGACACGAAGGCGGTGGCGCCGTCGGCCGCGACGGCCACATGGCGCGGGTTCGCGCCGACCGCAGGGACTGCGCCAGCAGCGAACCGCTGGCGGCGTCGATCTTGAGCAGCGTGCCGGTGGCCTCCAGCGCGACCAGCGCGCTGCCGCTGGCGCGCGCCAAGGCGATGCCGTACGGCTGCGACGCCCGCGGCAGCGCGATCGTGCGCGCTGACGGCCAGCGTGCCGGCATTGATGACGCTGATCGAGGCGCTGCGCTTGTTGACGACCCAGACCGAGCCGTCGGGCGCGATGGCCAGCGTGCGCGGCGCGGTGCCGACCGCGATCTCGGCCAGCTTGGCGCGGGTGACGGTGTCGAACGACGGTGACCTGTCGTTGTCGGGGTTGACCACCCACAGCCGCGCATTGGCGCCGCTGCGCTGGCTCGAGCGCCAGGTTGGACGACATCGCCGGCGCGTTGCGCGGTCGAGCGGCAGGTGGACGTTGTGCATGATCGTCTGGCGCTGCTCGATGCCCGCGCTGTCGGTGGCGGTCGACGGTGACGTAGTACACGCCCGGGCTGGCGAAGGCATGGCTGGCATCGGCGCCGTCGGCGACCACGCGGTCGCCGGCGTGCCGTCACCGAAGTCCCAGCGGTAGCGCACGTCGGTGCCGGTGGCGCTGGCGCTGAAGCTGGCCGCGCTGCCGACCGCGGTCGGGCGCGGCGGCGCGGCGGCGGATCGAGCACCAGCGGCGCCGCGCCGGTCACGCTCCAGGTGATCGTCGCACTGGCGCTGTTGACGCCGTCGCTGACGGCGAGCACGCACGCGTGTAGCGTGCCCAGCGCCGTCGGCGTGCCGGTGATCAGGCCGGTGGCCGGGTCGATCGACAGCCCGGCGGGCAGGCCGCTGGCCGAGTAGCGTCAGCGTGTCGCCGTTCGGGTCGGTGGCGGCCAGCTGCAGGCTGACGCGCGTTGCCGGCCACCGTGCTCTGGTCGCCCGGCGAGCTCAGCACCGGCGCGTCGCCGACGTTCAGGCCGCCGGCCACGTTGACGCGCACCAGCTTGGCCTCCGACGGCACGCCGGCGTCGTCGATGACGAACATCATCCACATGCCCGGCGGCACGTCGGAGGCGCGCGCCGGGATCTGCACCGACAGCTGCGCCGCCCTGCGCGTTGAACGGCAGGTCGACGAAGCGCTGGTCCATGTTCCAGCCATGCGTGGCCGAGCCGGTCTTGACGAAGGTGACGCGGCTGACCGGGCGACCGCTGGTGACGCGCGACCTGCACCGTGCGGCCGACGTCGACGACGGTGGGCGCGCTGTCGATCACCGGGCGCGGCGCACTCGGCGCCGGCCGCTGAACAGGTAGGGCGGGTAGTAGATCTCGGCGTTCAGGTTGCCGGCCACGCCGGTAGGCGCGGGGGCGCCGCCGCCGAAGACCAGGACGGTCGCGTCGGGCAGCAGCAGGGCGTTGCCGTGGTACAGGCGCGGCTTCACGCGCGCTCGCACCGACCGTCCACTGCCCGGTCTGCGGGTTCCAGATCTCGGCCTCGTAGCTGACATCGGTCATCTGCGTTCCAGACGCGGCTGCCGCCGGTGGCGAGCACCTTGCCGTCGGCCAGGATCGTGGCGACCGACAGGCGGCGCTGGCGCAGCATCGACGCCGGTCGGGCGTGATCGACGGGCGCTGCCGCCGTTGATGTCGATCACGATCGCCTGGTTGCGAGTTGCCGCCGTACTGCAGGATGCGGCCGGGCGCGAACATCGCCGCGCTCGAATCGCTGCCCGCGACGGCGATCGAGAACTGGCCGGCGCTGGTGAGCGTGCCGCACGCCGGTGGTGTCGACGTAGTACATCTTGCCGTCGCTGTCGATAGCCGAAGATCGCGGCCGTCCGGCGCGACGAAGTTGCGCGGGTACATGTAGTCGTAGCCGCTGGTATTGGCGCCCGTGAGCACCCGGTAGATGCCATCGGCGCCGCGGATCTCGGGACGGTCGGTGCCGCCGGTGCCGCCCTGGACGTAGATCTCGCCGTTCAGCAGCATCGTCGACGCTGGAGTACCAGCGCGCGCGGTTCATGTTGCTGCCGCGCGTCATCGAGCCGCGTGGCCACGTCGAACAGGTTGGCGTTGTTGTTGCCGGTGTTGGTGGTGCCGGTGCCCGTCCAGTTGTCGCCACCGCTGATCGCGATGCCGTCGCCGTCGGGCAGCAGCATCTGCGAACTGCAGAAGATGTCGGTTCCGCGTGCTGTTGGCCAGCGTCATGTGGCTGTCGTCGGCCGGATCCCAGACGTCGTAGATGAAGTAGCCGGTCTGCTTGCCGTCCTCGCGCGTGCCGTAGCTGAGGACGCGCCCATCGGAAGTCACCACGCCGTGCACGGCGATCAGCGGCCAGGGCTGCAGCGGGCCGAACATGCCCTTGCTGTCGGCATCGGCCGGAATCGGCGTGCCGGGCGGCAAGCCGGCGGGCCGCTCGCGCGCCGCCGTGCCGTCACGGCCAGGGGACTCGGCATCGCCACCTCCACACGAGGCCAGCACGGATGCGGCAACAAGAATTGCGGCCAAGCGAGTCCATATTGCAGCAGCAGCGTCCATCGTGTCCCCAAGTACTTGGGCAACCCGCCGAGTCGCCCTGCTGTTTGTAACAATAGGCAACAGGATGCGACAACCGGTAAGTGGCGGCAATCCCGCAACTGGGGGGCCAGGGCGGCGATCGACAAGACTGCAGCGCGACGGCAGCGGGCTCCTGGCTGCGCTCTAAGGGGTCCTCAGTCCGAAACCGCTTCGCCGCGCCACGGCGCCGCGGACCAGGGCGCTCGATGAAGTGGCGTGGCGGCGGGCCTTGTCGGCGTGCGTCAGCGGGTGATGACCCATCGGGGTCGAGCGTCCAATGCCGCACCGGCGCTGGCCGCCTGCTCCTAGAATGCCCCGCTTCGCCCTCGTTCCCAGGCTCCGCAGCCACATGTCGACCGGTCTACATCCGCATCCGCGGCGCCCGCCAGAACAACCTGAAGAACCTGGACCTCGACATCCGCACCGGCGAGATGACGGTGGTCACCGGGCCCTCGGGCTCGGGCAAGTCGAGCCTCGTGTTCGACACACTGTATGCCGAAGGGCAGCGCCGCTACGTCGAGACCTTCAGCGCCTATGCGCGGCAGTTCCTCGAGCGCATGGACCGCCCGGCGGTGGACCGCGTGGACGGCGTGCCGCCGGCCATCGCCATCGACCAGACCAACCCGGTGCGCACCAGCCGCAGCACGGTCGGTACGATGACCGAGTTGAACGATCACCTGAAGCTGCTGTTCGCGCGCGCCGCGAACCTGTTCGACAAGCACACCGCGCTGCCGGTGCGGCACGACACGCCGGAGACCATTTACGCCGACCTGTTGCAGCGGGCCGCCGACATCGCCGGGCCGCCCCAAGGTGTGGACGCGCCGCGTCAGGGGGCGGACACGCAGCGTCCTTGGGGCCAGCAGGCCAATGACCCGCGGCTGGTTTTCACCTTCCCGGTGGAACTGCCCGCCAACACTACGCCCGAGCAGATTGGGCAATGGCTGTCGGCCAGCGGCTTCTCGCGCGTGCAGGCCGAACGCAAGGCCGAGGGCAAGAAGCTGCTCGACGTGGTGGCGGATCGCTTCCGCCTCGGCAGCGCCGAGAAGGTGCGCGTGATGGAAGCCATCGAGCTGGCGCTCAAGCGCGGCAGCGGCCGGCTCAACGTCTACCGGCTGGATGTCGGACCGCAGGCAGTTGCTGCGCAGTTGTCTCTCCCCGAGGGGGTGCCGCCGGCTAGGGGCAGCCCACCGGCGAGCGACGAGGCCGAGCCCGAGCTGTGGCGCTACTCCACCGGGCTGCACTGCCCGCAGAGCGACCAGCGCTACGCCGACCCGCAACCGGCGCTGTTCTCCTTCAACTCGGCCTTCGGCGCCTGCGAGACCTGCCGCGGCTTCGGCCGGGTCATCGGCGTCGACCTGGGGCTGGTGATCCCCGATGCGCGCAAGACGCTGCGCAATGGCGCGATCAAGACCATCATGACGCCGGCCTGGGCCGAGATCCACGCCGACCTGTTGAAGTACGCGGGCGAGGCCGGCATCCCGCGCGACACCGCCTGGAACCAGCTCACCGCGGCGCAGCGCGACTGGGTGCTGAACGGCTCGCCGAACTGGAACGGCAAGTGGAACCAGCAGTGGTACGGCATCCACCGCTTCTTCGGCTACCTGGAGAGCAAGGCCTACAAGATGCACATCCGGGTGCTGCTGTCCAAGTACCGCAGCTACACCCCGTGCACGGCCTGCGGCGGTGCGCGGCTCAAGCTCGAGGCGCTGCTCTGGCGCGTCGGCGACAAGGCCAGCGCCGACAGCGTGCTGCCGCCGGCGCAGCGCAACCTGCCGGTGGGCGCGGCCTGGAGCCGCGCGCAACTGGAAGCGATGCCAGGCCTGAGCCTGCACGACCTGATGCTGCTGCCGATCGAACGGCTGCGGCGCTTCTTCGCCGGGCTGCCGCTGCACGACTTGAAGCACGACGAGGCGCTGAAGCTTCTGCACGAGGAGATCGGCACGCGCCTGAAGTACCTGTGCGACGTCGGTCTGGGCTACCTGACGCTGGACCGGCAGAGCCGCACGCTCAGCGGCGGCGAGGTGCAGCGCATCAACCTGACCACGGCGCTGGGCACCTCGCTGGTGAACACGATGTTCGTGCTCGACGAGCCGAGCATCGGCCTGCACCCGCGCGACATGGGCCGCATCGTCGAGGCGATGCACCGGCTGCGCGACGCCGGCAACACGCTGGTGGTGGTGGAGCACGACCCGGCCGTGATGCTGGCGGCGGACCGCCTGATCGACATGGGCCCGGGACCGGGCGAGAAGGGCGGGCAGATCGTCTTCGACGGCATGCCCGACGAGGCCCGCCACGCCGACACGCTGACTGGCGCCTACCTCGGCGCGCGCAAACAGGTCGGCACGGGTCAGCGTCGCATCGTCAACGAGGCCACACCCAAGCTGATGCTGGAAGGCGTGCGCGAGCACAACCTGAAGAACGTGTCGGTGACGCTGCCGCTGCAACGCCTGGTGGTGGTGACGGGCGTGTCCGGCTCGGGCAAGAGCACGCTGGTGCAGGACGTGCTGTACCCGGCGCTGGCACGGGTTTTCGGCAAGGCCACTGAATCGCCAGGCGAACATGACCGGCTGCTCGGCGCCGATTGGCTGAGCGATGCGGTCTTCGTCGACCAGTCGCCGATCGGCAAGACCGCGCGCTCCAACCCAGCTAGCTATGTCGGCGCCTGGGACGAGATCCGCAAGCTCTTTGCCGACGCGCCGATCGCGCGCGAGCGCAGCTATACGGCTGGCATGTTCAGCTTCAACGCCGGCGACGGCCGCTGCCCGACCTGTGGCGGCAGTGGCTTCGAGCATGTGGAGATGCAGTTCCTCAGCGACGTGTATCTGCGCTGCCCCGACTGCGACGGCAAGCGCTTCCGCGCCGAGATCCTGGATGCGAAGATCGTGCGCGGCCCTCGCCAGTTGTCGGTGGCTGACGTGCTGCAGCTCACCGTCAGCGAGGCGGCCACGCTGTTCCGCGACGATCGCGAGGTGCTGGCCCGGCTGCAGCCGATCGTCGATGTCGGCCTGGACTACGTGCGCCTGGGCCAGCCGGTGCCCACGCTTTCGGGTGGTGAAGCGCAGCGCCTGAAGCTGGCCGGCTTCCTGGCCGATGCGGCCAGCGGCCCGCGCCAGCCGGCGGCGCGCAAGGGCCAGCTGTTCCTGTTCGACGAGCCGACCACCGGTTTGCACTTCGACGACATCGCGAAGCTCATGAGTGCGCTGCGCAAGCTGCTCGACGCCGGCCATTCGCTGATGATCATCGAGCACAACCTCGACGTGGTGCGTGCCGCCGACTGGATCGTCGACCTGGGGCCGGAGGGTGGCGAGGCCGGCGGCGAAGTGGTGTGCTGCGGCACGCCCGAGGATGTGAAGTCGCACGCCACCTCGTTTACCGGTCGCGCGCTGCGCGAGTACGAGGCATCGCTGGGTCTGACGAAACCCGTCACCGCAGAGGAACGCAGGCCACAGGGGTACGCAGAGGAAGGCAGGACTTTTCAGTCTTCTGTGCGGCCTTCTTCGCTTCTGCGCACCCCTGCGGCGAACGAGTTCATCTCCATCGTCAACGCCCACGAACACAACCTGAAGAACCTGAGCGTGGACATCCCGCGCGGCAAGTTCAGCGTCATCACCGGCGTGTCCGGCTCGGGCAAGAGCACGCTGGCTTTCGACATCCTGTTCAACGAAGGGCAGCGTCGCTACCTCGAATCGCTGAACGCCTATGCGCGCAGCATCGTGCAGCCGGCCGGCCGGCCCGAGGTGGACGCGGTCTACGGCATCCCGCCGACGGTGGCCATCGAGCAGCGGCTGAGCCGTGGCGGGCGCAAGAGCACGGTCGCGACCACCACCGAGGTCTGGCATTTCCTGCGCCTGCTGTGGGTCAAGCTCGGGCTGCAGCACTGCGTGCACGACGGCGCGCCGGTGCGGCCGCAGAGTGCCGAGAGCATCGCCGCGCAACTGCTGCGTGACCACCGCGGCCAGCATGTGGGCCTGCTGGCGCCGCTGGTGGTGGCGCGCAAGGGCGTCTACACCGACCTGGCCAAATGGGCCAAGGCACGCGGCCACACGCACCTGCGCGTCGATGGCGAGTTCCTGAAGCTCGACCCGTGGCCGCGCATCGACCGCTTCAAGGAGCACACGCTCGAGCTGCCGGTGGCCGACATGGTGGTCAGGCCCGAGAACGAGACCGAGTTGCGCGCCGCGCTGTCGAAGGCGCTGGAAGCGGGCAAGGGCGTGATGCACCTGCTGCATCCGTTGGACGGCCTGGCCGCGGCGCTGGACTCGGGGCAGAGCACGGTGAGCATCGGTGCGATCAAGGTGTTTTCGACCAAGCGCGCCTGCCCGGTGTGCGGCACCAGCTATCCGGAGCTGGACCCGCGCATGTTCTCCTACAACAGCAAACACGGCTGGTGCAGCACCTGCGTCGGCACCGGGCTGGCGCTGACACGCGAGCAGCGCAAGGCCTACGACGATTCGAAACGTGACGACGACCCCAAGGGCCGCGAGCAGAGTTTCCCAGCCGAAGACCCCGAGGTCGAGGGCGTGGTCGACCAGCCTTGCCCCGATTGCCATGGCACACGGCTGAATGCGGCCTCGCGCCAGGTCAGCTTCGACGGCAAGGCGATCAGCGAGGTTGCCGCGTGTTCGGTAGGCGAGGCCCGTGGCTGGGTGGAGAGCCTGACGCGCGAAGGCCACCTGTCGGTGCGCGAGACCGGCATCGGCCGCGATGTCATCAGCGAGATCGTCGGACGGCTGCAGTTCCTGGAACAAGTCGGCCTGGGCTACCTGACGCTGGACCGCGCCGCGCCCACATTGAGCGGCGGCGAGGCGCAGCGCATCCGCCTGGCGGCGCAGCTGGGCAGCAACCTGCAGGGCGTGTGCTACGTGCTCGACGAGCCGACCATCGGATTGCACCCGCGCGACAACCGCATCCTGTTGAACGCGCTGCAGAACTTGAGCGACAAGGGCAACACGCTGGTGGTGGTCGAGCATGACGAGGACACGATCCGCCACGCCGAGCACCTGATCGACATCGGCCCCGGCGCCGGCAAGCGCGGCGGCACGCTGGTGGCCGAAGGTTCGGCGGCGGACCTGTCGGCCGCGTCGTCTTCGGTGACCGGGCGGCTGCTGGCCGACCCGCTGCGCCATCCGCTGCAGCCGCGCCGGCCGGTGGACGCGGCGGCGCCGGCGCTGCACATCCGCAGCGCCTCGCTGCACAACCTGCAGCAGGTGGACGTGGCCGTGCCGCTGCAGCGGCTGGTGGCGGTGACAGGCGTCAGCGGCTCGGGCAAGAGCACGCTGGCGCGCGACGTGCTGCTGGCCAACCTGCAGTTCATCAACGGCCGCGGCGCCAAGCCCCACTGGCAGGGCCTGTTGGACATCGACGGCTGGCAGGCCATCGATCGCGTGCTCGAGGTCGACCAGACGCCGATCGGCAAGACGCCGCGCTCCTGCCCGGCCACCTACATCGGCTTCTGGGACACCATCCGCAAGCTCTTCACCGAGACGCTGGAGGCCAAGGCGCGCGGCTACGCGGCGGCGCGCTTTTCCTTCAACACCGGCGACGGCCGCTGCCGCACGTGCGAAGGGCAGGGCCTGCGCACCATCGAGATGAGCTTCCTGCCCGACGTCAAGGTGCCCTGCGAAAGCTGCCACGGCCAGCGCTTCAATGCCGAGACGCTGGCGGTCAGCTGGCGCGGCAAGAGCATCGGCGAGGTGCTGCAGATGGAGGTGGACGAGGCGGTCGATTTCTTCGCCTCGATGCCGTCCATCGCCCACCCGCTGCAGCTGCTGAAGGACGTGGGCCTGGGCTACCTGACGCTGGGCCAGCCTTCACCCACACTGAGCGGCGGCGAGGCGCAGCGCATCAAGCTGGTGACCGAGTTGTCGAAGGTGCGCGACGACGTGACGCGGCGTGGCCAGAAAGCCCCGCACACCTTGTACGTGCTGGACGAGCCCACGGTCGGCCTGCACATGGCCGACGTGGAGAAGCTGATCCGCGTACTGCACCGGCTGGTCGACGGCGGCCACAGCGTGGTGGTGATCGAGCACGACCTGGACGTCATCGCCGAGGCCGACTGGATCATCGACATGGGCCCCGAAGGGGGCGGCGAAGGCGGGCGTGTGGTGCTGGCTGGCACGCCCGAGCAGGTGGTTCGCGCTGCCACGCACACCGGCGTCGCGCTGGCGCCGGTGCTGCGGCGTGAGTGCGTCCAGGCCTGAGAGGGCTGATGGGCAAGTGCGGCTCTGCCGTTTTGCTCATACCCCCTCGGGGGGCGTACGACGGTTCGGCCTGCGGGCGCGCTTACCGGTGTACCTTCGTGCTTCGCACTCCGGAATTCACCCTTGGGGCGGCCCGGCGTGCTCATGCGTCGGTCGGCAGCTGCAGTCCTGGTTGCGACTTGCTGACAGCGTCTGGGCCAGCATGCGGCCCGTACATCAGGCGCATCGCGCGCGACTGCAACTCCACCGCGTCGTCATGGTCGCCACAGCGGTCGAGCACGTCGCTGATGCGCAGCAGCACCTTGATCTCCCATTGCGGGTCGGTGACATGCGCGGCCAGGCCGGCGGTTTCGAAGGACCAGTCGCGCGTGCGTTCCAACGCGGCGTGGCTGCGCCGCGAATCGTCCTGCGCATGCAGTTCGGCCATCGAGCAACTGGTCTCGGCCAGCAGGCACAGGATCTCCACCGCCTGGTCAGCGGCGCCGAGCGTGCGCGCCCAGGCGAGTGCCCGTTCCAGATACAGCTCGGCCGGTGCCGGGGCCTGCAGCGCACGGTAGCAGCGCGCCATCTGTGCCAGCGCCAGGCTCATCTCCAGCGGCTGCTGATAGCGCTCGGCCAGGTCCAGCGCCGCCGCGGCCTCGCGCAGCGCGGAACGGGCGGGGCTGTGCAGCAGGGCCTGGCCTTCGGGCATCAGTCGCCGGGACTGGGCCGGGGGCATCTCGCGGTGGCTCATGGTGCGGTCCTCTGGCTGCGGCGTCATGCCGCGGTCGCTGTCGCAGCCATGCTATGCGCGGTCTTGCGACGCGGCGTCCCCCGACTCAGGGGGATGCCGCCCGGATCCGGCGTAACGCACGGCGCGGTAGCGGCGCCGTCGTGATCGGCGTCACGGCGCCGGCCTCGAGGAAAACCACCAGCCCCGTGCGCTATGCTCGAGCGGAGAATTCCTGCTTTCGTCCATAGCGACTTCTGGAGACGCCTTCATGACCCCCTTCAAGTCCTTCGCGTTGCCCGTGCTGACTTTGGCCGCCATGGCGGCCTGTGGTGCGGTGTCGGCGCAGACGGTGCTCACCCTGTCCAGCTGGGTGCCGCCGACGCATTCGCTGACGGTCACGCAGCAGGAGTGGTGCGCGATGCTCGAGCAGAAGACCGCGAACAAGGTCAAGTGCAATTCCCTGCCGCGGGCGGTGTCGGCCGCGCCGGGCACCTTCGACGCCGTGCGCAACGGCCTGGTGGATCTGTCCTTCACGGTGCAGGGCTACACGCCGGGCCGTTTCGTGACCACGCAGATCGCCGAGTTCCCGTTCCTCGGCGATTCGGCCGAGGCGACCTCGGTGGCCTTCCAGCGCGTCTATGTCAAGACGCCGGCCATGCAGGACGAGCACAAGGGCGTCAAGGTGCTGAGCGTGTTCACGCACGGCCCGGGCATGGTGTTCAATACCAAGAAGCCGATCAACAACCTGGCCGACCTGCAGGGCCTGAAGTTCCGCATCGGCGGCGGCATGGTCAACGACATCTCCAAGTCGCTGGGCATGAACGTCACGCTCAAGCCCGCGCCGGAGAGCTACGAACTGCTGTCGACCGGCGTCATGGACGGCACGCTGTTCCCGGCCGAATCGGTGCAGAGCTTCAAGCTCGACAAGGTCGTCAAGTACGCGACCACCTTTCCTGGCGGCCTGTACAACACCGCCTTCGTCTTCATGATGAACCAGGCCAAGTACGACAGCCTGCCGCCCGACGTGAAGAAGGCGGTGGACGAGATGTCCGGCGAGTTCGCCTCGCGCATGATGGGCAAGAGCTGGGACAAGGCCGACCGGCTCTCGCTGGCCTTCATGCAGGCCGCCGGCGTGCAGGGCAACAAGGCCGACGCCGCCTTCGTCAAGGCGGTGACCGAGAAGACCGACCCGCTGGTCGACGCCTGGGCCAAGGCGGCTGAAGCCAAGGGCATGAAGGATCCGAAGAAGGCGCTGGCCGACTTCCGCGCCGAGATCAAGAAGCTCTGAGCGCGGCCTGGGCCGGGCCGGTGCTGACCGCGCACCGCCTGCAGGCAGCCGCAGGCACGTTGTGAGGGCGATGCTCGAAAGACTGTGCAGCGCGCTGTCCGCGGCAGCGCTGTTCGGCATCATGGGCCTGACCCTGGTCGATGTCGTTGCGCGCAAGCTGCTCTCGGGGTCGGTGCCGGGTTCGCTCGAGGTGACCGAACTGCTGCTCGTCGTCGTCATCTTCGCCGGTCTGCCGCTGGTGTCGCTGCACGGCGAGCATGTGGTCTTCGATTCGCTCGACCCGCTGCTGCCGCGAGCCGTGCGTCGGGTGCAGGGCTTGGTCATCGATCTGCTGTGCGCGGCGGGCCTGGGCGTCATCGGCTGGCTGATGTGGACCAAGGCCGGGCAGATGCTCGAATACGGCGACAAGACCCAGCAGCTGGGCCTCACGCTCGGCTGGTTCGTCTATCTGATGAGCGTGCTGATCTTCGTCACTGCGGCGGTGCACCTGCTGCTGCTGGCCGCGCCGGTGGCGCACCACCACATCGGCGTGGACGAAGGCAAGGCAGGATGACCGAAGCGCTGATCGGCTTCGGCGTCATCTTCGCGCTGGCGCTGCTGCGCGTGCCGCTGGCCTTTGCCATGGGCTTCGTTGGCTATGTGGGCCTGGGCCTGCTGCGCGGCTGGCCGGCCACTGCGGCCAGTGCCGCGCAGGTGGTCTTCGACAGCGGCTTTGCCTACACGCTGAGCGTGGTGCCGCTGTTCATCCTGATGGGCAACTTCGTCGCCCGGGCCGGCCTGGCGAACGAACTGTTCCGCGCCGCCTTCACCTTCATCGGCCACGTGCGCGGCGGCCTGGCGCATGCCACCATCATCGCCTGTGCCGGCTTCGGCGCG
Source organism: uncultured Pseudomonadota bacterium (assembly GCA_963818005.1). Lineage (GTDB taxonomy): Bacteria > Pseudomonadota > Gammaproteobacteria > Burkholderiales > Burkholderiaceae_C > Rubrivivax. Next base: position 17,159 of record CAWFQP010000032.1, read on the forward strand.
ATCTGCGGTTCGTCGATCGCCACCGCGGCGACGATGGCCAAGGTGGCCTACCCGCAGATGCAGCGCTACGGCTATTCGGGCTATCTGTCCACCGGCGTCATCGCCGCCGGCGGCACGCTGGGCATCATGATTCCGCCGTCGACCATCATGGTCATCTACGGCATCGTCACCGAAACCAACATCGGCAAGCTGTTCGCCGCCGGCGTGCTGCCCGGGTTGATGTGCGCGGCGCTGATGATGGTCGCGGTCAGCTGGATCACCTGGCGCGATCCGCTGGCCGGCCCGGCCGCCGAGCGCTCGACCTGGCCCGAGCGCTGGCGCGCGCTGCGCGACATCTGGGGCGTGGCGTTGCTGGTGGTGGTCGTGCTGGGCGGCATCTACGGGGGCTGGTTCACCGCCACCGAAGGGGCAGGCATCGGTGCATCCGGCGCCTTCTTCTTTGCCCTGGCGCGCGGCACGCTGACGCCGAAGGTGCTTTACGAGGTGCTGGTCGAGAGCGTGCGCACGACGGCGATGCTGTTCGCCATCCTGATCGCGGCGACGCTGTTCTCGTCCTTCGTCAACTTCACGACGATGCCCTCCGACCTGAAGGCCTGGATCCTGCACCTCGGGCTCTCGCCTTTGATGGTGGTGGGCTCGATGATGCTGATCTACGTGCTGCTGGGCACGATCATGGAAGAGTTGTCGATGGTGCTGCTGACCATCCCGGTATTCTTCCCCATCGTTACCAGCCTGGGTTTCGACCCGGTGTGGTTCGGCGTGCTGATCGTGCTGGTGGTGCAGATCGGCCTGATCAGCCCGCCGGTGGGCATGAACCTGTTTGTGTTGAATGCCCTGCTGAAGGATGTGTCGCTGCCGCAGATCTTCCGCGGCGTGTGGCTGTTCGTCGCCGCGCTGGTGCTCGCGCTGGGGCTGTGCCTGGAGTTCCAGCCGCTGTCGCTGTGGCTGCCCGGCTTCATGAAGTGAGGCCGGCGATCGGCCGGTGTGTCGACCCGCATGAAAGGCCGCTGCGGCACAGCGCGCACGGCCCCGTGCAGTGCAGCCCGGCGCTCAGCGCAGGCCGGCCATGTAGTCGGCCACGGCCTTGATCTCGCGGTCGTTCAGCTTGGCGGCCACGCCGGTCATCTGCAGGCTGTTGGCGCGCAGCCCGGAGCGGAAGGCGATCAGTTGCGCCTCGGAGTACTCGCCATGCTGGCCGCTGACACGCGGGTACTGCACCGGAATGCCCGCGCCGTTGGGGCTGTGGCAACCCGCACAGGCGGCGATCCTGCGGTCGGCGATGCCGCCGCGGTAGATGCGCTCGCCGAGCAGCAGGTTGTCCTTGCTGCTGGCGAAGCCCGCCTTGGCGGTCTTCGACGCGTAGAACGCGGCCACGTCGCGCATGTCCTGGTCGCTCAGCGTGGTGGCGAAGCCCTTCATGATGGCGTTGTTGCGCGCGCCGGACTTGAAGTCGTGCAACTGCTTGACCAGGTATTCGGGATGCTGGCCCTGCAGGATCGGGTTGGCCGGCAGGCCGCGCGAGCCGTCGACGGCATGGCAGGCGGCGCAGACCTGGGTCGCGATGGCCTGCCCCTTGGCCGCGTCGGCCTTGGGCGCGGGTTTGGCATCGCTCGCCAGCGCCGGGGCAGAGAGGGCAAAGGCAAGCATCAGCAGCAGAGGCGACTTCATGTCCGGGGCTTTGTGTCGTGTTGGGGAGCAAACCCGCTGATTTTACAATGCCCGATGACCCGCACCGCTTCCACCTCCAATAGCGCCGACGAGCCCGCTGCCAAGGCGGCCCTGGCCTGGGCCCACAGCGCCCGTTTCCTGACCACGGCCGCGCGGCTGGAACAGCTGCCGCCAACCGACCTGGCGGAGATTGCCTTCGTCGGGCGCAGCAACGCCGGCAAGTCCACCGCCATCAACCGTCTGGCCCAGCAGAAGCGACTGGCCTTCGCGTCGCGAACGCCCGGGCGCACGCAGCACATCAACCTGTTCGCGGTGGGGCCGAAGGAAGCGCCCGACGCGCTCTTTGTCGACCTGCCCGGCTATGGCTATGCGGCTGTGGAGCGCGCGGCCAAGCTGCGCTGGCAGGAGGTGATGGCGCAGTACCTGGCGCAGCGCCGCAGCCTGTCGGGCGTGGTGCTGATGATCGATTCGCGCCTGGGCTTCACCGACCTGGACCTGCAACTGCTGCAGTTGATTGCGCCGCGGCTGAACGGCGGCGCGGTGCGGCTGCTGGTGCTGATGACCAAGTCCGACAAGCTCACGCGCAGCGCCGCGGCCCAGGCCTTGAGCGGCGCCCAGTCGCTGCTGGCGCAGGCTTGCCCCGAACATGCCGATGTCAGCGTGAGCCTGTTTTCGGCACTGAAGGGCGTGGGCATCGACGATGCGGCCATGGTGCTGCACGCCTGGGCGCTGCCGGCCGCAGCCAGCTCGTCGCCTGCGGATCAGACGACGACGTAGTTGCCCTTGAGGTAGGGCAGCGCCATGCGCAGGTGTTCGCGCAGGTGCGGGAACAGCTCGGAACTCGATTCGCTGGCGTAGATCGGCCGCACGGCCTGGCGCGTGGGGCTGCCGACATTGATCAGGCAGGCGGCGCGGCCGTCGACGTATTCGAGCAGATCGGGACTCAGCGGACGCAACGTCCAGCCATCGGAGGACTGCACTTGTCCATTGGCGGCGGCGATCAGCTGGCTGGGGGTCGGCATGTCGAATCCTGGGTCTGGCGCGGCTGGCTTCGGATCGGCCCATGTGCTTGGCGTTCGGACAAAAGTTTAGGGCTGCGAGCTCGATCCTCCCATCCCCGTGGATCGGGGGTCGGCGCGAGGCCGAGGCATGGCCACGTGTATTTGTCACGTGCCGCAGTGCGCCGTGGTGCGTCGGACGCAAAAAAGCCCGCGGCCTCGGAGGCGCGCGGGCTTGTGGTGTCGCCAGGCGGGGGTGACCCGCCGCGGCATCGGACTTACATGTCCATGCCGCCCATGCCACCCATGCCGCCCATGCCGCCGGGCATGCCGCCGCCCATGCCGCCGGACTTCTTCCTTCGGCGTCTCGGCCACCATGGCTTCGGTGGTGAGCATCAGCGAGGCCACCGAGGCGGCGTTCTGCAGCGCAGTGCGCGTCACCTTGGTCGGATCCAGGATGCCCATCTCGATCATGTCGCCGTAGTTGCCGTCCTGGGCGTTGTAGCCGTGGTTGCCCTTGCCGGCAGCCACTGCCGCCACGACCACACTCGGCTCGTCACCGGCGTTGGCGACGATGATGCGCATCGGCTCTTCGCAGGCGCGCATGACGATCTTGATGCCGGCGTCCTGGTCGTGGTTGTCGCCCTTGAGGGCGCCGACCGCCGTACGGGCACGCAGCAGGGCCACGCCACCACCGGCCACGATGCCTTCTTCCACCGCCGCACGCGTGGCGTGCAGGGCGTCTTCGACACGCGCCTTCTTTTCCTTCATCTCGACTTCGGTGGCGGCACCGACCTTGATCACCGCCACGCCGCCGGCCAGCTTGGCCACGCGCTCCTGCAGCTTCTCGCGGTCGTAGTCGCTGGTGGCTTCCTCGATCTGCACGCGCACCTGCTTGACGCGCGCTTCGATGTCGGCGGCCGTGCCCGAACCGTCGATGATGGTGGTGTTTTCCTTGCCGCACTCGACGCGCTTGGCCTGGCCCAGGTCGGCCAGCGTCACCTTCTCGAGCGTCAGGCCCACCTCTTCGGCGATGACCTTGCCGCCGGTCAGGATGGCGATGTCTTCCAGCATGGCCTTGCGGCGGTCACCGAAGCCCGGCGCCTTGACGGCCACGACCTTCAGGATGCCGCGGATGGTGTTGACCACCAGCGTGGCCAGGGCCTCGCCTTCGACTTCCTCGGCGACGATCAGCAGCGGCTTGCCGCTCTTGGCCACTTGCTCCAGCGTGGGCAGCAGGTCGCGGATGTTGCTGATCTTCTTGTCGTACAGCAGCACGTACGGGTTGTCGAGGATCGCGCTCTGCTTCTCGGGGTTGTTGATGAAGTACGGCGACAGGTAGCCGCGGTCGAACTGCATGCCCTCGACGATGTCGAGCTCGTTGTCCAGGCTCTTGCCGTCTTCGACGGTGATGACGCCTTCCTTGCCGACCTTGTCCATCGCGTCGGCGATGATCTTGCCGATCGAGTCGTCGCTGTTGGCCGAGATCGAGCCGACCTGGGCGATTTCCTTCGACGTGGTGGTGGGCTTGGACTGCTTCTTCAGCTGTTCGACCAGGGCCGTGACGGCCTTGTCGATGCCGCGCTTCAGGTCCATCGGGTTCATGCCGGCGGCCACGTACTTCATGCCTTCGCGCACGATGGCCTGGGCCAGCACGGTGGCGGTGGTGGTGCCGTCACCGGCCAGGTCGCTGGTCTTGGAAGCGACTTCCTTGACCATCTGCGCGCCCATGTTCTGGAGCTTGTCCTTGAGCTCGATTTCCTTGGCCACCGAGACACCGTCCTTGGTGACGGTGGGGGCGCCGAAGCTGCGCTCGAGCACCACGTTGCGGCCCTTCGGGCCGAGCGTGACCTTGACCGCGTTGGCCAGGATGTTCACGCCTTCGACCATGCGGTGGCGGGCATCGCTGCCGAAAATGACGTCTTTTGCTGCCATGTGTGTTTCTCCGAAATTGGGGGGCTAATTACTTCTCGACGACCGCGAACAGGTCGTCTTCCTTCATCACCAGCAGTTCTTCGCCATCGACCTTGACGGTCTGGCCGCTGTACTTGCCGAACAGCACGCGGTCGCCGACCTTGATGTTCAGGACGACGAAGTCGCCCTTGTCGTTGCGCTTGCCCGGGCCCACCGCCAGCACTTCGCCCTGGTCGGGCTTTTCGGCGGCGTTGTCCGGGATGACGATGCCGGAGGCCGTCTTGGTTTCCTGTTCGAGGCGTTTGACGATCACGCGATCGTGCAGAGGACGAAGTTTCATTGCATCTCCTAATGGGTCAAATTGATGACTGTCAAGGTGCACCACGGAAGTTGGCGCACATTAACTTAGAGTGGCAGGCGACCGACCAGGGTCATCGCCAGACCGTTAGCACTCAACGACATCGAGTGCTAGCAGCGAAATTATAGGGGCAGGACTCTGGACTTCAAGAGTTAACCTCTGTCAACCGCGTTGGCACGGCCGGATTGCATGCGCGCGATTGCGCCTTTCGCGGTCAGTGCGGCGCGTCGGGTGCGGACGGCCCATCGTCGACCTCGGGCGGGTTGTCGGCAGCCACGCGATAGCTTTCGCTGGCCCATGCGCCCAGGTCGACACTGCGGCAGCGCGGGCTGCAGAACGGCCGTGCCGGGTTCTCGGTGGAATACAGAGCCTGCTTCGCGCATGCCGGGCAGCGCACCCAGCGTGCGCGGGTCGGGCTGTCATGGCTCATGAGCAGAGCGTCAGTTCGAACTCGGTGTCGTCGGAGCTCGGCCGCAGGCGGCCGTCCGTTTCGAGTTGCATCAGCCGCACCAACGCCATCAGCCGGTGCCCGCTGATCTCCGGCACCAGCGGCGAACCGTCTTCCAGGCGCACCCGCATCAAGTGATACGTGCGTCCGGGCGGCAGACTCTGCTGGAACTGCCCGCCCGACGCGACCACGCGTTGCGGCGACCCACTGTCGCGCAGCAGACCCAGCAGCACGTGCAGTGCTTCGGCCAAGGGCATCAGGCTGGCCGTCCAGCGCCCCAGGTCGGCCCGTCGTCGTTCGGGCGGGTGCTGTTGCCACGCGTAGTAGCCCGGCAGGTCGAATTCGCAGGTGCCGCCGGGAATGCTGATTCGGCTGCGGATGCTCATCAGCCAGTCGTTGCTGATCAGCGCCTGGCCGGCCTTGCCCTGCAACTGGTTGACTCCATCGAAAGCATGATCGATTCGCGCCACGACCTCGTCGAGCGCGGTTTCCGAAATCTGCGGGTTGCCGCGATAGCCTTGCAGCTGGCTGCGATGGCGTTCGAGTTCTTTCAGAAGGTCCGACTTCAGGTCGGCCCGCGCCGCCACGTCCATGATCTCGAACACCGTGACCAACGCAAAGTGGTGGTCGACCGCTGCGTCGCGGCGCATCAGCTCACCCAGTCGGTCGAACAGATGCTCCAGCCGCAGCATCGTGCGTATGCTCTCGTTGAACGGGTACTCGTAAAGAACCAAGGCCGGGCTCTCCGGTGTCAGGCTTTTGGGCGGCATGCACCCGCCAGGCGATTGTTTCACAGCCCCGTTGAGCGGCCCCGTGGCAGGCCGCTCCAGTGCTGCCACAGGGCCTGCACCTGGGCTTGCAGGGCGTCGAGCGCGACGCCGTCGTTGAAGATCACTGCGTCGGCGATGGCGCGCCGTGCGCCTCGCGGCGTCTGCTGCGACATCACGCGCTGCACCTGGTCTGCCGGCCAGCCCGAGCGTTGCATCACGCGCTGCGCCTGCGTGTCTTCGGCGCAGTCGACCACCAGCAGTCGCTCGACGCGCTGGCGCCATGGGCTGGACGCAGACAACAATGGCACGTCGAAGACCACGGTTCGACCGCCGGCGAGGCCGGCCTGGCGCTGCGCCTCGTCACCGATCATCGGGTGCAGGATGGCCTCGAGCCGCCGCCGCGCCAACGCGTCGCCGAAGGCCAGCGATCGCATGCGTGCGCGGTCCATCGCGCCGTCGGCTGCGATGATGTCGGGCCCGAACTCGCGCGTAAGCGCAGGCAGCGCGGCGCCGCCCGGCGCCGTGAGCGCATGCGCGATGGCGTCGGTGTCCACCAGCACGGCCCCGCAGTCCACCAGCATCGCGGCCACCGTGCTCTTGCCGCTGCCGATGCCGCCGGTCAGGCCGATGCGCAGGGGCTTCAGACCGTCGGAAACCACAGCCGGGTGAGCGTCTGGCCGAAGAAGATGGCGGCGATGCCACCACCAACCAGGTAGGGGCCGAAAGGAATCGGCACCTCACGCTTGTGACCGCCGAAGGCGATGAGACCGATGCCGACGATTGCGCCGACGCCCGAGGCCAGCAGCACGATCGACGGCAGCAGTTGCCAGCCGAGCAGCGCGCCCAGGCCGGCAAGCAGCTTGAAGTCGCCTTCGCCCATGCCTTCCACGCCACGCAGCTTCTTGTAGCTGAAAGCCAGCAGCCACAGGGCCCCGTAGCCCGCGAATGCGCCCCAGGCTGCCGCTTCGAGCGAGGTACCGGTCCAGCCCATCCCGGCACCGAGCAGGCCCAGGCCGATCAGCGGCAGGGTCAGGTCATCGGGCAGGTAGGTGGTGTCCAGGTCGATCAGCGCCATGGCCACCATCAAGGCCACTGCCGCGCACCACACCAGCGTCTGCGGCTGCGCGCCGAACTTCCAGCCACAGGCGGCGAAGAGAAGTCCGGTGACCAGTTCGACCAGCGGGTAGCGCTTGGAGATGGAAGCGCCACAGGACGAGCAGCGTCCCTTGAGCCGCAACCAGCCGAGCAACGGCAGGTTCTCGTGCCAACGCAGCACGTGGCCACAACTGGGGCAGCGCGAGCGCGGACGGGACAGGCTGATCGGGGAAAGCGCCTCCAGCGCCTCGCTGATGGCCTTGGCCGCCTGGCCAAAGGCGGCGGGTGGCGTGCCCTTGCGGCCGCTGACACGTTGCCAGGCTTGCGCATCGGCGAGTTGGTGCTCGGCGACGTCGAGCCACCATTCGCGCTCCAGCACCTTGGGCAGGCGGTGGGCGACGACATTCAGGAAGCTGCCGACGCACAGCCCGAGCAGGGCCAGCGCCAGTGGCGAGAACCAGAAATCCGGCACCACGCCATGCCGGCGCTCAGACCACCGCGCCCAGCTTGAAGATCGGCAGGTACATCGACACCACGATGCCGCCGATCAGTACGCCGAGGATGACGATGATGAACGGCTCCATCAGGCTCGAAAGGCCCTTGACCATCTCGTCGACTTCATCCTCGTAGAACTCGGCGCACTTGGCCAGCATGTGGTCGAGGGCACCCGACTCCTCGCCGATGGAGGCCATCTGCAGCACCATGGTCGGGAAGACACCGGTGGTGGTCATGGCCGTGGTCAGTGCCGACCCGGTGGACACGTCCTTCTGAATCTGCGCCGTCGCCAGCCGGTACACGGCATTGCCGGATGCGCCGCCCACCGAATCGAGCGCCTCGACCAGTGGCACGCCGGCGGCGAACATGGTGGACAGCGTGCGTGTCCAGCGCGCGATCACCGATTTGTTGATCAGGTCACCGAACACCGGCAGCTTCAGCAGCAGCCGGTCCATGAAGATCTGCATCTTCTCCGAGCGTTTCCAGGATTCGAAGAAGAAGTACAGGCCGCCAAAGAGGAAGCCGAAGATCGCCCACCAGTAGCTGACGAAGAACTCGGACAGCGCGATGACGAACAGCGTCGGTGCCGGCAGGTCCGCACCGAAGGAGCTGAACACTTCCTTGAACGCCGGAATGACGAAGATCATGATCACCGTGAGCACGACGAAGGCGACGACGATGACCGCGACCGGGTACATCAGCGCCGACTTGATCTTGCTCTTGATGGCCATCGTCTTTTCTTGATAGATGGCCAGGCGGTCGAGCAGCGCCTCCAGAATGCCGCCGGCTTCGCCGGCCTCGACCAGGTTGCAGTACAGCGCATCGAACTGCATCGGATGCTTGCGGAAGGCAGACGACAGGCTGGTACCGGTCTCGACGTCTCCACGGATCTCGTTGAGCAGCCTCGTCAGCCGAGGATTGGAACTGCCACGCGCAACGATGTCGAAGGCCTGCAGCAATGGCACGCCGGCCTTCATCATCGTCGCCAGCTGGCGCGTGAAGATGGCAATGTCCTTCTGCTTGATCGCCTTGCCGCCGCTGGTGCGGCGCTTCTTGACCTTGGTGATCAGGATGCCCTGACGGCGCAGGCTGGCATTGACCACGGCCTCGCCGCCGGCACGGATCTCGCCGCGCACCAGCTTGCCGTTCTTGTCCTTGCCTTCCCACTCGAAGATCGAGTCCCTGGTGGTCCTGGCGGCTACTGCAGTTGCCATCGTGTCTCCGGCGCAAACCTGTTCAAACGTGAGGCGTGAGCGGTGTGTGTCATTCGTTGGTGACGGAAATGACCTCTTCCAACGTGGTGGCGCCGAGGCGAACCTTCAGCAGCCCCGACTGACGCAGATCGCGCACGCCTTCCTTCTGTGCCTGGGTGGCAATGTCCATCGAGGTGCCTTCGGCCAGGATGATGCGCTGGATGGCCTCCGTGATGGGCATCACCTGGTAAAGGCCGACCCGGCCCTTGTAACCGTTGTTGCATGCCGAACATCCGACCGCCCGATACGGCTTCCAACTGCCGTCCAGGTCGGTCTCGACGAAACCGGCGCGCAACAACGCTTCGCGAGGATATTCCGCCTGGGTCTTGCAGTTCTCGCACAGCCGCCGCGCCAGACGCTGCGCCGTGATGAGCAGCACGCTTGCCGCGATGTTGAAGGGTGCCACGCCCATGTTGAGCAGCCGCGTCAGGGTGGTCGGCGCGTCGTTGGTGTGCAGCGTGGACATCACCATGTGCCCGGTCTGCGCGGCCTTGATGGCGATGTCGGCGGTTTCCAGGTCGCGGATCTCGCCGACCATGATGATGTCCGGATCCTGCCGCAGGAAGGACTTCAGCGCCGCGGCGAAGGTCAGCCCGGCCTTGTCGTTGACGTTGACCTGGTTGACGCCCGGCAGGTTGATTTCAGCCGGGTCCTCGACCGTGCAGATGTTCACGCCCGGCTGGTTGAGGATGTTCAGGCAGGTGTAGAGCGACACCGTCTTGCCGCTGCCGGTGGGCCCGGTGACCAGGACCATGCCATAGGGCCGCCGGATCACCTGCATCAGTCGTTCACGCTCGACCTTCTCGTAACCCAGGGCCTCGATGCCGAGCTTGGCACTGGACGGGTCGAGGATCCGGATGACGATCTTCTCGCCGAACAGCGTGGGCAGCGTGCTGATGCGGAAGTCGATGGCCTTGTTGCCGAACTTGAGCTTCAGCCGTCCGTCCTGCGGCACCCGCTTCTCGGCAATGTCCATGCGCGAGATGACCTTGATGCGCGAGGCCAGCTTGTCCTTGATGGCGATCGGCGGCTGGGTGATCTCGCGCAGCTCGCCGTCGATGCGAAAGCGCACCCGGTAGTTGTATTCGTAGGGCTCGAAGTGCAGGTCGGAGGCGCGCGCGTTGATCGCGTCGATCAGCATCTTCTGCAGGAACCGCACCACCGGTGCGTCTTCGACTTCCTGCGAGACCTCGGCGCCTTCCTGGGCGGCGGTGTCTTCGTCGGTGACATCGAACTCGAAGTCGCCGCCGGCCAGTTGCTCCATCGCCTCGTTGACGCTGGCGCCCTGGGCTTCCAGGATGCGCATCAGCTTGTCGTACTCGACGATCACCCATTCGGGCGACAGCTGCGTGGCGAACTTGATGCGCTCGACGGCTTCCTGGTCGGTCGGGTCGGCTGCGCCGATGAACAGGCGATTGCCGCGCTTGCCCAGTACCATCAGCTGGTACTGCAGGGCAAGCTTCGGGTCGACGATGCCGCGCGGCAGCCGCGTCATGTCGACCGAGTTCAGATCGAGCAACGGCAGCGCGAGCGCGGTGGACAGCGTATGGGCCAGATCGGCCGGAGCGACTGCGCCTGCCGAGACCACGGCGGACACGAAGCTCGCGCGCCGGTCCTTGGCGCTGCGCGCCAAGTCTTCGGCGGCCTTGGCACTGAGTTTGCCGGCATGCACGAGCACGCGGGCGACCCCGGAAAGTGCCGACTTGGGCGACTCGACGAGCGTGTCAACGGCCATCGGCTGAATGTTTCCTCATGTCGATCGTCAGCATCATCGCTGATACCCCCGGTGCTGTAAACCGAAGCGGCGGCCGCGCGTGCATTCGTTCATGCCTGCCGCCGGCTGGCCCCATGACGGGTGTGGCGTCCATGCATGAAGCGGCGACGGGCCGCAGTCGACTGGTCGGGGTGAGAGGATTCGAACCTCCGGCCTCTACGTCCCGAACGTAGCGCTCTACCAGGCTAAGCTACACCCCGATAAGGCCGACCGCAACGTCAGCCCGATGGTCAGGCGCTCAGAACGAGCGATGCACCGACCGAGCACATAATTCTAGCAGAGCGTCGCGGGCCTCCGACTGCGGCAGCACGCGCAGACAGCTGCGCGCCTGGTCGGCTTCCAGTTGCGCCACGGACCGCGTCGCATCCAAGGCACCGGTGCGCCGCACCACGTCGACGATCTGCGGCAGGCCCTGCACCTCGCCGTGCTCGATCGCATGGCGGATCAGATCCCTTTCGGCTGGGGAGCCCCGTTCCATCGCGATTAGCAGCGGCAACGTCGGCTTGCCTTCGCGCAGGTCGTCACCGACGTTCTTGCCCAGCGCATGCGGGTCACCCTCATAGTCGAGCAGATCATCGACCAGTTGGAACGCGGTACCGAGCGAGCGCCCATAGTCGGCGCAGCACTCTTCGACCGTGAGGTCGACGCCGGCCAGAACCGCGCCCAGGCGGGCACTGGCTTCGAACAGCTTGGCCGTCTTGAAGCGGATGACACGCAGGTAGTCGGCCACCGCCAAGTCGGCGTCATGGATGTTCATCAGTTGCAGCACTTCGCCTTCGGCGATGACGTTGGTCGCGTCGGCCAGCACCTCGAGCACACGCATCCGGTTCACCGACACCATCATCTGGAAGGCGCGGGAATAGAGAAAGTCGCCCACCAGCACGCTGGCCGCATTGCCAAACATTGCATTCGCGGTCTGCCGTCCACGGCGCAACGAGGATTCGTCGACCACGTCGTCGTGCAGCAGCGTGGCGGTGTGGATGAATTCGACGATGGCCGCGAGCTCGTAGCGCTCCCGGCCCTCGAAACCCAGGGCCTGCGCGAACAGCAGCACCAGCCGCGGCCGGATGCGCTTGCCGCCGGCGCTGATGATGTAGTTAGAAATCTGGTCGATCAGCGCCACGCGCGACGACAGCCGCTCGCGAATGGTCGCGTCCACCTCCCGCATGGCCGCCGTCAAAGGGTCGATGCGAAGTTCGGGAGAGGCCTGGACGTCGAGCACGTGATCCTGTGGAGGAAAATGCGGCAGATTATAGGAAGACGACATGGCCCAGGCGCTTGCCTGGCGCAGGCCGCGTGGGTGGATGAGTTGGCCACCCGGCGGTTACGCGCAAGACGTGAGTCCCGGGCGCGCCACACGTGTTATACTGAAAGGCTGTTCGCCAAGGGCCGAACCCACACAGTGCGGGCGCCTTGCAGCGATTCGACGGGAAGGTTCCTCCGGGCCTCGTGCCATGCGGACTGCGGCTCGAGGCCTCTGTCCCGGCGGCTTCGACTTGCAGGGCTTGTTCCTGGCGACAGTCTCAACGAAAGGGCAGATATGTACGCGGTCATAAAAACCGGCGGCAAACAATACAAAGTTGCAGCCGGCGAGAATATCAAGGTAGAACAGATCGCTGCGGACGTAGGCCAGGAAGTTGTCCTCGACCAGGTGCTGGCCATCGGCAGTGGCACCGATCTGAAGGTCGGAGCCCCCTGGGTCAGCGGCGCCAGCGTCAAGGCCACCGTGGTGGCACAGGGCAAGCACGACAAGGTACGCATCTTCAAGATGCGCCGCCGCAAGCACTACCAGAAGCACGGCGGACACCGCCAAGCCTACACCGAGCTGCAGATCAGCTCGGTCAATGGCTGAACCGCTCGCACGGCAAACTGAATCTTCAGGAGTCCTGAACCATGGCACAGAAAAAAGGTGGCGGTTCCACGCGGAACGGTCGTGACTCTAAGCCCAAGATGCTGGGCGTCAAGGTCTACGGCGGACAGATCGTGACCGCCGGCTCGATCATCGTGCGCCAGCGCGGCACCAAGTTCCATGCCGGCACCAACGTCGGCATGGGCCGCGACCATACCCTGTTCGCGATGGTCGACGGCACGGTGTCCTTCGACGTCAAGGGCGCGCTCAACAAGCCGACGGTGTTCGTTAGCCCGGCCTGAGCGGGCGTCGCCCCGAGTTGAAGCCCCGGTTCGCCGGGGCTTTGCTGTTCTGGGCGCTTGACCGGCGCTTCGCTACCATCCCGTTCGCATGAAGTTCATCGACGAAGCCAGCATCGACGTTGCCGCGGGCAATGGCGGGGCCGGCTGCGCCAGCTTCCGGCGCGAGAAGTTCATTCCCTTCGGCGGGCCGGACGGCGGAGACGGCGGGCGCGGCGGCAGCATCCGCGCCGTCGCCGACCGCAACCTCAACACGCTGATCGACTACCGCTACGCGCGACGCCACATCGCTCGCAACGGCGAAAGCGGGCGTGGCGCTGACCAGTATGGCGCAGCCGGCGAGGACATCCTGCTTCGCATGCCGGTCGGCACCATCATCACCGATGTGGACACCGGCCAGGTCGTTGCCGAACTGATCGATCCCGACCAGCCGGTCCTGCTGTGCAAGGGTGGCGACGGCGGTTTCGGCAACCTGCACTACAAGACCAGTACCAATCGGGCGCCGCGGCAGAAGACCCCCGGGTGGCCAGGCGAACAGAAGAAGCTCAAGCTCGAATTGCGCGTGCTGGCCGACGTCGGCTTGCTGGGGATGCCGAACGCCGGCAAGTCCACGCTGATTGCCTCGATCTCCAATGCAAGGCCGAAGATCGCGGACTATCCCTTCACCACGCTGCACCCGAATCTGGGCGTGGTGCGCGTGGCGCCCGAGCAGAGTTTCGTGGTGGCCGACATTCCGGGGCTGATCGAGGGCGCGTCCGAAGGCGCCGGGCTCGGCCATCGCTTCCTGCGCCACCTGCAGCGCACGCGGCTGCTGCTGCATATCGTCGACCTGGTGCCCTTCGACGACGCAGTCGATCCAGTGAAGGATGCGCGCGCCATCGTCGCCGAACTGAAGAAGTACGACCCGGCTTTGCATGCCAAGCCGCGCTGGCTGGTGCTGAACAAGATCGACCTGATCCCGGCGAAGGAGCGCGAGCAACGTGTCAATCACTTCGTGCGCCGGCTGCGTTGGAAGGGCCCGGTGTTCCAGATCTCCGCACTGGCCCGCGAAGGCCTGCAGCCGCTGGTACGCGCCGCCTACGAGCATATTGCGCAGTTCCAGAAGAGGGCGCCGGAGCCCGACCCGCGCTTCGAGCCGGTGGCCGGAGGCGCTGATGGCTGAAGTGCTGCGCCAGGCCAGGCGCATCGTCGTCAAGGTCGGCTCCAGCCTGGTCACCAACGAAGGCCGCGGACTCGATGCCCAGGCCATCGGCAATTGGTGCCGTCAGTTGGCGGTGCTGGCTGCGCAGGGCCGCGAACTGGTGATGGTGTCCAGCGGTGCCATTGCCGAGGGCATGCTGCGCCTGGGCTGGAACACAAGGCCGAAGGAACTGCACGAGCAGCAGGCCGCGGCCGCTGTCGGCCAGATGGGCCTGGTGCAGATGTACGAGACCAGGCTGCGTGAGCACGGACTGCGCAGTGCGCAGGTGTTGTTGACGCATGCCGACCTGGCCGATCGCGAGCGCTACCTGAACGCGCGCTCGACCCTGCTGACGCTGCTGGCGCTGCAGGTCATCCCGGTGATCAACGAGAACGACACGGTGGTCAACGAGGAGATCAAGTTCGGCGACAACGACACGCTGGGGGCGCTGGTCGCCAACCTGATCGAGGCTGACGCGCTGGTGATCCTGACCGACCAGCGCGGCCTTTACTCGGCCGACCCGCGCAAGGATCCGCAGGCGCGCTTCATCGACGAGGCCGAGGCTGGCGACCCGGTGCTGGAGCAGATGGCCGGCGGCGCCGGCTCCTCCATCGGTCGCGGCGGCATGATCACCAAGGTGCTGGCCGCCAAGCGCGCCGCCGGCAGTGGCGCCAGCACGGTCATCGCCTGGGGTCGCGAGCCGGACGTGTTGCTGCGCCTAGCGGCTGGCGCGCGCATTGGCAGTGCACTGGTCGCCCGCACCGCCAAGCTGGCGGCGCGAAAGCAGTGGATGGTCGACCACCTGCAGCTGCGCGGCGCGGTGGTCGTCGACGACGGTGCAGTACAAAAGCTGCGCGACGAAGGCAAGAGCCTGCTGCCGATCGGCGTGGTCCAGGTGCACGGCGACTTCCAGCGCGGCGACGTCATCGCCGTGCGCAGCGCTGGCGGGAAGGAACTTGCCCGCGGCCTGGCCAACTATTCCAGCACCGAAACCCGGCTGATCGCGCGCAAGCCGTCGACGCAGATCGAGGTGGCCTTGGGCTACGTCAATGAGCCGGAACTGATCCACCGCACCAACCTCGTGCTCAGCCAGGCCGACCCGGGCTGAGCGCGGCTGCGGTTCAGACCTTGTCCGGCCCTGGCACCAAGCCGCTGGCCAGCGGCCCCTCGGCCGTCGGCACCACCACCGGCACATCGCGAAGGGCATCGAAGCCGCTGTCGTCATGGCGCTGCGTACGCATGCCGGCGCGCAGGTAGCGGTTGTGGTGGTACACCCGCGGTAGGAAGCGCGCAAGCTCGGTCAGCGCCATCTCGTAGACGTTGCGCTTGAACTCGATGACCACGTCCAGCGGCACCCAGTAGTCGTTCCAGCGCCAGGCGTCGAATTCCGGATGGTCGGTGGCGCGCAAGTTCATGTCGCTGTCGCGACCGACCAGGCGCAGCAGGAACCAAATCTGCTTCTGGCCGCGGTAGTGGCCGCGGGCCTCCTTGCGGATGAAGTGATCGGGAACCTCGTAGCGCAGCCAGTCGCGGGTGCGCGCGATCACCTGCACGTGTTCGGGTCGCAGGCCGACCTCTTCGTGCAGTTCCCGGAACATCGCCTGTTCCGGCGTCTCGCCGTGCTTGATGCCGCCTTGCGGAAACTGCCACGAGTGGGTACGAAGCCGCTTGCCCCAGAAAACCTGATTGCGCGCATTGAGCAGGACGACGCCGACGTTGGGCCTGAAGCCGTCACGGTCGAGCATAATCAAACCCCGATTTCTTGATTGAAATCATTATTGCACCGGCCGTGCGAACTGCGCGAGCCCTTGCTTTCCCGCACTCGGCACCAAGCGTCATGCAGGCGCACACCGCCGACCCGCCCATGCCGGTGCCGCACATCCGATGAAAGCCAGTCAGTTCTTCGTTTCCACCCTGAAGGAAGCTCCTGCCGATGCCGAGGTGGTCAGCCACCGCCTGATGCTGCGTGCCGGCATGATCAAGCGCCTGGGCTCGGGCATCTACAGCTACATGCCGATGGGCCTGCGCGTGATCCGCAAGGTCGAAGCCATCATCCGCGAGGAGATGAACCGCGCCGGTGCCGTCGAGCTGCTGATGCCGGTGGTGCAGCCGGCCGAACTGTGGGTCGAATCGGGCCGCTTCCAGGCCTATGGCCCGGAGCTTCTGCGCGTGAAAGACCGGCACGAGCGCGACTTCATCATCCAGCCGACCAGCGAAGAGGTCATCACCGACATCGCACGTCAGGAACTGCGCAGCTACAAGCAGTTGCCGCGAAATTTCTATCACATCCAGACGAAGTTCCGCGACGAGCGCCGGCCGCGCTTCGGCATCATGCGCGGACGCGAGTTCACGATGAAGGACGCCTATTCCTTCGACCGCGACAAGACGGCTGCCTTGCGCAGCTACGAGGTGATGTACCAGGCCTATTGCCGCATCTTCGACCGTTTCGGTCTGCAGTACCGCGCAGTGGCCGCCGACACCGGCGCCATCGGCGGCGATGCCTCGCACGAGTTTCAGGTCATCGCCGACACCGGCGAGGACGCGCTGGTCTATTCCACCGCCAGCGACTACGCCGCCAACATCGAGTTGGCCGAGGCCGTCTCGCTGAACGGCCAGCGCGCGGCGCCGGCGACGGCGCTGGCCAAGACGCCGACGCCGGGCAAGTCCACCTGCGAGGACGTGGCCGAGCTGCTCGGCGTACCGCTGCAGCGCACCGTGAAGTCGCTGGTGCTGGCCACCGACCGGCTCTCGCCCGAAGGCGACCTGCTCGGCACCACCATGTGGCTGCTGCTGGTGCGCGGCGACCACAGCCTGAACGAGATCAAGGCCGGCAAGACTCAAGGCCTGAAGGATGGCTTCCGCTTTGCGACCGCCGCCGAGATTGAGATGCATTTCGGCTGCAAGCCTGGTTACCTGGGACCGATCCGCACGAAGCTGCCGGTGAAAGTGGTGGCCGACCGCACCGTCGCGGCGATGCACGACTTCATCTGCGGCGCCAACGACGAAGGCTTCCACTACACGGGCGTCAACTGGGGCCGCGACCTGCCCGAGCCTGATCTGGTGGCCGACATCCGCAACGTCGTCGCCGGCGATCCCTCGCCGGACGGCAAGGGCGTGCTGGCCATCCAGCGCGGCATCGAGGTCGGCCATGTGTTCTACCTGGGCACCAAGTACAGCAAGGCGATGAATGCCACTTTCCTCGACGAAGCCGGCAAGCCGCAGGTCATGGAAATGGGCTGCTACGGCATCGGCGTCACGCGCATCCTGGGTGCGGCCATCGAGCAGAACCACGATGCGCGCGGCATCCTCTGGCCGGCCTCGATCGCGCCTTTCAGCGTGGTGCTGTGCCCGATCGGCTACGACCGCAATGCCGAGGTGCGCGACCGCTGCCGACAGCTTGCATGACGAGCTGGAGGCGCTGGGCCTCGATGTGATGCTCGACGACCGTGGTGAGCGCCCCGGCGCGATGTTCGCCGACTGGGAGCTGATCGGCGTGCCCCAACGCGTGGTGATCTCCGAGCGCGGCCTGAACGAAGGCCAGCTCGAAGTGCAGGGCCGCCGCGACGCGCAGGCCGACCGCGTGCCGCTGGCTGATTTGGCCGCCTTCTTGAAGGGGCGACTTGCCGCATGAGCGCGATGGCCGCTCCAAAGCGCTCATGCCGGAGCGCCCACGGCGCGCACGTAGCCTGATGAGCGCGCCGAGTCGCTCCCAAGCCGGTCCTGAGCTTCGTCGAAGGGCGCTCATCGCGCCGCGCACTGCGCTGCGGACAGTCCGGTGATCAAGGCAGCTGCCGGGTTGTTGTTGGGGTTGGCGCTGTCGACGGCCGCACAAGCCGGCGCGCAAGCTCGAGGAACCGCTGGCCGACAAGGTCCGCTCGGCACTGGCTGCCTCGGTGGCCGACAGTGCGCCGCCGCGCCCGAGCTTTGCCTCGATCGACGACCGGCTGGCCTACCTGCGCTGGCTGGGCGCGACCAGCGAACGGCTGAAGAAGCGCAAGAGCGAACACGCGGTGCGCGTCGAGTTCCTCGAAGCTGTCTGGTACGAGAGCAAGCGGGCCGGGCTGGAGCCGGAGCTGGTGCTGGGGCTGATCCAGGTGGAAAGCGGCTTTCGCAAGTACGCCATCAGTACGGCTGGGGCGCGCGGCTACATGCAGGTGATGCCGTTCTGGGCCCGCAGCATCGGCAACGGCGATGCCAGCCGGCTCTTCCACATGCAAACCAACCTGCGCTTCGGCTGCGTCATCCTGCGTCACTACCTCGACCTGGAAAAGGGTGACCTGTTCCTGGCGCTCGGGCGCTACAACGGCAGCCGCGGCCGTGTTGAGTACCCGAGTGCGGTGTTCGCCAACCGCCGCCTTTGGTTGGGCGACGGCCAGGTGCCGTCCTCCGCGGCTGCGGCACCGGCGGTGCGCTCGGGCGGCTGAGCGCAGCCGGTCAGGCGTTGCGCAGGCCGTCCCAGCGCTGTGGCGACGCGCCGGGCATGCCCAGCGTCTGCAGCACGCGCTCCACCGTGTCGGCGACCATCTCGTCGATGTTCTGCGGGCGATGGTAGAAGGCCGGCAGCGGCGGGAAGACGATGCCACCCATCTCGGTCACCGCGCACATGTTGCGCAGGTGTGCCAGGTTGAAGGGCGTTTCGCGCACCAACAGCAGCAATCGACGCCGCTCTTTCAGCATCACGTCGGCGGCGCGCGTCAGCAGGTTGTCGCCGAAGCCGTGGGCCACCGAGGCCAGCGTTTTCATCGAGCACGGCGCGATGACCATGGCTTCGGCATCGAAACTGCCGCTGGCCAGGCACGCACCGATATCGCCGGGCGCATAGCTGTGGTCGGCCAGCGCCTCGATCTCGCGGCGCTCCAGGCCGAGTTCGTGATGCAGGTTCAGCACACCGGCCGGCGTGACCACCAGATGCGTCTGTACGCCCAGCACACGGGCGCGTTGCAGCAGGCGCTGCGCGTAGATCCCGCCGGTGGCGCCGGTGATGCCGACGACCAGGCGTGTCGGCATGTCAATACCGCAAGGCCGCCCGAAGGTGCTGTCTCGTCACCTCGCCGGGCTGAGCCCGCGCCGAGCGAGCACCTTCGCGCGCGCCAGAGTCTGGCGAAGGCCGTGCGGCATGCAGGCCACACGGCAGCCAACGCAGTGAGCGTGGGGGGTCACCTCAACTTTGCCCCAGCGCCTGCTGCAGCTCGCCCGACTGGTACATCTCGGTCATGATGTCGGAGCCGCCGACGAACTCGCCGTCGATGTACAGCTGCGGGATGGTGGGCCAGTTGGCGTACTGCTTGATGCCATGGCGGATCTCCTCGTCCTCGAGCACGTTCACCGTCTTCAGGTCGCTGACGCCGCAGGCGTTCAGCAACTGCACGGCGCGGCCGGAGAAGCCGCACATCGGGAACTGCGCGTTGCCCTTCATGAAGAGCACCACGCGATGGCTCTTCACCACCTGGTCGATGCGTTGTTGCGTGTCACTCATGCGAATCGTTCCTTGCCTGACTGAGGCTGTTGCAGATCAAACCCGGTTTATACGGCAAAGCGCCGTCGCGGACTCCCGCGGGGCCTTGGCCGGCGTCAGAACGAGTAGTTGACGCCCAGCTGCAGCAGCGGCGACATGCGCAACTCATGCACCAGGTCGTCGGCGCTTTGCGATCCCGACTGCACTCGGCCCATGCCGAGCGCATTGCCCGGGCTCTGCAGCACCAGGCCGATGTCGGCCCAGAAGCCCCATCCCGTCTTCATCGAATAGTCGCTGTAGCCGATGCCCAGGTAGGGCATGGCGCTGATTGCCTGGGTGCCGTGGTTCGACAGGCGCTGCGGCGCGGCCAGGCTGGTGACGGCGCGCGACTGCCAGGCCAAGTCCGACAACGACACGCCCGGCTGACGGATCAGCAGTGCCCCGCTGGCGCGAAAGCCGCGGGGCAGCCGCCCACCCGCGGCCAGGTCCTTGGAGAAATAGTAGTCGCCGCCCAGGCTGGCCCCCAGCGGCGCGTACTCCTGCGCAATCCCGATGTCTGGGTGGTCGACCAGCGCAGTGCTCTCGACCAAGGCGACGCTGAAGCGCAGCTTGGTCTGCAGCTCCGACCAGAAACCACTGGTGGTACTCACCTTCAGGCCGCCGTCCGCGGCGGCGAGGCCGGCCGCACACAGCAGGGCCAGCGAGGCCGAAAGTCGGAGGATTCGCATGACCGACTCCTTTCACAGTGGCGCAGTATGCCTTCGCGTCCAGACGAGTTGATGCTAATCCTTTGCACCGTCGCGTGGGGATCGGGCGCGTATCAGGCGCGTCGGAAGGTGCCGATGCGTGACATTTGGTCTTGCAGGTGGCAAGTTACCAACATCATCGCGACGCGGGCCGGCGTCCAGCGGTGCAGCGCGGCCGGCTGGCCAGGTCGACGCGGGTCTGCACGGCCTCGAAACCGGCGTCGGCCAACATTCGGTGCACCGCGTCGGCCTGCTCGTGGCCATGTTCCAGCAGCAGCCAGCCACCATCGTGAAGGTGTGACGATGCACCTTTCACGATCTCGGTCAGCGCCGCCAGACCATCGCCGCCGGGCGTCAACGCCAAAGCCGGTTCGTGGCGCAACGCCGCCAGATGCGGGTCGTCTGCGGCCACGTAGGGCGGGTTGCTGGCCACCAGGTGGAAACGCCTTGCGCGCAGCGGCTGCCACCATTCGCCCAGACGCCACTCGACCTGCAGGCCGTGGTGCGCAGCGTTGGCCCGTGCCACCTCGAGAGCCGATGCGCTGCAGTCGACTGCACAGATGCGGGCCGCCGGGTGCCGGTGCTTCAGCGCCAGGGCGATGGCGCCGCTGCCGGTGCCCAGGTCGGCCACCTCGGGCGCCTCGGCCAGCGGCGTGGCCAGCAGCTCCAGAGCCCAGTCGACCAGCGTCTCGGTGTCGGGTCGCGGCACCAGCACGGCGGGGCTGACCTGCAGCATCAGGCCGTGGAACTCGCGCTCGCCCAGCAGGTAGGCCAGCGGCTCGCCGTCGGCGCAGCGCCGGCACAAGGCCAGGAAGGACCGCTGCTGCTCCGGCGACAGGGCTGCGTCCTGGTGGGCGATGAGCCAGACGCGTGGCCGGCCCAGCGCCCGAGCCAGCAGCAATTGCGCGTCCAGCCGCCCCAGCCCCAGCACGCGGGCCTGGGCCAGCGCCGCTCCGACATGGTCGCTCACCGGCGACCTTCGTGCTGCGGACGGCGGGTCTCGCCCGCGGGGCGGCCCGGCGGGCTCAAGCCCCCGACTCCAGCGCAGTCAGTTGCTCGGCGGCGCGCGCTGCGCGCAGTGCCTCGATGACGTCGTCCAGCTCGCCGTCCATCACCCGGTCCAGCTTGTATAGCGTCAGGTTGATGCGGTGGTCGGTCAGGCGCCCCTGCGGGAAGTTGTAGGTGCGGATGCGGTCGCTGCGGTCGCCGCTGCCGATCAGCCCCTTGCGCGTGGCCGCCTCCTTGGCGGCGCGTTCGTTGCGCTCCTTGTCGCGTAAGCGCGCCTGCAGCACGGCAAGCGCCTTGGCCTTGTTGCGGTGCTGGCTGCGGTCGTCCTGGCATTCGGCCACCAGCCCGGTGGGCAGATGGGTGATGCGGATGGCGCTGTCGGTCTTGTTGACGTGCTGGCCGCCGGCGCCGCTGGCGCGGAAGGTGTCGATGCGCAGCTCGGCCGGGTTCAGCGTCACCTCTGCGGCCTCGTCCGGCTCGGGCATCACCGCCACGGTGCAGGCGCTGGTGTGGATGCGGCCCTGGCTTTCGGTGGCCGGTACGCGCTGCACGCGGTGGCCGCCGGATTCGAAGCGCAGCGTTTCGTAAACCCGGTCGCCGACGACGCGCAGCACCAGCTCCTTGTAGCCGCCCAGCTCGGACGGGCTTTCGCTCATCACTTCCGTGCGCCAGCCGCGCCGCTCGCAGTAGCGCAGGTACAGTCGCGCCAGGTCGCCGGCGAACAGCGCCGATTCGTCGCCGCCGGTGCCGGCGCGGATTTCCAGGAAGGCATTGCGCGCGTCGTCCGGGTCGCGCGGCAGCAGGGCGGCCTGCAGCTGCGCATGCAAGCGCTGCAGGTCGGCCTGGGCGGCGGCGATCTCCTCGTTGGCCAGCTCGGCCATCTCCGGGTCGGCCAGCATCTCGCGGCCGGCCTCGAGGTCGCGCTCGCGCTGCTGGTACTGGCGGAATTGCTGCACGACCTGGGCCACCTCGGCCTGCTCGCGCGACAGACCGCGGTAGCGGTTGATGTCGGCCAGCACCTGCGGGTCGGACAGGTTGGCGTCCAGCTCGGCCAGGCGCAGGCCGAGGCGTTCGAACTGCTCGCGCAAGGTGGGGGTCATGAGGGGGCAGGGCAGGGGCAGGGAGGCGGCGGCACGGCCCAGGGCCGCATGCGCCACGGTGCCGTGGTGGCGCTAACGCTCGTCGCCTTCGGGGCTGCGTGGGGTCTGCCGCAGGAACAGCCGCGACACGGTCTGCGCCAGCTGCTCGCGCTGCACGCCTTCGGTCGAGTGCAACTCGGCCAGCGCGCCGTGCAGCAGCTTGTGCGTCAGGCCGCGGGCCAGCGCGTCAAGCACATGGTCGATGTCCTCGCCACGCGCCAGCAGCTTGCGGGCGCGCGCCATCTCCAGGCTGCGCCAGTCGTCGGCCTGGCGGTTCAGCGCCTGGATCAGCGGCACGGCAGCGCGCTGGTCCAGCCAGTGGGCAAAGCTCTGCACGCCGGCGTCGACGATCGCTTCGGCCTGCTCGACCGCGGCCTGGCGCTTCTCGCCGGCGGTCTGCACCACCGCGGCCAGGTCGTCCACGGTATACAGGTAGACGTCGGACAGGCGGGCAACCTCGGGTTCGATGTCGCGCGGCACGGCCAGATCGACCATGAACATCGGCCGGTGGCGCCGCGCCTTCAGCGCCCGCTCCACCGCGCCCAGGCCGATGATCGGCAGGCTGCTGGCGGTGCAGGACACCACCGCGTCGTACTCGTGCAGCACCGATGGCAGGTCGGCCAGGCGCAGCGCCTGCGCGCCAAAGCGGCTGGCCAGCTTCTCGCCGCGCTCCAGCGTGCGGTTGGCCACCGCCATGGCCTTGGGCCGGCGCGCGGCGAAGTGCGTGGCCACCAGTTCCACCATTTCGCCGGCGCCGACGAAGAGCACGCGGATCTGGCCCAGGTCCTCGAACAGCTGCGCTGCCAGCCGCACCGAGGCCGCAGCCATGCTGATGGAATGGCTGCCGATCTCGGTGGCGCTGCGCACCTCCTTGGCCACCGAAAAGGAGCGCTGGAACAACTGGTGCAGCGTGCGGCCCAGCGTGCCGGCCGATTCGGCGTGGCGCACCGCCTCCTTCATCTGGCCCAGGATCTGCGGTTCGCCCAGCACCATCGAATCCAGGCCCGAGGCCACGCGGAAGGCATGGCGCGCCGCGGCACGGTCCTCCAACACGTAGGTGTAGTCGAGCATGCGCTCGCCGCTGACGCTGCCGTGCGCTGCCAGCCAGTCGATGGCAGGGCGCACCAGCTCGCCGGGCTGGCCGTTCTCGGCGGCGAAGTAAAGCTCGGTGCGGTTGCAGGTGGACAACAGCGCCGCCTCGGGCCGGTCGTGCGGGCGGATGCGCTCGCGAAAGCCATGCAGTGCCGTCGACAACTGCTCCGGCGCGAACGCGAACCGGCCGCGCAGGTCCACAGGCGCGGTCGAGTGGTTCAGGCCGAGGGCGATGACACTCATTTCGGAATTATAAAATCCACACGCATTTTCGCCTCAGGGCCGGCCCTTGCGCCGCCTTGACCTGGATCAATCCACTCCCGCCGGCCGGTGCGGCCGACGCCCCTATGAGCGCGATCGACGCCCTGTGGCACCTGCTCGGTCTGTTCCTGCCGGCGCTGGCCACCGGGGCGCTGGCCGCTGCGGCCGCCAAGGCGTTGTGGCGGGCCGAGCTGCGCGGCAGCCGCTGGCTGCGGCTGGCGCTGTGGTCCGGCGGCGCCGGTTCGCTGGCCCTGCTGGCCGGGCTGGTGGTCTTCGGCCGCGACGGCCGCATGCTGAGCTACGCCGCGATGCTCTTGGCCACGGCGCTGGCGCTTTGGTGGGCCGGCTTCATGCGGTCGCGGCGCTGAGCTGTGCGGCCGCTGCCGCCGCCGATTGCGCATCGGCGGTTTGCGCGGCCGCCGGCCAGCGCCCGCGCAGCGAATGCGGGTAGGCCTGGGTGATGTCCACGTCGATCAGCCGGCCGACCAGCTCTTGCGGCCCGGCAAAGTTGACGATGCGGTTGCATTCGGTGCGGCCCATCAGCTCGGGCGCCTCGGCGCTGGACTTGCGCGACGCGCCTTCGACCAGGATGCGCTGCACCGTGCCCACGCGCGCTGCGGCGATGCGCCGTGCGTTGTCTTCGATGCGCGATTGCAGCTGTTGCAGCCGTTGCAGCTTCAACGCCTGCGGCGTGTCATCGTGCAGCGCCGCGGCGGGCGTGCCGGGGCGCGGGCTGAAGATGAAGCTGAAGCTGGCATCGAAGCCGATGTCGTCGATCAGCTTCATCGTCAGCGCATGGTCGGCATCGGTCTCGCCGGGGAAGCCGACGATGAAATCGGTGGACAGCGAGAGGTCCGGCCGCAGCGCGCGCAGCTTGCGCACGATGCTCTTGTACTGCAGCGCGGTGTAGCCGCGCTTCATCGCGCCGAGGATGCGATCGCTGCCGTGCTGCACCGGCAGGTGCAGGTGGTTGACCAATTGCGGCACGCGGGCGTAGACCTCGATCAGGCGCTGCGTGAACTCGTTCGGGTGGCTGGTGGTGTAGCGGATGCGCTCGATACCGGGGATCTGCGCCACGACTTCGATCAGCAGCGCGAAGTCGGCGATCTCCGCGGACTCGCCCGCGGCACGTGTCATCGCGCCGCGGTAGGCATTGACGTTCTGGCCGAGCAGCGTGACCTCGCGCACGCCCTGCCCGGCCAGCAGCGCCACTTCGGCCAGCACGTCGTCCAGCGGGCGGCTGACCTCTTCGCCGCGGGTGTAGGGCACCACGCAGTAGGAACAGTACTTGGAGCAGCCTTCCATGATCGAGACGAAGGCGGTCGGCCCGTCCACGCGCGCCGGCGGCAGGTGGTCGAACTTCTCGATCTCCGGGAAGCTGATGTCCACCTGCGGCCTGTGCGTGTCGCGCCTCGCGGCGATCATCTGCGGCAACCGGTGCAGCGTCTGCGGGCCGAATACCAGGTCGACGTATGGCGCTCGCTCGATCAGCGCCGCGCCTTCCTGGCTGGCGACGCAACCGCCCACGCCGATCAGCACGCCTTTTTCCTTGAGGTGCTTGACCCGGCCGAGGTCGCTGAACACCTTCTCCTGCGCCTT
Source organism: uncultured Pseudomonadota bacterium (assembly GCA_963818005.1). GTDB lineage: Bacteria > Pseudomonadota > Gammaproteobacteria > Burkholderiales > Burkholderiaceae_C > Rubrivivax. The sequence continues at coordinate 42,560 of CAWFQP010000032.1, forward strand.
CTCGCGGATCGAGCAGGTGTTGAACAGCACCAGATCGGCCTGCTCGACGTCGTCGGTGGGCTCGTAGCCTTCGGCTGCATGCAGCAGATCGGCCATCTTGGCGGTGTCGTAGTCGTTCATCTGGCAGCCGAAGCTGCGGATGAAGACCTTCTTGGTCGCCTCGCTCATGGCTTGATCCAGGTCTGGTTTTCGAAGTTGAACTGCCAGGTCTGTGCTTCCTTTCCAGTGGTCGGCCAGGGCTTGCGCGCCGCCTCGCTGGGGCTGAGGATCCAAACGTCGAGCACCATGCCCTCCAGTTCGGTGGTGTAGTTCACCACCGCCTTGCCGCCGGTCAGCGTGCCGGACATCACCAGCAGGTTGCTGGCGTCGCGGATGCGCGCGCCGGGGGCAAGCCGGGCCGGCTTGCCGTTGAGCTTGATGTCCGGCGGCGTGCCGAAGACGATCTCCCCGCGCAGCGCCTTGTCGGTGAAGTTGCGTTGCACCTGGGCGGAGGCCGGCAGGGCCAGCGCAAAGGCGAGAACGATGCTCGAAACACAGCGGAGCATGGTGTTGATCCAGTGGCCGTGCAATGGCGCCGGGCGGCGCCTCGAATTGCGAGCGCGAAGTGTAGCCGCCGGCCCCGGCGCTTCGTGTACGCTTGGCCGCGGCGCCGTGACGCAAAGCTGGAGCTTCCATGCACACCGACGGTTGGCAAGCAGAAAGAGACAAGGCATGGTCGGCGCCGCTGGAGCAGATCGACGTCAGCAAGGGCTACCTGTTCGAGCAGGACATCGTCGGCTGGTACTTCGAGCGGCTGCGGCAGCGAAGACCCGGTGCACCACGTGGTCAGCAAGCGCTTCGGCCCCTACTGGTCGGTCACGCGCTACCAGGACATCCTGGCGGTGGACAGCGACGCGGCCAGCTTCTCGTCTGACGCCTACCTGGGCGGCATCTCGCTGGCCGAGCGTCCGCCGGACGAGATCTTCCCCAGCTTCATCGCCATGGACCCGCCGCGCCACGACGAGCAGCGCAAGACTGTCAGCCCGATCGTCGCGCCGGCCAACCTGTCGCTGCTGGAAGCCACCATCCGCGAACGCGCCGCGCGCATCCTCGACGGCCTGCCGATCGGCGAGCCCTTCGACTGGGTGCGGCGCGTGTCGATCGAGCTGACCACGCAGATGCTGGCCACGCTGTTCGACTTTCCCTTCGACGACCGGCGGCTGCTCACCTGGTGGTCGGACATGGCCACCGGCGACCCGGACGGCAACGGCCCGGTGCACTCGTGGGAGCAGCGCCGCGCCGAACTGGGCAAGTGCCAGGACTACTTCACCCGGCTGTGGAACGAGCGGGTCAACGCGCCGCCGCGCAACGACCTGATCTCGATGCTGGCCCACGGCCCGGCCACGCGCGACATGAGCGCTCGAGGAATACCTCGGCAACGTCATCCTGCTGATCGTCGGCGGCAACGACACCACGCGCAATTCCATCAGCGGCGGCCTGCTGGCGCTGAACCGCTTTCCGGCCGAGTACGACAAGCTGCGCGCCAACCCGAGTCTGGTCGACAGTCATGGTGCCCGAGATCATCCGCTGGCAGACGCCGCTGGCCCACATGCGCCGCACCGCCACGCGCGACACGCCGCTGGGCGGCAAGACCATCCGCAAGGGCGACAAGGTGGTCATGTGGTACCTGTCGGGCAACCGCGACAGCGAGGTCATCGAGGACGCCGACCGCTTCATCATCGACCGCGCGCGGCCGCGCCAGCACATGTCCTTCGGCTTCGGCATCCACCGCTGCGTCGGCAACCGCCTGGCCGAACTGCAGCTGAAGGTGCTGTGGCAGGAGATCCTGCAGCGCTTCCCGCGCATCGAGGTGGTCGGCGAGCCGACGCGCACCAAGTCCAACTTCGTGCATGGCTTCACCGCGATGCCGGTGGTGATCCCGGCACGACACTGATCGCTCGCCTATTTGTCGGCCGGCTTTTCGTGGTGGCCGCCGAACTGGAAGCGCATCGCCGACAGCAGCTTGTTCTGGAAGTCGGCCTCGCCGCGCGAGCTGAAACGGGCGTTGAGCGCGCTGGTCAGCACCGGCGCGGGCACGGCCTCGTCGATGGCGGCCTTGATGGTCCAGCGGCCTTCGCCGGAGTCGGAGACCCGGCCGGCGAAGCTTGGCCAGCGCCGGGTCCTCCACCAGCGCCGCGGCCGTCAGGTCGAGCAGCCAGGACGAGATCACGCTGCCGCGGCGCCAGAGCTCGGCGATGTCGGGCAGGTCGAGGTCGTACTGGTAGTGCTCGGGGTCGCGCAGCGGCGTGGTCTCGGCATCGGCGGCATGCTCGCGCTTGCCGACGTTGGCGCTCTTCAGGATGCCCATGCCTTCGGCGTACGCGGCCATGATGCCGTACTCGATGCCGTTGTGGACCATCTTGACGAAGTGGCCGGCGCCGCTCTCGCCGCAGTGCAGGTAGCCCTGTTCGGCGGTGCCGCGGCCGGCCGCGCGGCCGGGCGTGCGCTCGATCTTGCCGATGCCCGGGGCCAGCGTGGCGAAGATCGGGTCGAGGCGCTGCACCGTCGCCGCCGGGCCGCCGATCATCATGCAGTAGCCGCGCTCCAGGCCCCACACGCCGCCGCTGGTGCCGACGTCGACATAGGCGATCTGCTTCGCCGCCAGCTCCTTGGCGCGGCGGATGTCGTCGACGTAGTAGGAATTGCCGCCGTCGATCAGCGTGTCGCCCGGCTCCAGCAGCGGCAGCAGCTCGGCGATGGTCGAGTCCACCACCGCGGCCGGCACCATCAGCCACAGCGCGCGCGGCTTGTCGAGCTGGGCCACCAGGTCGGCCAGCGAGGCCGCGCCGCGTGGCGCCTTCCTGGGCCAGCGCGGCCACGGACTGCGCCGACCGGTCGAAGACCGCGCAGGCATGGCCGCCCTTCATCAGGCGGCGCACCATGTTCGCGCCCATGCGGCCGAGGCCGATCATTCCGAGTTGCATCGTGTCTCCTTGGGGTCGTCGCCGTTCAACCGTGCTTCAGTTGCCGATAGCGGCGGATCAGCGCATTCGTCGAACTGTCGTGGGCCAGCGGCGCCGCGTCGCCGGCCAGCTCCGGCACGATGCGCTGCGCCAGCACCTTGCCCAGCTCCACGCCCCACTGGTCGAAGGGGTTGATCTGCCAGATCGCCGCCTGCGTGAAGACGATGTGCTCGTACAGCGCCACCAGCTTGCCCAGCGCGGCCGGCGTGAGCCGGTCCAGCAGCAGCGTGTTCGAAGGCCGGTTGCCGTCGAAGGTCTTGTGCGGCACCAGCGCCTCGCTCACGCCTTCGGCACGCAGCGCCTCGGCCGTCTTGCCGAAGGCCAGCGCCTCGCCCTGTGCGAAGACGTTGGCCAGCAGCAGCTCGTGGTGCCGGCCGATCGGGTTCAGCGTCTGGCCGAAGGCGATGAAGTCGCAGGGCATCAGGCGCGTGCCCTGGTGGATGAGCTGATAGAAGGAATGCTGGCCGTTGGTGCCGGGCTCGCCCCAGTACACCGCGCCGGTGTCGCAGTCGACCGGGCTGCCGTCCAGATGCACCCGCTTGCCGTTGCTTTCCATCGTCAACTGCTGCAGGTACGCGGGAAAGCGCTTCAGGTACTGTTCGTAGGGCAGCACCGCCACCGTCTGCGCGCCCAGGAAGTCGTTGTTCCACAGGCCGATCAGGCCCATCAGCACCGGCAGGTTGCTGGCGAAGGGCGCGCTGCGGAAGTGTTCGTCCATCGCGTGGAAGCCCGCGAGCAGCTCGGCATGCTGCTGCGGCCCGATGGCCAGCATGGTCGACAGGCCGATGGCCGAGGTCATCGAATAGCGGCCGCCGACCCAGTCCCAGAAGCCGAACATGTTGTCGGTGGCGATGCCGAACTTCGACACTTCGGCGCCGTTCGTCGACAGCGCGACGAAGTGTTTGGCCACCGCCGCGGCGTCGCCGCCCAGGGCCGACAGCAGCCATTCGCGCGCGGTGTGCGCATTGGCCATCGTCTCCTGCGTGGTGAAGGTCTTCGACGCGACGATGAACAGCGTCTCGGCGGCATCCAGGTCCTGCACCGCTTCGGCGAAGTCGCTGCCGTCGACGTTGGAGACGAAGCGCAAACGCAGGTCGCGCTCGCTGTAGTGGCGCAGCGCTTCGTAGGCCATCACCGGGCCGAGGTCGGAGCCGCCGATGCCGATGTTGACGATGTTGCGCATGCGCCGGCCGGTGTGGCCGGTCCAGGCACCGCTGTGCACGCGCCGCGTGAAGTCGGCCATGCGCTCCAGCACCTCGTGCACCTGCGGCATCGACATCCTGGCCGTCGACCTGGATCGACGCAGCGCGCGGCGCGCGCAGCGCCACATGCAGCGCCGCGCGGCCTTCGGTGGCGTTGATCCTGTCGCCGCGGAACATGGCGTCGATGCGCTCGCGCAGCCCGGCCTCGTCGGCCAGCGCCAGCAGCAGGCGCAGCGTCTCGTCGGTGATGCGGTTCTTCGAATAGTCGAGGTAGATGCCGCAGGCGTCCAGCGCCAGCCGCTCGCCGCGCGCCGGGTCGGCGGCAAAGAGCTGCCGCAGGTGCTGCGGCTGCAGCTCGCGCTGATGGGCCTGCAGCGCGCGCCAGGCCGCGCCGCGGGTGAGGGGGGGTGATGCAGGCGAACTCATGCAGACCTTCTCTGGTTGCCTTGGGATGCGTTGGCGACGGGCGTCGGGGCGCGTTATTCCCACAACCTGAAGCCGCCGATGTCGATGGCCAGCACCTTCATGCCGACAGTGCCCCTGTCTTCGCGGCGATCACGCCCAGCAGCTCGTGCCACGAGGCCACGAAGGCGGCGGCCCCTTCCTTCTGCAGGCGCGCGGCCAGCGCATCCAGGTCGATGCCGGCTTGGCGCACGCCGGCCAGCACGGCTTCGCAGTCGCCGCCGTCGGCCGGCGTCGGCGCGCCGATGCGGCCGTGGTCGGCCAGCGCCTTGAGCGTGCCTTCGGGCAGGGTGTTGACGGTGAAGGGCGCGGCCAGCGCCTCGACGTACAAGGTGTCCGAGGCCTTCGGGTTCTTGGTGCCGGTGCTGGCCAGCAGCAGCCGCTGCGGCACCGCGCCTTCGTTCATGACGCGGCGCACGCGCGCCGACGCGAGCCAGTCGCCATAGGCCTTGTAGGCCTGCCGGCCGACGGCGATGCCCAGCTGCATCTCCAGCTCGGCCGGCAGCTTGCCGGCCACCGCCACGTCCCAGCGGCTGACGAACAGCGAGGCCACCGAGCCGACGTCGGGCGACAGGCCCGCATCCAGGCGGCGCTCGATGCCGCGCAGCCAGGCCTCGGCCGCGGCCTGGTAGTGCGCGGTGGAGAACAGCAGCGTCACGTTGATCGGCACGCCGGCGAAGATGGCCTCTTCGATGGCCGGCAGGCCTTCGGCCGTGCCCGGGATCTTGATGAACAGGTTGGGCCGCGCCGCGCGCGCGTGCAGCTCGCGCGCGGCCGCCAGCGTGCTGTGCGTGTCGTAGGCCAGCAGCGGCGAGACTTCCAGCGAGACCCAGCCGTCGACGCCGCGTGTGCGCTGGTGCACCGCGCGGAACAGGTCGGCGGCGCGGCTCAGGTCCTGCCAGCGCCAGGTCGAAGAACAGCGCCTCGCCGCTGCGCGCCCTGCTGCAGCCCGGCGCGGATGTCGGCGTCGTAGTCGGCGCTGCCCTTCAGCGCGTGGTCGAAGATGGTCGGGTTGGAGGTCAGCCCGGTCACCGACCATTCGTCGATGTAGCGCTGCAGCGTGCCGCTGTCGAGCAGCGCGCGGGTGATGTTGTCGAGCCACAGGCTCTGGCCCAGGGCATGCAGTGCCGCGGTGGTGGGGTTGTGGCTCATCGGGTGTGTGTCCGAGACTTGTGCGGCGCCTGCGCGGGCCATCGCTGCAGGAGCGCTTCGGTGGGTGATCCGGCGCGAAGATGGCAGTGGGACGGATTCTGCGCCAGCAGCCGGCTTGCCGCAGCCTGGCGGCGCTGCACGGTGGCCTGGCGCCCCGCATCGCAGCACCATGCGGTGCGCCGCGAGCGCGACCGCGAGGAGCGCGACTCGGTGCATCCGCGGACCGGCGCGCGTCATGGCTTGGTTGGCCCGCGACGGCGCGCCGCCGATGCCGCGCGGCACCACGCCGGCCGTCGTTGTCGGCACAATCAGCGCATGGGGCCCCGCCAACCCGGACCGTCGCGCCGAGACTGCCTGATCGCGGCGCTGCCGTGGGGGGGCTTCGGCGCGAGCGCAGCAGCGCAGGGCAGCTCCCTGCAGCAGGCGATGCGCCGCGCCGAGGCGCTGCGCGACGAGGCGGTGCGTGCCGGCGACCAGCCCTATGGCGCCGTGGTGTTGCGTGGCGACGTGGTCGTCGGTGCGTCGCCGAGCCGGGTGGTGACGAACACCGACCCGAGCGCGCATGCCGAGATGGAAGCGATCCGCGACGCCGCGCGGCGCTTGCGCACGCGCGACCTGTCGGGCTGTGTGCTCGTGTCCACGTCGCGGGCCTGTCGCATGTGCGAGGCGGCGGCCGGCTGGGCCGGCATCGCAAGCATGGTCTACGGCGAAGCCCTCACCGATGCCGGGGCGCCGCGGTGAGGCGCCGTCATCTGCTGGCCGCGGCCACGGCCTGGCCGGCAAGGGCGCGCGCCGAGGGTGCCGCGCTGGTGGCGGCCGCCGAAGCCGGTGACCTGGCCGCGCTGCACCGGTTGCTCGATGCCGGCACGCCGGTGGAATCGCGCGATGCACGCCGCCGCACCGCGCTGCTGGCGGCCACCCATGCCGACCAGGTCGAGGCGGCGCGCCTGCTGATCCAGCGCGGCGCCGACGTCAACGCCAAGGACGATCTGCAGGACTCGCCCTTTCTCTATGCCGGCGCCGAGGGCCGGCTGCAGATCCTGCGGCTGACGCTGGCCGCCGGCGCCGACCTGAAGAGCACCAACCGCTACGGCGGCACCGCGCTGATTCCGGCCGCGCACCACGGCCATGTGGAGACGGTGCGCGAGCTGCTGAAGACGAAGATCGACATCGACCATGTCAACCGCCTCGGCTGGACGGCGCTGCTCGAGGCCATCGTGCTGGGCGATGGCGGCGCGGCGCACACCGAGATCGTGCGCCTGCTGGTCGCGCGGGGGGCGAAGCTGCAATTGGCCGATGCCCAGGGCGTGACGCCGCTGGCGCATGCCGAAGCGCGCGGCCAGCACGGCATCGTCGAGATCCTGCGCCGCGCCGGCGCCAAGCCCTGAAGCCGGCGGCCGGTGCGGCGACGCGCTGGCCTCATTCTCACGAGTGGGCCGGCCCCGTCCCTGACCCCCACCGACACCCTGGACGACGGGTCGGGTCCCGCGCGGGCCCCGTACCACGAACGCCACAAAGGCGCTGATCGGCGGCGTGGCCTGCGCCTGGCGCGGCCCGGGCCAGCCGGTGCGGCAGCGCGGCGGCGTGCGCCAGGTGGCGGTGGGCCGCGCCGGCTGCATGCGCCATCACGCTGCGCCGGCGGGCGCTGGCGCACCGGCCTTTGTCAGTACGGCACCGGTGATCCGGTCCACGCCGCCGTCAGGGGTCGGGCGCGGGCCAGCGCGGCGCCGGCCGTGCACAGGCCGTCGCAGGCATTTCGACCCGGCCGACGCCGCAGCCGATTCAACAGCCCCTTGCAGCGGGCGTAGAAGTGGAAGAAGCCCAGCACCCGGTCGATGTCGTCGCGGCTGGGGCGGTGCGGGCTGCAGATGAGTTTGTCGTCCGACAGGCCGCGATCGGTCAGCGTCACGGCCGCCCAGGCCGTGACATGCAAGTGCGTGCCGTAGCGCAGGCGCGGACCGAGCACCAGGGCGTCGAGCAGGTCGCCTTCCAGCCCCAGCATCCCGGGCACCGCGCCGTAGTTGAAGGGGCAGGGCAAGGGGGAGACGAAATCGATGTGCCCGTTCGAGCCGCGCTTTAGAAAGCTGCCTCGCGGCACCTCGATCACGACCTGGACCTGGGGCGGCTGCACCGACGCTTCACCGTTCCCGGAGCGCAGCGCCGGGCCGTTCAGTGCCGACCCGGGGGCCCGAACTCGGCAAGTCGCCGCCGCGTAGGCCAGGACCCCGAGCACCATCGCGGCGACGCCGGCGTTCAACAGCGTGCCGAGCTGCATGCTGCCCAGGTGATAGGAGCCCGACGCCCGTACGACGACGGCACAGGCGGTGGCGCCCGCCCCGACCAGGCCCGCCAGGCGGCCGATCCACAGCAGCAGTGGGCGCATCGTCGTCTCCTTCGCGTGTCGGTTTCGTGCGCACGATGGCACGGTGCTGCAGTCCATCTTAGCCTTGAGTAGTGGGGTTGTGGTTCGTGCCCGGGCGCCACTACAGTCTGGCTGCCCAGTCCATTTGCCCTGCCTTTCATGCGCCAACGACCTGCCCGCACTGCATCCTGCGCCGCCTGCCTGCTGCTGTGGCTCAGCATCACCGCCCAGGCCCAGTCGCCTGGGCTGACGCTCGAGTCGTTGCCGAGGCCGACGACGCCGCCTGCCGAGACCGGGCCGGTCGTGCCCGCCCAGGTGGAACGCTGGCGCCAGGAGGGTTTGGCCCATGAACACGGCGACGGGGTGCCGCGCGATCCGGTTCGAGCCGCGCAGTTGTACTGTCGCGCCGCCCGCTACGGTGACCCGCAGGCGCAGTACAGCCTGGCCTGGATGCTGACCCACGCTCGGGGCATCGAGCGCGACGACGCCCAGGCCGCGCACCTGTTCGCCGCCGCGGCCGAGCAGGGCATGGTGCAGGCGCAGAACATGCTGGCCTCGATGGGCACGCCGCGCGGGGCGCCACCGGCGTGCCTGCGGCCACCCGAAACCGATCCCTCGCCGCCGACGGCCGTCGCGGCTGCGCCCAAGCGGTTGCCGGCCCGTCCGGTCGCCCCGCTGCAGGCCCCGAGCGCCCCGTCCAATGCGCCGGAGCCGATCGTCCGTTACGTCAACCTGACCGCGCCCGAGTACCGGCTCGCCCCGCACCTGGTGCTGGCCGTCATGGCCACCGAATCCAACTTCGACCCCTGGGCCGTGTCACCGAAGAATGCCCAGGGGCTGATGCAGTTGATGCCGGAAACGGCCTCGCGCTTCAAGGTGCGCCAGATTCAGGACCCGGTGCAGAACATACGCGGCGGCATGGCCTACCTGCGCTGGCTGCTGGCCTACTTCGAAGGCGACCTGGCGCTCGTGTTGGCGGCCTACAACGCGGGCGAGCGCGCGGTGGAACGCTACCAGGGCGTGCCACCTTATGCCGAGACGCGCCACTACGTGCAGCGCATCCTCACGACCCTGGGCGGACAGCGTTCGCACCCCTTCGATCCCTCCATCACGGCGCCGTCCAGCGTGTTCAAGCCGGTGCGCGACGGGACCCGCGTTCGTTGATCGATGTGAAGGGCGTACGGCCGTCGAGCCAGGTCGAGCCCGGCCTGGACCCGGCGCACAGCTTCAGGCTGCTGCCAGTCGTGTCTCGACCGCGCGCGCGAAGAAGGCCGCGCCCAGCGGCAGCGCCCGGTCGTTGAAGTCGTAGGCCGGGTTGTGCACCTCGCAGCCGCCGGCTGCACCGCCGTTGCCGATGTTCAGGTAGCAGCCGGGCACCCGCTCGAGCATGAAGGAGAAATCCTCCGAGGCCATGATCAGCGGCGGGTTGCGGTCCACCTTGTCGGCGCCGACCAGGTCGCTGCAGATGCGCGCGGCGAACTCGGCTTCGGCCGGGTTGTTGACCGTGGGCGCGAACAGCGTGCGGAAGTCGACTTCGGCCGCGGCGCCGAAGGCGGCGGCGGTGTGTTCGGCCACGCGGCGCATCGATGCTTCCACCAGCTGCATCACCTCGCGCGAGAAGGCACGCACCGTGCCGCCGAGCTCGGCGCGTCTGCGGGATGACGTTGTAGGCGTCGCCGCCGTGGATGCGTGTCACCGACAGCACGGCGGTGTCCACCGGCGCGACGTTGCGCGCGACGATGCTCTGCAGGCTGACGGCGATCTGCGCCGCGGCCAGCGCGGCATCGACGCCGGTCTCGGGCCGCGCGCCATGGGCGCCCTTGCCGGCGACGCGGATGTCGAAGAAGGCGCCGCCGGCCATCATCGGCCCGGCGCGCACCGCGAAGCGGCCGACCTCCAGGCTCGGCCGGTTGTGCATGCCGAAGATGGCCTCGCAGGGAAAGCGCTCGAACAGGCCGTCGTCGATCATCGCCCTGGCGCCGCCCAGGCCTTCTTCGGCCGGCTGGAAGATGAAGTGGACGATGCCGTCGAAGCGCCGCGTCGCCGCCAGGTAGCGCGCCGCGCCCAGCAGCATGGCGGTGTGGCCGTCGTGGCCGCAGGCATGCATCACGCCCTTGTTCACCGAGCAGTGGCCGAAGCGGTTGAGCTCGAGGATCGGCAAGCGCGTCCATGTCGGCGCGCAGGCCGATGGCGCGGGTGCTGCGGCCGGCGCGCAGCACGCCGACCACGCCGGTGCCGCCGACGCCGCGATGCACCTCGTCGAAGCCGAAGGCCTCGAGCTTGGCCGCCACCAGCGCCGGCGGTGCGGTGTCTCCTGGAAGCCCAGCTCCGGGTGGGCATGGATGTCCTGCCGCCAGGCGGTCATCTCGGCATGCAGCGGGGCGAGCCCTTCGATGGTGGCCATCGTGCGTCCTCTCAATACGACTTCGGCAGGTCCAGCACCTTCTCGGCGATGAAGGACAGGATCATCTGCTCGCTGACCGGCGCGATGCGCGTGATCATCACCTCGCGCAGCAGCCGCTCGACGTGGTACTCCTTGGCATAGCCGAAGCCGCCATGCGTCAGCACCGCCTGCTGGCAGGACTCGAAGCCGGCGCGCGCGCCCAGGAACTTGGCCGCGTTGGCCTCGGCGCCGCAGGGCTGCTGCCGGTCGTACAGCCAGGCGCCCTTCATCACCATCGCCCAGGCGGCTTCCAGCGCCATCCAGCGTTCGGCCAGCGGATGCTGGATGCCCTGGTTCTGGCCGATCGGCCGGCCGAAGACCACGCGCTCGGCGGCGTACTTCGTCGCGCGGCGCAGCGCGTCCTGGCCGATGCCGATGGCCTCGGCGCCGATCAGCAGCCGCTCCGGGTTCAGGCTGTGCAGGATGTAGCCGAAACCCTTGCCTTCCTCGCCGATGCGGTCGGCCTCGGGAATGAACAGCCCGTCGATGAAGAGGGCGTTGCTGTCCACCGCCTTGCGCCCCATCTTGGCGATGCGGTGCACGTCGATGCGGCTGCGGTCCAGGTCGGTGTAGAAGATCGTGATGCCGTCGGTCGGGCGGGCGCAGTCCTCGAGCCTTGTGGTGCGCGTCAGCAGCATGATCTTGCTGGCCACCTGCGCGGTGCTGGTCCACACCTTCTGGCCATGCACGACATAGCCGCCGTCGACCTTGCGCGCAAAGGTCTTGATGGCGGTGGTGTTCAGGCCGGCGTCGGGCTCGGTGACGCCGAAGGCCACCTGGTCCTCGCCCCGCACCAGCCGCGGCAGCCAGCGCGCCTTCTGCTCGGCCGTGCCGAAGACCACGATCGGGTGCGGCCCGAACAGGTTGATGTGCACGGACGAGGCCGCCGCCATGCCGCCGCCGTGGCTGGCCACCTCGTGCATCATGATCGCCGCCTCGGTCACGCCCAGGCCGGCGCCGCCATATTGCGGCGGCAGGGTGATGCCCAGCCAGCCGGCCTCGGCCATCGCGCGGTGGAACTCGTGCGGGAACTCGCCGTCCTCGTCGCGCGCCAGCCAGTAGGCGTCGTCGAACTTGCGCACCACGGCGCCGACGCCGTCGCGGATGGCGCGCTGGTCGTCGCTGAGGGAAAAGTCCATGGCGCTTGTTAGCTTGCGGTGCAGGTACCGATCGTAGTCGGCGCGGCAGCGCCCGCAGCTGTACGGCATGAATCCGGCACGGAAACGCCGCGGGCGCCATGTGCGCCCGGTGGCTGCTCTTGCACAATGCATGGGTCGGGTCGCTTCGACGCTTGCGTGCCCGCGAAAGTGGTAAAAATCATGGGCTTGCGGCGCATGGCATTCCGCATCGAGATCTACCGCTGCAAGCAACGACAAGGGCCATCCGCACATCGACGAGGCGTGCGGGCAGCGACGACATCACGGGACGAACACGGACAATGAAGTCGATGTGCAGGTGCGGCGTCGCGCCTATGGGTTGGTGCCATGCGCGCGAGGCCGGATGCCGCAGCTGTCGATAGTGGTCCCGACCTTCAATGAACTCGGCAACGTGGTCGAGTTGCGCGACCGTGTCGCCGCCGCATTGCCCGGCGTGGACTGGGAGTTGATCTACGTCGACGACGACTCTCCCGATGGCACGGCCAGACAGCTTCAGGCGCTGGCGCAGCAAGACCGGCGCGTGCGCTGCATGCTGCGCATCGGCCGGCGCGGTCTGGCGTCGGCCTGCATCGAAGGCATGCTGGCCGCATCCGCGCCGATCGTTGCAGTCATCGACGCCGACCTGCAGCATGACGAGACCCGCCTGCCGCTGATGCTCGACCTGATGCGCGACCCCGAGATCGATGTCGTCGTCGGCAGCCGCTATGCCGCAAGCGGCAGCGTCACGGGCTGGGACGAATCGCGTGCCTCGATGAGCCGCATGGCGACGCGGCTGGCGCGGCTGGTACTGAAGGCCGAGCTGCACGACCCGATGAGTGGTTTCTTCATGATGCGTCATGAGGTGCTGGTGCGCTGCGTGCGTGCCGGCGTGTCGGGTGTGGGCTTCAAGATACTGCTCGACCTGTTCGCGACCTCACCCGCGCCGCTGCGCTTTCGCGAAGTGCCCTACACCTTCCGCAACCGCTTCTCCGGCCAGAGCAAGCTCGACACCAACGTCGCCTGGGAATACTTCATCATGCTGCTCGACCGCTTCTTCGGCCGGGCGGTGCCGATCCGCTTCATCGCCTTCTCGCTGGTCGGCGGCTTCGGGCTGCTGGTGCACCTGGCGGTGCTGACCGTGCTGTTCAGGGGCGGCGGGCTGAGCTTCGTCAGCGCGCAGACCGCGGCGACGCTGGTGGCGATGACCAGCAATTTCGCGCTCAACAACGTGCTCACCTACCGCGACATGCGGCTGCGCGGCTGGCGGCTGCTGCGCGGCTGGATTTCGTTCGTTGTCGCCTGCAGTGTCGGCGCCTTCGCCAATGTCGGCATCGCCGCGTACCTGTTCGAGCGCGACACCTACTGGGTGGCCTCGGCTGTCGTCGGCGTGCTGGTGGGCGCAGTCTGGAACTACGCCGTCACCGCTGTCTATACTTGGAAGAAGCCGCAGGCGGCGTAGCGCGCAGTCGGCGTCGGCGACCGCAAGGGTTGCGTTGAGTGCCAAGCTCGCCTGAAGCGATCACCACCGTGCGCCCGCCCGCCAGCGTGTAGTGCCCGACCACGTCGAGGTGGGTCGGCACGCGCTACGTGCAGTCCGCCAGTGGAATGGCCGACGAAATGCAGGTCGGTGGCTTCCAGCCCGCCTCGACCCATCACCTGTCGGCGCAATGCATCCACGCGCTGCGGGATCGACGCCGTGGGCTGAGTGCGGCAGCGATGGATGCGTGCTTCGATGCCGTGCCGTCGCAGCGCGCGCCGCAACGTCTGTTCCACCCGTTCGAAGTAGCTGATCGCGCCGATCGAGGTGAAGCCGAAGAAACCGGGCACCAGAAACACGAGGCGCGAGCGCATGCCCGGATTGTTGCCGCGCAGCGAGGTGCCGCGGCCCAACCCATCGGGCAGATCTGCCCACTGCAGTTGCTGGTGCCCGTCGGCCGCGTTGCGCCACCGAATTCTGTCGGTGGCAGCACGTGAAGGAGCGCCGACTGCACATGTGCGCGCCGCCATCCGCGCCTCAGTCTCGGTCGCGAACCGATCGTTTGGCGCGTAGAACCGCTCAGTCGCAGCGGACTGAGAATTCAGCCGAAAGTCGTGCATTCCGCTCGCCAAGGAATGCTAGCCAAGCTAGCCCGCGACCGCCCATGGCTGCACTTCAGTAGCATCCTGTCCGAGGGCGTCGGGTCGTTTCGACCAATGAAACCGCCTGGATCCATTCGGATCGCCCGTCCTCGAGCGCGCGAGCGCCTTGGGCCCAGGCTTGCATCCTGGCTGGCGTCCGAGACGCGGCCCATCGTCTTTCGCCAAAACTCAACCCACTCGAGTACATGATCGAACCGGTTCGCTGACCGGCCACCCCTTTGAGCAACCTGACGGCGAGCGCGGGACTGAGATTGCTGCTGAGCGGCGACATCAGGCTGCGCAATGAGGACTGCATGTACCGCGTGCGGTACTTGCCTGCGCCGGACTTCTCATGCACGAAATGATGCTGCAAACGGACCGGAAGCGGGCTTCTGCCGCAGCCCACGCTGACCGGGCGATCCGCAACGACGGCTTGCTCTGGGCCGCAGCGGTCGGCATGTTCGCACTGGCGGTGCTGTCCACCGGTTATCTCGTATACATGGAACTCGGGCCGTGGCGCCAGGAGCTCATCGATGTCGATGAGATGTACTTTGCCTCCTGTGCGGCGCGCGGCTTGGCGGTCGGTCATTTCCCCGTCGCGGGTTGCTATGACAACAAGGGGCCGATGACCCACTTGGTGTACCAGCTTGTGCAGTTGGCCAGTTCGCGCTACGACATCCTGGCGATCAAAGGCGCGGCCTTCGTCATGGTGGCCCTGGTCGTAGGGCTGGTCGCCGTGCTGGCCTACCGGCTTGGCGGCAGGCTCGCGGCCGTCGCGGCCGCGGCATTGGCCTTGCAGGCGCTCGCGACCGAGGTTTCGCACATGGCCTTGAAGACGGAGACCCTGGGGGTCGCCTTCGTCCTGGCCGGACTGATCCTCCTCGTCCCCGTCGCTCAGCGTGATGGGTCTCGGTCGCGTTTGCTGAGTGGCTGCCTACTCGGTCTGGCGGTGGTCACCAAGCAGACCAACCTGCTGGTCGGATTCGCCGTGCTGGTGTACATCGGTCTGTGCTGCCGCGGCTCGACGACCGGGTGGACGCGTGCGTTCGCGAAGGAGGCCGCTCTGTTCGCCTTGGGGCTGGTGCTGCCCTTTCTGCTGTTCCTGCTGCTGTTTGTCGCGACGGGCCGCCAAGCGGAGTTTCTCGGCAGCTTCTATCTGTTCCCATCGGTCTATGGTGCGCCGGTCGACAGTCCGTCATTCAGGCCGATGTGGTGGCGCCTGGGTGCTGTGCTGCGGACCCTGGCCGAGACGCCGCTTCTGGCAGTGCTCTTCGCGATGTCATTGGCCAGCCTGGGACTGTCGGCCCGAAACCTTCGCGGCAGAGACTCCGCTGCTGACCGTTCACGCATTCTCGTGGGCATGGCTGCGATCGCCCTGTTGCTGGTCATGGCCATCTCGCCAGCCTTCTTCTCCTATCACGTGGTCCCTGCCAGGACCCTGATGGCAGTGCTGGGTGGCACCTTGATTGCCGACGCGTCGGCCAGGATCCGCTCCTCGTCATCGGTCACCGGTGTCGGCGTTGCCGCGGTTCTGCTCTGCAACTCACTGTTGATGGCGGCGAACAGCTGGCGCACCGACGGCGGCAAGCAGTCGCGCCTACCGTACATGCGCGCCGTAGCACTGGGCGACGGCAGGGGCGAATATGGCTACGTTCTTGGAACGTCGCCTCAGTTCTATTTCGTGAATGGCCTCGTGCCTGCTTCGAACGTGATGTTTCCGTGGGCCGTGGCAGGAGCGCCTGAGTTCCACTACTTCACGCTGCCACCCACTGCCACCTGGCGTGGCCGTGCCGTGGCCACGGCGCGCACGCGGGGTCTTGACGATCTGATGGCCGACTTTCGTCGTACCCCGCCGCGCTATATCTTCGTGGTCGACAAAATGGCCCGATCAGCCGACTCCCCAAGGCTTGCCGACGTGCCTGGGTTTGATGAGTACGTGGCGGATCGCTGTCGGTACCTGCGCGAAGTCAATGGCAGCTGGCGTGGCACTGCAAGGGTTTTCCGCTGCCGCACTGACGGAGAGATTCTGCATACAGAGCGGGCGACCGGGGTGCCGTAGTGCCTGTCGCCGTCTGGCGGACCTTGGCAGTTGTCGCACAGGTGCGTTGTCGACCGCTGTTCTGGGGTCACGCATTCCACGAGCGCGCTCAGGCAGGGCGAAGTGTTGCGGGCGAGCTTCGGGTCTTCCGTCCACAACGATCGTTTCCGCTCCCGCGTCTTTGGTCGTTGCGTGGTTATCGGGCTGACCCCCAAATGACATGGGTCCACCAGGAGCCGGACGAAGAAACCCCCTCTCTTTGCGGTATAAGCGCGGCGCTTGGATGCCCAAGTGGACCCCCTGAATGGCCCCCCGGACGTACGAAACCCCTTGTAAATCATTGATCTACAAGGGGTCTGGGTGTTGGTGGCGCTTCAGGGATTCGAACCCCGGACCTGCGGATTATGATTCCGTCGCTCTAACCGACTGAGCTAAAGCGCCGACAGCCCGCAATTATAGCGGGCGCCCCTGTCCGGTTTCGACGCCGGCGACCTGGCCCCACCGATGTTCAGCTTCTTCAAGAAGAAGCCGCCTGCCCCCGCAGTGTCGGCAGACCCCGCACCGAATGCCCCCGCCTCACCCGCGTTGCCGGCAGCCGCGGCCGCCGCAATGCCCGAAGCGGACGTCGCGCCTGCACCCGAATCCGGCCGGGCAGGCTGGCTGGATCGTCTGCGCCAGGGTCTGCGCAAGACCAGTACGGGCATCGCACAGGTGTTCACCGGCGTGCGCATTGACGATGCGCTGTACGAGGAACTGGAATCCGCGCTGCTGCTGGCCGACACCGGCCTGCCGGCCACCGAGTACCTGTTGGCCGACCTGCGCCGCCGCGTCAAGGAGAGCAAGGCCTGCGATCCGGCGCTGGTCAAGGGCCTGCTGGTCGAGGCCATCGCCGAGTTGCTGATGCCGCTGGAGCGCGCGCTGGAGTTGGGGCGCGAGTCGCCGACGGTGATCATGGTCGTGGGCGTCAATGGCGCCGGCAAGACCACCAGCATCGGCAAGCTGACGCGCTGGCTGGCCCAGGCCGACCAGAGAGTGCTGTTGGCCGCAGCCGACACCTTCCGCGCCGCGGCGCGCGAGCAGTTGCTGGTTTGGGCCGGGCGCAACCAGGTGGAAATCGTCAGCCAGCAGGGTGGGGATCCGGCGGCGGTAAGCTTCGACGCGGTGGTGGCCGGCAAGGCGCGCGGCTGCGACGTGGTGATTGCCGACACGGCCGGCAGGCTGCCGACGCAGACCCACCTGATGGAAGAGCTGAAGAAGATCCGCCGTACCATCAACAAGGCTCAGGCCGGCGCGCCGCACGAGGTGCTGCTGGTGGTGGACGGCAACACCGGCCAGAACGCGCTGGCGCAGGTGAAGGCCTTCGACGAGGCCTTGGGGCTGACCGGGCTGGTCGTGACCAAGCTCGACGGCACGGCAAAGGGCGGCGTGCTGGCGGCCATCGCCCGATGGGGTGTGCAGCAGGGGCGGGTGGTGCCGGTCTACTTCATTGGGGTGGGCGAGACCCTGGACGACCTGCAGACCTTCAGCGCCCTGGAATTCGCCCAGGCGCTGGTGGCCTGAGCGCTGCGTCAAGCGGCCCGGCGCGGCGCTTCAGGCACCATGTCGAGATCGTCGAGGAATGCAGAAGGCACTGGCTCCATCGACATGTCCTGCGATGCGAGGTCGCCGTCGGCGAGCAACTCCTCCATCTCGGCCACCGGGATCAACGGCATCGGCCTGGAGCCGCTAGGCCGCGGCGGTGGCTGTGGCACCGGAACTCCTTGGCCGGCCGAGCGCTCGAGTTCGGCGCCGAACAATGCCCGCACGCTGGACGCCGTTGGCAGCCGGTCCTCGCTCCACACCTGCACCGTGATGCCCGCGGCCCTCAGCACTTTGGCCATGCGCTCGTGGCGCTGGCGACTGCGTTCGGTCTGGTCGGCTGGGCGGATGTCGATCACGGCGAGCACGCGCGAGCCGGCGTCGCAGACCAGCAGGTCCGCGCTAAGGCTGCCCGCGCGGTGCATCCATTCGGCATGCGAATGCCGTGTCGGCACGCGCAGGAAGCGCGACAGCGGCACCTGTGCCAGCACCAGGAAGCCAGGCAATGAGTTGCGCAGCAGGTCGTAGGCGCGGCGCTCGGCAACGGTCAACACGCGTACGGCCTCGGGCTGCCAGGACTGCACGGTGTCCAGGGCGTCGCGCCGTGCGGCTTCGCGTCGGATTCCGATCTGCCGCCGGCGTCGCATCAGCAACGTCAGCAGGAGCAAGGCGGCGCACAAGGCGGAGGCTGCAAGCGGATCGGACAGTCCCATGTGGGTAGGCGTCATGGAGATGAAGACCCGACGCTAAAGCCGGCAGCTCAGCCACGTCAACGCGCCAAGCGGAGAAAGTCGTATCCGCGCGTTGCAGATGGCACACGGCCTGCGAAGATCCGATCCGAAGCGCGCACTACGTCACGCCGCTTCGGCGTGCGCGCAGCGGCATGGTGCCGATCGCTCAGCGCGGGAAGGCGCCGCCGCCACCCATGCGCTTCATCATCTTCATCAGGCCGCCGCCCTTCATCTTCTTCATCATGCCCTGCATCTGCTCGAACTGGTTGAGCATGCGGTTGACGTCCTGCACCATCACGCCGGCACCCGTGGCGATGCGGCGCTTGCGGCTGGCCTTGATGAGTTCGGGCTTGCGCCGCTCCAGCGGCGTCATCGAGCAGATGATGCCTTCCATGCGGCGCACGTCGCGCTCGGCACGGTCCATGTCGGCACCGGCCGCCTTGGCGCTGAGCTGGCTGGGCAGCTTGTCCATCAGCCCGGCCAGGCCGCCCATGTTCTTCATCTGCGAGATCTGCGCCAGGAAGTCGTTCAGGTCGAAGTTGCCGCCGCTCTTGACCTTGTCGGCCAGCTTCTGCGCCGCCTTGATGTCGACGTTGCTCTGCACCTGCTCGACCAGCGCGACGATGTCGCCCATGCCGAGCACGCGCCCGGCGTGGCGTTCGGCGTCGAAGACTTCCAGCCCGTCGATCTTCTCGGACACGCCGGCGAACTTGATCGGCGCGCCCGTGACCTGGCGCACCGACAGCGCCGCGCCGCCGCGTGAATCGCCGTCCAGCTTGGTCAGCACCACGCCGGTCAGCGGCAGCGCGTCCTTGAAGGCCTTGGCGGTGTTGATGGCGTCCTGGCCCTGCATGGCATCGACGACGAACAGCGTCTCGATCGGCTCGAGCACCGCGTGCAGGTCGCGGATCTCGGTCATCAGCGCCTCGTCGATGCCCAGCCGGCCGGCGGTGTCGACCAGCAGCACGTCGAAGTAGTGGCGCTTGGCATGGTCGAGCGCGGCCAACGCGATGTCGCGGGGCTTCTGCTCTGGCGTCGAGGCGAACCATTCGGCGCCGGCCTGCTTGGTCACCGTCTTCAGCTGCTCGATGGCGGCCGGCCGGTAGACGTCGGCCGACACCGTCAGCACCTTCTTCTTGCGCTTTTCGATCAGGTGCTTGGCCAGCTTGGCGGTGGTGGTGGTCTTGCCGGCGCCCTGCAGGCCGGCCATCAAGATCACCGCCGGCGGCTGCGTGGCGAAGTTCAGCTCGGCCACTGGCTTGAGCGCGCCGTGCTCGTCCGTTTCGCCCATGGTGGCGGTGAGCTCGCGGTGCACGATGCCCACCAGCGCCTGGCCCGGCGACAGCGAGCCCACCACCTCCTGGCCCAGCGCCTTGTCCTTGACGCGGGCGATGAAGTCGCGCACCACCGGCAGTGCCACGTCGGCCTCGAGCAGCGCCATGCGCACCTCGCGCAGCATGTCCTGCACGTTGCTTTCGGTGATGCGGGCTTCGCCGCGCATCGTCTTGACGAGGCGCGACAGGCGGTCGGTGAGGCTGGAGGCCATTCGGCAAGCGGCCGGCGCGGGGCGCGCGACCGCGAAAGTACACTGTCGCAATGATTCTATCGTCCGCACCTGGCGGCATTCCGGGC
Source organism: uncultured Pseudomonadota bacterium (assembly GCA_963818005.1). Taxonomy (GTDB): domain Bacteria; phylum Pseudomonadota; class Gammaproteobacteria; order Burkholderiales; family Burkholderiaceae_C; genus Rubrivivax. The sequence goes on from CAWFQP010000032.1 coordinate 62,416, forward strand.
GCTTGGCCGCTGGTGCTGGCCGCGGTGGCGGCCTATGTGCTGGCGGCTTTCCCGGGCCGCTCCGAAGGCCGCCGGCTGCCCACGGCGCTGGTCGTCGGCGTGGTGCTGCATGCGGTGTTGCTGGTGCTGGACATCAGCGGCCTCGGCGGCAGCGGCGCCAGCGCCCGCCTCGGGTTCGGCCCGGTGGTGTCGCTGACGGTATGGTTGGTGCTGGCCGTGCACACGGCCGAGAGCCGGTTCGTTCCACAGCCCGGCGTGCGCCGCGTGCTGGCGCTGCTTGGCGCTGGCGCAGTGGTGCTGGCCTGGGCCTTGCCCGGCGAGCGGCAGCTGCCGACCGGAACCCCGTGGGCGCCGCTGCACTGGGTGCTGGGAGTCGCCTCCTATGGTTTGGTCGGAGCCGCGGTGCTGCATGCCACGATGCTCGATGCGGCCGAGACCCGCATGCGCGAGCACGCCAGCGGCCCGCCGCGCGCCTTCGGCATGCCGCTGTTGCAATTGGAGCGGCTGACCTTCCGCTTCGTCGAGGCTGGCTTCGTTGTGCTGAGCGCTGCACTGGTGCTTGGCGCACTGAACAGCCCACAGTGGCGCTGGAATCACAAGACGGTGTTTTCGCTGCTCGGTTGGGCGGTCATCGGCGCGCTCCTGGCCGGGCGCAAGCTGCAGGGCTGGCGCGGCCGGCGCGCGACACGCTGGCTCTATGCCGGCGCGGCGCTGCTGCTGCTGGCCTACGCCGGCTCGCGTTTCGTGATGCAGTTCGTGCTGGACCGTCCGGCGGATTGACCCCCCGCAGACTTGATTGAAGCGCAGGACATGAAGTTGCTGATCGTCGTGCTTGTCGTGGGGGTGATCGCCTGGCTGGTGCTGCGTGGCCGCAAGGCCGACCGGCCGGTCGCGCGTGGGCCTACCGCCCCCGGCCCAACGCGCGAACACGGCCCGCAGGCCATGGTGCAGTGTGAGCACTGCGGCGTGCACCTTCCACGAGGCGACGCCTTGCTCGATCAACGGGGTGCGTTCTGCTCCAAGGCCCATCAACTGTCGGGGCCGCACGCGAACTGAGCGCCAAGCTGCGCGGTCGCGTCCAGTGATCGGGGGTTGAATCTTGGAGCCCGACGCCGAAGGCACGAAAAGGCAATAAGTCTCGCAAAGTCTCGCAGACTGTTGCCCTCGCGGGCTGGCGCGGCGCTGCCCGCCGAACGTGGACTCACGGGTCTCACATGACGATCTTGATCGACCGAAGGTGCCGGACGCACCTGTCCCTGGAGCGTCGAAGTGCATCCAGTTACACATTCGTCATCTTGTCGATCAAGGGCCTATCCCAGAATGCCTGGAATACGTCACGGCCAAGCCGCAAAGGGGCCTATGGGGTCGGGGTGCAGTTGATCTGCATCAATTGCGCACTGCAGGGTTGCTGATGGAGGGCCCGAGTTACGCGATTCCTGCTTTTCGACCCCTTGGTTGCGGGAGTGCAGCCCAGGCACCTGCTCAACATAATCGCACCAATGTAAAGAACTTCGACGGTCCAGAGAGCGCAAATCGGTGCGCGTCAACCGTCATCGTGCATGGAGCGCGACACACACGTCATGCGAATTTTTCGTCATACCTTGTCCCCGGGCGTCGCTACCAGCGTTGCCATGGATCTCTTCCTTTGTTTCGCTGCAGTGCTTCTGGCGGCGTCATCGTTGACGACCCGCTATGCGACGATTCGCGGTGCCGTGCCGGAACTGCCATTGATACTCGTGGGTGCATCGGTGTTCGCCGTGGTCATGGCGCTGATGTATGCCATCGTGGGTCTGTATAGGCCGGTGCCGATACCGCTGGCCTCGACCATCGGGCGAACCGTTTTCTCGCTCGTGGTGGGCGGCTATGTGACCAGCCTGAGCCTCAGGACCGTTGCCGACCGTGGCTATGTCGAGCAACTCCTGCCGGCGGCAATCACGTACCTGGCCGTCGGCCTTGTCTTTGTCCACGGCGGGCTGTACCTGATGCGTCGGGTGGCCACGCATCCGCGGGTGCTGATCATCGGTGCAGGCCGCGAGGCCCTGAGCTTGGCGTCCGACCTTCGCAGTGCCAAGCGGCACGCTCGAAGCGTCGTCGGCTTCTACCCGACGATGGATGAAGAGGGTCCTGCCGATCTTGGCAAGGATGCGCCGAAGGTTTTTTCGCGCGACGAGTCGATCATCGACTTGGTCTCGAGGTACAAGGTTCAGGAGATCATCGTTGCCGTGCGCGAACAGCGCGGTGGCAGAGTGCCGATGGATGAACTCTTGGCCTGCCGCATTCGCGGCGTCCCCGTGCTGGACCTGGCCGGATACTCCGAGAACACGCGCTGCGAGGTACCTATCGACAGCCTGAAGGGCAGTTGGCTGGTCTACGGCCACGGTTTCGTGCAGGGCGGCGGGCGCCGCTTCATCAAGCGGGTGTTCGACATCGTCAGTTCGGCGGTGCTGCTGCTGCTGCTGCTGCCTGTGATGGCGCTTGCCGCCATTGCCATCAAGCTCGAAAGCCGTGGTCCGGTTCTCTACCGGCAGGAGCGGGTTGGCCTGGGTGGGCGCAGCTTCATGTGCATCAAGTTCCGCAGCATGCGCGCCGACGCCGAGCCCGATGGTGTCGCCCGCTGGGCCAGTCAAGAACGACCCGCGGGTCACTGCGGTGGGTTCGTTCTTGCGCAAGAGCCGGATTGACGAGTTGCCGCAGCTGTGGAGCGTGCTGACCGGCGAAATGAGCCTGGTCGGCCCTCGTCCGGAGCGGCCCAGTTTCGTCGAGAAACTCAAGATGGACATCCCGTTCTACGAGATCCGGCACACCGTCAAGCCTGGTATCACCGGGTGGGCTCAAGTGCGATACCACTATGGGGCCTCGCTGGACGATTCGCGGCGCAAGCACCAGTTCGACCTGTACTACGTGAAGAACAACTCCTTGTTCCTGGACTTGATCGTGCTGATCGAGACGGTCAGTGTTATTGTCTTTCGCGAGGGTCAGTAGGCTTGTCGGCGGCAGCATTGCGCGGTGTGCAGGGCACAATCTCGAAGATGAATCTGATAGCTTCTCAGTGCAGCCGTGACAAGGGCGGGGACCGATACCGTGGATGAATCGAAGGTTCTGGAGCAAAAGGTCAGCGCGCGCCGTCGCCTGATCCGGGGTGCCTTCGTGGCCCCGGCGGCGCTGACCTTGTTCAGCGGCAGTGCCTTTGCACAGACTTCGATGACCTGTGTCAGCAAGCGGGTCGCCGATCCGGTGTTCCCGCCGGCATCTGGTTCGGAGGATGCGTTCCTTCGCGTTCCGTTGTACGGCTTGGGCAATGGGAGCAACGTCAGCACGTGGATCAAGTGTCGCGGACCTGTTGCTTCTGGCGAAGACCTCCGATGGGTTGGTCCGTATCGCTTCGGACCTCGTGTCCCCAGGCGGCTGGCTTTGTGTCAGCAAGGGACAAGGCGCTCCGAATGGAAGTTGGACGGTAGGCAAGACGCACCAGGACCCGAAGCTGCCAAATGGGAGCGGTCCACAGGAGTTGCTGCCGCCGCAACTTGTTGCGGTGCGGGTCGATGCCGATGGGACGATCCTGGGGGTTGTGGGTGACGGTGGAGGCCGGCGGATCCGCAGTGGGCTGGTCTTCCTGCTGGGTCTCCTTCACGGGCGTTGCCAGATTCACCTAGCCCCATGGAACGCTACGGCCGGGTCGATGGCGTCCTTGTCGAACCCGTGGGGCATCTGTGGGCTGCTTTCAGCCCATCTTCTGGCGAGACGACGTTGCTCAACGACGAAAGCGCTGCCATTCTGGAGGTGCTCGAATCGGGTGCAAGCGACACACCGGGTGTCTGTGCCGCCTTGGCACAAGACGGCGGCCTGGATTCCCAGAGCCTTTTCGCCGCCGTTGCGGGTGGATGGCCTCGCCTGCTCGAGGCCGGGCTTGTTTATCGCCTGTCCAACGCAGCAGTGGCTTGGTGACGGGCGGCGTAGCTGCGCGGGACACTCCCGCCTTGTCCGAGATCGGCCCGCAGCGCCTGAACCGGATGCTGACGACAACCGGGCCTGTGGCTCGATATTGGCGCTGCCACCGTTCGCGTGCACAGCGACTCGTCGATCTTTGGCGCGCAACTGCAGACCGTCTACGGCAGCTTCCCGGCGATCGACGATGCTTCGTGGGCCGACCTGCATGTGCGCATCCGCCGGTCCACGGGATTGCGCCGCTGGCTGAACCCACAGGCGTTGTTCCAGTGTGACGGCCTGCAGGCTTTCGACCCGTTTCCCGCCGCCAGACCCTTGCCCCTGTTCGAGTGGGGTTGCAACTGGCTGATCGGACGGCGCTTGAACGACCGGTTGCTCCTGCATGCGGGTGCGCTCGAGCGCGACGGCTTGGCGTTGGTGCTTCCCGCCACGCCGGGCTCGGGCAAGAGCACGTTGACGGCAGCGCTGTCCCAACGGGGCTGGCGCCTGCTGTCCGATGAGTTCGGGGCCTACGACCCCAGCGCCGGCATGTTTCAGGCCGTGCTCAAACCCATTGCACTGAAGAATGAATCGATTGCCGTGATCCGTGGTTTCGCCCCGGCTGCCGTGATCGGGCCGGAGTTCCCGAAAACGCGCAAGGGCACGGTGGCTCACGTGGCGCCGACTTCGGATGCGGTGATGCGCCGCCACCAGCTCGCCAGGCCAGGCGCGATCGTTCTGCCACGATGGGAAGCGGGCGCGGCGGTGCGGCTGGAACCGTTGCCGCCGAGCGCAGTCTTTCCTGCCCTGACATTCAACGCCTTCAACTACAGCCTGCTTGGCGCGGAAGGTTTCCGATCGGCCGTGCGGCTGGTGCGTGAGTGCCTTGCCTGGCGACTGGTCTACAGCGAACTCGAGGAGGCCCTGGAGGCCATCGAATCGGTCTGGCCAAGGGTGTTGGAGCACCGATCGACGAGTCCAGCATTGAAGCGCTTGGCTCCGTCGCCTGCGCGGCCGCTGGATTGGCTGGGCGCGCTCAGAACTCCTGCTGTGGCCTTGCAATGGCCCATTCAGGAATGGGATCGCGTCATTCGGCTGGCACGCCGGTTGCGCCTTCTCGCGCGCCTGGCGGACAGCCTGTCGAGTTCAGGCCTCATCGAACAGGTGCCACCACAGCCGCGTCGGCACCTGCTTGCCGAGTTGCGCCTCTCACGTTGGCGAAGTGGCAGCCTGATCTGGACGCTGCGGCACGTGGGCGCCGCGATCCAGCCCGCTGACTATCCTTGCGTGCTGTTGAAGGGCGCGGCCTACATGGCTCAGAACCTGCCCATTGCAGCCGGACGCCTGCCCTCCGATCTGGACATCCTGGTGCCGAAGTCCGCGTTGCCGAAGGCACAAGACGGCCTGATCGCGGCGGGATGGCGAGCGGTGGACCTGGACGAGCACGACCGCCGCTACTACGAGGAATGGAGTCACGAGGTACCGCCGATGCACCACCCTCGACTGGGCATGGAACTCGACCTGCATCACAACATCCTTCCTCCGATCGGCCGCAACCAGATCGATGCCGACGCCCTGTTGGGACGGTTGCAGCCGTCGACGTGGCACCCGTGGCAGGTTCTGCAGCCGGTGGATCAGGTGCTGCACTGTGCGGCCCATCTGTTTCTCGATTCGGAGTTGCGCGACCGGGTCCGCGATCTCGTGGACCTGGACGGGCTGTTCCGACACTTCGGCGCCGAGCCACAGTTCTGGGCGAGCCTGACCGAGCGCGCGATCGAACTGGGGCTGGTCGAGCCACTTGCATTGGCTTGCCACTTCTGCGTCCGCTGGCTGGATACGCCCATCCCCGACACGGTCCGAGCCACGGTCAAGCAGCTCGGCCCGAGCGACAGCCGGCGCGCATGGCTGCTGCCATTGTTCGAACTTGTGCTGACGCCGACAGACCCGGACGATGTGCCGAGGTGGACGACCGATGCCGCCGCCGCCGTGCTTTTGGCCCGCTACCATCGGCACCGACTGCCCTTGCCCCTGCTGGTACGCCACCTTTGGCACAAGGTGCGGGCGACGGGCCGTTCCAAGGTGAGCGCAGAAGCGGTGCGCATCGGCCCTTGACAGGCGGCGCGGGCATCGCTTCACTTTCCGACCGCGCAGCGGGAGATGTGCGCGCAGGGCGCGCGGTGGTCGCGACTGGCCACGCGCGACAAAATTGCAACCTCGCGGCCCGCGATGACGGGACAGGCCCTCCTGCGGCGCTATGCTGGTTGTCGTAGGCACATGCGCGCCTTCGCGGCATCTGTCGACCGGCGCCTCGTCCCTTGGCTTGTTCCAGTCCTGCTTTCGACCGACTGTCCTGATCCGACCTGTGATCATGTGTGCTTCCAACCCCTTGACCACGCGGCCTCGCACCCATGAGTAGCGGCGGGATGGGTTTGATCGCTTGGAGCCAGGCGCTTGCCGGTATCGTGTTTTCGGCCTTCGCGCTCCAGTTGCTTCGACTTGGTTATGGGCGCAAGCGCGGCGCGAGCCGTGCCATGCTGGCCGCGGTGGTGTGCTCTGCGGCCTGGGGCTGGCTCGGGCTGGCGGACCAGTTCACGACCAAGCTCGTGTTCCAGCGGCTGGGCGAGTTGGCCGATTGCCTGGTCTACGCATTCTGGCTTGCGTTCCTCGTCCAACTGCTGCGGCCCAATGCCGATGGCGATACTTCCGCGAACGTTCCGCTCCTGTCCCGGGCCGCGGCGCTGTCGGTGCTGACCTGTCTGGTGCTGCAGTTGCTCGTCAGCTTCGAACTCGGCGGCCTTACCGAGTCGTCAAGGCTCGTCCTGTTGAGCTGGATGCTCCTTCCCGTCATGGCGCTCGTGCTGGTCGAGCAGTTGCTCCGCAACGTGCAGGAGGATGCCTTGTGGAACGCCAAGCCGCTGTGTCTCGGGCTTGCCGGCATGTTCCTGTTCGATCTCTATCTCTTCTCCCAGTCGGTGCTCTTCAATGGCCGCGACGCCGACGCGCTGAGCATTCGTGGTGCGGTCCACGCACTCATGGTGCCGCTGTTCTTCGTGGCCGTGACGCGGCGAAGCGACCTGATCTCCACCTTGCGTGTGTCGCGAAAGGCCGCCTTCCACTCCGCCACGTTGCTGCTGGCCGGGGTGTACCTGCTGTTCATCTCCGGGGTCGGCTACTACGTCCGCTACTTCGGCGGCGAATGGGGGCGGGCACTTCAGCTGGGTCTGTTCTTCCTGGCTCTGGTGGTATTGACGATCCTGGCGCTGTCGGGTTCGGTGCGCGCCAAGCTTCGCGTCTTTCTGGGCAAGCACTTCTTTCGCTATCGCTACGACTACCGTGAGGAATGGCTGCGCTTCACGCAGACGCTTTCGGCCCAGAGTTCGCCGCAGCAGATGGGTCAGCAAGTGATCAGGGGCCTGGCCGACATGCTGGAAAGCCCGGCCGGCGTACTGTGGATGAAAAATCCCAGCGATCGCACGTTTCGCCAGACCGCTCGCTGGAACATGGGGCCGATCGACGATGTCGAGGATGAGGCTTCGGCGCTGTGCCAGTTCATGAGTCGCACCGGATGGGTCGTCAATCTCGAGGAGTACCGGTCGATTCCGCGGCGCTATGACCCGCTGACGCTGCCGCAGTGGCTGCTGGGGATGAATCAGGCCTGGCTGATCGTGCCGCTTTGTGTCGGTGACGAATTGATCGGCTTCGTGATCCTGGCCAGCGCCAGGACCGATTTCGACGTGAACTGGGAGGTCAACGATCTGTTGAAGACCGCCGGCCGTCAGGCGGCCAGTTTCCTGGCGCAGATGCAGGCCACGGAGGCATTGCTGGAGGTTCGCAAGTTCGATGCCTTCAACCGCATGTCGGCGTTCGTCGTCCATGACCTGAAGAACATCGTGACGCAGTTGTCACTGTTGATGAAAAACGCCAAGCGCCTGCATGCGAATCCGGAGTTTCAGCAGGACATGCTGATGACAATCGAGAACTCGCTGGACAAGATGCGCCAACTCATGCTGCAACTGCGCGAAGGCGCGACCCCCACAGGAACCGCTTTCGGCGTCGACCTGTGCCGCCTGGTGCAGGGCATCGAGTCCGCGGCATCGGTGCGCGGTCGCAAGGTCGAGTTGCAACGGGTCGATCGGGTGTTTGCGCGCGGCCATGAGGAGCGACTGGAACGCGTGATCGGCCATGTGGTGCAGAACGCGCTCGACGCGACCGAATCCGAAGGGCGGGTCTGGCTCAAGGTCGATCGACATGCCGGTCAGGCGCGTGTCGAGGTGGGTGACAGCGGGCATGGCATGTCGCAGGAGTTCATCCGCGACCGGCTGTTCAGGCCGTTCCAGACGACCAAGACGACAGGCATGGGCATCGGCGCGTACGAGAGTTTCCAGTATGTGCGCGAACTCGGTGGAAGCATCTCCGTGCAGAGCGAACCGGGCCAGGGCACCGAAGTCACGTTGCTGTTGCCGTTGTTCGAGGCGCAGACCGACTCGGACCTGCAGATGCTGGCGAAGCTCATGACCGCCGAATCGACACGCTCGGTGCTGATCGTCGAGGACGACCTTGCGCTGCAGAAGCAGATCAAGTGGTCGATGGACCGCTTCGAGTCGGTCACCGCCAACGACCGAGAGTCCGCCTTGGTGCTGATGCGCCGCTACAGCCCGGGCGTGGTGACGATGGATCTGGGCTTGCCGCCAGACGCCGACTCCGTATCCGAAGGGTTCAAGCTGCTCGAACAGATCCTGGCGATGGATCCGGACACCAAGGTCATCGTGCTCACCGGCCAGAACGATCAGGCCAACGCGTTGCGCGCAGTGGCGATGGGCGCCTATGACTTCTTTGCCAAGCCCTTCGAACCCGAGTTGCTGAACCTGACAGTCGAGCGTGCGTTCAGGATGTTCGAACTGCAGAAGGAGAACCGGCGCCTGCGCGAAATGCGCCAGCCCGATGCGTTGGCTGGCCTGATCACCCGCGATCCGGAGATGCTGCGCATCTGCCGCATGGTCGAGCGGGTGGCGAGCAGCACGGTGACGGTCATGCTCCTGGGGGAAAGCGGCACGGGCAAGGAGGTGTTGGCTCAGGGCCTGCACCAGGCCTCGCCGCGGCGCGCCGGCAAGTTCGTGGCCATCAACTGCGCGGCCATCCCCGAGAACCTGCTCGAGAGCGAGTTGTTCGGGTACGAGAGAGGGGCGTTCACCGGCGCAGCCAAGACGACGCCGGGCCGGATCGAGTCGGCGCACAAGGGCACGCTGATGCTGGACGAGATCGGCGACCTTCCGATGTCCCTGCAGGCCAAGCTGCTGCGCTTCATCCAGGAGCGCTCGATCGAGCGCGTCGGGGGGCGGACGGAGATTCCCGTCGACGTGCGCATCGTCTGCGCGACGCATCAGGACCTGGGTGCGCTGGTCAAGGAGGGGCGCTTCCGCGAGGACCTCTACTACCGCCTGGCCGAAATCGTGATCAATATCCCGCCGCTGCGCGAGCGCGTTGGCGATGCCGCGTTGCTGGCCCACGCCTTCGCGCGACGCTTTGCGCACGAACAGAACCGGCGATTCGCTGAGCCTGTCCGAAGATGCGGTGCGCGCCATCGAGACGCACTCCTGGCCGGGCAACGTTCGCGAACTGTCCAGTTGCATCAGGCGCGCCTCGATCATGGCCGATGGCCACCAGGTGACCGGTGCCGACCTCGGGCTCAAGGTGGCCGAGGAGCGTCGACGCTGCGAACGCCTTCGATCTTCGCGCCGCGCGCGACGCGACCGAGAAGCGCACCATCCTTGCCGCATTGGGGCGCGTCAATGGCAACATCGCCAAGGCCGCAGACCTGCTGGGCGTGAGCCGGCCCACGCTGTACGACCTGATGCATCGACTCAACCTCAAGTAGCGGCGTGACAGCCGCTGATCTGCACGGACTCCCGATGTTCGCACAAGACCCGCTGCGTTGCTTGCGATTCCAGCGCTGCTTTGCGGCCTGGTGCTGGCCGGGTGCGGAGACGAGAACCCGCAGCGACGCGCTGGCTTCGGCCAAGGAGTACCTGCAGAAGAAGGACACGAAGGCGGCGGTCATCGAGATCAAGAACGCCCTGCAGGAGGATCCGGATCTTGGCGAGGCCGCTACCTGCTCGGGACCGCGATGCTGCAGGACGGCAATGCAGTCGCGGCCGAAGTCGAGTTCCGCAAGGCGCTGGCGGCAGGTTTCCAGGCTGACCTGGTCGTTCCGGATCTTGCCCGCAGCATGCTGCTGATGGGCCAGGCGAAGAAGCTGGTCGACGAGTTCGGCGGCAAGCGCCTTGGCAAGCCGGCGGCCGATGCCAGCCTGCAGACGACGCTTGCCGCCGCCTACAGCGCGCGTTGGACAAGCCGGAGCAGGCGCCAGGCCGCGCTGAATGCAGCGCTGGCGACGGACCCCGAGTACGCGCCGGCCTTGCTTGCGAGCGCGCGCATCAAGGCCGCGGCAAGAGACTTCGACGGCGCGCGTCGCGGTCACCGAGGCGCGTGTTGTCCCGGGATCCTGGCAACGCCGACGCCTGGAAGCTGAAGGGTGACCTGCTGCTGGTGCGCCAAGAACGGACCCGGACGAAGCATTGATGGCCTATCGGCGTGCGCTGCAGGCCGACCCGAGGTTTGCTGCCGGGCATGCGGCGATCCTGAGCGTGTTGATGCAGCAGCGGCAAGCTCGACGAAGCGGCGACGCAGCTCGCAGGAGCTGAAGAAGTTCGCCGGCGAAGCATCCGCAGACGCAGTTCCTGGAGGCGCAACTGGCCTACCAGAAGAAGGACTTCAAGCAGGCCCGGGAGTTGTCGCAGCAGTTGGTGCAGCTGGCGCCCAACAACCCGCAGGACGCTGCAGCTGGCCGGTGCCACCGAATTCCAACTCGGCGCGCTTGCGCAGGCGGAGATCTATCTTTCCAAGGCGCTGCAGGTGGCGCCGGACGCCGCGCTTGCGCGCCGACTGCTGGTCATGACCTACATGCGCTCGGGCCAGTCGGCGAAGGCTGTCTCGGCCTCAATGCCGTGGCGGGCAAGGACGGCATCGACCCGGCGCTGTACTCGCTGGCGGGCGAGGTCTATCTGCAGGCCGGCGACGCGAAGAAGGCCGAGGAATACTTCGCGAAGGCGTTGAAGCTCGATCCCGACAACGCGGGCAAGCGCACGGCGCTGGCGGTCACCCATCTGGCCGGCAGTCAGTCTGCAGCTGCCTTCGACGAGTTGCAGAACATTGCTTCGACGGACAAGGGAATCACGGCCGATCTGGCATTGATCAGTGCGCACCTGCGACGCACGCGAGTTCGACAAGGCGCTGGCCGCGGTTGACCGGCTTCGAGGCGAAGCAACCGGACAAGCCCGCTGCCGCCAATCTGCGCGGTCGCATCCACCTGGCGCAGAAGGACAACGTGGCCGCCCGACAAGAGCTTCGAACAGGCCTTGAAGATCGATCCAAGCCTACTTTGCGGCGGCGGCGAGCCTGGCGACGCTCGATATGGCCGAGAAGAAGCCCGCCGATGCCAAGACGGCGATTCGAGACGCTGCTCGCGATCAACCCGAAGAATGCCCAGGCGCTGCAGGCGCTGGCCGCAACTTGCGGCGGCCAATGGGGCCGGCAAGGACGAGGTGGCGGGTCTGCTGAACAAGGCCGTGGAGGCCAATCCGTCAGAGGCCGCGCCGCGCCTGCTGCTGATCGACCTGTTGCTCAGGAGCAAGGACACGAAACAGGCCCTGGCAGCCGCCCAGAGTGGCGTGGCTGCACTGCCGAACAGCCCGGAACTGTTGACCGCGCTGGGTCGGGCGCAGCAGATGTCGGGCGACACTGAACCAGGCCCTGGCCACTTACGGAAAGCTGGTGTCCATGCAGCCGCTGTCACCGCAGCCCCACCTGCGCCTGGCCGAGGTGCAGTTGGCAAAGAAGGACTACGCGGCGGCCGAGCAAAGCTTTCGCAAGGCGCTCGAGTTGCAGCCGGACCTTTTCGAGGCCCAGCGTGGCTTGATCGTGCTGCATGTTGAGGCCAAGAAGTATCAAGATGCAATTGCGTTGACCCGGACGGTGCAGCGCCAGCGACCGAAGGAAACCGCGGGCTACTTGCTCGAAGGCGACGTTCAGGCTGCTCAGCGCAACTGGGATGCGGCCGCGGCAGCCTATCGCACCGGGCTTCAGCAGGTGCCTGTCGCCGGACCTGGCCATCAAGCTGCATGCGGCGCTCGGGCAGGCCGGAAAGGCGGGCGAGGCCGAGCAATTCGCGGCATCCTGGATGAAGGCGCATCCCAAGGATGTGGCGTTCATGGCCTACCTGGGCGACGCGGCCATCGCGCGAAGGGACTACGCCGCGGCAGAGAGGCGCTACCTCGCCGCGCTGCAGATCCGGCCCGAAAACCCGGTGGTCCTGAACAATCTCGCCTGGGTGAGCCAGCAACTGCGCAAGGACGGTGCGCTGGCCTATGCCGAGTCGGCGAACAAGCTGGTGCCCAATCAGCCAGCCTTCATGGACACCTGGGCCATGCTGTTGTCGGCCAAAGGTGAGCATGCCAAGGCCATCGAGTTGCAGACCAAGGCGCTCGAACTGCAACCGACGAACGAGGCGCTGAGGCTGAATCTGGCGCGAATCTATGTCGCTTCCGGCGACAAGCAGCGTGCCAGGAGCGAACTGGACACGCTGATCAAGCTCGGGGGACAAGCACCCCTCGCATCCAGAAGCAATGGCGCTGTTGAAGGCGCTCTAGCCGGTTCACTTTGTTACAGGCATTGCCTGTCCGTACCTCAGAGTGCTGGCATTCATTTGCTTCAGCGCTGGAGGTGGGGGTTTGGACGGCAGAACAAATTCGGTAGTTGCGCATCGAGCGTCCCCAAACCCTCAGAAGGCATCCGCCCCATACATCCTCCGGCGCTCCACAATGGATCGAGACGTGCTGGGTGGCCGCGGCTTCAGGATTCGGGCCGCGGTGACCCGAGATGAACGCGCCTCGGCCAGTTCGCTGATTCAGCGCATGTATGCCGGGCGCGGCTACAACGCCGCAGCGTTGCCCGAAGCAACCCAGCGTGAGCGCCTGACCCTGGTCGCGTCAGCGGCTTCAGCGGTCATCGGCACCATGACGGTTGGCTTCGATTCCGAGCAGCGACTGTGCGTCGACGAAGTCTTTCCCGACGAAGTCAACTCGATCCGCATGGCCGGTCGCCAGGTCTGCGAATTCACGAAGCTCGCGGTGGAACGGGGCATTCGTTCGCAAAGGGTTCTGGCTGCGATGTTTCATGTGGCCTTCATTCATGCCCATCGAATCCGTGGCTGCGACAACCTGCTGATCGAAGTGAACCCGCGGCACGTCCGCTACTACGAGCGCAAACTGGGCTTCAAGGTGCTGAGCGCACCCAGGCTGAACAAGCGGGTCGGTGCTGCGGCGGTGCTGCTGTCGCTGGATCTGTGGCATGCGCAGACGCAGATTGCGCTCCTGGGCGGCCGGCCCGAACTCAGCGCGACCGAACGTTCCCTCTATCCGTATGCGCTCGCGCCGGATTGCGAGGCCGAGGTGGCGGGAAGGCTTCTCGGTGGGACCGTTGTGCGCAGTGCGAAGGTCCGTTCGACTGCGATGGCGTGATTTCGCAGATGCCGACGCAGGCCGCGTCCGGCAATCATGGCATTGGTAGCAATGCCGGCCATCACTCGATCGTTCCCCTTTGGCGCTGGCGCACCGGAACTATGGGTGGTCGCTGCCCCGGTCGTTGCAGTTCGTTGCTGATTGTTGCTGCTTGGCAACGATCCCGTCGGAAACATCCTGACAGCTAAACTGCGGTGGTCGAATCGTCGCGTCGGATTCATTTACAGCTGCCCTGAAAACAATCCTGTCCGACCTACAGCGATGGGCCTAACTATTTGATTTATAAGTCTTAAATCCACTGCCGCAAGCATGGCCTGGAACCTGCTTTATTGCCGTCCGTGGGATGTCCCCTCTTGCTGTCGATTGGAGAACATAGATGAAACGCCTACCCAAAGTCCTGGCACTGGCCGCGGCGGTGCTTGCGACCGCGTCCGCGCATGCCTTGCCGACGATCGTCACAGATTGGTCCTATTCGCTGGCGACCACTTGGACCGCTGCGACCTCCGAAGACCCGTCCACCCTCAGCGGGGTGGGTTCAAAGCAGCTGAAGTGGGGCACGCCGAGCGCGCTTTCCACAAACGGACTGCAGAGCGCACTGACCATTGGCCCGGATCCCGATCCTAGCGGCGAGGTGACGACTTTCATCGGCTCGCCGGTCCAGGCCATATTGAACCCGGGTTTCTGGGCCGATGGCAACAGTCTGACCCATTCGAACAACGTCATCAAACCGAATGGTTCGTTGCTGACGGCCCTACTGACCTCCACGCTGACGCTCGAGGCGCTGACCCCGCCGACGCCTGGCGCGCCCGGGGACCTGCCTCCGCTGCAGATCGACATCAAGTTCAAGGAGACGCTGAACTCCGGCACTTGCGCGGTCGATCCGTACGATGCCAAGTGCCCTGACATCTTCACGATCGTCGGCGGTTCGCTGAATGCGTCGTTCTTCTATGACGTCGATGGTACGGGCGCGCAGCAGTACTTCGTCAGCATCTTCCCGTCATCTGGCGAGGTGCTGGAACTGCCTGCGGATGTCTGCGCGGCGGCAGGCGAGCCGCCGGGATGCCGCGGCTTCACGACGGAGGAGAACCAGGAGAACACACTCGCGTTCTCCTTTGTGGTGTCGACTCAGCAGAGCCAGATTCCAGAGCCGGCGTCGTTGGCCCTGGTCGGGTTTGCCTTGCTCGGTGCAGGCTTGGCACGGCGTCGCGCAGCGCCCAAGGCCTGAAGAACAGATTTCTGGAACATGAAGGCCCGCCTTGGCGGGCCTTTTTCATTGCACGGCCCGTTGTACCGTCGTGCGCCTTTGAGCTGGGGTCCGCCTGGCCGGCGGGCTCGCGTGCGGCGCGACCGGTGTGGTGCGCTACGCTTCTCGCCTGCGAACCACACAGGCGCCAAAGGAATGGAACAGGGAATGAACTTCGAGGCCGCCTGCGCCGAATGGAGTGCCTTGCTGGGCGATGCCTCCGTACTTCGCGAAGCCGAAGCGCAGCGCGAGTATGGCTCGGACACCGGCGGCACTGTCCGAAGAATCGTTGGCGCGCTGAGGCCGCAGCGTGAAGCGCAGATTGCATCGCTGGTCCGCATCGCCAACCACCGCGCGGTGCCCCTCCATCCGGTCAGTACAGGGCGGAATTGGGGCTACGGCACGGCATTGCCGGCTCGGGACGGCTGCGTGGTCGTCGACCTTTCTGCACTGCGTGACATCACCCACTTCGATGCCGAACTTGGCGTCGTCACTGTCCAGCCGGGTGTGACGCAGGGAATGCTCGCGCGTTTTCTCGACGCCGGCAATCACCCCTACATGGTGCCGGTGACGGGCGCGGGACCCCATTGCAGCCTGCTTGGCAACGCACTGGAAAGGGGTTACGGCATCACGCCCCACGGCGACCACTTCGGTGCCGTCACCGACATCGAGGTCGTGCTCGCGGATGGCACGACTCACACAAGCCTGCTGCGTGACCTGGCCGGTGAGGACCTGGCTCGACTCTTCAAGTGGGGATTGGGTCCGTACACCACTGGCTTGTTCGCGCAAGGCGCCTTCGGCATCGTCACAAAGATGTCTATCGTGCTCGCGCGCCGCCCGCCGTCGATCAAGGTCTGCCTGTTCAGTTTGCAGTCGGACGACCTGGTGCGGCCGGCCGTCGAGCGGGTGCGGCAGATTCTCTCGATGCTGCCGGGCACGGTCGGCGCCGTGAATCTGATGAATCGACATCGCGTGCTTGCGATGGCTGCGCCCTACCCGCGCGAGAGCATCGGCGTAGATGGATTGGTTTCCGACGAACTTGTGCGTCAGATGGGAAAGGAGTATCAGGTTCAGGCCTGGACCGGCTTCATCACCCTCTATGGCAGCACGCGCATGGTGCGGGCTGCGCAGCGCGAGATCCGGCAGGCATTGCGCGGGGTTGCCAGCAGAGTGTTGTTTGTCGATCAGGGTCGAGCTTCGCTGCTGGCGCGTATCGCCTCCTGGCTGCCTGGACCGGTCGGCCATCGTTTGGCGCGGACTGCGCGCACGCTCGAGCAGGCGCTCGAGCTGGTGGCTGGCAGGCCGAACGAGACCACGCTGCCATTGGCCTACTGGATGAACCGCAGGACGGCGCCTGAAGGGTCGCGCGACCCGGCCCGTGACGGCTGCGGATTGATCTGGTTCGCGCCGCTGGTGCCGATGCGTCCGCCTCGGGTGCGCGTCTATCTGGATCTGTTGCAAAGAGTCATGCGCCAGCATGGCTTCGAGCCATTGATCACATTGACGTCACTGAACGACCGGTTGTTCGACAGCACGGTGCCCCTGCTCTTCGATCGGGACGATGCCTCGTCCGTGGAGCGTGCGCACCGCTGCCATCGCGAGTTGCTGAGCCAGTGTGCCGCCGAAGGCTTCTTTCCCTATCGCCTGGGAGTGCCTGGATTCGACGCGTTGCGCGGCGGCAGCGAGGTCGATGCCGGTCAGGTCCCCGCGCTTCATATGCGCTTGCGCGCGGCTCTCGACCCGCGCGACATTCTTTCGCCGGGCCGCTACACGGCGGTCGCTCTGCCCTAGGCCGCCGGCCGGAGCCCGAACCCGTCAATTCCGCACGGCACCCGTGCGCAGCGTGAGTGCCACGCCGCCGATAGAGCACCAAGGTCCCGCCAGACCGCGACAGCGGATGGACGGCAGACCGTACTCATTCGGGATACCGGGCACGCCTCACGATGAAACGCCTGCAGTTGTTCGAACTGGAGGATCTGCGCTGGTTGCCCGGCTCGATCCGCAATGGCATCACCGACTTCCTGCACTTTGCCGTGGTGCGGTCCGAGCTCTACAAGGTCTTCTCAGGCAGGCTGGCCCGTTCGATCGGGCAACTGCGCTCGGCGCGCGTCGTGGATCTTTGCAGCGGAGCCGGTGGGCCTTGGGCGTCCTTGCACCGCACGATTGCAGAAGCCACGCAGGGCGGCATTCAAGTGCGCCTGACCGACTTCTATCCGAATCTGGCTGCATTCGAGGCACTCGCAAACGCCCATGCGCCGGTCTTCGACTTCTCCACCCATCCGGTCTCCGCGCTCGATGTGCCCAAGGACCTGACCGGGTTTCGCACGCTGTTCTCGTGCTTCCACCATTTTGCTCCGGCGCAGGCTGCCGGCATCCTGAGCGACGCCGTCCACAAGCGCCAGGGCATCGCCATCGCGGAGTCGACCCAACGCCATCCGCTGCTCATTGCGTACATGCTGCTCACGCCCGGGATCGTCCTGTTGACCTCTCCTTTCCAGGCGCCGTTCAGGTGGTCGCGGCTGTTCTGGACCTACGTGGTGCCGGCCATTCCGCTGGCGGTGATGTTCGACGGCATCGTCTCCTGCCTGCGCACCTACACGCCGAAAGAACTGATGGGCCTGGTGAACACCGTTCCCGGCCACGAGAGCTATGACTGGCAAGTCGGCATCGATCGGCTCAAGGGTCTGCCGGTGGGCGTGACCTACCTGATCGGCCTGCCTCGCAGTGCCGCCGCGTTGGCACCAGCCAACGCAAGTGCGGTGGCTTGAGCAGACCCCGCGACGACACCCTGCGCGGACGTGGCCAGTGCGAGCCGAAACGCGGCCCGCGGCGCAACGGCCTGAGGTCGAAATGTGGCCTCAGGCCGCAGCCAGCGAGTCGATGGTCCAGAGTTCGCCGGTTTCGTCCGCGGCCACGCTGACACGCCCGTCCGCTCGCGGTGTGTCGCGTACCTCGAGGTGGCGGATGCAGCGGCGCCAGGCTGATCCGGGTTCTTCGATGCGAAACCCATACTGCGGCCCCGACTCCGTCATCGCGCGCCGTACCAGCATGGCCTGCTCCATGACCACCTCGTCGGCGCCCAGATGGACACGGACCATGCCGTGGGTGTGATCCGGCAATTGCGCCGTCGAGCGGGCCAGAAAGCCGTGCGCGGACACGTCGATCACCTCCAGCGGAACGGGTTGCTGTCGTGCCTTGCAGATCGGTGAGGTGGGCGGGGCACTTCAGCGAGTACCGGTGATGACGCCGAAGCGGTGGATGGCCGTGAGCCTCCTGCGGGACAGGCGGCAGTACCGCCCGATAGCTGTCTTCGGGGTAGATGGCATGCAGCAGGCGCTGCTGCCGCGGCGACAGCTGGGCCAGCACCTGCGTTCGTCGATTGAAGAAGTGGTCGAGCAGCGCCGGCGACATCACCGGATCGTTGGTGGTGAAGTACGGACGGGCCGGCATCTGGATGTTCGGCAGCGCGACCTGCGTGAAGTAGTGATGCAGGTTCCGGTCGGGGCGCCGGCCGGCATAGGCGTCCTGATACACCGTCGGTGCGGCCCAGAGATCGAGGCTCGCGCCCACGGCAGGCGCGCCGTTCACGAAGTCGTAGTTGTCCACCACTTGCGCCTGCAGTCGCTGGAAGAACAACAGCGACTCGTACAGCTCGATGTGTTTCGGGTTCACGGCGATGACGAGGTGCCGGGTGTCGAAGTACCGGGTGCAGTACTCGTACATGAACTTCATCAACGGAAACAGGACCGAGCCGCCGGTGCTGCGAAATTGCGGATGAATGGCCAGCGCGGAGATCTCGGCGATGCGGCCGGGTTGCGCGCGCACGGCCGCCAGATCGAACACCGACTGCAGCGGAAATCCGAAGACGCCTTCGCGGATGATGGACAGCGTGCCGACGATCTGGTCGTCGAAGCGTGCGTACAAGGTCGTGGTCGTGGGCAGCGCGTGATACGGGGTCACCCGCAGGCCGGACGGATGCGGCTGCATGAAGCCGCTGCCCACGTAGGCGTCGTGCAGCAGCGAGAAGCAGGCCTCGAGATCCGCCTGAGTGGCGGCGATGCCCAAGCGTCAGCCGCGGGTCGGGAGTCGCGTTGCAATCGACCATCCGGCGATACAAAGCGAAACGGGTTTCACGCGGCAGGGCGCCCATCGCGGCTCTGGCCAACCGATGCGAACCACGCGACGATGCGTTCTGGCAGTGTCTGACATGGGCGTTGGCAGGTTGCTTTCTACGACGCGCGATGCGGAATCGGCCGGGTGTGGGCAGTCATCGGCACATTTGCGGGGCATCTTTAGCGCGGCTGGCGCCTGCTGCCAAGCCTTTGCGGCGATGCCTGGTGAAATCCGGGCATCGCCTGCGGATGCGCTGCCGGGCCGACGCGGAGCCACCGGGTCGAACCGCCATGACGGAATTCGTGGGTGGCAAGGCATGCATCACGCCCTGTCCTACAGGCGCGATTCGCGGCCCGTCCTCGGCAGGTAGCATGCGCTGCATGCAACTGCCAGCTTGTCGTGCATGCGCACCAGCCCGCTGCCGGCCGACAATGGCGTCGACCCGCGCAGGACCGTTGGGCTGCGTAATGCGGCCTGTGGCCGCAGTCCAGGCAGACCTGCCCGGCCCGTGTGCGCGAGCCGCTGAGGACTGATTCCGTGGCCATCGCCGACCCCCGTTCCGCCGGACGCTCCAGGAGCCTGCTGCACCCGGTGGTGCTCAAGGGCGTGGCAAAGTCCTACCGGCTCGACGCGGTCGACGTGCCCGCGCTGCACGAGATCGACCTGGTCATCCTTCCGGACCGCTTCACTGTCATCTCTGGGCCCTCGGGCAGCGGCAAGACCACCTTGCTCAATCTGATCGGCTGCATCGACAGGCCGGACTGCGGCTCGATCATGGTGGGCGGCAAGCCGGTGCATACGCTGGCCGACGACGCGCTCTCGGATTTCCGCGCGCACCAGCTCGGCTTCGTGTTCCAGAACTTCAACCTGCTGGCCGTGCTGAGCGCCCGCGAGAACGTCGAGTATCCGCTGGTGCTTGCCGGCATGGCCGCCGAGAAGCGGCGCGCTCGGGTCGACGAACTGCTGGACGCCGTCGGACTGGACGCCCATGGACACAAGCGGCCCGGCCAACTCTCCGGTGGCCAGCGCCAGCGCGTCGCCATCGCCCGGGCGCTGGCGCGCAAGCCGCAACTCGTGCTGGCGGACGAGCCGACGGCCAACCTGGACAGCAAGACCGGCAGCGAGATCATCGCGTTGATGCGCCGCATGCAGCAGCAGCAGCATGTCTCGTTCATCTTCTCGTCGCACGACCCCAAGGTTCTCGAGGCAGCGGACGACGCGGTGCACATCCAGGACGGGCGCATCACCTCGATCGAGCGGCGCCTGGCGCAGGCCGAGGCCAGCAGGTGAACACGATCGCCCTGGCTTGGCGCAACCTGCTGCGCAATCGGCGGCGTTCCCTGATGACGCTCAGCGCGATGATCCTGGGGTTGATGGCCGTGCTGCTCTTCGGCGGCTATATCAGGGACATCAACTACGCGATGCAGACCGACTTCGTGCGCCGCAGCGGACATCTGCAGATCCAGCACAAGGACTACTTCCGCATGGGCAGCGGCAATCCGACCGCGTTCGGCATCGCGCGCTATGAGCGCGATCATCGAGCTGGTGTCGAAGGACGCGGTGCTGGCGCCCATGCTCGCGGTGGTGACGCCGACGCTGCAGTTCGGCGGCATCGCCGGCAACTTCGCGGCGGGGGTCTCGCGCACGGTCTACGTGAACGGCATGGTGGTCGAGGACCAGAACCGCATGCGCGACTGGAACGACTACGACCAGCGCATCTTCATGCGGCACCTGCCACTTTCCGGCACGCCTGCCGAAAGTGCGGTCATCGGCACGGGCGTGGCCCGCGTGCTGCAGATGTGCGGCGCGCTGAAGGTGCCGGATTGCAGCGCGGCAGCTGCCCGCAGAGACGAGCCAAGGGCGATGCGCTGCCGGACGACATCGCGGCACTGTCGCCAGTGCCTGCGGCCGGCGCCGCTGCCGTGCCGGCCACGGGCCGGCACGCGAGTCGAGATACTCGCCACCAGTCCGCGTGGTGCACCCAACGTGGCCGCGGTCGACGTCGTTCAGGCCGAGTTCCAAGGCATCAAGGAACTGGACGATGTCTACGTGGCGCTTGCACCTCGCGCAGGCGCAGCGGCTGGTCTTCGGCGGCGCTGCGCCGCAGGTGACCGCCATCGCCTTGCAGTTGCGGCACACCGACCAGATGCCTGCAGCACAGCAGCGGCTGAAGGAGCTGCTGCCGACCAGCCCAGGGGCGAGCAGCTCGCGGTGATCGACTACGAAACGCTGAATCCCTTCTACGGCCAGACGCTGGGCATGTTCGCGGCGATTTTCGGGTTCATTTCAGTGCTTATCGGGGCGATCGTCCTGTTTACAGTGACCAACACGATGAGCATGGCGGTTGTCGAGCGCACGGCCGAGATCGGCACGCTGCGCGCGATCGGTCTGCAGGCGCGGCGGTATCCGCGCCATGTTCCTGTGCGAGGGCCTGATGCTTGGGATGTCTTGGCGCCGTGCTCGGAATCGTGGCGGCACTTGGCGCTGCCTGGGTTGTCAACCAGCTCGGTCTGCACTGGACGCCGCCGAGCCGGATCGAGCCGGTGCCGCTGTCGGTGCGCCTGGTCGGGCGAGAACGGCATGCTCCTTGCGCATGCGGTCGGCCTGGTGATCGTCGGCGCGGTCTCGGCGCTGCTGCCGGCGGCGCGTGCGGCGCGCATGAACATCGTCGATGCGCTGCGTCATGTCTAGCTCGCGACGCGTTGGCTCCTTGCCGTGTGTCGAAGGGTTGCGCTCGTCGCCGGACTGTGCGCTGCCGCTGCTTGCCAACGCCGCGCCGGACGCACAGGCCGTGCTGGCGGAAAGCGATGCGGTGCGCAACCCTTCCCGGCCCTATTGCGGTGACGGTGACCTTGATCGAGTACAGGAACGCCAAGCACATCGACAGCAGCACGCTTGACGGTGTATGCCAAGGCGGACAGCGCGAACGGCCAGTATCGAAGCCTGGTCCGCTTCGCCGCCCCGCAGCGCGATGCCGGCAAGCTGCTGCTGAAGAACGGCAACGACCTTTGGTTCTACGATCCCTCGAGCCAGGCCAGCATTCGCCTTTCGCCGCAGCAGCGGCTGCTCGGGCAGGCATCGAACGGCGACGTCGTGACCGTCAACCTGGCGAAGGACTACCAGGCCGAACTCCAGGGCGAGGAAGACCTGGCCGACGGCGAGCGCGTGGTTCGGCGCTGCTACAAGCTTGGACTGGCGGCGGCTTCGCCCGACGTCACCTACCACCGCATCGAGATGTGGGTCGATGCCGCCTCGTCCAGGCCGGTCAAGGCACGATTCTTCGCGGAGAGCGGTCATCTGCTCAAGACGGCCTACTACCGCAAGTTCCAGAACCAGCTGGGTCGCGAGCGGCCGACCGAGGTGGTCATCATCGACGGGCTCGATCCGGCGTGGGTCACCGTCATGCGCTATGCCGACTATGCCTGGCGCGACGTGCCCGACGCCTGGCTGCAGCGGGACTTCCTGCCACGCTTCAAACCGGAATGAACATGCGCCTGACGATGCTGGCTCTTGCGTTGGGCTGCTTCGCGCTGCCATCGTCCTGGGCGGCCGCTGCGAGCGACGCGCCGGCCGATGATCTGGACGCGCTGTCGCTCGCCGACAAGTCGCCTGCGCCGCCGGTGCAGCCGCCGCCGCAGTGGCGGCTGTTCGTCGAGGGCGCAGGCGGGGCCGGGCAAGCTGCGGGCAAGCGATGCGGACTTCAGCATCCTGCGCGGATCGGTCGACTTCCGCCTTGACGCGAAGCTGGCGCCCGAGTTGCGCGCAGTGTTCTCCGATCGACTGGATCTTGTCGACAGCGACGGCGTGCCGCCTGGCGAGAACCTCAATACGCTTCGCGAGGCCTACCTCAGTTGGGCCCGCCGCGACGACCAGATCTTCGACCTCGGGCGCGTCAACATCCGCAACGGCGCGGCCATGGGCTTCAATCCGACCGATTGGTTCAAGGCGAATGCCTTGCGCGCCATCGTCAATCCCGATCCGGCCGTGCTGCGCGAGAACCGCCAGGGCACCGTGGTGCTGCAGGCACAGCAACTCTGGAGCGAGGCATCGCTGTCGGCTGCCTTCTCGCCCGATTGGCACGCTCGTCGGACAGCGCCACCTTCGCATTGAACGCCGGGGCGACGAACCCGAGCAACCGCTATTTGGTGGCGGGCAGCTACAAGGTCAGCGACACCTTCAGTCCGCAACTGCTGATCTACGGGGGCGTCGACATCCCGCCCCAGGTGGGCCTGAATCTGTCCACCGTGATCGGCGAATCGACGGTGGTCTATGGCGAAGTGGCGGTCGGCAAGGGAATCCGCTTGATCTGCCCAGGCCCTGGCGGTCGCGCAGAACCAACAGTCGGCAGCAGCGCGCCACGCTCGGCCTGACCTACACCACGTCGTTCAACCTGACCGTGTCAGCCGAGGCGCAATACAGCAGCGCCGGGCCCAAACGACGACCGAATGGCAGGCGTTGGACTCGTCGGCGCAACAACAGCTTTTGTCCACGGCACAGGCCCTGCAGGACCTGCCGTCGCGAAGCCAGGTGTTTCCTGCAGGCCTATGGAAGGACCTGTTCGTGCCGCGCTTCGATCTGTCGGGCTTCCTGCGGCAGGACATCGAAACCAACAGCCAGGCGTTCTGGATCGAGGGCGGTACTCGTGGGAGCGAGCTGCAGTTGGCGCTGCAGTGGCAGGCCTTCACGGGAGCGGCAGGGTCGCTCTACCATGCCGTGCCGCAGCAGCAAACCCTGCAGCTGGTGCTGCGCGCCTACCTGTAGGCAAACTTCGTTACGAATCCTTGCAGACTGTGCCGGACATCCAAGGGGTCCGGCGCGGCATCAGGGCGTTGCGACTGCGTCGCTCATGGGCGTGCACAATTTCGCTGTTCATCCGCCCCCCACGACCCGAGCGTTGCGACGCGTAATGAGTCTATGCCATGATCAGCGTTCAAGGGCAGCACTGCCCGAGGAGCGTCATGGTGGCACGAGTGGTCACCACGCTCAGGCGCGACGTCAGAACGAGGAAGGAGTCCCGACATGAAGCGATTCTCTGTGAAGTGCCTGATGTTCGCCCGCTGGGCATTGCTCCGTCGCCGGTATCGCATTCTTGGCGGCATGTGCGGGCACGGGCAAGCCTCCGCCGGCTCCCGTGTCCGCCGACACGCAGGACTACAACTACATCATCGGCCCTGGTGACAGCCTCAACATCATCGTCTGGCGCAACCCGGAGCTGTCGATGTCCGTGCCGGTGCGGCCGGATGGCAAGTTCTCCACGCCGCTGATCGACGAACTGGTGGGGCAGGGCAAGACCTCGGTCCAGGTCGCGCGCGAGGTCGAAAAGAAGCTCGAGAAGTACGTGCGCGATCCGGTGGTGACCGTGATCGTCACCGGTTTCGTGGGACCGTATGACCAGCAGATTCGCGTGGTTGGCGAAGCCGCCAAGCCGCAAGCGCTGCCGTTCAAGCAGATACATGACGCTTCTGGACGTGATGATCGCGGTGGGCGGTTTGACCGATTTCGCCGACGGCAACGAGGCCACCATCCTGCGCACGGCCGATGGAGGCAAGGACGGCGTGGGCGGCAAGCAGTTCTCGGTGCGATTGCGCGACCTGATCCGGCGCGGCGATATCTCGGCGAACGTCGAGATGAAGCCGGGCGACATCCTGATCATCCCGCAAGGCTGGTTCTGACCGGCGACCCATGGCATGACGGGCAGGCGATGGCCGAGCCCGGCTGAAGGACTCGAACACACCTCATGGAACAACTGATTGCACAGCTTACGACCATTGCCAAGGGCATGTGGCGCTTCCGCTGGCCCGCATTGGCAGTGGCTTGGGTGGTCGCCATCGTCGGCGTGGTGCTGGTCTTCCGGGTGCCGGACAAGTACGAGGCCACGGCGCGCATCTTTGTCGACACGCAGTCGATCCTGAAGCCGCTGATGTCCGGGCTGGCCGTGCAGCCGAACGTCGAGCAGCAGGTGGCGATGCTCAGCCGGACCTTGATCAGCCGGCCCGAACATGGAAAAGCTGGTCCGCATGGCTGACCTGGATCTGAAGAGCGAGTCCAAGGCCGAGCAGGAGGCCCTGGTCACGTCGTCTGATGAGCACGGTGCAGATCAAGAACGCCGGCCGCGACAACCTGTATTCGCTGTCCTATCGCGACGCCAACGCCGCCAACGGCGCAGAAGGTGATCCAGTCTCTGGCGTCCATCTTCGTCGAATCGAGCCTGGGCACGTCGCGCAAGGACGCGGCATCGGCCAAGGTCTTTCTCGACGAGCAGATCAAGAGCTACGAGGCCAAGCTGGAAGAAGCCGAGTCCAAGCTGAAGGCCTTTCGCCTTCGCAACATCGAGTTGCACACGGGCGAAGGCAAGGACTCGGCGTCGCGCCTTGGCGAACTGGGCGAGCAGCTGAACCAGGCGCGCCTGGCGCTGCGCGAGGCCGAGCAGGCGCGCGACGCGGCGCGACAGCAGCTGGGGGCGGAGAAGTCGTCGACGGCGAACGTGGCCACGAAGAGTCTCATGCAGGAGTCGGCGATCATCGTGTCGACGCCGGAGATCGACGCCCGCATCGACGCCCAGAAGCGCAATCTCGATTCGCTGCTGCAGCGCTACACCGAGCAGCATCCGGACATCATCAGTGCCCGACGCCTGATCAAGGAACTCGAAGAGCAGAAGCGCAAGGAGGCCGAAGAGCTGAGGCGCACGGCCATGGCCGCGCCCGGCGGGGTAACTGTCATGGGCTCGGGCAGCCTGGCCTACCAGGAGATGAGCCGGATGCTGGCCACCTCGGAGGTGCAGGTGGCGTCGCTTGCGCGCCCGCGTGGCAGAGTACACCGCCCGATACAACGCGGCACGCGAGATGATGAAGACCGCGCCGCAGATCGAGGCCGAGGCGGCGCAGTTGAACCGCGACTACGCGATCCACAAGAAGAACTACGAGGACCTGGTCACGCGGCGAGAGTCTGCAGCGATGTCGGGCGAACTCGAGGGCGCCTCGGGTGTGGCCGACTTCCGGCTGATCGACCCTCCGCGCGTGTCGCCCACGCCGGTCTCGCCCAATCGATTCCTGCTGCTTGCCGCTTGCGTTCGTGGCGGCCATTGGCTGCCGGCCTGTTCGTCGCATTTGCGGGCAGCCAGTTGCGGCCGGTGTTTCACGGCGCCGACCGAGCTTCGCAGCAAGGTCGCCATTCCGCTGCTGGGCGTGGTCTCCAATGTCAGGAGTGGTACCGAGGCGCGGCTCGAAAGGGTCAGCCTGATTCGCTTCGTGGCCGGTTCGGGTGGTCTGTTGGGGCTTTTCATTGTCGTCTTTGTCGCCCTGTCGATCATGGCGGCGCGGAGGGTGGGTTGATATGAGCAGCCTCATCGAACAGGCCGCGAAGCGCCTCGAGCAACTGCGTGGTGCCGGAGTCGCGGTTCCGGTTCCGGCGCCCGATGGCGCGCAGCTCGGTGCCGACGCAGTCCGAACCCGTGGCGGCTGCCATTCCTGTTCACGCGGCGACCGCGTTGACGCCCCACAGCGACGAGCCGGCAGCGTCGTCCCGGCGTGTCGAATTCAATCTGGCGCATGCTCGAATCTGCGGGCATCGTGACGCCCAATGCGCCGCGATCGCACGTCGCGGATGAATTCCGGGTCATCAAGCGCCCGCTGATCAGCAATGCCGTTGGCCGTGGGGCCACGTCCCTGACGCACGGCAACCTGATCATGGTGACCAGTGCCATGCCCGGTGAAGGCAAGAGCTTCACCGCGTTGAACCTGGCGATGAGCATTGCCGCCGAACTGGACCATACGGTCATGCTGGTCGATGCCGACGTCGCCCGTCCTTCGATCCTGCGCATGCTGGGTCTGCCCGATGGGCCGGGACTGCTCGACCTGCTCGAAGGCAAGGCCGAGATGGCGAACGTCCTGCTGAAGACGAGCATCGACAAGCTCACGATCCTGCCCAGCGGCACACCGCATGCGCGCGCCACCGAGCTGCTGGCCAGCGACGCGATGCGGCTGCTGCTCGACGACATCTCCAAGCGCTATCCGGATCGCATCGTCATATTCGACTCGCCGCCGCTGATCCTGACGACCGAGGCGCGCGTGCTGGCAACGCAGATGGGGCAGGTGGTGCTGGTCGTGCAGGCCGAGAAGACGCTGCAGGCCGACGTGCAGCATGCGCTGTCGACGATCGAGTCCTGCCCGGTGAAGATGATGCTGCTGAACCGGGTGCGAACGGATTCGAAGGGCAGCTACGCCTACGGCTATGGCTATGGCTATGGCAGCGAGAAGAAGGCAGCGTGAGCGGAAAGTCGTCCACGGACCGGCTCTGCCTCCGACATGAGTTCCAGACGCAGTCGCGCGGCGGTTGTGGGGCGACCGTTGTGCGGCTTGCTCGCCGTCGGCAGTGACGCGGCGTCCTCGCCCAGTCCAACTATGGCATCGGCGGCTCCGGGCTCAGCACTCAGGATATCGCGTCCGGACTCACCATTCGGGATGCCGCCGCTCGCAGGAACAACGACAAGCGAGCAAGGACGGGCGTTCTACATGATCCCGACGCTCGGTGCGAGGGCGGAATTGACCAACAACGTCAACCTGAACACCGAGAAGAAGTCGGACTTCATCCTGGGCATCACGCCAGGGATTCAAATCGGCGGGCAGTCGGCGCGCCTCAGCGGATTCCTGAACTACAACCTGGACGCCAGCTTCTACGCCTCCGATCAGAACAGGGCGACCTTCTACAACAACCTGTTCGCCCAGGCGAATGTCGAAGCGATCGAGAACTGGATGTTCGTGGACGCCAGCGCGTCGATCTCGCAGCAGTACATCAATCCCTTCGGAACCCAGTCGGGCGACACCAGCCTGAACAACGACAATCGGACCCAGGTGACCACGCTGCGGATCTCGCCCTATGTCAGCGGGCAGATTGCCGGGCAGGTCGACTACCTCGGGCGAGTGTTCTACTCCGGCACGAACAGCGGCACGTCCCAGGCCTCCAACTCGTCCGTATGGGGAGGACTGCTGTCCTTCGGCGCCACGACGCGGTGGTCGCGGCTGAGTTGGGGCCTCACGTACTCCTATCGCGAGGCCGCCTTCGAGGACACCCGCACCGAGTTCGATCAGCTGAGCGTCGCATCGCTCACCTATGCCGTCACGCCCGACCTGCAGCTTCTCGGTGCGCGGCAACGTCGAGACCAGCAACCTGGTGAGCGTCGATTCCGAAACCGCGACCGGATGGGGCCTGGGTCTGAGATGGAACCCGAGCCCGCGCACCAATCTCGTGTCTGGAGTACGACCAGCGCATCTTCGGCTCGTCGCACCTGTACAGCTTCTTCTACTTCGCGCCGCGTTCGGTCTGGGCGGTTTCCAGCGTGCAACGCCTGTCCACTGGCCAGTTCGGCACGGGCGTGGGCGCCAGCGGAGGCGGGTCGACTTTCGACGTGCTGTTCGCGCAGTTTGCGACGATCGAGCCCGATCCGGTGGCACGCGCGCAGTTGGTCAACGCCTTCATCAAGGCCAACGGCCTGGACCCAGGCAGCTCCACCGGCAACACCTTCCTGCCCAGCCAGGTGACGCTGGAGACGAACAACGAGGCGTCGGTGGCATTGCAGGGAACACGCAGCACGGTGATCTTCAGCGTCTTCCAGACCCAGGCCGAGGCACTGCAATCGGCCGTGCTGAACCCGGACAACATCCTGGCGGGCGGCAATGTCGTGACCTGGCTCGGCGGCGGCGTGAACTGGGCCCACCGCCTGACCCCGCGCGACAGCCTGGTGATGAACGTGCGCGTCCGCCGCACGACGGAATCGGTCGGCAGCGACTATTCGACCTGGTGGGGTGGCACTGCGACCTGGTCGCGCCAGGTCGCACCCAGAGCGACGATGTCGCTCATCGCGAGGTACCAGAACCAGGACAGCACGACGTCACCCTACAACGAGGCGGCGCTGCTGGCGACGCTGAACATGCAGTTCTGAGTCATGTACGAATCCTTCTACGGTCTGAGCAGCAAGCCGTTCCAGCTCAATCCGGATCCCAACTTCTACTACGGCAGCAAGCAGCACAGTCGGGCCAAGGCCTACCTCGAATACGGGGTGTCGCGCCACGAGGGCTTCGTGGTCATCACCGGCGAGATCGGCGCCGGCAAGACGATGACCCTGCGCGCGCTTGATCGAGGACCTCCACGGCAGCAACGTGGTGACGGGCCATCTGGTGACCACGCAGCTCGATGCCGAGGACACGCTGCGCATGGTCGGCTCGGCCTTCGGGTTCAAGGTCAAGGACGTGGCCAAGTCCGAACTCCTGGTCACGCTCGAAGCATTCCTTCTCAGCCAGACCAGCCAGGGCAAGCGCTGCTTGCTGATCGTCGATGAAGCCCAGAACCTGACCGCGCGCGCGGTCGAGGAACTGCGCATGCTGTCGAACTTCCAGTATGGCAATCAGGCCCTGTTGCAGACGTTCCTGGTCGGGCAGCCGGAGTTCCGCAAGATACTGCAGACGCCCTGAGATGGAGCAATTCCGTCAGAGGGTGTCCGCCACCTGCCATATCGGCCCGCTCGATGCCGAAGAGACCAAGGGCTACATCGAGCACAGACTCAAGTGCGCGGGATCGACTGGCAAGCCCACCTTCGAAGCGGAGGCCTTCGAAGCCATCCACAAGGCAAGCAACGGCATTCCGCGCCGCATCAATGCCCTTTGCGACCGGCTTCTGTTGATGGGCTTTCTTTGCGACAGAACGGATCTCACCGTGTCGGACGTGGATGAAGTCGTTCGCGAGTTTTCGCATGAGGCTGAAGTGCCGGGCGCTGCAGCGTCGCTCGACGCGCGGCTCCAAGCTTTCGACTGCAAGCGGCGGTGGACCTGGAACTGGACCTCAGCGCCATGCAGCTCGACGCTGGCCTGGCGCGCAGTCTCACGCATCAGCTCGACGCGATCGGCGTGGACCAGCAGATGGACCAGCTGCGGCGGCTCGAGCGCAGCGTGATGCGCCTGGAACGGGTCAACCTGCAGACGCTGGGCATGCTGAAGAAGCTGGTCAGTGCCGTGACGAAGTCGAACGATGAGACCAGCAACTGAATCCGCGCGCGGGCCCTCTGTGCCAAGCGCTTCCATCACCAATGCCCTGACCATCGACGTCGAGGACTATTTCCAGGTCTCGGCCTTCGCTCCCTTCATCCCCCGTGCGGAATGGGACGCGCGCGAATGCCGGGTCGAAGGCAACGTCGAGCGCATTCTGGGCATGCTCGACGAGCACCGGACCAAGGCCACGTTCTTCACGCTGGGCTGGATTGCCGAGCGCTACCCGCAACTGATCCGGCGCATCGCCGACCAAGGCCACGAAGTCGCCAGCCACGGCTTCGGGCATGAACGCGCGAGCGACCTCGACCGTGCTGCTTTCGATGCCGACATTCGCCGCGCCAAGTCCGTGCTCGAGGACCTGATCGGGAACGATGTCACCGGGTACAGGGCGCCGAGCTTTTCCATCGGGCCCGGCAATCTCTGGGCATTCGAAAGCCTGGCCCGTGCCGGCTACCGCTACAGCTCGAGCATCTATCCGATACGCCACGACCACTACGGCATGCCGGACGCGCCGCGCTTCATGTATCAGGCGGCGGACGGACTGCTGGAGATCCCGATCACCACGCTGCGTGTCTTCAATCGCAATCTGCCTTCCAGCGGCGGCGGCTACTTCCGGCTGCTGCCCTATGCCCTGTCGCGCTGGATGCTGCGCCAGGTGAACTCGCAGGACGCCGAGGCGGCGGTCTTCTATTTCCATCCCTGGGAAATCGACACCGCGCAGCCGCGGATTGCAGGCATCGACAGCCGCACGCGCTTTCGCCACTATGTCAACATCGATCGCATGGAGCGTCGCCTGCACAGCCTGCTGGGCGACTTCCGGTGGGGCCGCATGGACCACCTGTTCCTGCACCGCGCCCCCGCGCTGGCGGCTGTGAACTGAGTGTCGCGCGCCATGGAAATCAAGCGCCTGCAGGCAGGCGACTCGGCCGCGGCGGATCGGTGGGATGCCTTCGTCATGGGCTGCGCCCAGGCCACCTTCTTTCATCGAGCGGGCTGGCAGCGCGTGTTGCGCGGCGTGTTCAGGCACGAAACCCACTACCTGTATGCCGAGTCGGACGGCCAGATCCGGGGCGTGTTGCCGTTGGTGCATGTCAACAGCCTGTTGTTCGGCCGCGCGCTGGTCAGCCTGCCCTTCGCGGTCTATGGCGGCGTGGCCGCCAGCGACGAGGACGCCGCGCTGGCCCTCGAGCACGAGGCGCAGCAACTGGCCGTGCGCCTGGGCGTCGCTCATCTCGAGTTGCGCAATGTGCAGGCTCGACACAGCGACTGGCCGCGCCAGGATCTGTACGTCACCTTCCGCAAGGCCATCCTGCCCGACGAGGAAGGCAACATGCTGGCCATACCGCGCAAGCAGCGCGCGATGGTGCGCAAGGGCATCAAGAACGCACTGCGCAGCGACATCGACGACGGCGTCGACCGCTTCTTCGCGCTGTATGCCGACAACGTGCATCGGCATGGAACCCCGGCCTTGCCCAAGCGCTACTTTCGCGCCTTGCGCGAGGAGTTCGGCCCCGACTGCGAGGTGCTGACCGTGAGCGCGCCCGACGGCCGGCCGTTGTCGAGCGTGATGAGCTTCTACTTCCGCGACGAGGTGCTGCCCTACTACGCCGGTGACGACCTCGCCGCCCGCGAGCTCGCGGCCAACGACTTCAAGTACTGGGAGCTGATGCGCCGTGCCTGTGCGCGCGGGCTGAAGGTCTTCGACTACGGCCGCAGCAAGCAGGGAACGGGGCCCTATGCGTTCAAGAAGAACTGGGGTTTCGAGCCGACGCCGCTGCAGTACGAGTACTGCCTGTACAAGCGCGATTCGGTGCCGCAGAACAACCCGAGCAACGCGAAGTTCAAGCTGATGATCGAGACTTGGCGTCGACTGCCGCTCGGCATGGCCAACTGGCTCGGGCCACTGGTCGTGCGCAACCTCGGCTGAGCACAGTGGCCGTGAGTGCTGTGCCTGCGAGCCTTCGCCTTGGCAGCCCCTGGCGCACCGCGCTGCCGGCATTGCTGGTTGCTGCTTGCTGCCATCGGCCTGCTCTATCGGGACACGGCCATCGCGATGGTGGGGATCTGGTCGCGTTCCGACACCTTCGCGCATGCCTACATGGTGCTGCCCATCGGCCTGTGGCTGATCTGGCGCCAGCGCCAGGTGCTGGCCCGGCTGACGCCCGAGGCCCCAGCCTTGGATGCTGGTGCCGATGCTGATCGTGGGCTCTGTCTGGATGGTGGCTGATCTGGTCGTGGTCAATGCGGCGGCGCAGTTTGCCTTGGTCGCGCTGCTGGTGATGGCGGTGCCGGCGATGCTGGGCTTGCAGGTGGCCAACGCCATCCTGTTTCCGCTGCTGTTCATGTTCTTCGCCGTGCCCTTCGGCGAGTTCCTGCTGCCGGTGCTGATGGAGTACACGGCCAACTTCACCGTCACGGCCCTGCGGCTGAGCGGCATCCCGGTCTACCGCGAAGGGCTGCAGTTCGTGATCCCGTCGGGCAACTGGTCGGTGGTGGAAGCCTGCAGCGGCGTGCGCTATCTGATCGCGTCGTTCATGATCGGCACGCTGTTCGCGTACCTGAACTACCGTTCGACGCGGCGTCGGCTCGTGTTCATGGGCGTGTCCATCGTCGTGCCCATCGTCGCCAACTGGCTGCGCGCCTACATGATCGTCATGCTCGGCCACCTTTCGGGCAACACCATCGCCGTCGGTGTGGACCATCTGATCTACGGCTGGCTGTTCTTCGGCGTGGTGATCACGATCATGTTCCTGATCGGGGCACGGTGGTCCGAGCCGGAAGCTCGCACCGCCCGCCGCATCGGACGGAATGGCGGTGCGCGAGTGGCCGGGTGGCGTCGAGTGTCGCGTTTGCCTGGATGTTGCTGGCCTGTGTGGTGGCGGTGTCACTGCCGCCGCTGTGCGGCTGACGCGATTCAGCGCAACCAGGCGACAGCGGCGGTGCCCGTCCTTGCCCTGCCGCAACGTTTGGGCGATTGGCAAGCGGACGACGGCACGACGGCTCCCCAGTGGCGGCCGAGGTTCGTCAATCCCTCCGTCGAGGCAGCGCAGACCTACGTCCTTGGCGGCAAGACCGTCGGGGTGTTCGTTGCGTACTACCGGGGGCAAGGCCCGGACAGCAAGCTGGTCAGTTCGCGCAACGCGCTGGTCAGCTCGCAGGATCGGGGGTGGAACCAGGTCGCCTCCGGGCGCCGAACACTTCAGCTCGAAGGACAGCGCCTGACGCTGAGAACGGCCGAGCTGCTCGGCCCGCCTGTGCCTGGGGTCGTCCATCGACCTCGGTGGGTGGTCTGGACAACGCTACTGGGTCAATGGCCGCATGGTCCACAGCGACGCGGCTGCCAAATGGCACGCTGCACTGGCACTGCTGACAGGACATCAGGACGATGGGGCGGCGATCGTGCTCTATTCCGACATCGAAGAACGCGACTCTGCGGAAGCCGCACTCGAGGCATTTGCAAAGTCCAATCTGAGCCGATTGGGTGCACTGCTTCAGCAAGCGGCCGATCAGCGCTGATGCGGTGGGGCAGCGCTCGGCAGGTGGGTTGCCCTGATCGGGTCGTGCGCCTGAGCTGCCACTCGGCAACGCGGCCACAACGCTCATTGGCACCCGCAACGTCTCACGACCGTTCCAGGCCGCTGCGGATCGGGTTCGCCGTGCCCCGGCTCGGAACTTGCGCCGCCCGTCGAGTGCGGCGCTGACTGCAGCCGGACCCGTCATGCTGTTCACCACCACGACCTTCGCGCTTGTCTTTCTGCCCCTCGTTCTGGCGGGATTCTTCTTGTTGGGGCGCTGGTCCGAAACACTTGCCGCATCCTGGCTGCTCGCAGCATCAGTCTTCTTCTACGGGTACTGGATGCCGGAGTTCACCTTGCTCTTGGTGGCTTCGATCGCCGTCAATTTCTGGGTGGGCGGCAGAATAGCCAGATCAGTGCAGGGCAGTCACGCCCCTCGACCTGGCCCGGTCTCGGGCCGGTGGTTGACGGTCGGAGTCTTGTTCAACCTGCTGCTGCTTGGATACTTCAAGTACGCGAACTTCTTCATCGACAACGTCAACGCGGCGTTCGGACTGCACTGGTCCTTCGGACGGGTGATCCTTCCAATCGGGATCTCCTTCTACACCTTCACACAGATCGCGTACCTGGTCGACACATGGTCCGGAAAGGTCAACGAGTACAGGCCCATCCACTATGGCCTGTTCGTGACCTACTTCCCGCACCTCATAGCAGGACCTGTACTGCATCACGCACAGATGATGCCTCAGTTTGCCGATTCGGCAGTCTATCGATTCAACCCGAGCCAGTTCGTTTCGGGTCTGGTGATCTTCGGCATTGGACTGTTCAAGAAGGTGATCTTGGCAGACGGATCGGCCCCCTATGCGGACGCAGTCTTCGTGCCGGTCGACGCTGGCGCCATGCCAAGCATGTCCGAAGCCTGGCTGGGTGCATTCGCATACACGTTTCAGCTGTACTTTGACTTCTCCGGATACTCTGACATGGCGATCGGACTGTCCTGGATGTTCAACATCCGATTGCCCTACAACTTCAACTCGCCCTACAAATCGACGAGCATCATCGATTTCTGGCGTCGCTGGCACATCACACTGTCGAACTTCCTCCGCGACTACCTCTACGTGCCGCTCGGAGGCAGCCGCAAGGGTCGAGCGCGACGCTACCTCAACCTGGCCGTGACAATGATTCTGGGCGGCCTTTGGCACGGGGCAAGCTGGTCATTCGTCTTGTGGGGCGCACTGCACGGCATCTATCTGATGGTCAATCATGGCTTTCGTGCCATAAGCGAGCGCGCAGCTTGGGGACGTCAGTTGATTGCCTCTCGACCCTTTGCACTGCTTGCGTGGTTTCTGACCATGATCGCTGTGGTTGTCGCATGGGTATTCTTCAGGGCCGAGACCCTGTCGGGCGCGTCGCGAATGGTGCAAGGCCTTTTTGGACTCGTTGTGCCGGAAGCAGGCCTGGACCGGCTGCTGTGGAATGCCGGCCTCAAACTGAACGTGGGCGCCATGTGGTGCTTGGCGATGGCCTTTGTCGCGTTCCTGCTCCCCAACAGCAACTTGGCTGGCGAGACAGTGCTTCGATGGCTTGCCCGTTCCAAAGGTGCAGTCGTCGCTGCGGGCTCTTCGGCACTCGTGATCGTGCTGCTGCTGGTGATCATCAATTCCGCACGCGACTCGGTCAGTGCGTTCATCTACTTCAACTTCTAGCATGTGGCGCCGCATCACCATCTCCCTTGCTGCCATTGCCGGCACGATGCTTGGGCTCGAGTTGCTGCTGCGGACTCTGCCGGTGTCCACGGCCACACTGACGGGCTACTACTTCGACAAGGATGTGCTGACCTATCCAGCTCACCACGAGTGGTGGGTATCCACCGGCTGGAGCTTGCGCAACCCTCAGCATCTGCGCAGCAACAACTACGGCTTTGTCAGTGCATTGGACTTTCAGTCCGACCCGCGTGCGCTGGCGCTGATCGGCGACAGCTATGTAGAAGCCTCGATGCTGGATGCTGCGGACCGTCCGGAAGCGCAGCTTCAGACCCTGCTCGCGGATTCGAGACGCGTCTATGGCTTGGGGGCTCCGGGCACGGCACTGCTCGACTATGCGCAGCGCATCAGATTTGCCAACCAGTCGCTCCAGATCACCGACTTCGTGGTGTGGCTCGAGCGCGGTGATGCCCGACAGTCGTTGTGCGGCTCGGGCAATGTCCACAGCCGCTGCCTGGACCCGCACGCCTTGGCGCCTCGAGTACAGCGTCGCCCGGAACCCACATGGGTCAAGCGAATCGCCAGGCACAGCGTTCTCGCACAGTATCTGTTCGGCCAACTGAAGGTGGACCTGCCCGCCATTGCGGCAGCCACATTTCGTCGCAATGTGCCGGGAGAGCCGGACACGCCGGAGGCTCGAGCGCGCATCCACTGTTTCACGCGGGAATCCGCCTCGAATATCCGATCGCACGGTGAAAGTCGTGGACACGGTGCTGGATAGATTCTTCGAGGAGATCGGACCCTATGCGCGGGGTCGGCTGATCTTCCTGGTCGACGGCTACCGCAAGGCGGCGCCACGCAAGGTATCGGAGTTGGATCTCGAGCGCGACTACCTGAT
Organism: uncultured Pseudomonadota bacterium; assembly: GCA_963818005.1. Lineage (GTDB taxonomy): Bacteria > Pseudomonadota > Gammaproteobacteria > Burkholderiales > Burkholderiaceae_C > Rubrivivax. Next base: position 98,426 of record CAWFQP010000032.1, read on the forward strand.
ACAGCAACTTCGCGCTCGCGGAGCCGAGGTGGTCGACCTGCAGCCAGCATTCGAGGCCCGTTCATCGAGGGACGGGCTTTCGCTGGAGGTGGGCCCCTACGACAGGCACCTGAATCGCTTGGGCGTGCGTCTTGCGATGGAACAGGCGGCGGCGCAATTGCGTCGTTGAACGCGAGCAAATGTCCACGCGGTACGGTACCCGAGTTTCAGGCTCATCATCGGTCCCGCCCTGGGTCTGGTCGGCGATGGGCCATTGCGCCCCCATGTGCGCAAACGGTGCTCGCGCAGGCTGGGATCGAATACCTCGCCTGGCTCGCACGGCGAGCGTGCCGACGTGCCGGATGTCATGCGCGGGCTCGATTGTTTCGTGTTGCCTTCGCTGGCCGAAGGCATCTCGAATACCATTCTGGAAGCCATGGCCAGCGGTTTGCCTGTGATTGCCACCGACTGTCGGCGGCAACGCGGAACAGTTGGTCGACGGGCAGACCGGGGACTCGTGCCGTCCGGCGACGTGGAGGCGATGGCCGCCAGCATCGCCGGCTTGGCCAGCGATCCGTTGCGTGCAGCGGCCATGGGCACGGCAGGCGCGGGTCCGGGCCGAGCGGCACTTCAGCCTGCCGGCCATGGTCGACGCCTACCGTCAGCTCTACGATCGCCTGCTGGCCGAAAGACACACGACTCCCCGACTGGACTGAAGCACATGTGTGGCATCACCGGCATCTTTGACACGCGCGGCACGCGGCCGGTTGATCGGACCGTGCTGCAGCGCATGAACGATTCACAGCTGCATCGCGGTCCTGACGAGGGCAGCCTGCACATCGAACCCGGACTGGGATTCGGTCATCGGCGCTTGTCCATCATCGACATCGCCACGGGGCAGCAGCCGCTGTTCAACGAAGACGGCTCGGTGGCCATCGTCTTCAATGGCGAGATCTACAACTTCCAGGAACTGATTCCCGAACTGCAGGCCGCGGGTCACGATTCCACACGAAGAGCGACACCGAAGTCATCGTGCACGCCTGGGAACAGTGGGGCGAGGCCTGTGTTCAGCGTCTGCGCGGCATGTTCGCCTTCGTGCTGTGGGATCGCAACCGGCAGACGCTGTTCATGGCGCGCGACCGGATGGGCGTCAAGCCGTTGTTCTACGGCCTGCTGGACGACGGCACGCTGCTGTTCGGCTCCGAGCTCAAGTCGCTGTTGGCGCATGGCGGTCTGCGGCGCGACATCGACCCGCTGGCGGTCGAGGAGTACTTCGCGCTGGGCTATGTGGCCGAGCCGCGAAGCATCTTCCGCCAGGCACGCAAGCTGGCGCCGGGTCACATGCTGACGATCCGGCGCGGCGACCCGGTCCCGCAGCCCAGGGAGTACTGGGACGTGCACTTCACGCTGGGCAATCCGTGCAGCGTCGAAGATGCCTGCGCCGAACTCGTGCAGCGCCTGCGCGAGTCGGTGAAGCTGCGCCTCATCTCCGAAGTTCCGCTGGGCGCCTTCCTGTCGGGAGGCGTCGATTCGAGTGCCGTGGTCGCGGCGATGGCGGGCTTGTCCGACGGCCCGGTCGAACACCTGTTCCATCGCCTTCGACGACCCGAAGTTCAACGAAAGCGAGTTCGCTCGCATGGTGGCCGAGCGCTACCGCACCAACCACCGTGTCGAGACCGTCGGCAGCGACGACTTCGACCTGATCGATACGCTGGCGCGGCTGTATGACGAGCCCTATGCCGACAGCTCGGCCATCCCGACCTATCGGGTGTGCCAGCTGGCGCGCAAGCATGTCACCGTGGCGCTGTCGGGCGACGGCGGCGACGAAAGCTTCGGCGGATACCGCCGCTATCGCCTGCACCTGATGGAAGAGCGCATGCGTTCGGCGCTGCCTGCCGGCATACGCCAGCCGCTGTTCGGCATGCTCGGCCGGGTGTACCCGAAGGCCGACTGGGCGCCGCGCGTGCTTCGCGCCAAGACCACCTTCGAAGGCATGGGCCGCAGCGTCGGTCGAGGCCTACTTCCATTCGGTGTCGATACTGCGCGGGCCGATGCGCGAGCAGCTGTTCAGTGCGGCCTTCAAGCGCGAACGCGCCGGCTACGGCGCGCAGCAGGTGTTCGACTTCCACGCCGAGCGCGCCGGCACCGACGACCCGCTGGCGTTGATCCAGTACCTGGACCTGAAGACCTATCTGGTCGGCGACATCAACACCAAGGTCGATCGCGCCAGCATGGCCCACTCGCTCGAAGTGCGCGAGCCGCTGATGGATCACAAGCTGGTCGAATGGCTGGCCACGCTGCCTTCGAGCCTGAAGGTGCGCGGGCAGGAGGGCAAGTTCCTGCTGAAGAAGGCGTTGGAGCCGCAGCTGCCGACCGAGGTGCTGTACCGGCCGAAGATGGGCTTCGCGGTGCCGCTGGCGCGCTGGTTCCGCGGGCCGCTGAAGCAGCGCGTGCGCGACGCGGTGCTGGGGCCGCGGCTGGCCGCGACCGGCTGGTTCGATCGCGGCTACCTGAACCACCTGATCGATGCGCACCAGTCCGGCGCGCGCGACTACAGCGCGCCGCTGTGGACGCTGCTGATGTTCGAGGCCTTCCTGCGCAACGTGGTCGACGACCAGCCGGCGGCAGCCAGCTGCGAACGCCGTGAATGCCGAGGCGGCCGAAGTCTGATGAATCTGCGCATCCTCCATGTCCTGGACCACTCGGCGCCTCTGCACAGCGGCTACACCTTCCGCACCCTGGCCATCCTGCGCGAGCAGCGCGCACTGGGCTGGGACACGCTGCAGCTGACCACGCCCAAGCAGGGCCCGGGCAAGGCGACGCAGGAGATCGGTCGATGGCCTGAGCTTCCTGCGCACGCCCAGCCGCGCCGATGCGGGCCTGCTGGCCCAGATGCGGCTGACCGCGCAGCGGCTGGCGCGAAGCGGTGGCCGACAGCCGGCCCGACCTGATCCATGCCCACTCGCCGGTGCTCAACGCCTTGCCCAGCCTGTGGGTCGGGCGGCGCACCGGCCTGCCGGTGGTGTACGAGATGCGTGCGTCCTGGGAGGACGCGGCCGTCGACCACGGCAGCACGCAGCGAGGGCAGCCTGCGCTATCGCGTTTCGCGATCGCTGGAAAGCTTCGCGCTGCGGCGGGCCGCCCAGGTGACGACGATCTGCGACGGGCTGCGCGACGACATCGCCGCACGCGGCATTCCCGGCGCAGCGCATCACGGTGATTCCGAATGCGGTGGACGTCGGGGCATTCCGCTTTGGCGCCGAACCCGACCCGCAGCTGCGGCGCGAGCTCGGGCTCGAAGGCGCCACGGTGCTGGGCTTCGCCGGTTCGTTCTATGGCTACGAGGGCCTGCACCTGCTGATCGAGGCGGCGCAGCGCATGCTGCCCAGGCACCCGACGCTGCGGGTGCTTGCTGGTCGGCGGCGGCCCGCAGGAGCAGAACCTGAAGGCCCAGGTGGCTGCAGCGGGACTGCAGGATCGCGTGATCTTCACCGGCCGCGTGCCGCATGCCGAGGTGCAGCGCTACTACGAACTGATCGACGTGCTGGCCTATCCGCGCCTGCCGATACGCCTGACCGAACTGGTCACGCCACTCAAGCCGCTGGAGGCCATGGCGCAGGGCCGCATGTTCGTCGCCTCCGACGTGGGCGGCCACCGCGAGCTGATCCGCGACCGCGAAACCGGCTTCCTCTTCCGCGCCGGCGATGTCGAGGCGCTGCAACGCGCGCTCGAGGACGTGCTTGCCCGGCGCGAGCTGTGGCCGCAGATCCGCGCCCAGGCGCGCCGCTTCGTCGAGGTCGAGCGCACCTGGGCGGGCAGCGTGGCGCGCTATGCCGAGGTCTATCGCCGTGCGTTGACCCAGGTCGGCCGCGTGCAAGCGGCCTCGGCCTGAGCCAGCGCCATGTGCGGCATCCACGGCATTCATCGCCTCGACGGGCAGGGCGTGCGTGCCCGACACGCTGTCGGCGATGGGCAATATCACGCGGCACCGCGGGCCGGACGACGAGGGCATGCACATCGACGGCGACTGCGGCATCGCCATGCGCCGGCTGTCGATCATCGACCTGAGTGGCGGCCACCAACCGCTGAGCAATGCCGACGGCACGCCTCTGGCTGGTCTGCAACGGCGAGATCTACAACTACCGCGAACTGCGCGACGAGTTGCGGGCGTTGGGCCACGCCTTCAAGACGGCTTCAGACAGCGAGGTGCTGCTGCACGGCTATGCCGCCTGGGGCGACGACGTGGTGCTGCGCCTCAACGGCATGTTCGACTTCGCCCTGTGGGACGCCCGTCGCCGGCGGCTGCTGATCGGCCGCGACCGGCTGGGTGTCAAGCCGCTCTACGTGCTGCAGGATGGCACCCGGCTGGCCTTCGCCACCGAGGCCAAGGCGCTGCTCGCGCTGCCGGGGGTGAAGCCCGAGCTGAACCGTGACGTGCTGACCGGCTACCTGCAACTGGGCTACGTCGCGGCACCGGGATGCATCTTCAAGGGCATGCGCAAGCTGCCACCGGCGACGCTGCTGGCGGTCGAGGGCGGCCAGGTGCGCGAGTGGCGCTACTGGCGCCTGCCGCAGGCCATCGACCCCGTCGCTCAACGAGGCGCAATGGGTCGAGCGCGTGCGCGCGCAGCTCGAGCGCTCGGTGCGCATGCAGATGGTCAGCGACGTGCCGATCGGCGCGTTCCTGTCGGGCGGCGTCGACTCCAGCGCGGTGGTCGGGTTCATGGCCCGGCACTCCGAGCAGCCGATCCGCACCTATGCCATCGGCTTCGACGGCGGCGCCGCCGAGGCGCTGTACAACGAGCTGCCCTATGCCCGCCAGGTGGCGCAGCGCTTCGGCACGCAGCATCGCGAGATCGTCGTCAAGCCCGACGTCGTGAGCCTGCTGCCGCGCCTGCTGTGGCACATGGACGAGCCGCTGTCCGACTCGGCCTTCATCACCACCTACCTGGTGTCCGAGTTCGCCCGGCAGGACGTGAAGGTGATTCTTTCCGGCGTCGGCGGCGACGAGCTCTTCGGCGGCTACCGGCGCTACCTCGGCGAGCACTACGCCGGGCAGTACCGCCGCCTGCCCGGCTGGCTGCGGCAAGGCGCGGGCTACCTGGCGCGCCACCTGCCGGCCGACCGGCATTCGGCGCTGTTCAACAAGCTGCGGCTGGCGAAGGGCTTTCTGGCGTCGGCGGAATTGAGTGCCGACGAGCGCTACGCCAGCTACCTGCAACTGGTCGGCCGCGAAGACCGTTGGCCGACCTGATGCTCGAGCCCCGCTTCGCCGACGATCCGCTGGCACGCGCGTTCGAGGGTGCCGGCCAGGGCGACGAGCTCAACCGCATGTTCGCCGTCGATGCCGAGACGCAATTGCCCGACGACCTGCTGCTGCTGACCGACAAGATGAGCATGGCGGTGTCGCTGGAATGCCGGGTGCCGCTGCTCGACCATGAACTGGTGGAGCTGGCAGCGGCCATGCCGGCGGCGATCAAGGTCAAGGGCGGACGCCTGAAGCACCTGATGAAGGAAGCCCTGTCGGAACTGCTGCCCGGCGAGATCCTCGACCGGCAAAAGCGCGGCTTCGGCACGCCGATGGGGGCGTGGCTCAAGTCCGATCTGGCGCCGGTGCTGGACCGGCTGCTGTCGCCCGAGGTGGTGCGCGGCCGCGGCCTGTTCCGGGACGGCGTGGTCACGCGCCTGGTACGGGACCACCGCGCCAATCGCTTCGACGGCACCGACATCCTGCTGGCGCTGATGAACCTGGAGATCTGGAGCCGCATCTACCTCGACGGCCGCGACGCCACGGATGTCGCCGCCGAACTGAAGGGCCTGGCCGCATGAAGGTGCTGTACCTCTGCCACCGTTTCCCGTATCCGCCCAAGCGCGGCGGCAAGATCCGGCCCTTCAACATGATCCGGCACCTGAGCGTCGCAGGGCCACGAGGTCACGGTGTGTTCGCTGTCGCGGTCGGACGCCGAGACCGCCGAAGCCGAGGGCATCGCAGCCGCACTGCCATGCCTTTCACATCGGCCAGGTGACGGAGCCGGTGCAGATGCTGCGCATGGTGCTGCGGCTGCCGCTGCCCACGCCCTCGTCGATGGGCTACTTCTACTCGCGCCGAACTGGCGGCGAAGGTCCGCGAACTGCTGGCGACGCAGGCCTTCGACCTGATCTTCGTGCACTGTTCATCGGTGGCGCAGTACGTCGAGCATGTGAGCGCACATCCCGAAGATCCTCGACTTCGGCGACATGGACTCGCAGAAGTGGCTGGAGTACGCCCAGCGCAAGCCCTTTCCGCTGTCGCTGGGCTACCGGCTCGAGGGCAACAAGATGCTGGCGGCCGAGAAGCGGCTGGCGCGCCGCTTCGACCTGTGCACCGCCACCACCCGCGCCGAGTGGGAAACGCTGCAGGGCTATGGCACGGGCGCGGCCACCGACTGGTTCCCGAATGGCGTGGATGCGGCCTTCTTCGACCCGGCCGGACGCGGGCTACGACGCCGACACCATCAGCTTCATCGGCCGCATGGACTACTACCCGAACCAGGAATGCATGTCGCGCTTCTGCGCCGAGGTGTGGCCGCTGCTGAAGGCGCAGCGCCCGGCGATGAAGCTGCTGATCGTCGGTGCCGACCCCTCGGCCGAGATGCGCCGGCTGGGCGACCTGCCCGGCGTCACCGTGACGGGCTCGGTGCCCGACGTGCGGCCGTACATCCGTTCGTCGGCGCTGATGGTGGCGCCCGCTGTCGATCGCCCGCGGCACGCAGAACAAGATTCTCGAAGCCATGGCCATGGGCGTGCCGGTGGTGACGAGCAGCGTGGCGGCCGGTGGCGTGGATGCCGTCGCCGAATCGCACCTGTTGGTGGCCGACAATGCGGCAGAGATCACGCGGGCCATCCTGCGCATCGCGGAAAATCCCGATGAACGCCGGCGCCTGGCCGTGGCCGGCCGGCAGCGTGTGCTGAGCCACCATGCCTGGCCGCGTTCGATGCAGCGCCTGGACGGCATCATCCAGCGCTGCCGCGACTCGTTTGCCACCCTCGTCGAAAGGACCGCATGAAGATCAGCATTTTTGGCCTGGGCTATGTCGGCGCGGTGTCGCTGGCCTGCCTGGCTCGCGATGGCCACCAGGTCGATCGGGGTCGACATCGACCGGGCCAAGCTCGATCTGATCCTGGCCGGCAAGACGCCCGTGGTGGAAGAGGGCATGGTCGAGCTGATGGCCCAGGTGGCCGGCAACGGGCTCGTGTCGGTGACCACCGACGTGCAGCTCGGCGATCCTGGACACCGAGATCTCGCTGGTCTGCGTCGGCACGCCGTCGGCGGCCAACGGCAGCCAGGACCAGGCGGCCGTCGATCGGCCTGGCCCGGCAGATCGGGCGGGCGCTGGCGCACAAGACCGAGCCGCATGTGGTGGTGTTCCGCTCGACGCTGGTGCCCGGCACGGTCGAGGGCGTGCTCAAGGACGATCATCGAGGCCGAATCGTCGCGCACAGGAAGGCGTCGACTTCCACCTGTGCTTCCAGCCCGAGTTCCTGCGCGAGGGCTCGTCGATCCGCGACTACGACAAGCCGCCGTTCACCATCGTCGGCGCCAACCACGCGGTTCCGGTGGAGCGCCTGCAGGCGCTGTTCGGGCACCTGCCCTGCAAGTTCATCCAGACCTCGGTGCGCAGCGCCGAGATGATGAAGTACTGCTGCAACAACTTCCACGCGCTGAAGATCACCTTCGCCAACGAGACCGCGCGGCTGTGCGAGGCGCTGGGCGTCGACCCCTTCGAGGTCATGGACCTGGTGTGCCAGGACACGCAGCTGAACATCTCGCGTGCCTACCTCAAGCCCGGCTTCGCATTCGGCGGCTCGTGCCTGCCCAAGGACCTGCGTGCCACCACCCACCTGGCGCGAACCCACGATGTCGAGCTGCCGATGCACGCCGCCATCCTGCCGTCCAATCAGGCGCATCTGGGGCTGGCGCTGCGCAAGATCCTGGCCACCGGCAAGCGCAAGATCGGCTTCATCGGCCTGTCGTTCAAGACCGGCACCGACGACCTGCGCGAAAGCCCGCTGGTGACGCTGGCCGAACAGCTGATCGGCAAGGGCATGCAGCTGGCGATCTACGACCCCGAGGTGCATCTGGCGCAATTGCTGGGCTCCAACCGGCGCTACATCGAGCAGCATCTGCCGCACATCGGCCAGCTGGTGCGCGGCGACATGGCCGCGGTGATCGCCGAGTCCGAGGTGCTGGTGGTGGGGCTGTCCACGCGCGAGGTGGCGCAGTCGCTGGCCGCATCGGTGCGCGCAGACCAGACGGTCATCGACCTGGTCAACCTGCCGCAGCGCAGTGCCCTGGTGTCGACGGTGCAAGGACTCTGCTGGTGACGATGTCGCAGCGGCGCTGGCCGACCTGGGCCGCGGCAGCGGTTCTGGTGCTGTCGCCATTGACGCTGGCGCCGCATTTTGCGAGCAGCACCGAGCTCGCCAAGCTGCGCAATTCGATGGTCTTCGACGAGGCACCGCGTGCCGCCTTCGACTTCGACCCCACGCGCTGGCCGGCGGATTTCCTGCTCGACCACGCGGCGCCCGAGGCCTACTTCATCGATGCCGCCAGGCCGCTGCAACTGAACGCCTTGCCCGACGACTGGTCGCGGGCGCTGGCCATCAGCCGACACCTGCTGGCCAGCCAGCCGCGCCTGAGCGGCGGCGCGATCCAGGCACCGCTCGAGGAAACCCATCGCCGCATCGTGCAGCGGGGCGAGGGCTATTGTGCGGACTTCATCCGCGTCTTCCAGGCGCTCGCGGCCACGGCCGGCATGCCGATGCGTGCCTGGGCGTTCTCCTTCGACGGCTACGGCGGGCATGGACACATCGTGGTGGAGATCTGGAACCGCCAGCAGCAGCGCTGGCAGATGCTCGATCTGTTCAACAACGTCTACTACGCCGGCGCCGACGGCCAGGCGCTGGGCGCACTCGCAGTGCGCGACGGCTTCCTGCGCGACGCCGCCGCGATGAACAGCCTGCCGCTGGTGCCCCAGGCGCGGCCGGGATTCCGCTTCGAGGCGAAGCTGCGTGAGTACTACCAGCGGGGCCTGCAGGAGTGGTACCTGTGGTGGGGCAACAACCCCTTCGACTACGAAAGCGCGCAGGCGGTACGTTGGCTGCATCCCGCGTCCCGGCCCCTGGCCCAGCTGGGCGGCATCGCACAGGGCGTGCAGCCGCGTGCCGTGGCGCTGATCACCGAGACCAACGCCGAACGCCGTGCACCGATGAGGCGGCTGGCATGGCAGATCCGTATCGTCGCAGGGCTGGTGCTCCTGTCGTTGGCGGTTCTGGTGTGGCAGAGCCTGCGACGCCGGGCAGAGCGCAAGGCAGTGGTGTCCGCACCGATGACCGCACCACGACATGCACGCTGAACTGTCGGCTGTCTCCGCGCATCGATGGCCGCGCGCCCATCGTCGCGCCACCGCGCTGGGCAGGGCCGGGTGATGGGGCTTTACACGCGCTTGTGTGCCGGCATGCTGTTTCCGCTGCACGAGCGGCTCAAGGGTCACGACTCGGTGGCCGTGCGCCGCCGGCTCGAGCGCTCGCAGTGGTGCACGGCCGAGCAGATCGCGGCCGACCAGGCCAGGAGCTTGCGCGCGTTCCTGGTGGACATCGGGCGCCACGTGCCCTACTACCGCGAACTGTTTTCGCGCGTCGGCTTCGACCCGCAGCAGGTGGCCTCGGTGGCCGATCTGCAGCGCCTGCCGCTGCTGGGCAAGCCTGAAATTCGCGCCCATGTCGAATCGCTCAAGCGCGATGGGCACGGCCCGCTGACGCGCTACAACACCGGCGGGTCCTCCGGCGAGCCGCTCATCTTCTTCATCGGCAAGGGGCGCAAGAGCCATGACGTCGCGGCCAAGTGGCGTGCCACGCGCTGGTGGGGCGTGGACATCGGCGACCGCGAGCTGGTGGTCTGGGGCAGCCCGATCGAACTCGGCGCGCAGGACCGCGTGCGCCGCGTGCGCGACGGCCTGCTGCGCAGCAGTCTGCTGCCGGCGTTCGAGATGTCCGAGTCCAAGCTCGACGGCTTCGTGGCTGCCATTCGCCGCAGCCGGCCGGCGATGCTGTTCGGCTACCCGTCGAGCCTGTCGATGATCGGACAGCATGCGGCGCGAGCGTGGCATCCCGCTCGACGATCTGGGCATCAAGGTGGCCTTCGTCACCTCCGAGAAGCTCTATGTCGAGCAGCGCGAGATCATTTCGAAGGCCTTCGGCTGCCCGGTGGCCAACGGCTATGGCGCCCGCGACGCGGGCTTCATCGCGCACGAGTGCCCGCAGGGCCGGCTGCACCTCAGTGCCGAGGACATGGTGGTCGAGACGGTGCGCGCCGACGGCAGCGCTGCCGCGGCCGGCGAGGCCGGCGAGATCGTCGTCACCCATCTGGCGACCGCGGACTTCCCGATGCTGCGCTATCGCACCGGTGACGTCGGCGTGCTCGGACGGCGAGGCCTGTCCCTGCGGGCGCGGGCTGCCCGTGCTGCGGGAAGTGCAGGGGCGCAGCACCGACTTCGTGGTCGCGGCCAATGGCACGGTGATGCATGGACTGGCCCTGATCTATACGCTGCGCGACCTGCCGGGCGTGGAGCGCTTTCGCATCGAGCAGTTGAGCCTTCGCGAAACCGCACGTCAAGGTGGTGCCGGGACCGGGTTTCGACGAGCTGGCGCGCGAGCGCATCCGACGCGACTTCAAGGCACGCCTGGGCGATTCGGTGCAGGTGCGCGTGGAGGAGGTGGACGCGATCGCCCCCGAGGCGTCGGGCAAGTTCCGCTACGTGGTCAGCCATGTGAAGCCATTCGAGACCGTGGCCGAGGGTGCAGCCCATGCGTGACGTTCTGCTGCTGCTGGTGTTCACCGCGATCCTTCCGTTCGCGATGCGCCGCACCTGGGTGGCGGTGCTGCTGTGGACCTGGATCAGCGTGATGAATCCGCACAAGCTGGCCTGGGGCTTCGCACTGGATGCACCCTTTGCCGCCGTCGCGGCCGGCGCGGCCTTCATCTCGCTGGCCTTCAACCAGGACAAGCTGCGCATGCCCTGGCAACCGGAGGTCGTGTCGCTGCTGCTGTTCATCGGCTGGATGTGCATCACGACGATCTTTGCCTACTACCCGGCGGAATCATTCACCCAGCTGGTGAAGGTGTTGAAGATCCAGGTCATGACGGTGGTGGCGCTCGCGGCCATTCGCGAACGCAAGCACATCGAACTCTTTGTCTGGGTCAACGCGCTGTCGATCGGTTTCTTCGGCTTGAAGGGCGGCATCTTCACCATCCTCGGCGGCGGCGGCCAGCGGGTCTGGGGCCCGCCGGGCGGCTTCATCGAGGGCAACAACGAGATCGGCCTGGCGCTGGTGATGACCGTGCCGCTGCTGAACTACCTGCGCATGGTCTCGATCAACCGCTGGGTTCGCTATGGCCTGTTGGCGCTGATGCTGCTGACGGCCGTCGCCGCGCTGGGCACCCAGTCCCGAGGCGCATTCCTGGCCATCGCGGTGATGTCGGTGGTGCTGTGGATGCGTTCCCGCCGCAAGCTGCTCGGCGGCACATTCATGATGCTGGCGGCGATGGCCATGCTGGCGCTGATGTCGGAGAACTGGGAGGCCCGCATGCGCACCATCCAGAACTACGAGCAGGACTCGAGCGCCATGGGTCGGATCAACGCCTGGACCATGGCCTTCAACCTGGCCAACAACCGCTTCACCGGCGGCGGGTTCGTCGTCGACACGCCGGAGCTGTTTGCGCGGTTCGCGCCGGTCCCGCAGGACCTGCACGCGGCGCACAGCATCTTCTTCCAGATCCTGGGCGAGCATGGCTATGTCGGGCTGGCGTTGTTCGTGTCGATCGGTGCCTTCGGCTTCCTGACGGCATCGCGGATTCGCAAGCAGGCCTTGCAGCGGCCGGAGACGCTCTGGGCCCACGATCTGGCGGGAATGATCCAGGTGTCGATGGTCGGCTATGCCGTCGGCGGCGCCTTTCTCAGCCTGGCCTACTTCGACCTGCCGTACAACATCATGGTGATGTTGGTCGCCTGCAGGTTCTGGCTGCTCGAACGGCGCTGGGAAACCGAAAAGACAGGCGCCTTCAACTCCGCCCAGCCCGTGGGCCGGCTGGCGCCGCAGCAGGCGAGCCCGGCCTGAAGCCGATCATGATCCGCACCGCGTTCACGCTGCTGTCACCGGCTGGGCCCAGCGCCCGGCTGTCGGTGCTGATCTTCCACCGGGTGCTGGCGAGCTCGGATCCACTCTTCCCGGACGAGCCCGATGCGGCGCGCTTCGACCAGATCTGTGGCTGGATGGCACGCTGGTTCAACGTCCTGCCGCTCGACATCGCGGTGAACAGCCTGCGCGCCGGCACCTTGCCCGCGCGTGCGGCGGCCATCACCTTCGACGACGGCTATGCCGACAACCACGACGTGGCCCTGCCCATCCTGCGCCGGCATGGCCTGAGCGCCACCTTCTTCATTGCCACGGGCTTTCTCGATGGCGGGCGCATGTGGAACGACACGGTCATCGAGTGCGTGCGCAGGGCGCCGGGTCCGAGGCTGGACCTGGGCTGGCTGGGCCTGCCGGGCGTCGGGCCGCTGGAGGTCGGCGATTGGGCGACAAAGCGTGCGGCCATAGGGCAGCTGCTTCGCGCCCTGAAGTACCAGCCGTTGCCAAGGCGAAGTGCATTGGTGGAGCAACTCGCCGCGACGAACGCTGGCTTGCTGCCGCAGGGCCTGATGATGCGCAGCGAGCAGGTTCGTGCCTTGCGCGACGCCGGCATGCAGGTGGGTGCACACACGCAGACCCATCCGATCCTGGCCAAGCTGTCGCGCGAGCAGGCGCGCGCCGAGATGCTGGGCAGCAAGCAGACGCTCGAAGGGCTGTTGTCCGAGCCGGTGCGCAGCTTTGCCTACCCGAACGGCAAGCCCGATACGGACTACAGCGCCGAGAGCGTGCAGATCGCCCGCGAACTGGGATTCGAACTGGCGGTGAGCACCGCCTGGGGGGCCGCCAGCCGCAGCATGGATCCCCTGCAGATTCCGCGTTTCACGCCGTGGGACCGGTCGCGCTGGCGCTATGCGGCGCGCCTGGCGAACAACCTGCGAACCGAGGGGCGACGGCGCGGCGGCGTATGCCAATGCAGCCAGCGTCAGCTAGACCGGATGTTCGTGCCATGAACAGCGATCGATGGCTTCACCTGGCCCGTGGACTCGGCCTGTTTGCGCTGGCAAGAGCATTGACACGCGGGCGGCTGCGCATCCTGTGCTATCACGGCATATGGATCGGCCCTGCTCCGCACTACGGGGATCGCCTGTTCATCAGTGCCGGGAAGTTCGAGCGGCGCATGGAGCGGTTGGCCGCAGAGGGCTACCGTGTCCTGCCGCTGGCGCATGCCGTCGATCTGCTGGGCGCGCAAGCGCATCGGTGCGCGCGACGTGGTCATCACGATCGATGACGCCTGGAAAGGCGTGGAGCAGCACATGCTCCCGGTGCTCGAACGGCACCGTTTCGCAGCCACCTTGTACGTACCGACGAGCAATGTCGCCAGCGGCGAGCCGGTACTGCCGGTGCTCGTCGTGTATCTGGTGGCTCAGGCGACGGGCCGGGGCCGTCGTGAAGCGCTGGCCGGCCTGTTGCCCGCAGCCGCGCCGGAGCACGACGCCGATCTGGCAGATCGGCTGGAGGCATGGCTCGTGTCGATGCCCGGATGGCCCGAGCGCCTGACGGCGCTGCGTCGTGTCGCCCAAGCTGATTGGTCTGGACGTCGATGCATTGATTGCCTCCGGGGCGTTTTCGCTTATGGATCCGACTGCACTGCAGCGCGCCTCGCGCTCGGGCATCGATGTCCAACTGCATACCCACAATCACACCATGCATCGGATGGATCCAGCGCTCGTCGCACAGGAGATCGATCTCAACCGCCACGCGCTGGCGCAGATGCTCGCGGTCGAGCCGGCGGCGTTTCGCCAGCTTTGCTATCCGAGCGGCGAGCACGACGCCAGCGTCTTCGGCGTGCTGCAGCGCTGCAATGTGCAAACGGCGACCACGACGGAGTTCGGCCTGGCCGGTGCCGATGACCCGCTGCTGGCGCTGCCGCGCATTCTCGACGGGGAGTTGTTGAGCGACATCCAGTTCGAGGCCCGCTTGAGTGGCTTCTGGAGCATTGCCAGAGGCATGGGCCGCTTCTTCGGCAAGTGAGCTCACTGGACTGCCCTCGCGCTACGCGCTGCGGGATGAGCATCGGACTTGCGGCACCATGCAGGGACTCATCAAGTCAGACTCTCTGCGCCTCCATGACGCGCCGGTAGGTGTCCAACCATTGTCGACTGACCTCGGGCCAGCCGCAGGCCTGGGCCGAACGCAGCCCGGCTTTCCGAAGCCGGGCAGTCAATTCCGTATCGCCCAGCAGCCTGGCGGCGGCATCGGCCATGGCCTGTGCGTCGCCCGCTGGCACCAGCAGGCCGTTGACGCCCTGCTTCACCATGTCCGGAATGCCGCCCACGGCGGTGCTGACCACCGGCAGGCCCGACGCGAAGGCCTCGAGGATGGAGACTGGCGCGTTGTCGACCGTGCTGGGATTGAGCAAACAATCGGCCCGGGCATAGAGCCCGCCCATCTGGGCGTTGTCGATGCGCCCGGCAAAGAACACCGCGTCTTGCAGACCCAGTTCGGCAGCCAGCGCCTGCAGGCGGGACAAATCCGGTCCCGATCCAGCCAAGGTCAGTTGCGCCTGCGCAAACTGCTTGCGCAGCAGGGCCAGCGCGCGTATGGCGGTGGCGTTGTCATACACCGGCTCCAGATTGCGTGCCACCAGCAATTGCGGCGCCTGGCCGAAGCGGCGTCCGGCTGCGGCCGGGTCCGGCCTGAAGCGGCTGAGGTCGATTCCATTGGGAACGACCTCGGTGCTCAGGCCGTACTTGGCAAAGATGCGCTGCAGAAAGATCGAAGGCGTCACGCGCAGCGCTGCCGCACCCAGCATGTGTCTGACATGGGCAGGCCCACGGGCAAGAAACTCATCGGCCCGGCCGCCGTGGTAGTTGACAATCACTGGCACACCGCGCCAGCGAGCCAGCACAAGCACCGGCAGCGCGAACAAGTGCCAAGCCCAACCCGAGTTGGCCATCAGATGCACGACGCGCACTTGTCCCATCAGCGCCCAAGCGCGCCACAGGTACGGCACAAGGCGAACGACGGCGCGCAGCAAGGGCACACGCGCGCCCAAGCCGGTTGATAGGGCGCATTGGTCTGCAGCAGGCGCATGTCCGCACCGGTGGCGCCCAGCTGCCGCAGCAGCTGTTCGCACTGATTGCCCATGCCGCCCGAAGGGGGCGGCAGGGGGCCCACCAAGGCCACGGGACCGGGCAAGGCGGGGGTCGGTGTGTTCTCAGGCATGTGTTCCCGTCCCGCCCTCGTCAATCGAACGCAGGGCGGTCACGTCGAACGCGCGCGCAAGCTGCGTCGGCGTGCGACCGGACTGCGCCAGTTCGACCCGTCTGCTGGCGCAGCCGCGCCGCGCAAGGGGGCCTTTCCGTGGACATGCCGGACTCCTTCTTCAGTGAGCAAGCGTTGTGCGTGAAAGCACGTCAGCTTCAATCGACAAGATAGAGTTGCCGGTAGGCCGCGACCATGGTTGCCAGGCTGAACTGTCGCAGCGCTCGCTCCCGCGAGGCTGCGCCCTGGCGCTGACGAAGCGCCGCGTCGCTCAAGTACTGCACCAGCAAGTCGGCCAGCTCGTTGACGACTCCAGGTGCGAAGAGGCGCCCGCCTTGCCCGTCTTCGACCAACTCGACGTTTCCGCCGACGCGCGAGGCCAGCACCGGCAAGCCCATGGCCATCGCTTCCAGAATGGTGTTGGAGATGCCTTCGTTCAGCGATGGCAGGACAAACAGATCGAAGAGGCCGAGCAGCTCCGGCACGTCATCGACGGCGCCGGCAAACCAGACCAGTTCGCTGATGTTCAACTCGTGCGCAAGCGCCTTCAGCGGCGCCAGGAGCGGGCCGTCGCCGACGATGGCCAGCCTGGTGTGCGCTCGAAGGGCAGGCTGTCGCTTCATCGCGGCGGCAAAGGCGCGCAACAGCGTGGCCTGGTCCTTCACGGGCTGCAGTCGCCCCACTGTGCCGACCAGCACCAAACCGGGGACACGCAGTGCCTCGGGCAGGCGTTCTGGAGGGGACTCACTGTGCGGTCGCGGCCTGAAGCGCTCGGTATCCACGCCGTTGTGGATATGGTCGATGCGGGCTTCGTCGATACCCATGCGCTCGACCAGCAACCCGCGCAGATGGCGCGATACCGTGACGTAGCGTCGCACCAGCGGCGCGTGCAGACGGCGCAACAACATGTGTCGGCGGTTGCGCCCATCCAGGTTGTCGACATCGAATCCATGCTCGCTGTGTATGCGATAGCGAACGCCGGCCAGCCAGGCAGGAACCAGCGCATCCAGACCGGACAGGTTTCGGCTGTGCAGCACGGCCGGCCTCAGCCGGCGACACAACGCGTAGATGGCCCGGCGCACGCCCATCGCGCCGACGCGCGAGCGATGCAGAGCGATCACCTCGACGTCAGGCCGGCGGATGCGCTGGCTGAAATCCGAATAGTCCTCGACACAAACGATGACATGGCGCAACTGCTCGATGGGCAGGTGGTTGATCAGATTGACCAGGCCGTTCTCCAACCCGCCCACGTGAAGGTGATGAATGACATGCATGACCAAGGGCCGCGGGTCGGCAACCGAGGCGTGGTTTGCAGTCCTTGTCATTCGCCCCCCTGTTCCGGTCTTTTTCGAGCAGGCACGAGCATCATGGGAAACATGGCATCACGCGACTGCGCGAGTCGCTGGCTGGCGCGGCAGATGCGCCAGCAGTGCCTGGCGCGGCCAGACCATCATCACGGTGCGCGGCTTGTACGTGCCGTCTTCGACCCGGGCTCGGCGGCGCTCCGAGCGGAACACGGCATCCGCCCTTGCCTCGGCGGGCGCGCCGACATCGAGAAACAGGGCTCCGCGCTCGGCGGGCACCTTGCGCAGGTAGGCCAGGTGGGGGCTGATGTCGCCAACGACACGGTCGTAGTACCAACTCGTACCGACCAGGCCAGCGCTATCGGGCCAGTGTCCCAGCAGCGCGCAAACTAACCGATAGCAGGCCTCGCGGCCGGCCGGGTCGAAGCGGTCGGTCATTTCCGGATGTACATGGTTCGCGATCAGCGGGCGCAACTGGCCACGCAAGGCGAAGACCACCCGTGCCGACGCACCGGAGGCCAGGTTGCGCGGCCGCAGCAGGGTGCTTCGCGGGATGCCGGAGTATCGACACACCACATGCGACACACAGGGCAGCATGCGCAGGCAGAGCAAGGCCAGGTCCTTGCGGAAGACATCGTCCTGCAGACCATGATCCCAGCGCCGACCCTGGGCGATGCGCTGCGTGATGCGCAGCGCGCTGCGTCGATACTCCTCGGCAAATGGCACGGGCAATCCCGAGCGCCGCAGCCGATCTGGCAGCGACTCGGCCAGCGCAAGCAGCAGCAGGTTCAGGCGCAGTTGCACGACCCGGTCGGATTCGCCCAGGGGCGCCCACTGCGCGAGCAGCAGTTCCACGGGGCGCGGCCATACCCGATAGCCCTCCATCGGGTCCAGGGCGCGGCCGAGCAGCCCATCGCAGGCAGATTGCAGCAAGGCCCGGTCGTGTCCGCGAAGCGCCTCGGATTCCAGATCGGAACGCCGTGCCCTGGCCACGGCAGCGAGCGCGATCAGGCCAGCATCAGACATGGCATGCCTCGCAGGGGACCGCGGCGCATCGGTGGCCGAACATGCGGGACGGCCATCGCCGAGCTTGCCATTCAGGACAAGGCCTGGTCTTCACGGGCCAAAGGGCGCACCCGGTCGCGCACCGCCTTCAAGGCCGATGCTACGTAGGACTTCAGCCACAGCCGCCTGTAGCCGGACAGCTTGCCCACCCGCCGACTCTCGCGCAGCACAGCCCGCGCCCCAGAGCCATTGCCGTGAAAGACCCGGGCGCTCGCCCATCGCTGATAGACGTCCAGCCGACACTCGGTCAACTGCGCGCAGAAGCGTCGCGACAACTCAGGCCGGTTCTCGGCGATGCGATTCAGCACCTCGAGGTTGTGGCGATGGCTGAGCGCGGTGCGGGTCAGGCTGCCCGGACGCAATTGACACCCGGCCAGGCGTTGCCGGAGCAGCGCATAGGGATGCCCATCGCACACGCGCAGGAAGAAGTCGATGTCTTCGGCCGAAGGCAGCGTGGTGTCGAAGCCGCCCACTGCCCGGGCCGCGGCGGCATTCACCACCACCGTCGGCGTGCACAGATAGGGATCGCGCAGCAGGGTCTCCCAGCCGGGCAGCACCTGCACGGCCGCTGCATCGAACTGCGGGCCCCTGAAATCGGTGACGGCGGGGTCGGTGGTCGATGGCAGCCAGGTCCAATGGGTGGAGACCAGGCGCAATCCCGGGTTCGCGGCAAAGACGCGCATCTGGTGCTCGAGCTTGGTGTCGAGCCAGTAGTCGTCGGCGTCCAGAAAGGCGATGTAGTCGCCGCGCGCCACGCGGATGCCCGCGTTGCGTGCGGCCGATGCCCCCGCGTTGGCCTGTGCGATGTAGCGGATGCGATCGCCGAAGGACTGCGCAATCTCGCCGCTGCGATCGGTCGAACCGTCGTCGACGACGATGCACTCGACCGCGCCATAGCGCTGCGCCAGCACGCTGTCGATCGCGCGCCGAAGGTAGCGCTCGGTATTGAAGGCAGGGATGACGGCAGTGACCAGAGCCGGGGTCTGGCCCGCTGTGTTCTGTGAAGGCGGCATGAGCAAATTGTCGTTCAACAGCGCACCGCGATCCCGAGTGGGCCAGCCCACAATTCCACGTTGCCCGGCGCCCGCTGCTAGCGTGGCCCGGGTGGGCGAAAGATCCAGACCTCGGTGTCGTTCAGCACGGCCAACACGCCGAGAACGCGGTCGACATAGGCCAACATGCGCTTGCCGGCCGGAATCGGGTCGCCGGCGGGGGCGAGCAGCGTCCATTGGGCCTGATCCGGATCGTAGGACCACAGCTCCCGGGTGCGGAAGTCCAGCAGCAGGCCACGTCCGCTCGATGGATCGCTGCAGAACGCGGTGACCGCGTCATGCCCGTCCGGGACGGGCTTCCCGCTGTCGGGCGGGATCATGCAGATCCAGCGTCGCGACCGGGTGTCGAAGTGATACGTGCCCCTGCGCCATTGCGCCACGACCAGTTGGCGCTTGGCGTCGTGATACCCCACCAGCTCGCGCCCCGGCGCCTCGCGCTCGAAACCCGGCGTGATCTTCGGGTCCGTCAACTTCTTCCAGGCGTGGTCGGGGCTCAGCAGCCAGGTGGCGTGAAGCTGCCAGTTGTTGAGATGCCAGATCGGGCCGCCCAACTCCGGCACGTCCTCCAGCAGGGCACCCACGGCGGCCTTGGGCCATGGTGCTGCCGTCTTCAGCAGGGCCCAGGCGCGTGCCGCCGGGTCGAAGGCCCACAAGGGGGGGCCACGGTAGCGTTCTGCCGGGTCGCCACCGACCTGGCGCACCAGTGGATCGACATCGATCGGCCAGGTGTTCATGAACAGCATGCGCCGCGTGCGGGGGTCGTAGCTCAGGCCCGACCAGGTGTGGCCGATCACCGCGGGCCCGCCGCGGCGCGTCTGCAGGACACCGTCGCGAAACACCACGTCGCTGGCATCGGGGCCCAGCCCGCCATAGGTGCGAGGGTTGTCCGGCGCATACAGCAGCGTCCAGGCCATCGCGGCAAGGTCGAATTCCCAGACATCATTCAGCCGATGCGGGCTGCCGTGGTTGGCGCCGGTGAAAAGGGCGCTTCGGCGTTCGGGCGCCCAGACCATCTTCCGGCAGAAGTCGCGCGAGCGCGGCCCGGTTTGGTGCAGATTGAATCGGCGCGACACCTCGTTGAATTCGCCGACGAGGCTCGCCGTGCCGAGACGAAGCCCATGGTTGGGCGAAAGGCCGGCTACACGCCTGAGGACTGCTTCCTCGGACCGTACGACAGGTGACGCCAGCGGCAACAGGGACAGCGGGGCGCGCAGGATCGATCGGCGTCGCATAAGGAGTCCGGTTTCGGGCAATGCTACGCTGTCGTGAGCCGGCCCCCCTGCGGCGCCGGGGTCGTGCATGCGGCTGACGGTGCGCCCTGCGCTGGTGGCCGGGAGCATATGTGAGCTTGTCGACGCCACCTGTGCGGGATGCAGTGAGAGCCGACGTGCATCGCAGGCCGGGTCGGTACACTCTTGCCGGCGAGCGGGTCCAACTTTGGGGAAGCAGTGTCAGCGATCGGGTCCGTGCGCAAGATCATCGATGCCAGCCGCGAGGCCGCGGCACGCGGCGGGTTGCCGGTGCCGCGCCAGCTGTTCGAGATGACTGCGCTGAAGCTGGCACGCAACCTCGGCCCCAACTACTACCATGCAGGGCGTTTCTGGCGGCGCGACATGCCGTTTCGCGACAAATGGCGTCATTCGAACGACCGGGAATACGCGAAGCTTCTGTTCGCGATCAACCCTGCCGTCTACCAGAAGGCGTCACAGCACAAGGTGCTGGAGAAGGCGACATTGACGCTTGTTCGGTATCCCGACACCGCGTTTCATCGGCTTTCTTCACGCGTCGCGCGGCGCGGCCGCCGACAAGGGGGCACTGCGCAGCGTTGCCGACCTGCGCCGCGTGCTGCAGCCCTATCGGGGCCAGCGGGTCTGCTTCAAGGCGGTCGAGGGCAGCGGGGGCCGCAGCTTCGCAGCGCTCGAGGTGGAGGCCGGCGTCGAAGAATTGCTGCATCCGATCTCGGGCCGGCGCTGGACGCTCGAGGCGTGGCATGGCGAACTGCTCGAGTCGCGCGAGGGCTGGCTCCTCGAGGAGTTCGTGCCGCAGCATCCGGTGTTGGCCGCCATCAACCCCAGCTCGGTCAACACGCTGCGCATCTGGGTGCTCGAACAGCGCGGCGAGTTTCGTGCCCATCATGCGTTGTTGCGTGTCGGCCGCGCCGGCAGCCAGGTGGACAACACCAGTTCCGGAGGATTCGGCTGCCCGGTTCAGATCGACTCGGGGCGGCTGCTGGCGGCACCGAACCTGGCCGACCCGCATCGTCCGATCACCCACCATCCAGACAGCGGATTTGCCCTGGTCGGCTGTCAGCTGCCGTTCTGGCATGAGTCGCTGGCGCTTGGCTGCAAGGCGCTGTCGGTGTTCCCGAAGATGCGCTTTGCCGGCGTCGACGTGGCCGTCACGCCGACCGGGCCGTGCATGATCGAGCTGAACGTGTTCCCGGATCGCATCAGCGCCTTGCGCTGGGATCTGCCGCTGAAGGACTTCTTCGAGCCGGCCTTGCACAACTCCGCCGAGGCCGCGATTGCCTGAGTCTCGGCTGGGTTGGAGGGCCTGGAAGCAGCGCGCCGAGCGAATCCTCGCTTGGCCGCAGAAGACATTCTGGTCCAGCGCCACCGTGTCGCGATGCGCGGTCCGATTGGCTCTGTGGCGTCGTGCGTATCTACGCGGGACCCTGGTGGTCGGCGTGACCGGAAGCGCCGGCAAGTCGACGACGCGACATGTGATACATGCGTTGCTGGAAGACCATCTCGGTCCGGGGGTGTCGACTCCGGCGGCGACACGCTACGCGATGTCGACGGCGATGGCGGTGTTGCAGGTGCGGCGCTCACACCGCTTCCTTGCTGCCGAAATGCACGAAGGAGTGCCCGGCTGCATGCGCCCGGCAGCACAAATCCTGCAGCCGGACGTGGCCATCATCACGGTCGCCAGGGATGACCACGCCAGCGCGTTCAGCACACCGGAAGGGCTCTTCGAAGAGATGGAGGAGCTTGTGCGCCACCTGTCGACATCGGGTACAGCCATCTTGAACGCCGACGATCCGGTGGTGCTGGGCATGCGCAGGTCCTGCCGGGGCCACGTGCTGAGCTACGGCTTGAATCCCGAGGCCGATGTACGAGCCGAGGATGTCGCGGCGGCCTGGCCGGAGCATCTGCGCTTGACGCTGGTGCACGGCGACGCGCGGGAGCCCGTGCAGACGCGCATGCTCAGTGAGCACTGGCTGCCGACGTTGTTGGCGGCCACGGCCTGTGGCCGGGTGGCCGGAATGTCGCTGCAGCAGATCGCTCGTGTGCTGTCCCAGGTGGAGCCCTACGAAGGCCGGATGCAGGAGACCCGTTCGCACGATGGTGTGACCTTCATCCGCGATGACTTCAAGGCGCCGCAATGGACGGTGCCCGCTTGCTTGGAGTTCCTGCGCCGCGCGAAGGCCCCGCGAAAGCTGCTGGTTCTTGGGGAGGTCTCCGACGTGGACGGCAGCAAGTCCGCGGTGCTGGGGCAACTCGCCACCGATGCGCTGGCGGTTGCCGATCTGGTCGTGGTCGTGGGCCCGTGGTCCAGCGCCGTGCTCGGGCTCAAGCGTGGCGCTGAGGCCGATCGTGTCTTCGCCTTCACCCATACCCGCGACGCCTCCGTATTCGTCAACCGCTGGGCCCGGCCGGGCGATCTGGTGCTTCTGAAGGGAAGCAATCGGCAGAATCATCTGGCGCGTATCGCGCTGGATCGCGAGGGATCGATCCGGTGCTGGCGCGACAACTGCCAACTTGACAAGTTCTGTAGTGCCTGCGACCAACGCATGCAGGTCGTCGGTCCGCAGTTCATTGTTCCCACCCTGCTCGCCCGTGATCGGGCAGCGCAATCCGAGCCAGTGGAGTTCATGGTCCTGGGGCTGGGCAACGCCCAGGACTCCCGATACGACAACACGCCGCACAACATCGGTTTCGCCTTCCTGGATGCATTGGCGGCTTCGCACTCGGTCGCCTGGAACGACACCCCATGGGGTTGGCGTGCTGCGGTGACCCTGGGCGGGCGACGGCTGTGGCTGGTCAAGATGCGCTCGTCCATGAACCAGATCGGACCCAAACTGCCATCGTTGCTGGCGTCGCTCAGGTTGTCGCCGCAGCGTTGCATACTGGCATTCGACGATGTCGCCATGCCCCTCGGGAAGATCCGGCTGCGCTTGCGCGGCAGTGCCGGGGGCCACCGTGGTGTGGCATCGATACTCGAGGCGGCGCAGTCCGATGCCTTCCCGCGATTGAAACTGGGTGTGGCACCATCCGATGCGCAAGTGCGCATTGCGGACTACGTCCTCAGGCCGTTCCATCCGGACACGGCGCCGCTGCGACAGGCCATGCTTGCCCAGGGTGAGGGGCGCTTGCGCGAGCTGCTGGAAGACGTGCTCCGCCGGGACCAGGGAGCGGCGGCTTCACCACGGACGGTCGTGGCGGAATCGCCCGCGGCACCCTCCACTCATTGATCGATTCGGCTGCGGCGGCCTGCGGCATTTCCAGGTGGAGCAGGCCGGCAGCCGACCGGCTCGGCTGGCGCGTTCAACCCTGCAAGCGGTAGCCCGGCGCATGGCTGCGCAGCCACTGCTCCAGCATCATCAGGATCCAGACCATCTCGCCGTAGTAGCCCGGGTGCGCCGGCAGGTGCTGCTCCAGCAGCGCGCGCGATGAACTCCGGCCGCACGATGCCGCGCGCGGCCAGGCTGTGCAGCGAGTCGGCGGCCAAGCTGCCTGCAGCGCCGTCGTGCCGGTTGGCCCACACGCCGAAGGGCAGGCCGAAGCCCTGCTTCTTCTTGGCGATGATCTCGTCGGGCAGGAAGCCGCGCAGCGCCTCCTTGAAGAACCAGCGCAGCTTCAGCCCCTTGAGCTTGTAGTCGGCGGGCAGGCGCAGCGAGAAGTCGAGCAGCGCATCGTCGAGGAACGGGAAGCCCACCGCCACGCCGGCCAGCTGCGTGCTGCCGCGCACCTTGGGCAGGTCGCTCTCGGCCAGCGTGTAGCGCCAGTCGAAGGCCAGCATGCGGTTGAGCTGCGCTGGCCGCGTGCGCCTGCTGCCCACACCGCGCGCTGCTGGCGCAGCGGGTCGTCCTGGTCGACCTGCGCCAGGAAGCCGGGCGTGAACACCTGCTCGGCGCCCAGGCGCAGCAGCAGGTTGTACATCTGCAGCCGGTCGGGCATCGGCACCTTGGCCTGCTCGATGTAGCTGCGGCCCTTGCGCAGCAGCGGCAGCGTGCCCAGCGGCGTGCGCTCCGAGCACCGGCTCCAGCAGCGCCGCTGGCGCAGCGCGCCGGGCACGCGGTCGTACCAGCCGAAGACGCGCTGCTTGGCGTAGCGCGAGTTGCCGCCGAAGAGTTCGTCGCCGCCGTCGCCGGCCAGCAGCCGCGTGACGCCATCCTCGCGCGCCATCGGGCGCAGTAGTAGGCCGGCAGCGCCGACGAGTTGCCGAAGGGCTGGTCGTAGTGCGCGGCCACCGTCGGGATGCTGCGCACCAGGTCGTCGGGCGTCACGTAGTACTCGTGGTGCTCGGTGCCGAAGCGCTGCGCGGCGATGCGCGCGATACTGCCATCTCGTCGTAGCCCTCGGCCTCGAAGCCGATCGAGTAGGTGGCGGCCGGCCGGCCGGCGGCCTCGGCCGATCATGCCGGCCACGGTGGAGCTGTCGGTGCCGCCGCTCAGGAAGCAGGCCGGCTTGCTGCCGTCGAGCTGCGCGTGCCACCGCGTCGCGCAGCAGCTGGCGGAACTCGTCGCGCAGCGCGCTCGAACGACGGCGACGGCGGCTCGTCGAACGCCGGCATCCAGTACGGCGCCACCGTCGAGCTGGCCGTTCTCGAACCAGGCGTAGTGCCCGGGCGGCAGCCGGTGGACGCCCTCGAAGATGGTGCGCGGCGACGGGATGACGTGGAAGTACAGGTAGTCGAAGCATGGCCTGCGGGTCGAGCTGGGCCTCGGGCCCGGCCAGCGCGTCGGCGCGCTCGGCAAAGTGCAGCCGGCCGTCGCGCACGCGGTAGCACAGCGTGCGCACGGCAAAGCGGTCGACGGCGACAAAGGCACGTCCGCTGTCGTCGGCGATGGCGAGGGCGAACTCGCCGCGCGTGGCCGCCAAGGCGGTCCGGACGGCGTCCTTGCCGCCCTTCATCAGCTCCTGCCAGGCCACCATCGCGCCGCGCTGCTGCGCGATCGCGCGCCAGCGTGCATCGGCCACTTCGTGGCGGCCCACCACGAGGCTGGGGTTGGCTTCGGTCATCGTTGGATTCGAGTGCATGGCGGTTGTCAACCGATCATTTTCAGGTCAGTGCGCGGGCCTGGCAGGATGGGTCGACCCAAGGCCGAACGGGCATGGTCAACAACGCCACGCTTTTCAGCGCGGGAAGTTGCCCGGACCGATGTAGCGGCGCGCGACCACCAGGTTGTCCATGTAGAGCGTCAGGTCGCGATCCGTCCGGGCGGTGCCGCCATGGAAGACGTTCAACCACACCGACTCGATCTTCAATCTGGTCACGTCGCGCCAATGCAGGTCGGTCCGCTCGAATGCCAGCTGTCCGTCGACCCAGGCCCGAAAGACACCGTTGGACTGCCCCGGAGTGTTGAGCTTCAGGTATTGCTCGACGCTGTACCAGCGGTTGCGTGTCAGCCGGCCCGGTCGGGCCCAGGTTCCAGCCCCAGACCTGGCCCGACTTGCCCTCGGTGCTGGCCGTGTAGGCGTAGGTGCCGATCGCCCGCCACGGCGAGTCGGGGTCATTCTTTGCGTCGTGTCGCATGAAGGCCCCGCGAGCCGACCAGCCATTGGTTCCATCGGCGGGGCGCATGCCCCAGCCGGCAACGCCGTAGGTGCCGGCAAAGCCGGGCAGCTTGCCGCCGTCGACGGCGGGATTCCAGTTGTCGGCCAGGCGCAGGTGATAGCGAAAGAAGGCCTCGTCGGGCTCGCCGCCCGGCCACGCGGCAAAGCGCAGGTGGTGGTTCAAGGCCAGGTTGCCGCCCCTTTGGAATGGTCACCGACAGGGCCTTGCCGTCCAGCGGCACGAACAGGTGGGCCTTGTCCGCGCTCAGCGTGCGCAGGTTCTGCGCCGTCTTCGGGCCTGCGATGAAGGCCTGCCACGAGTCGTCTTCGAAGTTTTGTGCGTACAGCACGTCCTTGTGCTTGGCGATGCCGCTGTCGCGCTGCAGTTCCATCGACAAGCCCTGCTCTGCCCACGCAGGCCCCGTGGCCCGCGGCAACTGCGGCCCATACAGCCCGATGCGCACGCTTCTTCCAAACAGTCTGAGCGGCGTCGAGGCCGAGCGACAAGCTGCTGACCGTGTGCCCGGGCCGGGGCTTGAACGGAAATTCGAGCAAGCTCGTCAATTCGGCACCCACCCGCAGCTGCGTCGAACCGCCCAGGTTCTTTATCGTCGGACAGGCGAAGAAGGTGTCGGCCACGGGCCTCAGCCGCTCGACCTGCCCGTCGCTCCACCGCACCGTCAGAGTCGGTGCGATCGACCCGTCGGCATGTTCGCGGCTGGCGAAATTGGCCGGCCCGGCCGGTGAACCCGGTGCAACGCGCAGCAGCATCGAGCCCGAAGGCACCTTGCCGCTGCTCCACTCGGCGAGCAACGGCAACACGTCCCATTCAATCGGCTGGGCCGACGAGGCCGAGGCCACCGTGGCTTCGGCGAAAGGCTTGTCGCCGTGGACCTTGCCGAGCGCATCGACCCAGTCGCCGCCGGGCCGCATCCACGCCAGTCGTCCCGCGCTCGAAAAGTGCATGCAGGTCGCGCCGCCCGGGCTGTCCGAGAAGGTGGCGGCGTGCAGGGGGCTCGACGCTGCAGCAAGGCACAACCATGCGAGCACATGGCATGGCCGGTACAAGGCCAGGACGGGCAGGGATCTCATCAGGGCGCCGATTGTGGCAGCGGCGCGGGCTGCGCCGCCGCTGCCGCCTGCAACCGGATCACCGATAGCTGATGACGAGCTTCGGGCGCAGGCTGGGATCGGCTGCAAACTCGCTGGAGTACATGCGCTTGAGGTTGGTGTTGCCGCTGACCGAGAGCATGCGCCAACCGAAGTTGGCCCGCGCGGCTCCGCTGCTCATGCCGGCCACCGCGGCGCTGAGGTCGAAGGTGATCCACTCGGGGGCCCAGGAGGTCGAGGCCGTGGCATCCGCCTGAGCCAGGTAGTCGCTGCCCACGCCGTTTGCCCCTGGCGCGGACCAGGGCTGTCCGGGCAGGCGCTGGTTCCAGGTGGCGGCGCTTTCCGACCAGTCCTGAAGCACGCGGTGCAGGCCGTACACCATGTCGTAGGCTGGAGTACTTGTAGAGCGACAACTGCGCCGAGACGATCTGTGCGCCGTCGGGCACGGGGCCGCCCTCGGACTGGAAGATGGCGAAGCGCAGCAGCGTCGAGTAGTACTGGCGCTGGTCCTGGATGCTGGTCGAGCCGCCCAGGTTCGTGGTCTTGTGGTAGCTCGACAGGTAGAGGTCCGAGACCGCCGCGTCGGGCCAGGTGCCGCGTTGCAGCGTGACGGTGTTCGTGCCGCCGGCGCCGGGCAGCACCGTCACGTTCACCGCCTGCGCCGTGCCGCGAGCGCCGCGATCGTCCGTCGCCACCGCAGTCAGCACCCAGTTGCCGACTGCTGCATTGGCCCATTCGATGCGGTAGGGCGCCGCCGTCGCCTGCCCGATCTTGTTCGCACCGGCGAAGAACTCCACCAGGCTGACCGAGCCGTCGCTGTCGCTGGCACGGGCGACCAGGTCGATCTTTTCGCCGAGGGCGTAGGTCGCGCCGGCAGCTGGCGCGTCGAGGGCCACGCTCGGCGGCAGGTTGCCGCCGGCAGGGTTGGTCCACCCGGGCGGCTTGTAGATCCAGACGTTGCCCAGCACCGAGTCCTGCAGCCCCATGAAGACGTCGAGATTCGGGATGTACTTCCACTTGCCCAGGACGCCGGAGCCGACTGCGCCGGGCGGCACCGCGGATGCGGCGGCCGCGTCCTTGACGATCGACCAGCCCGTGCTCGACAGCGTCGCCGGGGGCGAGAGCGTCCAGACCCGCCCGTCGCCGCACCACAGCTTGTGCTGTGCCCGGCGCTGCGTCGAATTCGATGCCGCAGTAGCGGATGTCGATCGCGCCGCTGGTCAGCAACTGCGCGAACTCGCCGCTCGGATCGACCGGCGTGAAGTAGGTCTCGTTGTTCTGCGAGCCCGGCGTGCTCAGGTTCCAGTAGGCAAAGGGCGAACTGGTGCTGCGGTTGGTGGACACGAAGACCTTGCGTCCGGTGTCATAGGAGCAGGTGGCCTGCGCACCGGAGCCGTTGTAGTAGCGCCCGACCAGTTCCCAGCGGTCGGCGGCCGGATTGCCGAGGTCGAAGATGCGGTACCGATAGAGCCGGTAGGCGGTGCGCACATAGGCCACGTCGCGGCCGTCTTCTTCGGCATAACCGGTGCAGCCATTGACGAAGGACTCGTTCGGCGGGGCGGAGATCGGCGCTCGGCATTGAGCCAGCTTTCCCGGTTCGACCACATGTTCCCGCCCACGATCTCCGGGTACGGGGCGACGCGCTGCACGTGCGACCCGGTGCTTCCGCCGACACGATCGGGGTGGGACGCGCGCGGGGTCGAACAGGTACGGGCCGGTCTTGCGGCTGGTGGTGGGGGTGTCGAGCGTCAGAAAGTGGCCGCCGTTGCGGTCGGCGGCGCCACCCAGGACCAGCATGCGGTCGATGCGCGGAAAGTACATGGTGTTGTCGTAGGTGTGGGCCGAGGCCGGTGCCTTGGCGGCGCCGTCGATCGCATTGCGGATGCCCAACGCGTCCTGCACCACCTGGCTGGGCAGGGAGGCGCGCTCCCAACGCTGGGTCGATGCGCGCCACAGGTAGACGTCGTTGCCGGAGTAGTTGGCATGGCCGCCGCCATAGAGCAGCAAGGTCGCGCGCTTCGAGTCCCAGGCAAAGGAACTCCACGCCAGGATGATCTTCGACGGCGTCGGGTTGCTGGTCGTGCCGTACAGCGGCCGCAGCGCCGCGGGCGTCCACACGTCGGAAAAGCTGTTCAGGTTGACCTTGCTCCAGCTGCCCTCGGGCATGGCGGCGACCTGGGCCAGCAGGTTGCTCAGGTCGGGCGCGGACGTGGCGGCATCGAGCGGTCGCTCACGAGCCTTCGCGGCGGGCGACAGCGGTCGCAGCCGAATCGACCGGTTCGTCGGCGGCCGAGTCGGCGATGATGAGTTCGAACTCGCGCGCGGGCGGTGGCGCCGGCGGCATCGCGCACGGTGATCTCGAAGGCTGTAGCGGCCCGACATCGCGGCCCGGCCGGCCAGCACCGGCTCGGCCGGGTCCAGCGTGATGCCGTCCGGCAAGGTGCCTGCACTGACGCGGTATTCGAAAGGCGGCAGGCCACCGCGACGTCGAACGTCGCCGCGGTAGTCGCTGGTCCTTCATGCCCACCGACAGCGTGCCGGGGCTGCAACTCCAGCGCTGCACGCTGTTCACCCACCCATTGCAGGCGTACCGCGTCGACGACCAGCCGCGTGCTGCCGACCCGGTCGAACACCACCTGGCCCGAATTGCCGGCGAACTCGAACACGCCCAGCGACAACCATTCGCCGCCGCCCGGTGCATTGGTCGAGCGCGACGCTGCGTGCGTCCCTGGGCATGGTGGATGGTCGCATCGGCGCGGCCACAGTCGGGGCCTGTCTGCGGCAGCCAATTGAAGAGCTCGTAGTAGCCGGGCTTGGGCACGGGCAAGGCCATCGTCACGCTGCTCGTCGCCCTGGCTGCTGCCGACGAGGACTCGTGCACCCTGCGACAGAGTAGGCTGGCATCCGATCGAAGGCGCCGCGCATCGTCACGCCGGGGCTGTCGCTGGCGACGATGATGTTGGGCGCCGCCTGGGGCAGCTTCGCGCTGCGCGCTGCCTTCATTGCCGCCGCCGCAACCGACAAGCACGGCCGAGCATGGCCAAGACCGAACCCAGGTGCGTGCACGCCAGGCGCTGCGCCCGGGCATGCCGGGCTGCATGGCACGGCTGGTGAAGGAAGTAGTGCATCACAGGTTTCGAACTATCCGATTCATCTGGACGGGGACGCAAGTTTCGCGCCGACGACCCAAGCCTCTGTCCGGCAGGCCATGTCGCTCTGCGGTGGGCCGCGGGGCCTGCCGACTGTAAGAGCGATTCGACAGCGGCTTGCATCGTGCGCGTCGGGTCTTGCCACGACAAGTCCATGACGCTTTGCTCGCTTGCGCGGCGAGGCGCATCGGTCGATCATGGACAATCCTGCAGCTCACATGAAACGCGAGTCCGCCGCACCTGTGCCGAACCGTCTGCACCTGCTCGCCCACGTGCCCGTCACGCGCGGATCGGGCAGCGCCGCGCCGATGAACCAGATCGGCAGCAAGGTCGCCAAGGGCGCGGTCTGGATGGTCGGCCTGAAGTTCGTCGAGCGCGGCATCGGCTTCGTCTCCACGCTGATCCTGGCGCGCCTGCTGCTGCCAGCCGACTTCGGCCTGGTGGCCATGGCCATGGCGGTGTTCGCCTTCGTCGAGATTGCCGGCAGCTTCGGCTTCGACCTGGCGCTGATTCGCAACCAGAAGGCCGACCGAGCGCAGTACGACAGTGCCTGGACCTTGCAGGTGGGCTACGCGGTCCTGGCCGGTGCCGCCTTGGCCGCCCTCGCCATCCCGACGGCGACCTTCTTCTCGGACCCGCGCCTGCAAGCGGTGATGCTGGTGCTCGCGGCGGTGGCGCTGGTGCAGGGCTTCGAGAACATCGGCATCGTCGACTTCCGCAAGGACTTCCAGTACGGGCGCGATTTCCAGCTGATGCTGCTGAAGAAGCTGATCTCCTTTGGCGTGACCATGGTCCTGGCCTACCAGTTCCGCAGCTACTGGGCCTTGCTCGGCGGCATGGTGGCCTCGCGCGTCATGGGCGTGGTGCTGAGCTACACGATGCACCCCTATCGGCCGCGCTTCGACGTCTCGCAGATCCGCAGCCTGATGGGCTTCTCCCAGTGGATCGTGCTGACCCGGGTGATCGCGTACTTCGGCAGTCGGGGCCCCGACTTCGTGATCGGCCGGTTGCTGGACGCGGGCTCGCTGGGGCTGTTCCGCGTGGCCCGCGAGGTGGCGACGCTGCCGACCAGCGAGCTGCTGTTACCCGGTCATGCGTGCGGTGTTCCCCGGCTACGCCGCGGTGGCGCACGATCGACGGGCTCTGGCGCGCTCGTTCCTTCAGGTGCAAGGCGCCATCGTCATGATGACGCTGCCGGCCGGCGCGGCCATCGTGATGCTGGCCGACCCGATCGTGCGCTTGCTGCTCGGGCCGAACTGGCTGGCGGCGATTCCGCTGATCCAGATCTTCGGTCTGTACGGCGCCGTCAGCGTCTTCCAGGCCACCAACGTGTCGGTATTCAACGTGCTCGGCGTGCCGAAGTACGGCGCGATGCTGAAGGCCATCGAAGTGCTGCTGGTCCTGCCGTTGATGATGTGGTCGTTGACGCAGGGCCACGGTCTGCAGGGGGCGGCATGGTGCGTCTTGGCCGCGCAGGGTGTCATCGTCCCGGTCAGCATGATGCTGCTGGCAAGACAGCTCGGCATCGGCTGGCGGGACCGCCTGCGCGTGACCTGGCGGCCGCTGCTCGGCACGGCGGCGCTGGTGGTGTCGTTGCTGGCGGCGATGCGCGCCACGGGCGCGGCAGGCGACGCGGTCGAAGCGGCATGGCAATTGGGCGTGGCGCTGCCCACTGCCGCCATGAGCTTCGTGGCGTGCGTGTGGCTGCTCTGGCGCCTGGCCGGCAGGCCTGCCGGTGCCGAGGAGCAACTGATCGACCTGATTCGCCGGCGTTTGGGCCGGCCCACCACGGCACCGGCCGACGCGCCTGCGTCGACGATGACAACCAAGCCATGAGTACGCAGGGTCTCGACACGAAGACGCCGCTCTCGGACTTCCCTGTCGGGGCGGCGGGCTGGCCTTCCTTGCAGGCGCTGTCCGAAAATCTGCGCTGCGGCGGCCCCAATGCCGTGCTGCGCTCGAGTGCGCCCTTGGTCGCAGTCCAGTGCCTTGAAGAAGCATGCCGGGCGCGGCGTGCGACCAAGACGCTGCGCCATCTCCGGCATTCGATTCGATGAGCATCGGTTCGCTTTCGGTTCTTGCTCGTTTGGCAGGGGCGGGCCGCTCGCCGTCGCCGCACCTGTATCGAGACGGCTGGCCCGGACAACTCCGGCGCGCCGGACAACTTGCTTTCAGCGCGGCGCAGTGGTGCCTGCATCGCCGCGATGCCATGATCTTGCTGGGCAAGAACTTGCCGGCGGCCCAGCGGCCTGCTGCAGGTGGCGTCGAAGCTGTGCCTGCGCGACTGGCTCTCAGGTGCTTACGTCATGGGCGGCGCCTCGCCGTCCCGCCTTGCGTCGAACCTCGGGCTGGATGCCAGTCCCGCACCTGGGTTGTACTTGGCGGATGCCGATGTGCTGGTCGTGCTTGGCTGCCGACAGGGCGTGCCGGTGGTCATTCACGTGGCCCAGGATGCGCAGCGTGTGAACCGATACCGGCAGAGCGCGGATCAGGCGCGGCAACAGCTTGCGTCGGCGGCACTGAGCCACCTCGTGCCGGCCGTGATCGAACAGCGCACGGTGCTGGACCTGACGATGCTGGTCCAGCAGCGCCTGGTCGGCCAGACATTGCGTCCGTCGGATTTGTCGGCTGACGAACTGGAGCGGTACGTGAAGGCGGCATTGCAGCCGCTGCGCGCTCTTGCGCTCGGCTCGAGCGTGGCTGCCGAGGGCGCCGACCATGGCCTTGTGAGCCAGGAGCTGAACTGGCTCGAGTCCCATCCACAGCTTGGCGCCGCCGTGCGCCGGCCCCTGGCCGCGCTGCGCGACTGGCCGGGCCGTCGGCAGCATCCCGCAGTGCTTGCCCACGGCGACTACTGTTTCCCGAACCTGCTGTTCGAGCCGGGCTCGCCGCGCTTGGCGGGCCTGATCGACTGGGAGCGTTCGCGCCCGCGAGCCTGTGCAGGCTTCGACGCGCTGTATCTGGTGCTGTTCTGTTTCTCGGCCTGGCGCGGAGGCTCGCCAATGCGGGTGCTGTGCATGCTGTGGGACAACCTGTGCGAGCCGGTGCTGGAGCGACTGCTGGCCGAGGCCGGGCAGGCGACAGGCCTGGACATCGAAGACCTGCGTCACGTCGCGTCTGCTGATCTGGCTGCTGCACCTGTCCCGGCACGGCCCGCAGACATGCAGGACTGGAGCGATGCCCACCGTCGAGACTGGCTCGACCGAGCCGGCCGACAGCGCGCGGCGCTGGTTGGCGCGCAGCGGGTAGGGCCGATGCCCTGCCCGTTGCGCCGCGCAGTCGGCCGCGCCCGCGTGAGGCGATCACGAGTCTGTCATCAAGGCATCACATCCTGTCGCGGATGCTCGTCGACATCGCGAACTCGCGGTCGACGCACGATGCAGCTCTACTACTTCAAGGACCGCCGAGGCAACTTCGGTGACGACCTCAACCCATGGCTGTGGCGCCAGTTGCTGCCCGAGGTCATGCAGGGCTCACCGGACGAACTGTTCGTCGGCATCGGCACGCTGCTGAATCATCGGTTGCCCGCCGCACCGCTGAAGCATGTCTTCGGCAGCGGTCATGGCTACGGAACGAAGGCCGGTCATCGACGGCCAGTGGCGCTTTCATGCGGTTCGCGGTTTCGAGACCGCGCGGGCGCTCGGGTCTGTCGCGGGAAACGGTGATCACCGACGCGGCCGTGCTGGTGCGGGCCGTGCGCGGGCCGCGTCAGGAACGGCCGACGCTTCGTTTCGGCTTCATCCCGCACTGCCAGAGCAATCGCTGGTTCGACTGGTCGTCGGTCTGTGCCGAACTGGGCTTCCATCACATCGACGTCAGCTGGGATGTCGAGCGGGTGATGGCCGAGATGAGCCGTTGCGAGGTGTTGATCTGCGAGGCCATGCATGGCGCGATCGTCGCCGATGCCTTGCGCATTCCCTGGGTGCCGGTGAGCTGCTACGAGGACATTTCGGCCTTCAAGTGGCGCGACTGGTTGTCGACGGTCGAATTGCCCTACGCCCCGACGCGGATCACGTCGCTGTTCGACGCGGACCGGCACAGCGATGCCGGCACTGCGCCTGAAGAATCGGCTCAAGCGCGCGTTGCAGCGGTCCGGGGTGTGGTCCAGCCGCTGGACCGAGCCGCCGCCGCGTCCGACCGGCGAGGCCGAGCGTCAGGCGGCGCTGCGCCAGCTCGAGCAGGCCGCCAAGGGCGCACCTACCTGAGTGCGGATGCCTTGCTGCAGCAGCATCTCGACCGCTACCTGCGCCAGGCTCGAAACGCTGCGCCGCGGCTGCGTTGCGCAGGATCGCGGTCAGGCGCCGTGGCGGAGCGGCCCGCTCGGGCGGCGCCAGACGGATGCTGGGACCCGGACTGCTTGCCCCAGGATGCATGAACGAAGGGTGCGACCGACAGCATGGCCAGTTGCACCGGTCCGAGCACCAGGAACACCGCCGGTGCCGAGACGGACCGCGCCCAACCTCTGGTGCGCCGCGAGCGATCCCGAGTTGAACAACGAGATGCGGCTGAAGGACCAGCGCACACCTTCGCGCGGCCATGGCCTGGTCCACATGCCACCACAGTCGAGCCAGGGTACGGCCGAGCCGCAGCCTGGGTTCGACGTAGACATCGAAGTCCCAGACGCTGCGCTCCGGTGCCGCCAGGATGTACTGGCAGCGGACCTCGTCTTCGGCATGGCGTTCACGGCTGATCCAGATGTATCCGCCGAAGCTCGCCCTTCACACGGGCCACGTAGCAGCGGGCGGCCTCGTCGAAGCGCTGCCGGATCACGGCTGCGGGCCTTGGAAAGATCGCGCAGATGGGGTCCGAAGCGGCCACGACCGCAATCGATGTGCTGGCGTCTTCGCGCATTGCGGCGAGCCTGCCGGCGCCGATGGGTTGAGCGCAAAGCGCATACGCGACCAGCCGGGCGCGGCCGCCGCTCAAGCAGACTGACCAGCCTGTGGAGCAGGTACAGGCAGGCTGCGGCCACACCCAGTGTCGTCGACCAGCGCACGCAAGCCGCTGGACGGATCCGCGAACCGGCGCCGGCGTTCAGTTTGCCGGCTCCTTCCACTGGTTCTTTGCGGTCAGCATCTGCGCGAGTTCCGGTTGATCGAAGCCCAGGGCCTTGGCCTTGTGTGCCTGCGCCAGGGCCAGGTCGTACTGACCCATCTCGAAATAGACCAGCCCGATGTTGTAGTGGGTGAAGCCGTTGTCCTTGGCCAGGTCCGACGCAACCTGCAGCTGCGCCAGAGCCTCGGGCGTGCGCTTGTGCTTGTGCAGGTACTGTGCGTAGAGCATGCGTGACCGTGGTGTCGTTCCTGCGGAAGCGGATGGCCCGGTCGAAATAGCAGTCGACCGAGTAGCGCATGTGCTGCGGGTGAGGCGACTTCTCCCTCTCGGCCAGGCGCATCATCGCCAACAGGCCGCGATGGTGGTTCGGGCTGGTCGCCATCAGGTACGCGATGTCGCCCGCCGATCTTGATGGTCGACGCGCCGCGCGCAGCGACTCGACGCTCGGGGTGAAGTGATACTTCTCGACGATCTCGAGCTTGTCGCGCTGGGTGCGGTAGTCGAACGGCCCGTAGTGGTTCTCCAAGCGTGCCGCATGCCGGCGCCTGGGCCTGCGACCGTCGAGGCCAGCGCCAGCAAGCAGCCAGGTGGCCGTCAGTGGCTCGCGAGCCGTCGCGTGAATCGGGTTGGCTTCATGCGAGCTCCGCTGAATACGATGTGGGCGATGCGCCTCCGCCGTGCGCCTGCCGACGCCAGGGCAGGGCGGTGTTCAACCAGTCCAGTGTCGCAGCTTCCATGCGGCAGCGGTCTGCGTTGTTGGAGAAGGTGTGGTCGGCGCCGTCCAGTTCGACACGCGTCACCTGCGGCCTTGCCAGGTTGGCACGCCACATCGGGTCGTCGCGCGTGAATTCGACGAACTCGCGCGCGGTGTAGTCGTTGCCGCTGAGCAGCAGCAGCACCGGCCCGTCGAAGGCCGCCCAGGCGCGCGCCATGCGCTGCTGGAAAGGGACGGTGGCCGGCGGCCTCGACGCTCGGCCGGCGCAGCGCCTGGCGCAGGTTCTGCACCAGTTCCGAGGCCGCCCGACGGGCCACGCCGCCGCGCAGCAGCTTGCGCCAGAACTCCGCCTGCATCAGGCGCTGCAGGTAGTAGTGCTTGACATGGGTGCGCGCCAGGCTGGCGTCGGACCTGACCCAGGGATTGAGCAGGCACAGTCCGGCAATTCGCGCATCGGCGCCGCTGGTCGGCAAACAGCAGGGCGGCCGATGCCCCGTCGCACAGTCCCCACAGCACCACGCGCTGCACGCTGGGCCGGTGCTGCTGCAGTGCGCGGATGGCGCAATCGATGTCCTCGTCCAGCGCTTCGAAGTCGCGCTGCGCACCGCTGCTGTCGCCCATGCCGCGCACGTCGAAGCGCAGCACCGGATAGCCCGCCGCGGCGAGGTGGCGCGCGAGCAAGGTGAACTGGCGGTGGCTGCCGGCACGTACCTGCGGCCCGCCGACCACGATCACCACGCCCACATCGGCCGCGTCGCCGGACCGCGGCGTGGCAAGCACGCCCACCAGCGACTCGCCGACGCAGTCGAAGGTGAGTGCTTCTTCGCGAATAGCTCATGCAGGCAGCGGGCGCGTGGCGCGCGCCGTCGTCGACGAGCCCAGCGCGGCGATGCTGCTTTCGATCAGGTCGGGGCAGACTTCGATCTCGGTGGTCTGCCAGAACGACGGGCCAACCACCTTGTGGCGGCGCACCGATGGCCGGCCGCCTGCCAGCGCGGCGGCGATGCTGTCGGCCGCCGCACTGAGGCGGGCAGGTCCTCGCGATGGCTCAGGTCGAACCAGTCGACCTGGCACGGCGTTCGGCGGCGGCTGCGAGCCGCGGCCGGGCCAGCCCTGCGCCAGTGCCGGGGCCATGCAGTAGCCGGCAATCTCGACGTTCTGGCCGTCGGCCAGCGCCTGGCGCGCAGAGTCCATGGCCTGCTTGCCCGTTCCGCCGATCAGGTCACCGGCCAGCTTCAAGCGCAGGAACTGCTGCAGCAGGACCTGGCCGTTGAGCACAGGCTGCCAGAAGAGGAAGGATCGCGGCGCAGTCCAGGCGCCTGGCCGCCTGCGGCGGCCAGCAGGCAGCCGGCAGCGCAGACCCCACAAGGCACAGCGGGGCTTGTGGCAGGTCGTGCCGCCGCCTCAACCACTGGCAGGCCTGCACCACGTCGTCGACCCAGTCGTCCCAGCTGGCCTGACCGAAGTCGCCCGCGCTGTCGCCGCAACCCAGCAGGTCGAGCTGCAGCACCGCCCAGCCGGCTTCGGCCATTGCGGCAGCATGAAGCGCGGCCATTCGGCGTGACTTGTTCATCTCTTCGGCGAAGGGGTGCACGTAGACGGCCAGACCCTGCGGCGGGCCGCCACGCGGCAGATGGTGCATGGCGAAACGCCGTCCCAATGCGCCCGGCTGGACATCGATGAACAGGGCTTCGGCAGGCACGGCGACGCGCAGCTCTGCGCGTCAAGCGCTCAACTTGCTGCCGATGAAGTCGCTGAA
Source organism: uncultured Pseudomonadota bacterium (assembly GCA_963818005.1). Lineage (GTDB taxonomy): Bacteria > Pseudomonadota > Gammaproteobacteria > Burkholderiales > Burkholderiaceae_C > Rubrivivax. Next base: position 135,828 of record CAWFQP010000032.1, read on the forward strand.
CGAGCCGACCGTGGCGAAGGTGGAGCCTTCCACGTCGTCGTCGTCGATCACGATGCCGAAGCGCTCCTCGCATGCGGTGATCAATGCCACCACGGCCATCGAGTCGAGCTCGGGAATGGCGCCCAGCAGATGGGTGTCGTTCGTGAACGAAGCCGAACGACCGCCCAGGCTGAGCACCTCGTCCAGCATCAGTCGGACTTCCTTGCTGAGGTCCATGGTCGTTGTGTGTCCCGAAGTAAGAGTAGAGCGATGTAGGCAAGGATTTTAGGTGGCCTTCGATGCGCGCCATCTGGACAGGTGCGCGTGAACTTTGGCACGCCAGCTCTACCCGGAGTCGCGCGGGTCGCATGGATCGACGCCGCGCACAGACGAACACGAGGTCGCAGCGCCTTTACAGACGGTTGCCTGCGCGCAGGCGCGATCGGCGGCCCAATCGGCATCCTCGAACCCTTCAGACGCGCCATTGCGTTCCGATATGCCGAACATGAGCAATGAATTTCGAGTCGATCGAAGATCCGCGCTGGTCACGCTGTCCTCGACCTGGCTGCTGGGCTGCGGTGGCGGCGAGGACCCTGCCAGCGACACGGCCTTGGAGCCGACCGCCGAGTCGGCGACGCAGCCACTCGCAAGTCCAACCGCGCTTGGAACGACGGCGGTGCCCGAACAAGTCACGCCCAAGGTCGTTCCACCCGCACCTGTACCGGCACCAGCACCGCGACCTGCACCGCACCGGCACCAGCACCGCACTGCACCGGCACCGGCACCCGCACCGGCACCCGCACCCGCACCGCACCCGCACCCGCACCCGCACCAGCACCAGCACCAGCACCAGCACCAGCACCGGCGCAGGAACCAGCTCGCGCCCCATCCGCGGCACCAGCTGCAAACGATGGCTCGGTGCAGTTCCTGACCTGGGACGGTGGCAGCGGTCCCAACCGCGACTACTGGAGCCAGCACCTGCGGCTGCCATGGAAGCACGCCGGCACGGGCGACTGGATCGACGCGACGGGCAAAGCGCAGGGAACGGCGCCCTTCGCTTCGGTGATGGTGCCCACAGCCGGGACTGGACTATGCGTTCGATGCCACCGAACTCGTACGTCGCTGGGTGCGCACCCGGGAGAACAAGGGCTTCATGCTCAGGTCAGCGGCAGGAGCAGTCCTGCCGTCGACCTGGAGCGGCCGGGTTTCGGATCATCCGCCGCTGTTGATCGTGACCCAGGCCAACGGCAAGGTGGTCGAGCGCGCATGCATCGCCTTCGCGGGGTTCTCGCCGACGACGACCAGCGCCTATGACACGCGGCTCGGGGCTGCGCATCAGCGAGTTGAACTCGGGCATCCTGCAGTTCGACCTGTCCGGTCTTGACGCCGATCTGCAATCGGCGCAAGTCCGGCTGCATTGCGAGAGCAAGACCAGTTCGGTGGCAACGCTGGACAGCTTCGAGTGTGATCCGCCGCGCTTCCAGCTGGGCGCCGGCGGAGTCAAGCCGACCCCGGGCCTGTCAGCCGAGGTCGGCGAGGCCAACCTGCGCGGACACCCGGATGTCATCCGCGCCGGCGACTTCTCCGACCTGGGCGACGGCGTGCTGTTCGACGGTCTGAGCTTGTCCGAGAACTCCGCCAATCGAGCAGTTGCCGGACCCGACTGCGCCCGGCAGCGTGATGTTCCGCGGTTCCTTCACGCCGATGGGCCGCGGCTCGTTCAGCGGCCGCATCGAGACGATGCGGGCCAACTACGACGATCCACTGCGCCCACCGGCGACAGGTGGTCGAAGAGATGTTCTGCCGCCTGTACTTCTTTCTGGAGGACGACTGGCTGTCGACCCGCGACGCCAACAAGATGGCCATCGGCTGGGACTTGCGCATGGGCTGGTGGAACAACGCCCAAGGCGGCTATTGGCAGGCCACGACGCGGCAACGGCGGCGCGCCGTGGAACCGGCCTGAAGCTGCTTGCGCCGGCAAAGAAGAACGGCGGCAGCCAGCGCTACGACGCCTGGGAGTACCAGGGGCATTCGATCCGCATGGAGGCCGGAAAGGGCGTCGACGACGGCAACCCCTATGCCTCGTTGCGGCCGGTCCAGTCCTACGTCTACAACCTGGATCAACCGGGCAGCTACGGCCAGATCGTTCCGCCTCGGCAATGGCGTGATCGGGCGCGGACGCTGGCATTGCATCGAGCAGCAGATCAAGATCAACAGCATCGTCGGACCGTTCGACGCGTTGGGCAACGGCCAGGCCGTGCACGACGGCCTGCTGCGCACCTGGCTCGACGGCGTGCCGGTGTCCGAAGTCCGCGGCCTGCGCTGGCGGCGCCATCGCGAAATGGGCGTGCAGGGTCCCTGGATCAACTGGTACTACGGCGGCAAGCAGCCGACCGAGCGCACCATGCACTACCGCATGAACCACCTGGTCGTGGCGCGCCGCTACATCGGCCCGCGAAAGCTCTGAAGCGCCCTGCGGCGAGCGGCGCCGAGTGTCGGATTTGGCGCGCAGCGCGCAACGCCAGGCGTTGCGCCGCGCAGTTCCGCGCCGCGCTCGGCTAGAGTGCGCGGGTTGCGCCGCACGAGGCGCGCCGTCCCGTTGCCTGGCATGACCGAATCCCACCTGCTGCACGAACTCGTGTCCGTGGCGGCCGAGCGATCACCCGAGTCGCCGGCGCTGAGCTATGGCAAGGCGGCCATGGACTATGCGCAGTTGCAGTCGGGCGTGCGCGCCTTTGCCTCGGGGCTGCGGGCGCTGGGGCTGCAGCGCTCGGAGCGCGTCGGCATCTGGCTCGAAAAGCGCATCGAGACCGTGATTGCCAGCTTCGGCGCACCCTGCGCCGGAGGCGTGTTCGTGCCGATGAATCCCTTGCTCAAGCCGGAGCAGGTGGCGTTCATTGCGCAGGACTGCAATGTGCGCGTGCTCGTGACGTCGCCGGAGCGATTGCAGCTGTTGCTGCCGGTGCTGGCCGATTGCCACGACCTGCGCCATGTCGTCCTGACCGAGTCCCCGCCGCAGCCGCTGTCGCTGCCCGAGGGCATGGAACTGCATGCTCTGGCCGGCCTTCATGGCCGGCCCGCCGGTCGCCGGGCACCGCGTGGTCGACCACGACATGGCGGCGATTCTCTACACCAGCGGCTCGACCGGCAGACCGAAGGGCGTGGTGCTGAGTCACCGCAACATGGTGGCCGGTGCGAAGAGCGTGGCCTCCTATCTCGAGCAATCGAGCCGCCGACAGTCTGCTGGCGGCGCTGCCGCTGAGCTTCGACGCCGGCTTCAGCCAGCTGACCACGGGCTTCCATGCCGGCGCCCGCGTCGTGCTGTTGAACTACCTGCTGCCGCGCGACGTGCTGAACGCCCTGGCGCGCGAACAGGATCACCGGGCTGACGGCGGTGCCGCCGCTGTACATCCAGCTGACGCAGCTGGAGTGGCCGGCCGAGATCGGCGAGCACCTGCGCTACTTCGCCAACACCGGCGGGCGCATGCCGCGCGAGACGCTCGAGGCGTTGCGCAGCCGAGTGCCGAAGGCCAGGCCGTACCTCATGTACGGCCTGACCGAGGCCTTCCGCTCGACCTACCTGCCGCCGGAGCAGGTGGACCTGCGGCCCGACTCGATCGGCAAGGCGATCCCGAATGCCGAGATCCTGGTGCTGCGCGAGGACGGCAGCGAATGTGCGCCGGACGAGCCGGGCGAACTGGTGCACCGCGGCGCGCTGGTCGGGCAGGGCTACTGGAACGATGCCGACAAGACCGCCGAGCGCTACAAGCTGCTGCCGGGCCGACCGGGCGGGCTGATGCTGCCCGAGTACGCGGTCTTTTCCGGCGACACCGTGCGGCGCGATGCCGAGGGCTTTCTGTACTTCATCGGCCGGCGCGACGAGATGATCAAGACCTCGGGCTATCGCGTCAGCCCGACCGAAGTCGAGGAGATCGCTCTACGCCACCCAGATGGTGGGCGAGTGCGTGGCCTTCGGCGTCGACCACAAGACGCTGGGCCAGGTGATCCAGGTCATCGCCACGCCGCCGGCGAATGCCGACGCGCTGGACTGCGCTGCGCTGCTGGCCGCCTGCCGGCAGCACATGCCGGCGTACATGGTGCCTGCCGGCATCGAGGCGGCGGCCGGGGCCGCTGCCGCGCAATCCCAACGGCAAGATCGACCGCAAGCTGCTGGCCACGGCGTGGGTCGAAAGAAACAGCGCGGCTTGATGCGCCGGTCAGCGTCGCATGCCGCGGTCGACGCCGCTGCGCCCGTTGCGGCGAGCGCCTGGTCGCTCAGGGCCGTTGCAGCGCCCTCACGCCGGGCAGCGAGCCGGTCGACCTGCGCCCAGCTCGACCCGCCGTGAACCCGTGGCCAGCGGCGCGAGCGAATGCAGCAGCTCCGCAGGCACGCGCCCGACGAGCTTGCCCAGGTCACTGAAGCGCAGCCCCTGGCGCACCAGGTGGGCGATGTAGGTGTGGCGCAGCGTGTCGGGCCCGATCGCCTGCGCATCGTCCAAGGCAGCATCCAGTGCGCTTGTGAGTGACGACCGCCTGGACGTCGTCCGGCGACAAGGGCTGGCCGTTGGCGTGCGCGAACAGGGGCGTGTCCGGACGGCCGCGCAGTCGGCCGCGGCAGCAGCTCCGAGCAGCGGCCCGTCGAGCGCGATCAAGCGCCGCGGCTCACCCGGGATGCTCAGTGTCTTGGCCTCGAGATCGAGGTCGGCGACGCGCAGCGCAATCAGCTCGGCGTCCGTCAGGCCGCAAAGCATGCACACCAGCAGCGGCAGATTTTCCGCGCTGGCATTGCCGAGCAGGCTGCGCACTTCTTCGTCGCTCAACTCCCTGGCGATCGGGCGCAGCCAGCACCGGCGCGCGCGCTGCGCCCTCGAGGGCTGGCGCCGGCGCCGTCCGATCCGCCGACGGCCAGCAGGTCCGGCCGGCCGACCGTGAATCCATGGCTGCGGAATGATGACGCGTCGATGGCCCGGCAGGCGATCGGTTCGGAACGATCGAAGAACTCGACGAACCACACCGCCAGGAAGGCCAGGGCCAGCGATCCGGCCAGGCTGATGCCGGCGTCGCGCCAGTACAAGGGGCGCCAGGCCGTCTGCGGCGTCGTGGCCGCCTCGACCACCTTGATGCGCGGCTTGCGCGCCAGTTCGCTGGCTTCCAGCGCCAGCAGGCGCTGGCGCGCTGCCATGCGCATCTGGTCGAGTCCGCGCAATTCCTCCTGCATGGTCTGGTACTCGCCGAACTGCCGGCTGAAGGCCTGCACCGACTGCTTGTCTTCGGCCAGCCGCTGCTGCAGGCGCCGCGTCACGGCCCGCGCGCTGGCAAGCTCCTCGCGGGCTTCGGCCAGGGCGTTCTGCTGGCTCTTGCCGCGCTCGTTGGCCAGTTGCTGCTCCAGGTTGCCGATGCGTGTCTTGCAGCGCCACGCGCAATGGGGTCCATGTCGAGGTATTGCGGCGTGTACTTGCGTTCCATCGCACGCCATTCCTCGCGCAGCTGCGACAGGCGGTTCTCCAGGCCCGCCACCGTGGGGTTGTCCTTGGCCTGGGGTGCCCGCTTGCCTTCCTGGATGGCCTGCTCCAGGGCCTGGACCTTGCCTTCGGCCAGCGGCTTCGCGGTCGGTGGCCGTGCTCAGCGAGGCACCCAGGCCCTTGACGCGCGACAGCGTCTGGTTCTCGTCGCGCTCGGCGGACACGATGTTGGAGCGCATGCGAAAGGCCTCCATGCTCGCGCTTCTTCGCCGCGGTCTTCTCGTCGATGACGCGAGCCTCCTCGCGAGCGTCCGCCGAGTTCGGCCTGCGACGAGCTACGGCCCGCCTGCAGCTGCTGTTCGCCGTAGGTCTCGATCAGCACGTTGATCAGGCGCGGCAGCAAGGTCCGATGCGGGCCCCGGGCCTCGATCAGGATCACGTTGGTGCCTTCCAGGCGCGTGACGCTGAGCATGCCTTGCAAGGCGGTCACGGGGTCGGCCGGCAGGTCGCGCCAGCTCGCCGTCCTTCTCCAGGCGCGCGACGACGCGTTTCGAGCAGCGGCCGGCTGTTGAGCACCTGCAGTTCGACCAGGACCGCCGGCGTGCTGTCGGCGGCCGGCGCTCTCGCCCTTGGGCAGCTTGCCCTGCAGGCACGACCTGCAGGCGGGCACTCGCCAGATAGATCGCCGGTCGCATGAAGGTGTAGGCCAGGCTGGCGAGCGGCACACAGCGCGAACACGCTGAAGAAGACGATGCACGCGGCGGCGCATGCCGGCGCTGCGGCGTTGCTGCTGTGCGGCTGGGTACAGCGGCGCCGCCTGCGTCAGTCCGGGCGGGCCTGGCAGCACCCGGGCACGCCCGTCGTCGGGATCTTGCATGACAAATATCCGGCCTACTCGAACTATGGCGCCATCCGCGGACCCGGGACAGTGGTGCAAAGCTTACTATGGCCGTGGTGCGTTCGCCGCAGCGCTGACCATGCCTGCGTCGATGCGCGTTCGGCAATCCTGCGCGCCAGCGAGACAATTCGCCCGCCACTTCTCACCGTGACCATGCTCCTGCACGCCAATGACCGCGATCGAAACCCAGCCGTCGACCAAGACGCCCGTGCATGCCGACATGCCGCAGTTCCCGCTGCACGACGGTGAGTTGCAGGTCGGGGGCGTGCCCTTGTCGCGCTTGCCGCACGCGTCGGCCAGACGCCTTTCTATGCCTACGACCGCCAGGCCCTGCGCGCTCGCGCCGGCGAGTTGCGCCGCCTGCTGCCGCCGAGGGTGAAGCTGCACTACGCGATGAAGGCCAACCCGATGCCGGCGGTGGTCGGCTTCATGGCCGGCCTGGTGGATGGCATCGACGTGGCTTCGGCCGGCGAGCTGAAGGTTGCGCTCGATGCCGGCGCCGATCCGCAGGAGATCAGCTTCGCCGGCCCGGGCAAGCGCGAGGCCGAGCTTGCGCCAGGCGGTGGCCAGCGGGGTGCTGGTGAACATCGAGTCGCTGCGCGAGGTGCAGCTGCTCGGCGCGATCGCAGGCCGAGCTCGGCCTGCCGGCGCGCGTGGCGGTGCGCGTCAACCCGGACTTCGAACTCAAGGGTTCCGGCATGAAGATGGGCGGCGGACCCAAGCAGTTCGGCGTCGATGTCGAACAGATGCCCGAGCTGATGCGTTCGATCGGCGCGAGCGGTGTGTCCTTCGAAGGCTTCCATCTCTTCGCCGGCTCGCAGAACCTGCGTGCCGAGTCGATCTGCGAGGCCCAGCAGAAGTCCTACGAACTGGCGCTGCGCCTGGCCGAGCTCAGCGCCCGGCCCGGTGCGGTTCCTGAACCTGGGCGGCGGCTTCGGCATTCCCTACTTTCCCGGCGAACAGCATCTCGACGCTGCGCCCCATCGCCGACAACCTGGAGCGGCTGGTCGAGCGCGCCCGCCGCGAACTGCCCGAGGTGTCGCTGGTGATCGAACTGGGCCGCTATCTGGTGGGCGAGGCCGGGGTGTACGTGACGCGCATCGTCGATCGCAAGGTGTCGCGCGGGCAGGTGTTCCTGGTGACCGATGGCGGCTTGAATCATCACTTGTCCGCCTCGGGCAACTTCGGCCAGGTGATCCGCAAGAACTATCCGGTGACCATCGGCAACCGCGCCGCCAGCCGCCAGCGCGAGGTGGCCTCGGTGGTCGGGCCGCTGTGCACCCCACTGGACCTGCTGGCCGATCGCATGGATCTGCCGGTGTCGCAGGTCGGCGATCTGGTGGTGGTGTACCAGTCGGGGGCCTATGGCGCCAGTGCCAGTCCGCAGGCCTTCTTGGGCCATCCGCCCTTGCGTCGAGGTGCTGGTCTGACCCAGCCATCGTGGCGGAGCGCCGCCGTGGCAAATCGGGTGTGCGTGGCAACCCCGTGGGCATCACGATGAGCCGAACCCAGTCGAACCCCCAGGCGCCGCAAGCACCGCGCCAGGAGCGCCGCACCGGCGAACGGTTGCGACAGGCGAGCATGGCCGATTCCGGGCGCGGCCCCGATGAGTCGTGGTTCGGCGTGCTCGGCGTGGCAGCCGACACCCAATCGATGCAGGACGACCCGGCCAGCGTTGGCGCGGCCAGGTCGCAGACGGGATCGGGCGGCACCGATCGGCTGACCGACAAGCAGGTGCTGACGCGTCAGGCGCGACGCCTGCTGGCCGATTCGGATTCCGCGCTGACCCGAATCTTCCGCACCTACTGCGCCGTGCGTGCGGCGATCGGCGCGGCGCTGGTCGCAGGCATCGGCGCGACCAGCCTGGTCGGCGGCAACGCACCGGCCGGTCTTGCCCTGCTGTGCCTGGCCTACGCGGCGCAGGCCGTCACGCTGTGGTTGCTGCCGCGATTCGTCGGCTTGACGCAGCCCTTGCCGCAGGACAGCGTGGCGCAGCGCAGGCGGCAGTGGCTGGCCACGATCGGCGTGGATCTGCTGGCCTTCACCGGGCTGCATCTGCTGGTTTCCGATGGCAATCTCAACTTTGCGGCGCTGCTGGTGCTGCCGGTACTGATGTCGGGTGTGCTGACGTCGCGCTTGATGGCGCTGGCCACCGCGGCGGCGGTGGCGCTGATGCTGCTGGTGGTGGCGTGGAATCCCGCCGGGCCCGGGCCGGGTGGCGCGGTCCTGATGACGCAGTCGGGCCTGGCCGGCATGGGCTTCTTCGTGATTGCGCTGCTGTCCAGTGAACTGGCCGGACGTCTGGCGCGCGAGGAGATCGCCGCTCGCGGGTCGATGGAACTGGCGCGCCAGCAGGCCCAGCTGAATCGGCTGGTCATCGAGGAGATGGCCGATGGCGTGCTGGTGGTCGACAGCGAGCTGCGGGTGCGTGCCACCAATCCCGCCGCGCGCGGCCTGCTGTCGCCGCGTGGCATGGGGCCGGCGGCGCCGTTTCCGCTGCAGGGGCGCGCCGAGTGGTCGTCGCTTTGCGCGGCCGTGCAGGCGGCGCTTGCCAAGGCCTACTGGCCGGAGGCAGGCGCCGACGTGGTGCTGAACTTCGGCGAGGGGGATACGCGCACGCTGCGCATGCGGGTGCGCTTCACGCGCCGGCCGGCCATCCAGCAGGGCAAGACGGGGACCGAGGAGTTCTGCGTGCTCTTGCTCGAGGATGTGCGAACCGCGCAGGCCCGCATGCACCAGGAGAAGCTCGCGGCCATGGGGCGTGTCTCGGCAGGCATCGCGCACGAGATACGCAACCCGCTGGCCGCCATCGCACAGGCCAATGCGCTGCTGCTGGAGGACGTGCTGGCCGATCCGCAGCGACGGCTGGCGCGCATGGTGGCCGACAACGTCGAGCGGCTCAAGCGGATCGTCGACGAGGTCATGGAGATCGCCCCGGGCACCGCTGCCGGACAGCAGCGTGGTCGATGCGACTGCCGAGGTGGCCGCGGCCGCAGGCGAATGGGCGCAGACGGCGGGCTTGGCGACCGGGCCGGGCAGCGTGCTTCACCTGGACCTTCCCGCGCAGCCGCTGTACGTGGCCTTCGAACGCGAGCACCTGCGCCGGGTGCTGGTCAACCTGCTGGACAACGCGAATCGGCACGGCAGTGGGCAGGCGGGCGCCGTCGGGGTTCGCCTGGTGGCGCGCGACGAAGGCAGCGCGCTGCTGCGCGTCGACAGCGACGGGCCGGCCATTCCGCAGGAAGTGGAGCGACACCTGTTCGAACCCTTCTTCTCGACGCGAAGTCGGGGTACCGGACTGGGCCTGTATATTTGTCGCGAGCTGTGCGAACGCTACGGCGCCAGCATCGAGTACCGGTTGCGGCCCGATGGGCAGCGCAATCTGTTCCTGGTGGTCATGAGGCGCGAAAGCACGCCGGCCAGCGAACCCCGAAAGCAAGCCCCACGCATGACCGCCGCCCCTGCCAACAGCCTGCTCGTCGTCGACGACGAGCCCGATCTGCGCACGCTGTACGAGTTGACGCTGGTTCGCGAAGGCTATGCGGTGGAGACCGCCGGCACGGTCGAGGATGCCTGGACGCTGCTGGGACAGCGAGGCTTCAGCGCGGTCATCACCGACATGCGGCTGCCGGATGGCACCGGGCTCGAGCTGCTGCAGCGACTCGAGGCGACCAACCGCACCGAGAAGACGATCGTCATCACCGCCTATGGTTCAGCCCAGGGCGCGGTCGAGGCGCTGAAGTGCGGCGCCTATGACTACCTGACCAAGCCGGTCGACCTTCGGCAGTTCCGCACCGTGGTGGCCTCCGCGCTCGGTCGCACCGTGACACCGGCGGCAAGGCCGCCTGCAGCGGATGCCGTACCTGCGCGCAAGCGAGCCAGCGAGGCGCCAGTCGGCGGCGCTGCCGGCGCCGGCGCGCGACCGGGGCGCTCGGGCGGCTGGTGGGTCGTACCGAGAGCATGCAGCAGGTTCATGCGATGGTGGGCAAGGTGGCGCGAAGCATGGCGCCGGTGCTGGTGCAGGGCGAGTCCGGCACGGGCAAGGAACTGGTCGCTCGCGCGATCCACGAACTGTCCTCGCGCGCCACGCAGCCGTTCATCGCGGTGAACTGCGGCGCCATACCCGAAGCCTTGCTCGAGGCAGAGTTCTTCGGCTATCGCAAGGGGGCCTTTACCGGTGCGGCCGAAGATCGCGAGGGCTTCTTCCAGGCAGCCCAGGGGGGCACGTTGTTCCTCGATGAGATCGGCGAGTTGCCGCTGTCGATGCAGAGCAAGCTGCTGCGCGTGATCCAGGAGCGTGCGGTGCGGCCCATCGGCGCTGTCAATGAGGTGCCGGCCAATGTGCGTATCGTCAGCGCGACCCACCGGGATCTGGGCGAGGAGGTCCATGCTGGACGCTTCCGGCAGGATCTCTTCTACCGACTGAACGTCATCTGCATCCGGCTGCCTGCCGCTGCGCGAGCGCATCGCCGATCTGACACCGATCTGTCGCGCGGTGCTGGAACGCATTGCGCGCGACGCCGGCGTGACGCCGGTGCCGACGGTGAGCGACGAGGCGCTGCGCCTGCTTTCGGGCTATGCCTTCCCGGGCAATGTGCGCGAACTCGAGAATCTGCTGCAACGGGCACTTGCACTGTCCGGGAGCGAAGTCATCGAGTGGCAGGACCTGGGCCTGGCCGAAAGCAGTGCCGCGGAGCCCCTGACCGCCGCGCTCGACGATCTGCCGCGTGCCAGCCCGCTTCGGGAGATCGCCGCCGAACTCGGCGCCTGCACTGGTGACGCCGCGCCGTTGCCGAGCGATCTGCAGGCCTACCTGGATCAGGTGGAGCGCGACATCCTGATGCGCGCTTTGGAGCGTTACCGCTACAACCGAACTGCCGCCGGCGCCAGCCTGGGCCTGTCGCTGCGGCAGATGCGCTATCGCATGGCCCGCCTCGGGGTCATCACCGGGGAAGGCCCGGGTGAGCGTGGCGACCCAGGCCTAGACGCGCCTGGCGTCAGGGATGGTGGCGCCAGGCGCAGGCATGCGTCTCGCCCAATTTCGACGCGAGGCCGGCCGCCACGCCCGTCACGCTGGTGGTGCTGCACTCGATCAGCCTGCCGCCTGGCGAATACGGTGGCGACGCCATCGAGCGGCTCTTCAGCAACCGCCTCGACTGGAATGCCCATCCGTACTACGACGGCATTCGCGGATTGAAGGTCTCCGCGCACTTCCTTGTCCGGCGCGACGGGCAGACGCTGCAGTTCGTGTCCTGCGAGCATCGCGCATGGCACGCGGGCCGCTCCGCGTGGCGCGGGCAGCGAGGACTGCAATCACTACTCCGTGGGCATCGAACTCGAGGGGCTCGAGGGCTCGGCCTTCGAGCCTGGGCAATACGAAGCGCTGGCAAGGCTGCTGCGTGCGCTCGCGCAGCAGTACCCGATCGAAGAAGTGGTCGGCCATGAGGACGTCGCACCCGGCCGCAAGTTCGACCCGGGTGCCGGCTTCGACTGGCCACTGCTGCGCAAGCAGCTGCGGCGCCGCCGCCCGGCGCTGCCGCGCGCGGCTCTGGCCATTGGGGAAGGCCCTAAGGCGCAACACTACCGGTAGTGCCTTGCGGGGGGCTGTGACCCCAGATATAGTGTGCCCCGTGATACGCTTGCCTTTCCGAACCGCAGCCTCGTGCAGCCCGGCACAGTTGCCAGTCACGAAGGTCGGCTGGGCCGAAATCCGGCCCTGCACCTCGCTGCCCGCGTCCCGCGCCTGACGGCGGCACCAGGCTCCGCACGCGTCTCGCACCCGTCCCGTTCTTCGCTTTCACGCACCCTCTGATCGACAGGCCCATCCATGCATGCCATCGCCCCCCAGGCCGCGGAAAACACCGCGCTCAATCGCCCCGTCCTCGGCGCTGCCCCCGCCGCGTCGGCCTATGCCGGCTACCAGATCATCCGACGCAATGGCGCGGTGGTCGTGTTCGAACCCAACAAGATCGCCGTCGCGCTGATGAAGGCCTTCCTGGCGGTGCACGGCACGCAGGGCGCGGCCTCGGCCAGCGTGCGCGAGACCGTCGACACCCTCACCGAAACGGTGGTGCGCGCGCTGCTGCGCTCGCGTCCGGGCGGCGGCACCTTCCACATCGAGGACGTGCAGGACAGCGTCGAGCTGGGCCTGATGCGCAGCGGCCACCATGAAGTGGCGCGCGCCTATGTGCTGTACCGCGAGCGGCGCACGCAGGAGCGCGCCCGGCAAGGTGCCGCTCCGGCGGCGCGTGTCGCCGAGATCCACGTGCTCGACAACGGCCAGCGCCTGCCGCTGGACCTGGCCGCGCTGCAGTCGCTGGTGGAATCGGCATGCGCCGGCCTGGGCACGGACGTCCAGGCCGAGCCGATCCTGGCCGAGACGCGCCGCAACCTGTACGACGGCGTGCCCATCGACGAGGTCTACAAGGCCTCGATCCTGGCGGCGCGCACGCTGATCGAGAAGGACCCGGCCTATTCGCGCGCCACCGCGCGGCTGCTGCTGCACACCATCCGCCGCGAGATCCTCGGCGGCGAGGTGACGCAGGCGCAGATGGGTGAGCGTTATGCCGAGTACTTCCCGCAGTTCATCAAGAAGGGCATCGCGGCGGAGCTTCTGGACGAGAAGCTGGCGCAGTTCGACCTCGGCAAGCTGGGCGCGGCGCTGCTGCCCGAGCGCGACCTGCAGTTCGACTACCTCGGCCTGCAGACCTTGTACGACCGCTACTTCCTGCACATCGACGAGCAGCGCATCGAAATGCCGCAGGCCTTCTTCATGCGCGTGGCGATGGGCCTGGCACTGAACGAGATCGACCGCGAGGCCCGCGCCATCGAGTTCTACGGCGTGCTGTCCAGCTTCGACTTCATGTCGAGCACGCCCACGCTGTTCAACGCCGGCACGCGCCGCTCGCAGCTGTCGAGCTGCTACCTGACGACGGTGGCCGACGATCTGGACGGCATCTACGAGGCGCTGAAGGAGAACGCGCTGCTGTCGCAAGTTTGCCGGCGGACTGGGCAACGACTGGACCAACGTGCGCGCCTTGGGCTCCTACATCAAGGGCACCAACGGCAAGAGCCAGGGCGTGGTGCCGTTCCTGAAGGTGGTCAACGACACCGCGGTGGCGGTCAATCAGGGCGGCAAGCGCAAGGGCGCGGTCTGCGCCTATCTGGAGAGCTGGCACCTGGACATCGAGGAGTTCCTCGAGCTGCGCAAGAACACCGGCGACGACCGGCGGCGCACGCACGACATGAACACCGCCAACTGGATCCCTGACCTGTTCATGAAGCGGGTCATCGAAGGCGCCGAACATCCGCAGGATGCGAGCAAAGGGCAGTGGACGCTGTTCAGCCCCAGCACCTGCCCCGACCTGCACGACAAGTTCGGCAAGGCCTTCGAGGAGGCCTATGTCGCCTACGAAGCCAAGGTGGACCGCGGCGAGATCAAGCTCTACAAGCGCATGCCGGCGAAGGACCTGTGGCGCAAGATGCTGTCGATGCTGTTCGAGACCGGGCATCCGTGGATCACGTTCAAGGATGCCTGCAACGTGCGTTCGCCCCAGCAGCATGTGGGCGTGGTGCACAGCTCGAACCTGTGCACCGAGATCACGCTCAACACCGGCGACACCGAGATCGCGGTGTGCAACCTGGGTTCGGTGAACCTGGCGCAGCATCTGATGGACGCACCGGACGGCTCCAAGCAGCTCGACCAGGCCAAGCTGAAGCGGACGGTGGCCACGGCGATGCGCATGCTCGACAACGTCATCGACATCAACTACTACGCGGTGAAGAAGGCGCGTGACTCGAACCTGCGCCATCGCCCGGTCGGTCTGGGCATCATGGGCTTCCAGGACAGCCTGTACCAGCTGCGCGTGCCCTACGCCAGCGAGGCGGCGGTGGAGTTCGCCGACCGATCGATGGAGGCCGTGTGCTACCACGCCTACTGGGCCAGCACCGAGTTGGCGGAAGAGCGCGGCCGCTACAGCAGCTACCGCGGCAGCCTGTGGGACCGTGGCGTGCTGCCGCTCGATTCGCTGGACCTGCTGGCCGAGCAGCGCGGCGGCGGAGCCGGGGAGGGGCCCGGTTCCTCGCCCTACCTCGAGGTCGACCGTTCGACGAGCATGGACTGGGACGCGCTGCGCGCACGCATCGCGCGACCACGGCATGCGCAACAGCAACTGCGTGGCCATCGCGCCCACGGCGACCATCTCCAACATCATCGGCGTCGACGCCTCCATCGAGCCGTGCTTCGGCAACCTGTCGGTGAAGAGCAACCTGTCGGGCGAGTTCACCGTGGTCAACGAGTACCTGGTGCGCGACCTGAAGCGCCTGGGCCTGTGGGACGACGTGATGGTCATGGACCTGAAGCATTTCGACGGCTCGCTGCGCCGCATCGACCGCGTGCCCGAGGAACTGAAGCGCCTGTACGCCACCGCCTTCGAGGTCGAGACGCAGTGGCTGGTGGAAGCCGCGGCGCGGCGGCAGAAGTGGATCGACCAGGCGCAGTCGCTCAACATCTACATCGCCGGCGCCTCGGGCAAGAAGCTCGACGAGACCTACAAGCTCGCCTGGTTGCGCGGCCTGAAGACCACCTACTACCTGCGCACCGTGGGTGCGACGCATGCCGAGAAGTCCACCGTGCATTCGGGTGCGATGAACGCGGTGTCGGCGCAGTCGGCTCACGTCGCCGCGAGCAGTGCGCCGCACGAGGCCGCAGCGAGCGACATCAAGTTCTGCTCGATCGACGAGCCCGACTGCGAAGCCTGCCAATGAATCGAGGCGTGTCAGTGACGCACCCGCGCGATCGCGCATCGCCTCGCGCATGCGAACACGATGCGCGACTGCAACAACACGCGCGACGAAACCGCGCCGTTGTCAACTAGTGCTTGGTGTTCGCACGCAACACTCACATAATCGCTCGCCATAGGACGTACACGCACATGCTGGTCTGGGAAGAAGAAGTTCGCACCCTGTCGAAGACTGCAACTCTCGGCGCCGAGCCCTCACTCGATTCGTGAGGCGTTGTCGGCTCCTCCGTCCCCGTCGGCGCCGCGCACCGCAACTGCCGAGCAGCCTGCCCACCATCGCGTGGTGGCCGCCGACAAGCGCATCATCAACGGCAAGACCGACGTCAACCAGCTGGTGCCCTTCAAGTACAAGTGGGCGTGGGAGAAGTACCTCGCCACCTGCTCGAACCACTGGATGCCGCAGGAGATCAACATGTCGCGCGACATCGCGACCTGGAAGGATCCCAACGGCCTGACCGAAGACGAGCGGCGCATCATCAAGCGCAACCTCGGCTTCTTCGTCACCGCCGATTCGCTGGCCGCCAACAACATCGTGCTCGGCACCTACCGGCACATCACCGCGCCCGAATGCCGCCAGTTCCTGCTGCGCCAGGCCTTCGAAGAAGCGATCCACACGCACGCCTACCAGTACATCGTCGAATCGCTGGGCCTGGACGAGAGCGAGATCTTCAACGCCTACAACGAGGTGAAGTCGATCCGTGACAAGGATCAGTTCCTGATCCCGTTCATCAACGCGATCATGGATCCCAACTTCGTCACCGGCACGCCCGAGGCCGACCAGACGCTGCTGAAGAGCCTGATCGTCTTCGCCTGCCTGATGGAAGGCCTGTTCTTCTACGTCGGCTTCACGCAGATCCTGGCGCTCGGGCGGCAGAACAAGATGACGGGTGCGGCCGAGCAGTACCAGTACATCCTGCGCGACGAGTCGATGCACTGCAACTTCGGCATCGACCTGATCAACACCATCAAGCTCGAGAACCCGCAGCTGTGGACGCCGCAGTTCAAGGCGGAGATCAAGGCGCTGTTCGAAACCGCGGTCGAGCTCGAATACCGCTATGCCGAAGACACCATGCCGCGCGGCGTGCTCGGCCTCAACGCCTCCATGTTCAAGGGCTATCTGCGCTACATCGCCAACCGGCGGGCGACGCAGATCGGCCTCGATGCGCTCTATCCGAACGAGGAAAACCCGTTCCCGTGGATGAGCGAAATGATCGACCTGAAGAAGGAACGGAATTTCTTCGAAACGCGTGTCATCGAGTACCAGACCGGTGGCGCGCTTTCGTGGGATTGAAGGCTGCTGCAAAGCCAACCCGAACAACATGTGCAGCAGATTCATTTTCGAGGGACGTGATGCATCGACAGCAGAAGCGATGCGCCGGCCCGACACCGTATTCGTCGTACCGGGGCGACCGTCCAGGCCTTAGGGCCGGGGCAGACCGTCGGGCGATGAATCGCCGCGCTGTATCGAGCAGCGTGGTGCTCTTTGCAACTTGATCAAGGAGATCGTTATGGCAACTGCGAAAAAAGCCCCGGCCAAGAAGGCCCCGGCGAAGAAGGCTCCGGCCAAGAAGGCGGCGGTGAAGAAGGCCGTCGTGAAGAAGGTCGTGATGCGCAATGTGGCCGGTGCGGCGAAGAAGGCCGTGGCCAAGAAGGCGCTGAAGGCGGCGGTGAAGAAGGCCGCCACGAAGAAGATCGTCGGCGCGGCCAAGAAGGCGATGGTCAAGAAGGCCGTGAAGAAGGCCGTGGCCAAGAAGGTCGCCGTCAAGGTCGTGAAGAAGGCCGTCGTCAAGAAGGCCGTTGCGAAGAAGGCCGCGGCCAAGAAGCCGGCAGCAAAGAAGGCGGCAACCAAAGCGGCTCCTGCCGCCCCGGCTGCCCCTGCGGCAAAGACGGCGCTGAGCCCGGCCGCGGCCTGGCCATTCCCGACGGGCAACAAGCCCTGACGGCATCCGACGGGTTGCGCTTGCGCGCGACCCGCAGGTTTGCGACAGCAAGACCCGGACCGTCCGGGTCTTTTTTTAAGTGCTTGCGGTTCTGCGCTTCGCGACGCCGCCGCTGCGGTCGTGTACGGGTGTGCGCAACTGCACCCGAATCTGGTTCGGGATTGCGCTGTTGCTCGTCGACAGCACAGTGCGCGCAGCCAGCATCACCGTGGGCGCGAGCGGTCAGGCCGCGACGCTGTCCGATGCGGTGCGGCAGGCGGGAGATGGCGACACGATCCTCGTGCGCAGCGGCGAGTACCGCGGCGACGTGGCGGTGCTGCACCAGAAGCGGCTGACGATCCGCGGCCTGGGCCGGCGGCCCGTGCTGATTGCCGATGGCAAGCATGCCCAGGGCAAGGCGATTCTCGTGGTGCGCGATGGCGACGTCACGATCGAGAACCTCGAGTTTCGAGGCGCACGTGTGCCCGACGGCAATGGGGCCGGCATTCGCTTCGAAAAGGGCAAGCTGACGGTTCGCGGCTGCGCCTTCTTCGACAACCAGAACGGCCTGCTGACGGCAAACTTCGACACGGCCGAACTGATCATCGAGGACAGCGAGTTCGCACAGGCGCCGCGTGTGCCGGGCAAGCTGCACCACCTTCTGTACGTCGGTCGGATCGCGTCGCTGCAGGTCAGCGGCAGCCGCTTCCATGCCGGCCATGTGGGGCACCTCCTCAAGTCACGCGCCAGGCGCACCACATTGGCCTACAACCTCTTGCTCGACGGCGCGGATGGCCGAGCGTCGTATGAGGTGGATCTGCCCAACGGCGGCGACGCCTTGCTGCTCGGCAACGTGATCGGTCAGAGCGCGCACACGGAGAACCGTGTGGTGATCGCGTACGGGGCCGAAGGCGATGCGTGGCCGCAAAGCAGGCTGAGGCTGGTGCACAACACCTTGATCAGCGAGGGCATCGGTCCCGCGTGGTTCCTGCGTGTCTGGAAGGACCGGCTGACGCCAGGCGCCGCCATTCAGGCCGTGAACAACCTCAGCGTCGGATTCGGCGTCTTCGCGCTTGGCGCCAGCGGCGATTTCGAAGGCAACTTCCCGGCGATGCGTCAGATGCTGGTCGACGTCGACAGCCTGGATTTCGCGCTGAAGAAGGATTCGCTGTGGCGTGGCATGGGAGCCGATCCCGGTCGCGCATTGGGCGCCGATCTTCGTCCCAAGGCTGAATTCGCACTGCCCATCGGGACGACACCGTTGCCCGCACGGGAAAAATGGACGCCGGGTGCATTGCAGCGGTGACGCGCGCTTGGCCGCGGTACTGGCCTCGGCTGCGAACGCCTGGCGGACCCACCGGGCACAAGGCCTCGCGGCAGGCCGGTTCGACGCATCAGGCTCGACCTTGGCGCGCCACCGCGGCGGCCGCCTCGGCCACTGCCTTGGCATCGCCCAGGTAGTGACTGCGCAGCGGCTTCAACTGTGCGTCCAGTTCGTAGACCAGCGGGATGCCGTTCGGGATGTTGAGGCCGACGATGTCGTCGTCGCTGATCCGGTCGAGGTACTTCACCAG
The DNA here is from genome assembly GCA_963818005.1 of uncultured Pseudomonadota bacterium. Classification (GTDB taxonomy): domain Bacteria; phylum Pseudomonadota; class Gammaproteobacteria; order Burkholderiales; family Burkholderiaceae_C; genus Rubrivivax. The sequence continues at coordinate 154,461 of CAWFQP010000032.1, forward strand.
CGCGCGCATCGAGTTGCCATGCGCCGCGATCACCGGCTGGCGGCCCGCGCGCAGCGCCGGGGCCAGCACGTCGTTCCAGAACGGCATGACACGGACCACCGTGTCTTTCAGGCATTCGGTCAGCGGCACCTGACTCGGCTGCAGCGCGGCGTAGCGTGGATCGGCGCGCTCGCAGCGCGGGTCGGCGGCGTCCAGCGCCGGCGGCGGCGTGTCGTAGCTGCGCCTCCACACGAGGACCTGCTCGTCACCGTATTGGCGCGCGGTCTCGGCCTTGTTCAGTCCCTGCAGCGCGCCGTAGTGGCGCTCGTTCAGCCGCCAGTCGTTGACGACAGGCAGCCAGGTGCGGTCCATCTGGTCCAGGCAGTGCCACAGCGTCCAGATGGCGCGCTTGAGCACCGAGGTGTAGGCGATGTCGAACTCGTAGCCGGCCTCGCGCAGCAAGCGTCCGGCCTGACGCGCCTGCTCCACGCCGGTCTCGGTCAGCGGCACGTCGGTCCAGCCGGTGAAGCGGTTCTCGAGGTTCCAGGTCGATTCGCCGTGGCGAATCAGCACGAGCTTGTACATGGGCGATCGGTGTCCTGTGGGGTGCGGCCTCGGCCGAGGTCGCGATTCTATAATTCGCGCTCTTCCATATCGCCTCAACCGCCGCCGTGCAATTCATCGTCGAGAACTGGATATTGATCCTGGCTGCCTTCGTTTCGGGTGCGCTGCTGGTCTGGCCGATGGTCGCCAAGGGCGGCATGGGCGGCTCGCTATCGACCGCCGATGCGGTGCGCCTGATCAACCAGGAAAAGGCCGTGCTGATCGACGTGCGCGAGCCCGCTGAATTTGCCGCCGGCCACGCGGCGGGCGCGCGCAACGTGCCGCTCGGTGCGCTGGACGGCGCCAAGGGCCTGCCTGCCAACAAGGCGCTGCCGCTGGTGGTGATGTGTGCCACGGGCGCACGCTCGTCGCGAGCGGCGACGCAGTTGCGCAAGGCCGGCTACAGCAACGTACACAACCTGGCCGGCGGCAATGCCGCTTGGCGCGACGCCAGCCTGCCGATCGAGAAGGCCTGAGCCCACTCAACGCGAAGCCGTGGGTGCGGGCCCAGAATCGCGCTCTCGATTGCCATCCGGCCGCCCAAGCATGATGAAGCCCGTGCGCATGTTCCTGACCCTGAGCTGCCCCTACTGCCACCGGGCCAAGGCGCTGCTGCAGCAGCGTGGCGTGGACCACATCGAGGAGATCCGTGTCGACCTCGAGCCTGCCCAGCGCATGCACATGATGGAACTCACCGGGCGGCGCACGGTGCCGCAGATCTTCATCGGCGACACGCATGTCGGCGGCTGCGACGACCTGATCGAACTGGACCGTCGTGGCGGCCTGGTGCCGCTGCTGGCCGCGGCGCCAAGTCGTGCGGCCTGAAGCGGCCGTGCTGCGCGACCGCCTGCGGCGCTAAGGGATAATCTGCAGCTTTCGGCCCGAGCGGATTGCCACGTCGCTGCGGCCCCGCCTGCCACTTTCCGGAAATCCTCACCATGGCCGACCCAGTCCAGACCCCCGTGTTCCAGATCCAGCGCATGTACCTGAAGGACCTGTCGCTGGAGCAACCGAATTCGCCGCAGATCCTGCTCGAGCAGCAGCAGCCGCAGGTCGAGATCAACCTGGCCATGGGTGCCGAACCCGTGGCCGAGGGCATTTTCGAGGTCACGGTCACGGCCACCGTGACCACCAAGGTCAAGGACAAGACGCTGTTCCTGGTCGAAGCCAAGCAGGCCGGCATCTTCGAGATCCGCAACGTGCCGGACGAGCAGATGCAGGGCATCGTCAGCATCGTCTGCCCGCAGATGATCTATCCGTACCTGCGTGCCATCGTCTCCGACGTCTGCACCCGCGCCGGCTTCCCACCGATCATCCTGACCGAAGTCAACTTCCAGGCCATGTTCGAGGCGCAACAGGCCCAGGCCGCCGCGCAGAACGGCAACGGCGCGTCGCGCATCATCACCGGCGCCAACTGAGGCGCGCGGCGCCGACCCCGGCCCGACTGCGCATGAACATCAGCATGCTCGGCGCGGGCGCCTGGGGCACCGCGATGGCCATGGCGGCGGTGCAGCGCCACGATGTGCTGCTGTGGACACGCGATGTACAGCAGGCGGCGCAGATGGAGGCGCAGCGCTGCAACCAGCGCTACCTGCCCGAACTGCCGCTGCCCGCGGCGCTGCGCATCAGTGCCGACCACGACGCCGCGCTGCGCCATGCGCGCGACGGCCTGCTGGTCATCGCCGCCCCGATGGCGGCATTGCGCGAGCGCTTGGCCGCGCTGCCGCCGGACATGCCGGCGCTGTGGCTGTGCAAGGGCTTCGAGGCCGGCAGCGGCGAACTGGGCCACGAGATCGCGCGTGAGTTGCGGCCAGGCGTCGCGGCCGGCGTGCTGTCGGGGCCGAGCTTTGCGCTGGAGGTGGCACGCGAGCAACCCACGGCGCTGGTGGCCGCCAGCGGCGACGCGGCCCTGTGCGAGGCTGCGGTGATGGCCTTCCACAGCGACACGCTGCGCATCTACCGCTCGGCCGACCCGTTGGGCGTGGAGGTCGGCGGCGCAGTGAAGAACGTGCTGGCCATCGCCACCGGTCTGGTCGACGGCCTGGCGGCGCAGGAGGGCGAGGCCCACCGTCCGGGGCTGAACGCGCGTGCGGCGCTGATCACCCGCGGGCTGGCCGAGATGACCCGGCTGGGCGTGGCGCTGGGTGCGCGCGCCGAAACCTTCATGGGCCTGTCGGGGCTGGGCGACCTGGTGCTGACCGCCACTGGCGACCTGTCGCGCAACCGGCGCGTCGGGCTGCTGCTGGCGCAGGGCCTGGCTTTGCCGCGCATCCTGCAGCAACTGGGCCATGTGGCCGAGGGCGTGTACAGCGCACCGACACTGCTGGCCCGCGCCCAGGGGTTGGGTGTGCAGATGCCGATCACGCAGGCCGTGGTCGACGTGCTCGAAGGCCGCATCGACCCGCTGCGACGCGATGTGGCAGCTGATGTCGCGCGAGGCGACCAGCGAAAACTGAGTCGGTTCAACGGCTGCCGGCGTAGCCGTTCTGCCGCCAGGCTTCGAACACCGCCACCGCCACCGCATTGCTCAGGTTCAGGCTGCGCTGGCCGTCACGCATCGGCAGGCGCAGGCGCTGCGCCGGTGCGATATGCGCCAGCAACTCGGCCGGAAGGCCGGCGCTTTCGCTGCCGAACACCAGCCAGTCGCCGCGCTGCCACTGCGCCGCCGCGAAGTCGCCCTGGCCGCGGGTGCTGAAGGCAAAGCAGCGCAGCGGGTCGGGCCGGCAGTCGGCCAGCCACGTCTGCCAGCTCGCGTGGCGGCGCACGGCCGCGTACCTCGTGATAGTCCAGGCCGGCGCGCTTCAGCAAACGGTCTTCCATGCTGAAACCCAAGGGCTCGATCAGGTGCAGGCTGCAGCCGGTGTTGGCGGCCAGGCGGATGACGTTGCCGGTGTTCGGCGGAATCTCCGGTTGCACGAGCACGATGTTGAACATGGTGCGCGACCTTCAATCCGCCGGGGCAGGCGTGCGCGCCAGCACCCAGGCGTCGACGCGTGTGGCGCCGGCGCGGCGCAGCGCCGCGGCGGCTTCGCGCAAGGTCGCGCCGCTGGTCATCACGTCGTCGACCACGGCCACATGCTGGCCGTGCAGCGACACGCGCCGGCCCGGGTTGGGCACGAAGGCGCCGCGCAGGTTCTTCAGCCGCTGGGCCAGGCCCAGTTCGGCCTGGTGGGCGCCGGCCAGCGGTCGGTCGAGCAAGCGTGCATCGGCACGGCAGCCCAGGCCGCGCGCCACGCGACGGGCCAGCTCCCAGGCCTGGTTGTAGCCGCGTTCGGCCAGGCGCTGCGGCGCCAGAGGCACCGGCAGCACCCATTGCGGCAACGTCCCGCGTCGCGGCGGACGGCGTCGAGCAGCAGCGCGGGCCAATGGCGCGGCCAACTCCACGCGGCCGTGGAACTTGAAGTCGGCGATCAGGCGGTCCCAGGGAAAGTCGTAGTCGCAGCCGACGCTGCAGGCGTCGAAGGGCGGCGGGTCGGCCAGACAGGCGCCGCACAGCGGGACCGTCGTGCCGGTGCGCAGGCCGCAGCGCCGGCAACGCGGCCGCGCGGGTGCGAAGCGCGTGACGCAGCTGTTGCACACCGCCTGGGTGTCCCAGCTGCGGCACAGCGCGCACTGACCCAGCGGCCGCAGCCGCGGCCCCATGCTGCCGGGCCTGAGCCACTCGGGGGATCGCATCGGCTCAATATACTGCCCGCCCATGCCCGATGCTGCGACTACGCGAGCCTTGCGCCCGGTGCAGCCCGAGGCGCTGGCGCACATCACCCGGCGCCTGGGCCGGGCCGCCGAAGCCCCCTGGCTGCATGCCGAAGTGGCGCGCCGCATGGCCGAACGGCTCGGACTGATCCGCCTGCAGCCCAGCGCGCTGATCGACTGGTGGAGCTTCAACGGCGCGGCGCAGTCACTGCTGCAGCAGGCCTATCCGCACTCGCGCGTGCTGCGTGTCGAGGCCGACGCTGCGCTGTTGCAACGTGGTCGCGCTGCCGCGGCCACGCCGTGGTGGTCGCCCAGGCGCTGGGCCGGGCCGGAACTCGCCTGGGCCACGCCGCAGCAGGTGGCTGCGGGTCAGGCGCAACTGCTGTGGGCCAACATGATGCTGCATCTGGCCGCCGACCCGGTGGCGCTGCTGCAGCAGTGGCAACGGGCGCTGGCGGTGGGTGGCTTCCTGATGTTCTCGACGCTGGGCCCGGGCTCGCTGCACGGCCTGCGCCAGGTCTATGCGCGGCGGGGCTGGCCGGCCCCGCACGCAGCCTTCGTCGACATGCACGACCTTGGCGACATGCTGGTGCGCGCAGGCTTTGCCGACCCGGTGATGGACCAGGAAATCCTCACGCTGACCTGGCCGGACGCCGACGCCCTGTTGCGCGAATTGCGTGGCCTGGGCGGCAATGCCGAGCCGTCGCGCAGCCCGGGCTTGCGCACGCCGCGCTGGCGCGAGCGCCTTTGCGCGCAGCTGCAGCAGCTGCAAGGCCCCGAGGGCCGGCTGCGGCTGGACTTCGAGCTGGTCTACGGCCATGCCTTTCGCGCGGCGCCGAAGCCGCGCATCGCGGCGCAGACCACGGTCGCACTGGAGGACCTGCGCGCCATGGCGCGATCGACTCGCCGCCCCTCAGGGCCAGGACGATGGGCTGCGCTAGAATCCGCGCGGTCTTCGGGGCGATCAGGCTGTTGGACGCGTGCCGTGGACACCCCCGTTCTCCCTTGCCCGAATGCCCGACTGCCCGTGTCTGCGCGTGCTCCGCTGAATGAGTTCGACCTACGCCCCCCGCCCCTGGCCCGCGCCGGCACTTGCGCCGGACACGCCGGCCTGGCGCTTCGCGCGCGAATTGCGCCAATCGCACCAGGGTGCCGAGCGCTCGGCCGTGCAGTGGCGCATGGCGCGCAACAGCTCCTTCGTGCCGGGCTGCCTGCTGGGTGTGTTCCTGGCGCTGTCGGTGATGTCGCTGGGTATCGCCGCGGCCTTCTGGTGGTTGGGTGCGCCGGCCGTGCTGCCGCTGGCCGGCGCCGAAATGCTGGCGCTTGGCGTGGCCTTCTGGGTCTGCTCGCGCCATGCCGGCGATGCCGAAACGATCACCCTGGCCGAGCGCGAGCTGAATGTCGAGCACCGCTTCGGGCGCGGTGTAGAGAGCGCGGCCTTGCGCGCCGAGTGGGTGCGCGTCGAGCCGGTGCATGGCGAAGGCTCGCTGGTCGAGATCACCGGGCAGGGCCATCGCATGCGCGTCGGCCGCTACCTGAGGCCGGAACTGCGCATGGCGCTGGCGCGTGAGCTGCGTCAGGCCCTGCGGCTGGAATGCTCGCGCCCGGTGGCGCAAGAAACGCAACTGGAACATCAACGATGACGACGATGAACTCGAGCACCTGCTGCCGACGCGTGGCCCAGGGCCTGTGGCTGGCGGGCGCGATGCTGACGGCGCAGGCGGCGCTGGCGGTGAACAGCCTGCCCGGCGGCCCGGCGGTGAATCAGATCAACCTGGCGCCGCCGGTGACGCGCATCGCCAGCGACATCCAGTGGCTGCACAACGTCATGCTGGTGATCTGCCTGATCATCTTCGTGGCCGTGTTCGGCGTGATGTTCTATTCGATCCTCAAGCACCGCAAGTCGCTGGGCCACAGAGCAGCCAACTTCCACGAAAGCGTGGCCGTCGAGATCGCCTGGACGGTGGTGCCGCTGCTCATCGTCATCGGCATGGGCGCGATGGCCACGCGCACCGTGGTGGCGATGAAGGACACGAGCAATTCCGACCTGACGATCAAGGCCACCGGCTACCAGTGGAAGTGGGGCTACGACTACCTGCGCGGCGAAGGTGAGGGCATCTCCTTCCTGTCGACGCTGGACCCCGAGCAGCGCCTGCTGTCCGATGCCGGCACGCCGAAGGGCGACGACTACCTGTTGCGCGTCGACCATCCGCTGGTGGTGCCGGTGGACCGCAAGGTGCGCATCATCACCACCGCCAACGATGTGATCCATGCCTGGATGGTGCCGTCCCTCGGCGTCAAGCAGGACGCCATACCCGGCTTCGTGCGCGACACCTGGTTCCGCGCCGACAGAGTCGGCGACTTCTACGGCCAGTGCGCCGAGTTGTGCGGCAAGGAACACGCCTACATGCCGATCCATGTGCGCGTGCTGAGCGCCGCCGACTACAGCGCCTGGGTGGCGGTCAAGCACAAGGAAATGGCGGCGATGGCCGATGATCCGAACAAGGTGTGGACGCTGGACGACCTGAAGGCCCGCGGCGAGAAGATCTATGCCGCCAACTGCGCCGCCTGTCACCAGGCCAGCGGCAAGGGCGCGGGGCCGATCAAGCCGCTGGACGGCTCGCCGATCGTGCTGGACGCCGACAAGATCCGCGAGATCACCCTCGTGCTGCAGGGCGCGGGCAACGGCGCGATGCCGTCGTGGCGGCAGCTGTCCGACACCGAACTGGCGGCCGTGATCACCTTCACCAAGAACCACTGGGGCAACAAGACCGGGCAGCTGGTGCAGCCTGCCGAAGTTGCCGCCGCCCGCAAGTGATGCCGACTAAAGGTTGAGTCCATGAGTGCAGTGCTACCCCACCCCGGCGACCACGCCCACGACGATCACCACGGCCAGCCGCACGGCTGGAGGCGCTGGCTGTTCGCGACGAACCACAAGGACATCGGCACGATGTACCTGTTGTTCTCGTTCACGATGTTCATGATCGGCGGCATCCTCGCCTTGGGCATCCGCACCGAGCTGTTCCAGCCCGGGCTGCAGTTCGTGAACCCGGAGCTGTTCAACCAGTTCACGACGATGCACGGGCTGATCATGGTCTTCGGCGCGATCATGCCGGCCTTCGTCGGTTTCGCGAACTGGATGATCCCGCTGCAGATCGGCGCGGCCGACATGGCTTTCGCGCGCATGAACAACCTGAGCTTCTGGCTGCTGATCCCGGCGGCGCTGATGCTCGCCGGCTCCTTCTTCATGCCCGGCGGCGCGCCCGCTGCCGGCTGGACGATCTACGCGCCGCTGACGATGCAGATGGGCCCGTCGATGGACGCCGGCATCTTCGCGCTGCACATCCTGGGCGCGAGCTCGATCATGGGCTCGATCAACATCATCGTCACCATCCTGAACATGCGCGCGCCCGGCATGACGCTGATGAAGATGCCGCTGTTCGCCTGGACCTGGCTGATCACCGCCTTCCTGCTGATCGCGGTGATGCCGGTGCTGGCCGGCGCGATCACGATGACGCTGACCGATCGCCACTTCGGCACCAGCTTCTTCAACCCGGCCGGCGGCGGCGACCCGGTGATGTACCAGCACATCTTCTGGTTCTTCGGCCACCCCGAGGTCTACATCATGATCCTGCCGGCCTTCGGCATCGTCAGCGCCATCGTGCCGGCCTTCGCGCGCAAGCGGCTGTTCGGCTACGCCTCGATGGTCTACGCCACGGCCTCGATCGCGATCCTGTCCTTCATCGTCTGGGCGCACCACATGTACACCACCGGCATGCCGGTGACGGGCCAGCTGTTCTTCATGTACGCGACCATGCTGATCGCGGTGCCCACCGGCGTGAAGATCTTCAACTGGATCGCCACCATGTGGCGCGGCTCGATGACCTTCGAGACGCCGATGCTGTGGGCCGTGGGCTTCATCTTCGTGTTCACGATGGGCGGCTTCACCGGGCTGATCCTGGCGATGGCGCCGATCGACATCCAGCTGCAGGACACCTACTACGTGGTGGCGCACTTCCACTACGTGCTGGTGGCCGGCTCGCTGTACGCGATGTTCGGCGGCGTCTACTACTGGGGCCCGAAGTGGACCGGCGTGATGTACTCCGAAACGCGCGGCAAGATCCATTTCTGGGGCTCGCTGATCTTCTTCAACCTCACCTTCTTCCCGATGCACTTCCTCGGTCTGGCCGGCATGCCGCGACGCTACGCCGACTACCCGATGCAGTTCGTCGACTTCAACATGTGGGCCACGATCGGCGCCTTCGGCTTCGGGCTGATGCAGGTCTACTTCTTCCTCTTCGTCGTGCTGCCGATGATGCGCGGCCAGGGTGAGCAGGCGCCGCAGAAGCCCTGGGAAGGCGCCGAGGGCCTGGAATGGGAAGTGCCGTCGCCGGCGCCGTGGCACACCTTCGAGAACCCGCCCAAGCTCGACGCCAGCGCCACGCGGGTGATCGGCTGAAGCACCGCCATGACCACCGACGCGCAACGCAAGGCCAACCTGCGCACGGCCTGGATCCTGGCCGCGATCGGCGCGTTGTTCGGCGTGGGTTTCGTCGTGCGCATCGTCGTCTTCGGCGGTTGAGGCCAGGCGATGGCAACGCTTCGGCGCCCGCTCGCTGCTGCTCGCCGACAACCGTCGCATGCTGGGCAAGCTGCTGGTCGTGGCCTTGCTGATGTTCGGCTTCGGCTACGCGCTGGTGCCGATGTACCGCGCCATCTGCGAGGCGCTGGGCGTGAACGTGCTGTCGCTGGCCGAGCAGCGCCGCGGCTGATGCGGCGGCCGGCCGCAGCGGCAACACGCAGGTCGACCTGACACGCACGGTGACGGTGGAATTCGATGCCAACGCGCGCGGCCCCTGGGACTTCAAGCCCGCCAAGGCCTCGGTCACGGTGCACCCCGGCGAACTGGCCACGGTGATGTACGAGTTCCGCAACAAGCAGGACCGGACGATGGCCGCGCAGGCCATTCCCAGCTATGCGCCCAAGCAGGCGATGGCGCATTTCAACAAGCTCGAGTGCTTCTGCTTCAACGAGTACACGCTCAAGGCCGGCGAATCGAAGCAGTGGCCGGTGGTCTTCGTCATCGACCCGAAGCTGCCGAAGGACGTGACCACGATCACCCTGTCCTACACCTTCTTCGAAGTCGGCGGCAAGACGCCGCCGGCGCCGACCGGCGGCCTGCTGCGGCCGACCGCGGGTGTCGAGTCCGGGAGTCGCGGCTGTGAGTTCGCAGCCGGGCGGCCTGAAGGAGGCGGCCAACCGGCCGGCCTCGCCGCTGCAGACCTTTCGTGCGGTGGCCTGGTCCTTCTTCGGCATCCGCCGCTCGGCCGGGCATGCCCAGGACATGCAGAAGCTGAACCCGGTGCATGTGATCGTGGCCGGCGTCATCAGCGCGGCGCTGTTCGTGCTGGCGCTGGTGCTGCTGGTGCGCTGGGTCATCGGCAGCGGCGTGGCCGGCTGAGCGTTCACAATCCCATTCAATTCATCCGTACCGAGTCTTCAGGAGCAAGAAGACCATGTCGGCCAACGCACACTCCGGCTCCACCCCGTACTACTTCGTGCCGGCCCCGTCGCACTACCCGGTGCTGGTGGCCACGGGCATGTTCTTCGTGATCCTCGGCGCGGGCCAGTGGATCAACGGCCACGGCTGGGGCGCGTACTCGCTGCTGCTCGGCCTGGTCATCTGGCTCGGCGCGATGTTCCAGTGGTTCAGCACCGCCATCGCCGAAGACCGCAGCGGGCTGTATTCGCAGCGTGTGGACGTGTCCTTCCGCTGGAGCATGAGCTGGTTCATCTTCTCGGAAGTGATGTTCTTCGCGGCCTTCTTCGGCGCGCTGTACTGGGCCCGCGTGCATTCGGTGCCGATGCTCGGCAACCTCGACCACCAGATCCTGTGGCCCGACTTCAAGGCCGCCTGGCCCACCGTGCTGGCCGGGTCCACCGCCTCGCCGGCCGGCACCGTCGAGCCCTTCGTCACCATGGGCCCGTGGCCGCTGCCGACGATCAACACCGCGCTGCTGCTGACCTCGGGCGTGACGCTGACCATCGCCCACCATGCGCTGATCGCCAACCAGCGCGCCAAGTGCATCGCCTGGATGTGGATCACCGTGCTGCTGGGCGCCACCTTCATCGGCGTGCAGGCCTACGAGTACATCCATGCCTACACCGACCTGAACCTGAAGCTCAGCTCGGGCGTGTTCGGCTCGACCTTCTTCATGCTCACCGGCTTCCACGGCTTCCACGTCTTCGTCGGCATGCTGATGCTGACCTTCATCACGCTGCGCCTGATGAAGGGCCACTTCACGCCGGAAAGCCATTTCGGCTTCGAAGGCGCGGCCTGGTACTGGCACTTCGTCGACGTCGTCTGGCTCGGCCTGTATTTCCTGGTCTACTGGCTCTGAGCGCGGCGCGCGGCCGCGCCTCAGCGGCTGAGCGGGATGCCGGTGGGCTGGATCCAGCCCATCCAGTAGCTGAACAGCACCAGCAGGAAGATCGCGACCGACAGGCCGACGCGCACGGCCAGCGCGCGGGCCATCATCGCGCCGCGTGGGTCGTTCGCGCGGCCCTTCCTCAGCATCAGCACGCCGGCGCTGGCCAAAGCCGCCAACACCGCCAGCAGGAACAGCACGATCACGATCTTCATGGACGAAGATTATTTCACCCGCCGTCTGCCGCTGCTGCGGGCCGGCCCGTGGCCAGTCGGGCCAGGGCGGTGAGCCTGCGCTCGTTCATCGTGCTGCTGGCCGCCGTGGCCGGCGCAGCTGGCCACCGCCCGGCTGGGCCTGTGGCAGCTGGACCGCGCCGCGCAGAAGACGGCGCTGCACGAGGCGCTGCTGGCGCGCGCTGCGTTGCCGGCGCTGGATGCGGCGCAGCTGGCGCGCACGCCCGAGATGGCGGTCGAACAGCAGCACCGCCGGGTCGTGCTCGAAGGCCGCTGGCTGGCGACGCACAGCGTCTACCTCGACAACCGGCAGATGAACGGCCGGCCCGGCTTCTTCGTCGTCACGCCGCTGCAGATCGCGCCGGACGACGTGGTGCTGGTGCAGCGCGGCTGGGTGCCGCGCGATTCGCGCGAGCGCGAGCGGCTGGTGGCGGTGGACACGCCGGCCGGCGTGGTGCGCGTCGAAGGCCGCATCGCCCCGGGCCTGGCAAGGCTGTACGAGTTCGACAGCGCCGCCTCGGGCGTGATCCGGCAAAATCTCGACGTGCCGTCGTATGCCCGCGAAACCGGGCTGGCGCTGCGGCCGCTGGCGGTCGTGCAACTGGACGGCGCCGCGGCGCCGGCCGACGGGCTGCAGCGGCAATGGACGCCGGCCGTCCTCGATGTCTCCAAGCACCACGGCTACGCGCTGCAGTGGTTCGCGCTCAGCGCCCTCATCACGGGTCTTTATGTCTGGTTCCAACTCATCCGTCCGCGACGCCGCCGCTCGCGCTGAAGCCTCGGGCCTGACGGTGCATTCGATGCCCGCGCCCGAGCTGCAGCCCGACGCGCGGCGCACGCGCATCGGCCGCATCAAGATGCTGCTGGTGCTGGCGGTCTGCGCCGCGCCGGTGGTGGCCTCGTACTTCAGCTACTTCGTGCTGCGCCCGCAGGCGCGCAGCAACTACGGCAGCCTGATCCTGCCGACGCGCAGCCTGCCGGCGCTGCCGCTGCGCACGCTGGACGGACAAGCCGGTCGAGGCCGCAGTCGCTGCGCGGGCAGTGGCTGCTGCTGGCGCGTGGGCCCGGCCGACTGCGACCCGGCCTGCCAGAAGCGGCTGTACCTGCAGCGCCAGCTGCGCGAGATGCTCGGCCGCGAGCGCGAGCGCATCGACAAGATCTGGTTCGTCACCGACACGCGCCGAACTCGCGCCGGCCTTGCGCGCCGCGCTCGATGCCGACCCGTCGCTGCAGGTGCTGCGCGTGCCGCGCGACGCGCTGGCCGCCTGGCTGCAGCCCGAGGCCGGCCGTGCGCTCGAGGACCATCTCTACCTGGTCGATCCGATGGGCGAGTGGATGATGCGTGTGCCGGCCGATCCCGACCCGGCGCGGGTCAAGCGCGACCTGGACCGGCTGCTGCGTGCCTCGTCGTCGTGGGACCTGCCGGGCCGTTGAGTCGCACATGGACTTCGCCCCCAGCCTTCGCCTGCTGATGCTGGCCGCGCCATGGCGCTGCTGCCGCTGGGCTGGGTGTGGCTGCGCCAGCCGAAGGCCGATGGTCGCGGCCGGCTGGTGGCGCTGACCGCACTGACACTGTTCCTGACCTTCGACCTGATCGTCTTCGGCTCCTTCACCCGGCTCAGCGATTCCGGCCTGGGCTGCCCCGACTGGCCCGGGTGCTACGGCCATGCCAGCCCGATCGGCGCGGCCAGCGACATCCACGCCGCGCAGACGGCGCAGCCCACGGGCCGGTGAGCTTCAGCAAGGCCTGGATCGAGATGATCCACCGCTACCTGGCCATGACCGTCGGCGCGTTGATCCTGGTGATGACGGTGGCCAGCTGGGCCGCGCGGCGCACGCTTGCCGCTGTCGCCTTGGTGGGCCACCGGCACGCTGGCCTGGGTGCTGGTGCAGGGCCTGTTCGGCGCGCTCACCGTCACCTGGAAGCTGAACCCGCTGATCGTCACCTTGCACCTGCTCGGCGGCATGGGGCTGCTGGCGCTGCTGGTGGCGCAGCACGAAGCCCTGCGCGCACGGGTGCTGCACTGGCCCGCCTGGGCCCGTGCGGCTGCTGCTGGCGGTGCTGGCCTTGCTGGTGCTGCAGATCGCGCTGGGCGCCTGGGTCAGCAGCAACTATGCGGTGCTGGCCTGCAGCGGCTTCCCGCAATGCAACGGCACCTGGTGGCCGGACATGGATTTCGGCCATGGCTTCACGCTCAGGCGCGAGCTGGGCCGTGCCGGCGACGGTGACTTCCTGCCTTTCCAGGCGCTGGTGGCCATCCACATGGCGCACCGCCTGTTTGCGGTGGTCGCCGTGCCTGGCGCTGTTGGCGCTGGCGCATGGGCTGTGGCATCGCCTCGGGCAGCGGCGCGCCGCCGCTGGCCGTGTTGGCTGCTGACGCTGCTGCAGGTGGCCAGTGGGCTGTCGAACGTGGTGCTCGGCTGGCCGCTGGCCGCGGCGCTGGCCCATTCAGCCGGCGCCGCCGCACTGGTCGGGGTGCTTAGTTCCTTGCTGGCACGGGCGACGCGGCGGCCGGGCGGGCTCCTAGAATCGCCGCTTCCATGTCGCAGACCCTTGCCACCCAGGCGCCCGCTGCCAACCGCTGGGCGCAGTACTACGCACTGACCAAGCCGCGCGTGGTGCAGTTGATCGTGTTCTGCGCGCTGATCGGCATGCTGCTGGCCGAACCCGGCTGGCCGGACCTGCGCCTGGCCGGCGCGGCGACGCTGGGCATCTGGCTGGTGGCCAGTGCGGCGGCGGCCTTCAACTGCCTGGTCGAGCAGCAGCATCGATGCGAAGATGGCGCGCACCGCCTGGCGGCCCAGCGCCAAGGGCGAGCTCACCAGCGCGCAGACGCTGATCTTCTCGACCGTGCTGTGTGCCCTCGGCAGCGCGGTGCTGTACCTGTGGGTCAACCCGCTGACGATGTGGCTGACCTTCGCCACCTTCGTCGGCTATGCGGTGATCTACACCCTGGTGCTCAAGCCGCTGACGCCGCAGAACATCGTCATCGGCGGCGCCTCGGGCGCGATGCCGCCGCTGCTGGGCTGGGCGGCGATGCGCAACGACGTCGGCCCCGAAGCGCTGATGCTGTTCCTGATCATCTTCCTGTGGACGCCGCCGCATTTCTGGGCGCTGGCGCTGTACCGCGCCGAGGACTACCGCAAGTCGGGCCTGCCGATGCTGCCCATCACCCATGGCGCCGAATTCACCCGGCTGCAGGTGCTGCTTTACACGCTGGTGCTGTTCGCAGCCACTCTGCTGCCCTTCATCTACGGCATGAGCGGATGGCTGTACCTGGTCAGCGCCTTCGCGCTCGGTCTGATTTTCCTGGCCTATGCGTGGCAGCTGTGGCGTGACTACAGCGATGCGCTGGCACGGCGCACCTTCCGCTTTTCGATTCTCTATCTGAGCCTGCTGTTCAGCGCCTTGCTGCTCGACCACTACATCAACCCATGGATGAAATGATCCTCCCGCAGCGCCTTCGGCGCTCCCCCCGGGGGGCCACGGCAGCGGCCCGGCCGAGCCGCTTCCGCGGCGCTCGCTCGGGGCGGGCGTTTCAAGCGTCGCGGCTCGCGCCGAGCGCGGTGGAGCCACCGACATGAAGCGCGTCCTGCTGGCTGCGGCCCTGGCGGTGGGCCTGCTGGGTGGCTGCGACCGCCTGGGCGGCGCTGCGCCCAGGCCGTCGTTCAAGGCGGTCGACATCACGGGCGCCGAGTACGCGCGCGAGCTGTCCTTGCCCGACGCCGACGGCAAGACGCGCCGGCTGTCCGACTTCAAGGGCAAGGTCACCCTGGTCTTCTTCGGCTATACCCAGTGCCCGGACGTGTGCCCCAGCACGCTGGCCGAACTGGCGGCTGTCAAGCGCGAGCTCGGCAAGGACGGCGAGAGGGTGCAGGGCGTCTTCGTCAGCGTCGACCCGCAGCGCGACACGCCGCAGGTACTGAAGGCCTACATGGCCAGTTTCGATCCCGGTTTCGTCGCGCTGCGCGGCAGCCCCGAGCAGGTGAAGGAAACAGCGCGCAACTTCAAGGTGTTCTATGCCCAGGTGCCGGGCAGGACCGAGGGCAGCTACACGATGGACCACACTGCCGGCACCTATGTCTTCGACGCGCAGGGCAAGGTCCGGCTGTTCGTGCGCTATGGCAGCGGTGCCGAGGCGCTGCGCCACGACCTGAAGCTGCTGCTGGCCGAAGACCCGGCCTGAGGACGTTGCCGCGTGCACTGCGCACGCGATCACGCCGCAGGGCCGGGCCGGAACTCCGCGACGGCCGGCCTGAGCGCGGGCGCCAACGGCAAGACGGCTGCACGAGGCAGCCGCTGCAAGCGAATGGCCCGGGCTGCGCGCGTCAGGCCGCCGGTGCCAGCGCCTTGCGCATCTTCTTCAGCGCCGCCACCTCGATCTGGCGGATGCGCTCGGCGCTGACGCCATACTCGGCCGCCAGTTCGTGCAGCGTCATGCCGCCGCTCGAGTCGTCGTTGACCTTCAGCCAACGCTCCTCGACGATACGTCGGCTGCGCGAGTCCAGCACATCCAGGGCCTGGCTGATGCCGTCGCCGGCCAGCCAGTCGCGATGCCGGGCCTCGATCTCGCGCGTCGGCTCGTGGCTGTCGTCGGCGAGGTAGGCGATCGGCGAGTAGGTCTCCTCGCCATCGTCGTTCTGGGATTCCAGCGCCACATCGCCGCCGGACAGGCGAGTTTCCATCTCCAGCACGTCCTCGGGCTTGACGTTCAGCTCGCGGGCGACGACGTCAATCTCGGCCGGCGAGAAGCTGGCGCGGTGCGTGTCGGCATCCGGCGCGTCGCTCTTCAGGCGCTGCTTCATCGAGCGCAGGTTGAAGAACAGCTTGCGCTGCGACTTGGTGGTCGCCACCTTCACCATGCGCCAGTTGCGCAGGATGAACTCGTGGATTTCGGCCTTGATCCAGTGCAGCGCGTAGCTGACCAAGCGCACGCCCTGTGTCGGGTCGAAGCGGCGCACCGCCTTCATCAGGCCGACATTGCCTTCCTGGATCAGGTCGCCCTGCGGCAGGCCGTAACCCAGGTACTGCCGCGAGACCGAGACCACCAGGCGCAGGTGCGAGAGCACCAGCCGGCCGGCGGCTTCGACATCGCCGTCGCGCTGCAGACGTTCGGCGTAGGACACCTCCTCCTGCGGCGTGAGCAGCGGAATGCGGTTCACGGCAGAGATGTATGCGTCCAGATTGCCGACGGGCGGGACCAGCGACCAGGGGTCACGCAGGGACAGAGCAGTCGTGGTGGTGTTCATTGGCGGTTCTGACTTGCCTTGCAGAGTTTGGTTCTGGAAATATTAGCACTCTTCAGGCCAGAGTGCTGACGGCATCCCAGGATGGCGGCCAGAGTTCGGGAACACCTCGAATTCAATCGTGAAAACACGCAGTGGATGCTAACTTTTTGCATCGACAGCCATCCATCCCGAGCCGAAATGGGTGTCCATGGTGTCCAGCATTTCGTCCAGGATGGCGAGGAAACTGGCCAGATTGACGGGCTTGGTGATGTAGTGGGCCGCACCGGCCGTCAGCGCCGCCTCGATATGGGCGGCGGTGGCATCGGCCGAAACCACCACCACGGGGATGCTGCCGAGTTCGTCGTCGTCCTTCAGGTGGCGCAGCAGTTCCAGACCGTCGATGTCGGGCAGGTGCATGTCCAGCAGAATCAGGCTGGGCCGGCGCAGGCGCACGGCTGCCAGGCCGTCCAGGCCGTTCATCGACACGCTCAGGCTCACCTGCGGCCGGCGCAGCAGCATGCCGCGCATGACCTCGATGTTGGTCTCGTTGTCCTCGATGTAATGCACCCAGCGCTGTCGATAGCTGGCCGGTTCGGCCGGCAACTCGCTCGTGGTGCTCAGTGCGCCGTCGGCATGGGGCGCGCGCGGCAGCGTGAGGGTGAAGCTGGAGCCCTCGCCGGCGGCGCTCTGCGCACGCAGCGACCCGCCCATCAACTCGGCCAGGCGGCGGCTGATGACCAGACCGATGCCGGTGCCTTCCACCGCCGTGCGTTCGCGGCCCAGGCGGTTGTAGGGCTGGAAGAGTTCGTCCATCTGCGCCCGTGTCATGCCCAGCCCGGTGTCGCTGACCACGATCTCGATGGCCTGCGACTCGGTGACTCGCGAGCGCAGCACGATGCTGCCGCCGTCGACGTTGTACTTGATCGCATTGCTCAGCAGGTTGGTCAGGATCTGCTTGATGCGCGTCTCGTCGCCCATCACGGCATGGGCGCGTCGATCGAGCTGCAGCTCGATGCGCAGGGCGCGCTTTTCCGCCGCCGGCTCGACCATCGCCAGCGCCGCGCTGACCAGCGGGCCCAGCTCCAGCGCCACCGGTTCCAGCTGCAGCATGCCCGACTCGATGCGCGACAGGTCCAGCGTGTCGTTGATCATGTGCAGCAGGTGCCAGCCCGCCTGCTGGATCTGCGCGGCCCAGGCGCGCTGGTGCTCGGCCAGCGCCGGCTTGCGGTCCAGGCTCAGCAGTTGCGCGAAGCCGAGCATCGCGTTCAGCGGTGTGCGCAACTCATGGCTCATGCGCGAGACGAACTCGCTCTTCGCGCGGTTGGAGCTTTCTGCCGATTCGCGTGCACGCTCGGCCTCGGCCAGGCGCAAGTGCTCGCCGATATCCTCCACCACGCCGACGGTGAAAGCCGGCTGGCCTTCGGCATCGCGCAGCAGCGCCACCGTCACCAACGCATGGACCACGCTGCCGTCCTTGGCCAGGTAGCGCTTCTCGCGGCGGTAGGTGTCGCGCTCGCCGCGACGCATCGCCTGCAGCATCTTTCCGTCCTCGATGCGGTCGTCCGGGTGCGTGAGCTGGCCGACGGTCCGATGACGCAGTTCACTGTCGCTGTAGCCGAGCAAGCGCCCGTAGGCCGGATTCGGCGTCAGGATGCGTCCGTCCAAGTCGGTCTTGACGATACCCACGTGCGCCGTGTCGAGGATCGCCTGCAGTTGCTGCTGACTGGCGCGCAGCGCTTCCCCGGTGCGCTGGCGTTCGGCCACCTCGTGGCGCAGCGCGCGCGTGCGCTCCTCCACCGCCATCTCGATGCGCCGCGCGCGGCCGGTGACGAGCAGCAGCAAGGCACCGAGCAGCGACGCCGCCATCATCCCCAGCACCGAAAACAGCCAGGCGTTGGCGTGCTGTGCCTCGGCGATCTGCTCGGGCTGGGCGTCGATGCGCAACTCCCATTCGCGCCCGGCAACGGGCAGCACGCGGTCGTGCGCATGCTTCAGCCGCGGGGCGGTGTCGCAGCCCGGCGGTCCCGCCAGGCGCCGCTGCGCGGTGCCTGGGTCGCGGTCCACCAGGCACCAGCGCCCGGCACTGGGCTGCAGCAGCGCGCCCAGCGCATCGTCCATGCGCAGCGTCACGAACACCACGCCACGGCCCGGCGCCGACGCCGTTCCGGGCAGGGCGTGGTAGATGACCACGCCGGTCTGGTCCGCGGCTTCCTGCGTCAGGCGGAAGCCGGCACTGGCGCTGGGCTGCCCGCTGCGCTGGGCACGCCGGATGGCCTCGGCTGCGGCATCGATGGACAGCGCGTTGACGCCCAGGGCGGCAGCGTTGCGCTGCTGCGGGCTCGATGTAGCGGATGGCCAGCACCTCGTCGCCTGCAGCGGCACCGGCGAGGCGGTCCGGGCGCTCGAAGACACGGAAATCGGCCGGACCCTCAGCGCGTACCTCGGCCTCGAAGCGGGCAATCTGCGTGCGCGGCACCCGTTCGCTGAAGCCGATGGCCTGCAGGTGCAGCGGCTGCTGCAGCCACCAGGCCGTGGCCCTGCGCATGTCCTCGCGCGTCAGTCGCGGCTGCACCTGAAACAAGCCATGCACGGCCTGCAGCGCCTGCAATGGACCGTTCAGCCAGGCCGCGACGGCGTCCCCTGCCACCGACGCCTGGCGTTCGAAGGCCGAGCGCAGCCGCTGCTCGTCCCAGCGCGCCACGGCCAGCGTCGCGCCCACCAGCAGCGCCGTCACCAGCAGCAACGGCGCGGCCACCGTGGCGCGGCGCGGTGCCCAGGCGCTGCGCGGCTGACCGATCAGCGTCAACACGGCCGGCGCGGCGATCAGCACGCCCAGCGAATCGCCGATCCACCAGGTCCACCAGGTGAAGGCCAGCGCCGACGCCGGTACCGCCGAGGACAGGCCGAGTGCCGCGGTGGCAATCGATGCATTGACCAGGCAGGCCACCGGCGCGGCCAGCAGCAGGAAGCGCCCGACGTCACGCGGTTGCGCCAGCGTCAGCGGCTGTGCCACGAAGCGCCGCACCAGCGCGCAACCGCAAGGCAGCCTGCAAGGTGGCGCCCATCCCGACGGCCAAGGGCACCCCCAGTGCCGACAGGTCGACCTGCCCGCGAGCCGCGCTCAACCCGAGGTTGACGCCAATGGCGCCCAGCGCCACGGCGGCCAGTGCGGGACGGCCATAGACCCAGGCCGCGGCCAGCGCGATGCCGGCCGGCGGGTACAGCGGCGCCGCATAGCTCGGCGGGAAGGCCAGTCGCAAGGCCAGCCAGCCGGTCAAGGCATAGGCCAGTGCGGTCAGGCTCAGCACCCAGGGCCAGGGGACTTTGGAATCGTCTTTCATCGATGGCTTGGCGCAACGGGTGCGCCAGCAGCGCATCGCGAGCCTAGCACCGGCCCGGCACTCGCGGCCGCGGGCGAGCCCGCGGCGACAGGCGACTGCATTGCTCGAAATCACTTCGGCGGCAATGCGGCGGGCGGTGCTCAGTACAGCCAGGCGTCGAACTGCACGCGCAGCTGGGTGTCGCGCCAGCGGTCGTCGCCTCCGCCGGGCCGCGTCCACGACTGGTTGACATGGTCCAGCGCCAGCGTCAGTCCGAACACCCGATCGAAGAGCCGGCGCCATTGCAGCGAAGCACTGGACAGGCGCGACGCCGGCCAGGTCGTGTTGGCGCCGAACTCGTTGAGCGTGCCGTAGCGCAGCACGGCCAGCCCCTGGCCGCCGAACAGGTCGCGCAGCAGGCCGCCCACGGTCCACAGGTTCGAATCGCCGTCGGCCCAGTAGCCCAGTGGCCGGTCCCTGTGGCGGTAGCCGTCGGTGTAGATCGGGTGGTTGTAGGCGAGGCCGGCCAGCTCGGCGCTGGAATCGGTCCACTCGGCAAAGACCAGCGCATCGTCGCGCCGCCACTCGGCGCCGGCCTGGTACATGTTCTTGGCCGGCACGACGCTCGTTTCGGGCCGGCCGTCCTCGCCGATCAGCTGCCCGTACAGCGCCACCCCGGGCAACCAGCTGTCGAGGCTCAGGCGCGCGTCGAAGCCGTGCAGCTGGTTGCCGGGCTGACCGCTGCAGTCGGACCCGTTGCAGGAGTTGTCGCGCCCGAGGACCGACTTCAAGAAGGTCTTCATCGAGTTGTCGCGGCCCTCGCCGCCCCACATCGCCGTGCGCGAGGCGCCCAGCTCCAGCCAGGGCCAGGGCCGCACGACGATGCGCGAGCCCATCAGGTAGGGTCGGGCATAGTCGCCGCGCTCGTCCTCCAACTCGCCGAAGAAGACGCTGAAGTCGATCTCGCCCAGCCACCACCAGAATCCGTCTCGCGCCAACGGGCCGCTGGCAGCCTCCAGCGACGCGTTGAGGAAGGGCCGCGCGGCCGTGCCCAGGATCAGGCTGCCATCCCACCCCGGACCCCATTGCCTGGCGATGCGGCCGGCGCCGATGCGCCAGTACTCGTCGATGCGCCAGCTGACGGCGCTGCCGTCCCAGGACCAGTAGTCGCCCGCCGGATCCAGCTGCCGCTGCAGCGCCAACTGACCGAACACGCAGCCGGCCTGTGCCGTGGCATCGAGCTGGAGGCGATGGCGCGGCTCGACCAGGCTGAAGGACCCCACCGGAATCTCCGGGTCTTCGTCCGAGGACCCGAGCAGCAGCATGGCATGGCCGGACAGCCCTTGCCGCCCCGGCTCGCAGCCGCTGCCCGAGGGCAGCGACGACCAGGTGCTCGCCATGCGGCCGGCTTCGATCAGGCTCAGTTTCTGGAAGGGATCGGGCCGAGTCAGCACCGAGGTGGGCAACTCGGCCAGTGCCGATGTCAGGAAGGTGGCGCTCAAGAGCAAGCCACCGATGCCCCGCTGGAGGAAGCGCCGCGCGCTCAGTTCGAAACCCGCCATCTCACGTTCTGACAAGCAAACCCGAGGCCAACCCAAGACATCTTCATACGTTGAACAGGAAGTTCAACACGTCCCCATCGCGCACGACGTACTCCTTGCCTTCGGCGCGCATCTTGCCGGCCTCCTTGGCGCCGTGCTCGCCCTTGCAGGCGATGAAGTCGTCGAAGGCGATGGTCTGCGCACGGATGAAGCCGCGCTCGAAGTCGGTGTGGATCACGCCGGCGGCCTGCGGCGCGGTGTCGCCGACATGGATGGTCCAGGCGCGCACTTCCTTGACGCCGGCGGTGAAGTAGGTCTGCAGGCCGAGCAGGCCGAAGGCGGCGCGGATCAGCCGGTTCAGCCCCGGCTCGTCCAGCCCCATCTCGTGCAGGAACAGCAGCCGGTCGTCGTCGCTCATGTCGGCCAGCTCGGCCTCGGTCTTGGCGCAGATGGCGACCACCGGCGCATGCTGCTTCTCGCCATAGGCGCGCAGCTGCTCCAGGAAGGGGTTGTTGCTCGAAGCCGTCCTCGGCCACGTTGCCGACGAACATCGCCGGCTTGGCGGTGATCAGGCACAGCGGCTTGAGCACCGCCTGCTCTTCCTTGCTGAAGGCGATGCCGCGCACCGGCAGCGCCTGGTCCAGCGCCGCCTGGCACTTCTTCAGCACCTCGACCAGGCGCTGCGCCTCCTTGTCCTGCCCGGCCTTGGCCACCTTCTGGTAGCGGGCCAGGCTCTTTTCCACGGTGGCCAGGTCGGCCAGGCACAGCTCGGTCTGGATGACCTCGATGTCGGCGATCGGGTCCACCTTGCCGGCCACGTGGATGACGTTGTCGTCCTCGAAGCAGCGCACCACGTTGACGATGGCGTCGGTTTCGCGGATGTGGCTCAGGAACTGGTTGCCCAGGCCTTCGCCCTGGCTGGCGCCGGCCACCAGTCCGGCGATGTCGACGAACTCGACGATCGCCGGCACGATGCGCTCGGGCTTGACGATCTGCGCCAGCTGCGCAAGGCGCGGGTCGGGCAGCTCGACGATGCCGACGTTGGGCTCGATGGTGCAGAAGGGGTAGTTCTCGGCCGCGATGCCGGCTTTGGTCAGGGCATTGAACAGGGTGGACTTGCCGACGTTGGGCAGGCCGACGATGCCGCATTTGAGGCTCATGGGGGGCTTTGTTGGGCTATCGGGCAGGCGCGGATTCTAGGGCTCTACACTCGGGCGCAGGAGATTGCCGATGAACCCCCGACTCACGCTTCAAGGCCACGCCAAGGATCTGGGCGGTGGCTTCATCGTGCGCCGGTTGCTGCCTTCGGCACCGCGCCAGGCGGTCGGCCCCTTCCTGTTCTTCGACCACTTCGGCCCGGTGACGGTGCATCCCGGCGACAACCACGACGTGCGGCCGCACCCGCACATCGGCCTGGCGACGGTGACCTACCTGTTCGAAGGCGCGATGCTGCACCGCGATTCCACCGGCGTGGTGCAGCGCATCGAGCCCGGCGCCATCAACTGGATGACGGCCGGCCGCGGCATCGTGCATTCCGAGCGATCGCCCGAGGACCTGCGCGCACAGTGACGCGGCGCAACCACGGGTTGCAGCTGTGGGCGGCGCTGCCGCTGGCCGACGAGGAGATCGCGCCGAGCTTCGCGCACACGCCGGCAGCGGCGATTCCGGCTGTTCGAGGCCGACGGCGCGAGCGTGCGCGTGCTGATCGGCAGCGCCTTCGGCCTGGCATCGCCGGTGGCCACGCGTTCTCCCACGCTGTACCTGGACATCGCGCTGCGCGCCGGCGCGGCGCTGCAACTGCCTTTGGCCACCGAGCGCGCGCTCTATGCGGTGGACGCGCCCTTCACGCTGGACGGCCAGATCCTGCCGGCACAGCAGATGGTGGTGCTGCAGCCCGGCGAACAGCCGCGGCTGCGGCGCGGCCGGCGACGCGCGCGTGGTGCTCATCGGCGGCGAGCCGCTGGGCCACCGCTTCATGGTCTGGAACTTCGTCTCCAGCCGCAAGGAGCGCATCGTGCAGGCGCAGGACGACTGGCGCGCCCAGCGCTTCGACCCGGTCCCGGGTGAGACCGAGTTCATTCCGCTGCCCTAGAAGCCGTAGCTGGCGCGGCAGCTCTGGCCGACCGCCAGTTGATGTTCGACGCCATCCAGCACGATGGCATTCATGCCGAAGGTGACGGCGCCATCGACACGCGCGTCCGCACGATAGGAAGCCAGCGCATCGGTGAGCGCGAAGCCCTGCTCGCCACTGTCCGGGTCGACGCCGGGGATGCTGCAGCGCGCGCAGGGTTTCACCAGTTTCAGCCGCACCGTGCCCTGCGGCGTGTCGATTTCCAGCAGTTCGATGTGGTCCTCGTCGTGCGCCTCGATGCCGTCGAGCACCAGGTTCGGCCGGAAGCGCCGCATGTCCACCGCCGGTTCGCCCTGCTCCAGCAGCCGGCGGTTCAGCTCGGCCAGCGATCCTGTCGAGGCGATCAGCAGCGCAAAGCCGTCGGCAAAGGCCGTCTGCCCCAGGTGGGCACCGGTCCAGCGGCTGTCGGACAGGCGCTTGTAGTCCGGATCGAAGCGCACCAGCCGCAGCGGGCGGCCGGCGAAGTCACTGCACCACTGCGCCGCCAACGCGCCCATGTCCCAGGCCGGCACCCAGTCGTCCCAGACGCGCACGCGCAGCGCGCTTTCCACACGGTCCAGCGCCACGTGCAGCGCCAGCATGCCCGGTGCGCGCAGCACCATGTCGTCGCTGCGCAGCGTGGGCCGGATCAGCGCCAGCCGCGGCAGTTCGCGCTGCGTGACGAACTCGCCGCGTTCGTCGACGAGCATCCAGGCGCGGTCCAGGTCCAGCCCGGTGGGCAGCAGCAGGCTGCGTTGAACTTCGATGCCGGCGCAGGACTTCACCGGGTGGACAAACAGCGAATGCAGGGTGCAGCTCAGATCGCTCAAAGGTCGCTCCGCCCGCCAGGGTCTGTGAAAAGCTGCGGCATTGTGCGGCAGCCGGCTGCCTACAATCGCGCCGATGAAGCGTGTCGATGTCTGCGTGCGCGGTGCCGGAGCGGTGGGTTCGTGCCTGGCGCTGTCGCTGTCGCGGCAGGGGCTGTCGGTGGCGCTGCAAGGCGCCGCAGTCAAACCGGCGCGGGAGGACGTGCGCACCTATGCGCTGAACGCGGCCTCGGTGCAGCTTTTGCGCGAGCTGAAAGTCTGGGAGGCTCTGCCCGTCGATGCGTGCACCGCGGTCTACGACATGCATGTGCAGGGCGATGCCGCAGGCAGCGCGCTCGACTTCTCCGCCTGGTCACTGGGCGTCGAAGCGCTGGCCTGGATCGTCGATGCCGCCGAACTCGAGCGTGTGTTGGCCGCAGCCGTATCGTTCGCGCCGCATGTGCAGTGTGCGGCCGAGGGCGAGGTCGAAGCGCCGCTGCTGGCGCTGGCCGAAGGCAAGGCCTCGGCCACGCGCGACCAGCTCGGCGTGGCCATGCCGGTGCAGCGCTACGGCCAGAGCGCGGTGGCGGCGCGGCTGCAGTCCGACCTGGCGCATGCGGGCGTCGCGCGCCAATGGTTCCGCTCGCCCGATGTGCTGGCGCTGCTGCCCTTCGACCGGCCGGCGCCGGCGCTGGGCTACGGGCTGGTGTGGTCGGTGCCGCAGGCCCGGGCCGATCAACTGATGGACCTGGACGCTGCGGCCTTCGAACTGGCCCTGGCCGAGGCCACCGGCGGTGCCGCCGGCACGCTGCGCCTGTGCAGCGAGCGCGCGGCGTGGCCGCTGACGCTGGCCCGCGCCGAGCAGGTCTGCGGCCCCGGCTGGGTGCTGCTGGGCGATGCCGCGCACGTGGTGCACCCGCTGGCCGGGCAAGGCCTGAACCTGGGCTTGGGCGATGTCAGGGCACTGGCGCAGGTGATCGCCGAACGCGAACCCTGGCGCGGCCTGGGCGACCCAAAGCTGCTGCAGCGCTATGCGCGGCTGCGCGCCCTGCCCACGCTGGCCATGGGCCAGCTGACCGATGGCCTGCTGCACCTGTTTGCCAGCGAGTTGCCGGTGCTGCGGGAACTTCGCAACCGCGGCCTGAGTCTGGTCAACGGCGTGCCGCCGCTGAAACGGCTGCTCGCATCGTTCGCACTCGAGTCCTGACGGCCTCGATCCCCTGAGTCTGCCGAAGGAAACCGATGTCCAAGCTCCGCCACCTCCTGCCGCTGCTGTGCGCGGCGCTTTTCGCCAGCCAGGCCGCGTGGGCGCAGGATGCGCTGATCCGCAAGAACCTGGCCGAGCGGCTGCCCAACCTGCCGAAGATCGACGAGATCAGCAAGACGCCGGTGCCGGGCCTGTACGAGCTGCGCGTCGGCCAGGAGATCTTCTATGCCGACGAGCAGGGCAACTACCTGATCCAGGGCAACCTGATCGACACCAAGACGCGCACCGACCTGACCGAGGCGCGCCTGGCCAAGTTGAGCGCCATCGACTTCGCCAGCCTGCCGCTGAAGGACGCGGTGGTCATCAAGCAGGGCAACGGCACGCGGCGCATGGCCGTGTTCGGCGACCCGAACTGCGGCTACTGCAAACGCTTCGAGCGCGACCTGGCCAAGCTGCAGGACGTGACCATCTACACCTTCCTGTACCCGATCCTCGGGCCCGACTCCAACGCCAAGTCGAAGGACATCTGGTGCTCGAGCGACAGCGCCAAGACCTGGCGTGCATGGATGGTCGACGGCGTCGCGCCGCCCAAGAGCATGGGCAACAAATGCGACACCGCGGCGCTGGAGCGCAACGTCGAGTTCGGCAAGAAGCATCGCGTGCAGGGCACGCCGGCCGTGGTCTTCGAGGACGGCACCCGAGTGCCCGGCGCGATCCCGCTGGAAAGCCTGGAGAAGAACCTGGCCAGCGCCGCCAGGAAGGGCTGAACGCAGCCCCTGGCGCGGCCCGGTGGGCCGACCGGGAATGGACAATGCGCGCGATGATCGACTACCTGATCGAAGCGGCCGACCTGCACGCGCACCTGTATCGCGTCACGCTGAAGGTGCCGCGCCCGAACGCGCAGCAACGCGTGAGCCTGCCGGTGTGGATTCCCGGCAGCTACATGGTGCGCGAATTCAGCCGCCATCTGTCGCGGCTGCGGGCCCGCCAAGGCACACGCGAATGCCGCATCGAGCAGCTCGACAAGTGCAGCTGGTCGGTCGAGTGCCAGGGCAGCCAGACGCTCTTGCTCAGCTACGAGGTCTATGCCTTCGACACCTCGGTGCGCAGCGCCTTCCTCGACGACCGGCGCGGCTTCTTCAACGGCACCAGCCTGTGCCTGCAGGTGGATGGATGCGAAGGCCATCCGCACCGGCTGCGCATCGGCACGCTGCCCAAGGGCTGGCAGGCGGCCACCGCCATGCCGGCCACCGGTCGCCGCCATGAGTACATCTGTGCCGACTACGCCGAACTGGTCGACCACCCGGTGGAACTCGGCCGCTTCTGGCGCGGTGAGTTTCGCGTGCGCGGCGTGCCGCACGAATTCGTGGTCGCCGGCGCCTGGCCCGGATTCGACGGCGAGCGGCTGCTCGCGGACGCCCGGCGCATCTGCGAAGCGCAGGTGACGTTCTGGCACGGCCGCGGCAAGCCGCCGCTGTCGCGCTACGTCTTCCTGCTCAACGCCGTGGACGAGGGTTACGGCGGCCTGGAACACCGCGCCAGCACCGCGCTGCTGTGCGCGCGCCGGCAGTTGCCGCGCCAGGGGGTGGCCGAGGCCAGCGACGGCTATGTCACCCTGCTCGGGCTGATCTCGCACGAGTACTTTCACACCTGGAACGTCAAGCGCCTGAAGCCGCGCGACTTCGAGCGCGTTGACTTCGGCCGCGAGAACTACACCCGGCTGCTGTGGTTCTTCGAAGGCTTCACCTCGTACTACGACGACCTGCTGCTGCTGCGTGCCGGGTTGATCGACGCGCCGCGCTACCTGCGCCTGCTGGCCAAGACGCTGTCGGCTGTGCTGGCCACACCGGGGCGCCGGCTGCAAAGCGTGGCCGAGTCCAGCTTCGATGCCTGGGTCAAGTACTACCGCAGCGACGAGAACACGCCCAACGCCACCATCAGCTACTACGCCAAGGGCAGCCTGGTGGCATTGGCGCTGGACCTGAGCCTGCGCGCCGGCGGCGCCACGCTGGACCAGGCGATGCGCCGGTTGTGGGCCGCATCCGGCGGCGGCGCCATCGACGAGGCCGACATCGCGCTGGCATTGCAACAGGTGGCCGGCCGCACGCTGGACGCGGAACTGGCCGCCTGGGTGCATGGCAGCGACGACCTGCCGCTGCGCCCGCTGCTGGCGCGCACCGGCATCGCCTGGCAGGCCGACGCCGCCGACCTGGCCGCCGAACTCGGCCTGCGCGTCAGCGAAGGTGCGCTCAGCGGCATCCACGTGAAGAGCGTGTTTCGCGGCAGCGCCGCCGAACGCGCCGGTATCCATGCAGGTGACGAGTTGCTGGCCGTCGATGGCTGGCGGCTGCGCCGGCTGGACGATGCGCGCGGCTGGACGCGGCCCGGCCAGGCCTTCGAGTTGACGCTGGTGCGCGACCAGCGCTTGCGCACGCTGAGCGTGACGGCGTCGGCGGCGCCGTCTGGCGGCGTGCGCCTGACGCTCGACGACAAGCCGGCGCCGGCGGCGCTGGCACTGCGCCGGGAGTGGCTCGGGGTGTGAAGACCCTGCCGCTGCGCCGCCGCGGCGCCGTGCTCGGCCTGGTGGTGGCAGTGAGCCTGATGCATTGGTGGCTGGCGCACCTGCTGCCGCCGGTGCGCATTGGCGATGGCCACGCCGAGCGCATGCCCAAGCGCATCGAGGTGGCCTTCGTGCGTGAGCTGGCGCCGGCGGCGCCGCCCGCCGCCCCTCCGGTGATGAGCACCCCGCCGGCCCGCCGGCGGGCGAAAGCCGCAGCCAAGCCGGCCCCTGCGGCCTCGGCCGCGCTGGACGAGGTGGCCGTCGCCGAAGCCACCGAGCCATTGCCGGAGCTGGCCGCGTCGGCCGCACTGCCGCAGCCCGATGTGGTGGCGCAGGAGCTGCAGCCCGATGCGGTGGCGCAGGAGCCGCAGCCCGATGGGGTGGCGCAGCAGCCGCTGGCCGAGGTCGCGGCCAGTGCGGCGCCGGCCACGGCGGCCGCGTCGGCGCCCACGGCCTTCGAGTGGCCGCCGTCCACCCGGCTGAGCTACAAGCTGCACGGCAACTACCGCGGCGAGGTGGCCGGCGGCGCGATGGTGGAATGGGTGCGCGTGGGCTCACGCTACCAGGTGCACCTGGACGTGTGGGTCGGCGCGCAGGCCGCGCCGCTGGTCGGCAGGCGCATGAGCAGCGATGGCGAGCTCGGCACCGACGGCTTGACGCCGCGCCGCTACGACGAGGAAACGCGCGCGCTGTTTCGCGAGCTGCGCCGCCGCAGCATCGTCTTCGACGGCGAGCGCGTGCTGCTGTCCAACGGCAAGCAACTGCAGCGGCTGGCCGGCATGCAGGATGCCGCCAGCCAGTTCGTCCAGCTCACCTGGCTGTTCACCACCCAGCCGCAGCTGCTGACGGTGGGTCAGCGCATCGAGCTGCCGCTGGCCCTGCCGAACAACGTGGACCGCTGGTCCTATGAGGTGATCGAGGAGGTGGCGCTGGCCACGCCCTTCGGCCTGGTGCCGACCTTCCACCTGAGGCCGCGGCGCGAGCTGCGCCCCAATCGCGAGCTGGTCGCCGACGCCTGGTTCGCACCCACGCTGCAGTACCTGCCGGTGCGCCTGCTGATCCGGCAGGACGAAGCCACCTACATCGACATGATGATCGACCGCCTGCCGCAGCAGGAGGCGACGCCGCAGCAGGCGGCGGCTTCAGCCCCGCGGTGAATCGAGGAAGCGTGTGCCGTAGTCGGCCGCAGCCTGGCCGCCGCGGGTATTGCCGATGATGCGCTGCGCCGTCTGCAACAGGGTGCGCAACTCATCGGGCGAACGGGCGCGTTCCATCTTGATGGCCAGTGTCTCGGCCATCGGGCCGACCATGTCGGTGAACAGGCGCACGGCCTGGGCACGCGTGGCCTCGAAATCGCGCACCGGCAGCGCAGGCGCAGCCGGCGGTGGGGCCTTGGGCGGTTCGGCCTCGGCCGCTCGGGGCGGCGCGACGGCGTTCGTCGGCCGCTGCGTCGGCGCGTCCTGCGTGATGCCGATGATCTCGATGAAGCCCTGTTCGTCCAGCAGGCGCAGGGTTTCGTCGGCCTGCTGCGGGATCAGCTTGCGCACATCGTCGTCGCTGCGCCGGCCGTCGATCATGATCAAGGCGCTGCGCAGCCGCGGCGACAGCCGGTGGGTGCGTGTCTCGATCTCTGAATGGCCCTTTGCGGTCTTCCGATAGATCGTTGCCATTTTGATTGCAAGTTGCAGTTGCCGCCGACAGCCTAGGCGCTGTGTGGGCCGCCCCTGGATTGGCAGGTGAGCTTAACCCGCGGTGCACCCGCGTGAACAGGGCCGCAGCGGCTCGTGCCGTGAGCAATTGGCGCCACGCCCCTTATAGTTGCCGCCGAATTGTGAAGGACCGCCATGAGCAACCAGTACATCCTCACCGAAGTGCGCGGCGAAGGTCCGCGCCGGACCGCCCTGATCCGCCTGAACCGGCCGCAGCAGCTGAATGCGCTGAACGATGGCCTGATGGACGAACTCGGCGCCGCACTCGCCGGCTTCGACCGCGACGACGCCATCGGCTGCATCGTCATCACCGGCAGCGACAAGGCCTTCGCGGCCGGCGCCGACATCGGCGCGATGGCCACTCAGACCTACATGGACGCCTATCGGGGCGACTTCATCACCCGAAACTGGGAAACGATCCGTCAGGTGCGCAAACCGGTGATCGCCGCGGTGGCCGGTTTTGCGCTGGGCGGAGGCTGCGAACTGGCGATGATGTGCGACATCCTCATCGCCGCCGAGACCGCGAAGTTCGGCCAGCCGGAGATCAAGCTCGGCATCATTCCCGGCGCCGGCGGCACGCAGCGCCTGCCGCGCTCAGTGGGCAAGGCCAAGGCCATGGACCTGGTGCTGACCTCGCGCTTGATGGACGCAGCCGAGGCCGAGCGCGCCGGCCTGGTGTCGCGCGTGGTGCCGGCCGACAAGCTGCTGGACGAGGCATTGGCCGCGGCGGCGGCGATCTGCGCCTTGAGCGCTCCGAGCCTGATGATGGCCAAGGAATGCGTCAACCGCGCCTTCGAAAGCGGGCTGGCCGACGGCGTGTCCTACGAGCGCCGGCTGTTCCATTCGCTGTTCGCCACCGAAGACCAGAAGGAAGGCATGGACGCCTTCGTCAACAAGCGCAAACCGGCGTTCAAGCATCGCTGATGCGCAGCGTTGTTCGAACGACAAGAACCAAGCGACAGCTACGCGCCACAAGCCGGCACCTCTCGATGCACCGTGCCGATCACGGCTGCAGCCACTGCGCTCCGTCGGGGCCGAAGCATGCGCGGCGGTGGCCGTCGGCATGCAGTTCCATCCAGTCGGTGGACAGGACGCGCGCGGTGACCACGGCAAAGTGGCTGCGCGTGGCGCGCTCCGGTTCGTAGCGCTCGGCCACCGGGCTGCCCGGCGGCAGCGGCGACAGGTAGTCCTGCGCCGCGGGCGTGAGCTTCAAACGGGCCCAGCGCGACGACACCTTCAAGCCGGCGGTCTGAACGTCCAGGTGCACACGCAGCCGCAGTTGCCAGCTGATGCGGCTGGACCAGCACAGCAGGGTGCCCACCGGGCGGGCCTGGATCTGCGCCACCTTGGACGAGCGCGCGTCGGTGAAGAAGACCAGCTCGCGTGCGGCGCTGTCGACCTCGCGCAGCACCACCGTGCGGGCCTGCGCGATATCGCCCTCGATGGTGGCCAGCGCCATGGTGCGCCATTCATGTCCCGGCTGCCGCGCGGCCAGCTCCAGCTCGTGCCAGACCTGCGTTTCGATCAGCGCCAGTGAATCGATGCGCGAGACCATGGTCGTGTCTCAGGCTTCGCGGCGCAGCGCCGGGAACAGCAGCACGTCGCGGATGCTGGCCGAATCGGTGAGCAGCATCACCAGCCGGTCCAGGCCGATGCCGCAGCCGGCGGTGGGCGGCATGCCGTATTCCAGCGCGCGGATGAAGTCGGCGTCGTAGTACATCGCCTCCTCGTCGCCCGCTGAGCGGTTGGCGGCCTGGGCGAGGAAGCGCGCCGCCTGGTCCTCGGCGTCGTTCAGTTCGGAAAAGCCGTTGGCCACCTCGCGCCCGGCGATGAACAGCTCGAAGCGTTCGGTGATCGTCGGGTCGGTGTCCGAAGCGCGCGCCAGCGGCGACACCTCCACCGGGTAGTCGATGATGAAGGTGGGCTGCCACAGCTGGTGCTCGACCGCTGCCTCGAACAGGCCG
This sequence comes from uncultured Pseudomonadota bacterium, assembly GCA_963818005.1. Classification (GTDB taxonomy): domain Bacteria; phylum Pseudomonadota; class Gammaproteobacteria; order Burkholderiales; family Burkholderiaceae_C; genus Rubrivivax. The sequence continues at coordinate 185,843 of CAWFQP010000032.1, forward strand.
AACTGCAGCTCGGCCAGCGTCCAGTGCGCGGGGGCCTGCTCGCCGGCGGCGAGGATGCGCGTACGCAGCAGCGCGGCGTCACGCGTCTCGGGCTCGCTCAGGCCGGCGTGCGCGACCAGGGATTCGCACACGCTCAAGCGCGTGAAGCGCGTGTCCAGGTCGATGGCCTGGCCGGCATAGTTCAGCAGCGCCGAGCCGGTAGCCTGGCGTGCCGCATGGCGCAGCACGCCTTCGGTGAAATCCATCATGTCGTGATGGTTCCAGTAGGCTGCATAGAACTCCATCATCGTGAATTCCGGGTTGTGCCGGACCGAGATGCCTTCGTTGCGGAAGCTGCGGTTGATCTCGAACACCCGCTCGAAGCCGCCCACCACCAGCCGCTTCAGGTACAGCTCGGGTGCGATGCGCAGGAACATCTGCTGGTCGAGCGCGTTGTGGTGGGTGACGAAGGGCTTGGCATTGGCCCCACCCGGAATCGGGTGCAGCATCGGTGTTTCGACCTCCAGGAAGCCGTGCTCGACCATGTGGTTGCGGATCGAGCTGAGGGCCTTGCTGCGTGCCACGAAACGCGCACGCGCGCTCTCGTCGGTGATCAGGTCGACATAGCGCTGGCGGTACTTCTGTTCCTGGTCGACCATGCCGTGGAACTTGTCCGGCAGCGGCCGCAGGCTCTTGGTCAGCAGCCGCACCGACGTGGCCTTGACCGACAGCTCGCCGGTCTTGGTGCGGAAGAGAGTGCCCTCGCAACCGAGGATGTCGCCCAGGTCCCAGTGCTTGAAGGCGGCCAGTGTCTGCGCGCCGACCAGGTCCTGCGTGATGTACAGCTGGATACGCCCATGGGTGTCGCCGAAGGAGCCGTCCTGCAGCGTCGCGAAGCAGGCCTTGCCCATGACGCGCTTGAGCATCATGCGTCCTGCCACCGACACGGTGATGGCTTGCGGCTCGAGTTCCTCGTTGGGCACCTGGCCGTGGCGGTGGTGCAGATCGGCCGCATGGTGCCGCGGCCTGAAGTCGTTGGGGAAGGGCACGCCCTGGCGGCGCAGCGCAGCCAGTTTCTCGCGGCGCTCTGCGATCAGCGGGTTCGGGTCCGCGCTCGTCGCGGTGGCGTCGGCGGGGGCTTGGGTGCTCATGGGCTGCGCTGCAATGTCGGAGTCGGGATTCTAGGAGCCTGTCGGGCTTGGGGATCGGGCCCGTGCCGGGGAGAGTTTCGGCGAGCCCGATCCCAAGCCCGACAGGCTCCTGGGCACTCATGCGCAGCCGCGAGCGCGGCGCTGCCCGGTGCCAAGGGGCGTCGGCGATAATTTGCTGCACCTCAACCGATGCAGACCCGCCGCGCGCCCATCGTCGACCGCAAGCTGCGCTTTGCGCTGGTCGGCTGCGGGCGCATTGCGCACAGCCACATCGAGGCCCTCCGCCGCCATGCCGGCGATGCCGAACTGGTGGCGGTGTGCGACACCGACCCGGCGGCGCTGCAGGCCGCAGTGCAGGGCACCCAGGCGCAAGGCTTCGAATCGCTGACGGCGCTGCTCGCCGGCAGCCGCCCCGACTGCGTGGCGCTGGCCACGCCGAGCGGGCTGCACCCGCAGCAGGTGATCGAGATCGCCACCGCCGGCGTCGACGCCATGACCGAAAAGCCGATGGCCACGCGCTGGAGCGACGGGCTGGCGATGGTGCGCGCCTGCGACGAGGCGGGGGTGCGCCTGTTCGTGGTCAAGCAGAACCGGCGCAACCGCACGCTGCAGTTGCTGAAGCAGGCCATCGGCCTGGGCCGCTTCGGCCGCATCTACATGGTCAGCGTCAACGTCTTCTGGACGCGGCCGCAGGCCTACTACGACAGCGCCGACTGGCGTGGCACCTGGGAGTTCGACGGCGGCGCGTTCATGAACCAGGCCAGCCACTACGTCGACCTGCTCGACTGGCTGATCGGCCCGGTGCAAAGCGTGATGGCCTACACCGGCACGCTGGCGCGCCACATCGAGGTCGAGGACACCGGCGTGGCCGCGCTGCAGTGGCGCAACGGCGCGATGGGCTCGATCAACGTCACCATGCTGACCTGGCCGAAGAACCTGGAAGGTTCGATCACCATCCTCGGCGAGAAAGGCAGCGTGCGCGTCGGCGGCGTGGCGGTGAACCAGATCGAGCACTGGCAGTTCCAGGACAGCGACCCGATGGACACGATGCTCGACGCGGCCAGCTACCAGACCACCTCGGTGTACGGCCTCGGCCACCCGCTGTACTACGAAGGCGTGATCCGCTCGCTGCGCGAAGGCAGCGAGCCCGAGATCGACGGCCGCGAGGGCCTGAAGTCGCTGGAGCTGCTGATCGCGATGTACCTGTCGGCGCGCGACGGCAAGCGGATCAACCTGCCGCTGGCCTATTGAGGCGATGGCCGTCAGCATCCACCCCTCGGCCATCGTAGACGCAGGCGCGGTGCTCGGCGACGGCTGCCGGGTCTGGCATTTCGTGCACATCAGCGCCGGTGCGCGCATCGGCAGTCACTGCTCCTTCGGCCAGAACGTCTTTGTGGCCAACGACGTGCGCATCGGCAACCACGTGAAGGTCCAGAACAATGTCTCGGTCTATGACGCGGTGACGCTCGAGGACGAGGTCTTCTGCGGCCCGAGCATGGTCTTCACCAACGTCTACAACCCGCGCGCCGCGCTGGCGCGCAAGGACGAGTACCGGCGCACGCTGGTCAAGCGCGGCGCCACGCTCGGCGCCAACTGCAGCATCGTCTGCGGCATCACCATCGGCGAGCATGCCTTCATCGGTGCTGGCGCGGTGGTCAACCGCGACGTGCCCGACTTCGCGCTGATGCTCGGCGTGCCGGCGCGGCAGGCCGGCTGGATGAGCCGCTTCGGCGAGCGTCTGGCGCTGCCGCTGCACGGCGAGGCCGAAGCCACCTGCGCGCACACCGGCGACCGCTACCGGCTCAGCGGTGGCCGGCTGCAGCTGCTTTCCGCATGAACGCACCCGAATCACTGTCGCCGCTGGCCTTCACCGACCTGAAGGCGCAGTACGAGGCGCTGCGCCAGAGCATCCACGCGCGCATGCAGCGCGTGCTCGACCACGGCCAGTACATCATGGGCCCCGAGATCAGGGAGTTGGAGGACAAGCTCGCCGCCTTCGTCGGCACGCGCCACTGCATCAGCGTGGCCAGCGGCACCGAGGCCTTGCTGATCGCGATGATGGCGCTGGGCATAGGGCGCGGCGACGAGGTCATCACCTCGCCCTTCACCTTTGCTGCCACCGGCGAGATGATCGTATTGCTGGGCGCGACACCGGTGTTCGTCGACGTCGAGGCGGACACCTGCAACATCGATGCGAACCTGATCCAAGCTGCGCTCACGCCGCGCACCAAGGCCATCATGCCGGTCAGCCTGTACGGCCAGGTGGCCGACATGGCGACGATCAACGCCGTCGCCGCGTGCCACGGATTGCCGGTGATCGAGGACGCGGCGCAGAGCTTCGGAGCCCGCTACCAGGGCCGGCGCAGCTGCGGGTTGTCGACCTGGGGCGCGACCAGCTTCTTCCCAAGCAAGCCGCTGGGCTGCTACGGCGACGGCGGCGCGTTGTTCACCGACGACGACGCGTTGGCGCAGGCGGCGCGGGAGATCCGCGTGCATGGCCAGAGCGCGCGCTACACCCACACCCGTATTGGCGTCGGCGGCCGGCTCGACACGTTGCAGGCTGCGGTGCTGCTCGCCAAGCTCGAGCGCTTTGACTGGGAGCTGCAGCGCCGCCGCGAACTGGGCGCGCGGTACGCGCAGTTGCTCGCCGGCGTGCCGGGCTTGCGCACGCTTTCCGTCCGCCCCGACCGAGACAGTGTCTGGGGCCAGTACACGGTGTCCGTGCCGCGGCGCGCACAGGTGCGCGCGTGGCTGCAGTCTCTTGGCATTCCGACCGCGGTGCACTACCCGAAGCCCTTGCACCGGCAGCCGGCGTACGCGGTGTACGCGGCCGGCGCAGTCTGCCCGGTCAGCGAAGAGCTGGCCGAGCGGGTGCTGAGCCTGCCGATGAGTGCGGACCTGTCGCTCGCCGACCAGGACCGTGTGGTTGCAGCGCTCGCGCAAGCGCTGGGCTGATCTGCCCGGCGTGATGAGCAGCGCCCGCTCCCCGCTGCTGCGCGCCACGCTCACGCTGATGGCTGGCGGCGCACTGGCGCAGGCGTTGCCGCTGCTGCTGGGCCCGCTGCTGACGCGCCTGTACACGCCCACGCAGTTCGGCTTGTACCACCTGTTTGCCGCTGTCGCGGCCAATGTCGCGGTCGTGGCCTGTGCCCGCTATGAACACGCGCTGCCGCTGGCGCGCGACGATGCCGAGTCGCACGCACTGGTGGCGCTGTGCCGCTGGATCCTGCGGGCTGTGATTGGCCTCAGCACTGTCGGCGCCGTCGCCTGGGCGCTGAGCATCGGCGCGCTGTGGCCGCTGTGGCTGCCCGCGGCAGTGGGCGCCTTTGGCTGGCTTTCGCTGGCCACGCTGGCGGCGATGCGAGCACAGCGCTTTGGCGCGCTGGCCACCAGCCGGGTCCTGCAGCACGGCGGTGGCGCGGCGCTGCAGGCGCTGGCTGGGGCTGCCGGCGCCGGCTTGTGGGGCCTGATTGCCGCGCCGATCGCCGCGGCGCTGGCCGCCACGGCCTGGCTGCGCCCGCGCCTGTGGCAGGCTGCGGCATTGCCGCGCGGCGCGCTGGCCACGGTGGCGCGGCGGCATCGCGACTTCCCGCTGTTGAACACGCCGCATGCCTTTCTCGGCGCCTTGCAGGACACGCTGGCGGTGGCGTTGATCGCCGCCTGGCAGGGCCCGGCCGCGGCTGGCTTCTGGGGCCTGGCGCTGCGCTACCTGAAGGCACCGGCCACGCTGGTCGGCGGTGCGGTGTCGCAGGCGCTGTATCCGGCGCTGGCGGCCGGCGGTGTGGCCGACGAGGCCGGCCGCGCGGCCGTTCGGCGCGTGCTGCGCAGCCTGCTGCTGCTGGCCCTGCCGCTGGTGCTGGTGTTGTGGCTCATTGCACCGGCGGCCTTTGCCGCGGCCTTCGGTGAACGCTGGCGCGAGGCCGGCGAGCTGGCGCGCGCGCTGGCGCTGTACATCGGCCTGCACTTCGTGGCCTCGCCGTTGTCGGTGGTGGCCATGGCCTGGGGTGCGCAGGCCTGGGCGCTGAAGTTGTCGCTCGTCGGCCAGGCGCTGTTCGTGGCCGCGCTGGCCGCGGGCCTGGCACTCGGCGGCTTGAATGCCGCGGGCTGGGCCGTGTCGGCGGCCATGAGCCTGTACTTCGGCTGGTTCTTCTGGAAGCTGGCCACTTGGCCCGTAGCCACGCCGGTGAGCGCATGAACACGAGGCTGCGCGCAAGCCTGAACCGGCTGCGCCGTCGCATTGCCCGCGTGCTGCTGTTTCGCATGGTCTTCGGCGAGGCCTCGATGGGCCGGTTGCTGCCGTACACGCGCATCAGCGCGGCCAGCTGCATCGAGCACGAGGACCGGCTGACCTTGAGCGACCATGTCTACATCGGCCCCTTCAACTTCATCGAGGCCAGCGGCGGCATCACGCTGGAAGAGGGCGTCCAGGTCACCAGCCACGTCAGCATCGTCACCCACAGCTCGCACCGTGCGATGCGCCTGCTCGGCCGCCAGTACGCGCAAGGCACGGGCGAGCGGGCGGGCTGGGTGGCGGGGCCGGTGCACATCGGCGCCTACAGCTTCATCGGCCCGCATGTGCTGATCGAGGCCGGCACCCGGCTGGGCCGCGGCACGCTGGTGCGCGCCGGCAGCGTGGTGCGCGGCGAGTTCCCCGACTTCGCCGTGCTCGACGGCCGTCCGGCCCAGGTGGTGGGCGATTCGCGCGAGCGCGACGAGGCGCTGCTGCAGCGCCACCCCGAGCTGCGCGCGCACTACGACGCATGGGCCGGGCGGGGCCGGGCATGACGGCGCTTCGCCTGGTGCTGTGGGGTGACGGCGAAAGCCCGCACTTGCTGAAATGGGCGCGGGCGCTGGCGCCGCGGCTGGAGCTGTGGGCGGCCTCCAGCCGCGGCTTCCTGCCCGGCTTCGACGCGCTGCTGCCGGCCGAGCGGCGACTGGCGCTGGCCACCCAGCCCAAGACCGGCGGCGGCAATGTCGCGCTGCTGCGCAAGCTGCCGCTGTTTGCCAACTGGCTGCGCCGCGTGCGGCCGGACTGGGTGCATGCGCACTACCTCAGCTCGCACGGCACGCTGGCCTGGCTGGCAACCACGGTGCTCGGCGCGCCGGGCCGTCTTGTCGGCTCGGCCTGGGGTTCGGACGTGCTGGTCACGCCGCAGCGCAGCGCGCTGCAGCGCCGCCTGATCGGCCGCGTGCTGCGTGCCTGCGCGCTGAGCACCAGCGATTCGCTGCACATGGCGCAGCGCATGCGCGAGCTGGGCGCAGGCGAGGTGATGTGTTTCCCCTTCGGGCTGGAGACGCTGCCGCCGCTGCCGGCGCACAAGGACGAGACGCTGTTTTTCGCCAACCGCGGCCTGGAGCCGATCTATGCACCGCAGCGCGTGATCGACGGCTTTGCCGCTGTCGCCGCGGCCTGGCCGCAGGCCCGGCTGGTGGTGGCCAACGACGGCTCGCTGCTCGGCGCGCTGCAGGCCCGCTCGCGCATGCTGGGCCTGCAGGACCAGGTGCGCTTCGTCGGCCGGCTTGATCGCGGCGGCGCAGGCCGGCCACTATGCGCGAGCACGCTGGTACGCTGAGCCTGCCGCGCAGCGACTCGGTGTCGGTCTCGGTGCTGGAGGCCATGGCCCACGGCTGCGTGCCGCTGCTGTCGGACCTGCCGGCCAACCGCGAGCTGGTGCGCAACGGCGACAACGGCTTGATCCTGGCCGATGGCGCGACGCTTTCGCCGGCCCTGCTGCAGCCGCTGCAGCTGCGTGGCGACCAGATCGCCCGCGCCAACCACGAGTGGGTGCGCCAGCACGCGATGTTCGGCCCGGGCGTCGAGGCCTTCCTGGCGCGTCTGCGCGAGCTGCAGTCGGCATGAACATCCTGCTGCTCAACCACTACGCCGGCTCGCCGCAGCTCGGCATGGAGTTCCGCCCCTACTACATGGCGCGCGAATGGGTGCGCCTGGGCCACCGCGTGCAGATCGTCGCTGCCGACTATTCGCATGTGCGCGCGCGCCAGCCGCGTGCCGGCGACGAAGCTCATCGACGGCATCGCCTACCGCTGGCTGGCCACGCCGGCCTACCAGGGCAACGGCCTGGGCCGCGTGCGCAACATCTGGGCTTTCCTGCGCCGGGTCTGGGCCGACTCGCCCCGGCTGCAGCGCGAATTCCGCCCCGACGTGGTCATCGCCTCCAGCACCTACCCGATGGACATCTGGGTGGCGCGGCACCTGGCGCGGCCGGTGGGTGCGAAGCTGGTGTACGAGGTGCACGACCTGTGGCCGCTGTCGCCGATCGAGCTGTCGGGCATGTCGCGCTGGCACCCCTTCATCCTGGTGGTGCAGGCGGCCGAGGACGCGGCCTACCGCGATGCCGACGTGGTGGTGTCGATGCTGCCCAAGGTGCACGACCACATGGCCTCGCGCGGGCTGGACCTGCGCAAGCTGCACATCGTGCCCAACGGCATCGCGCTCGACGACTGGCAGGCGGCGCCGCAGCCCTTGCGCGACGACGTGGCCCAGGCGCTGGCCGCGGCGCGCGAAGCCGGCCGCATGGTGGTGGGTTATGCCGGCTCGATGGGCCTGCCCAACGCGCTGGATTCGCTGCTCGACGCCGCGCCGATGCTGCGCGGCGTGGCGCTGCAGTTCGTGCTGGTCGGCGACGGGCACGAGAAGGCGCGGCTGGCGCGGCGTGTGGCCGACGAGCGGCTCGGCAACGTGACGCTGCTGCCGCCGGTGCCGAAGGCGCAGATCCCGACGCTGCTGGCGGCCATCGACATGGCCTACATCGGCTGGCAGCGGGTGCCGATCTACCGCTTCGGCATCGCGCCGAACAAGTTGATGGACTACATGATGGCCGGCGTGCCGGTGTTGCATTCGGTGGACGCCGGCAACGACCCGGTGGCTGAAGGCCGCTGTGGCCTGACCGTGCCGCCCGAATCGCCCGAGGCGGTGGCCGCCGGGCTGCGCCAGTTGGCGGCGCTGAGCGCCGAGGAGCGCCGCGCGATGGGCGAGCACGGCCGGGCTTTCGTGCGCGCGCACCACAGCTATGCGGTGCTGGCGCGGCGTTTCATCGAGGCGGTGACGTGACCATTCCCGAAGCGCCTGCGGCGCTCCCCCCAGGGTCTAACGCCAGCGGCCCGGCGGAGCCGGTTCCGCAGCGTTCGCTTGGTGACGGTGAGGCCGACGCGGTGGCCGAGCGTTATGCGCGCCGTGTGGACCCGGGCCGCTACAGCATGCTGCGCGTCGAGGTCTGGCAGGCCGTGCAGGAGCGGCAGCGCGTGATGCTGGATCTGTTTGTGCGAGCGGGCCTGCATGACCTGTCGCAGCCGCAGCTGCTGGAAGTGGGCTGCGGTGCGGGCGGCAACCTGCTCGAACTGTTGCGCCTGGGCTTTGCGCCGCAGCACCTGAGCGGCATCGAACTGCTGCCCGAGCGCCTTGCACTGGCCCGCGCCGTGCTGCCCGCAGCCGTGCAGCTGCGTGGCGGCGATGCGTTGCTGGCGCCCGTAGCGGCGCAGTCGCAGGACATCGTGTTCGTGTCGACGGTGTTTTCCTCGTTGCTGGACAACGCCTACCAACAGCGTCTGGCCGATGCGATGTGGACCTGGCTGAAGCCTGGCGGCGCGATCCTGTGGTACGACTTCAGCGTCGACAACCCGCGCAACGCGGACGTGCGCGGCGTGCCGCTGTCGCGCGTGCGCGCGTTGTTTGCGCAAGGGCAATTGCGGCACCGGCGCGTGACGCTCGCTCCGCCGTTGGCGCGCGCACTGGTGCGCGTGCACCCCGTGCTGTACCGGCCCTTCAACGCGCTGCCCTGGCTGCGCACGCATGTGCTGGCCTGGATCGAGAAGCCGGGCCTGGCCGGTGCTGCCCGGTAGACTCGTCGCTCCATGAGCCGCCCCTTCCTGCCCTTCGCCCTGCCCGACATCGGCGACGAGGAGATCGCCGAGGTGGTGGACACGCTGAAGTCCGGCTGGGTGACCACAGGGCCGAAGGCCGCGCGCTTCGAGGCCGAGTTCAGCGCCTTCCTGGGCGAGCCGGGCCTGCATGCGATCGCCGTCAACTCGGCCACGGCCGGCCTGCACCTGGCGCTGGAAGGCTTGGGCATCGGCCCCGGCGACGAGGTCATCACCACCACCCACACCTTCACCGCCACCGCCGAGGTGGTGCGCTACCTGGGCGCCGACGTGCGGCTGGTGGATATCGACCCGGCCACGCTGAACATCGACCCGGCGCAGGTCGAAGCTGCGATCACGCCGCGCACGAAGGCCATCCTGCCGGTGCACTACGGCGGGCTGGCCGCCGACATGCCCGCGATCCTGGACATCGCGCGCCGCCATGGCCTGAAGGTGGTCGAGGACGCCGCGCATGCCTTGCCCACCACCTGCGGTGGGCAGCTTGTCGGCACGCTCGGCAGCGACGCCACGGTGTTCAGCTTCTACGCCAACAAGACCATCACCACCGGCGAAGGCGGCATGCTGGTCACGCGCGACGTGGCGCTGGCCAAGCGCGCGCGCGTGATGCGCCTGCACGGCATGAACCGCGACGCCTTCGACCGCTACACCGCCAAGGTGCCGAGCTGGTACTACGAGGTGGTGGCGCCGGGCTTCAAGTACAACCTGACCGACATCGCCGCGGCACTGGGCCTGCAGCAGCTGAAGAAGGCGCCAGGCCTTCCAGCGCCAGCGCGAAGCGCATCGCGGCGCTGTACGACGGGGCCTTCGCCGACCTGCCGCTGCGGCTGCCGCCGCGGCCGCGGGCCGGCGACCGGCATGCCTGGCACCTGTACGTGCTGCGTCTGACCGAGGGCGCCGGCATCGCGCGCGACCGCTTCATCGAGCGCCTGTTCGAAGCCGGCATCGGCTGCAGCGTGCACTACATCCCGCTGCACCTGCACCCGTACTGGCGCGATCGCTATGACTTGAAGCCCGGGCAGTTCCCGCAGTCGCAGCAGGCCTACGAGCGATTGTTCAGCCTGCCGATCTACACCCGCATGCGCGACGCCGACGTGCAGCGCGTGATCGCGGCGGTGAAGCAGGCCCTGGCTGGCCCGCGGCAGGGCGGTCGCACGCGCATAGAATCAAGGCATCACCGCATCAACGCATCTTTCGACGCATGCGCACCGACCCTGGAAATCGACGACGAGCATACTGGCCAGCGGCCAGAGGAGCTGGCGCGGCGCGAGCGCAGCAGTGCCGGATCGGTGCTGTCGCGCCTGGCACGCCAGGCGCTGGTCGGCAGCGGCCATGTCGGCGCAAGGCAGCGCCTCGCGGCCCGACGCGCCCGGGCGGTGGGCGGATTCCGGCCTTTCGAAAGCCGTGGCGTGGTCGTCAGCAACGACGCCGTCAACGCGCTGCGCGACGCCGAAGGTGTCTGACGAACGCCGGCATGCGCGCCCTGCTGGATGTGAATGTCCTGGTCGGCCGCTGCTGGATGCGGCGCATGTGCACCATCGCGACCGCGTCTGTCTCGGCTGGCGCAAACGACATCGGTGCGCGGTTGGGCTCTCGTGCCGCGCTGACGCAGAAGCGGACTGCCTGCGCATTCTGGCGAATCGCGTCGGCTACCGCCAGCTGCCGCTGCGCGACTGATGCAGGTGGCCGAGCGGCGTCGCGCGTCGGCCACGGCCGATCGAACCAGCGCGACATGACGCTCGGGCCCGACGCCATCAGCCTGCTCGATACGCAGGGCGCATCGGCTGGCGTCATCTACCGACGGCGACCTGCGCCAGCTGATCGAGGTGCCGTGACCTGCGCGACTGGCGCTGGCGACGTGATGCACCGAAGGCGCGTGCGCTTCGATCACCGCTGTCGAGCCGCGACTGTGGCGTAGCACGCGTACCAGTCGTGCGGCGGTCGACGCCGCCGATCATCTGGTCGCTGCTGGGGTAACGACCTGATGCGCGGCGGGGCAACTGCAGCCATGGCCAAGCGAGTGTTCGACCTCGCTGGGCGCCAGCCTCGGCCTGCTGCTGCTGTCGCCGCTGTTCGCTGGCTGATCGCGCTGGCGGTCAAGCTCGATTCGCCCGGGCCGGTGTTCTTCCGCCAGGAGCGGGTGGGGCGGCACGGCGTGCCCTTTCGCATCCACAAGTTCCGCACCATGGTGGCCGACGCGCCGCAGTGCGGGCCGGCGCTGACGGTCGGCGCCGACGCGCGCATCACCCGCGTCGGCGCGCTGGCTGCGCCGCACGCAAGCTCGACGAGCTGCCGCAGCTGATCGACGTGCTGTCGCGGCGCACATGAGCCTGGTCGGCCCGCGGCCCGAGCTGCCGCGCTACGTGGCGCTGTACCCGGCCGCCGCTGCGCGAGAAGGTGCTGTCGGTGCGGCCGGGCATCACCGATCCGGCGTCGATCGAGTACCGCGACGAGGCCGCGCAGCTGGCCCGCGCCGCCGACCCGGAGCACGAGTACGTCGCACGTCATCCTGCCGCGCAAGCTGGCGCTGGCCGCCGACTAGCGGCGACCAGCCTGCGCTCGGACTGGCGTGCTGTGCGCACGCTGCGCCTGCATCCTGCGGACGCTGAGCCATGGCGACTGAGCAGCGCGCAGCGGACGCACCGGCTTCTGGCACCGGCTCGACCTGTTCCTGGCGCGCTGCGCCCGCACCGCGAGCCGCTGTCGCTGCTGGCCGATCGACGCGGCGGTGATCGCCGCTGTGCTGGAACGTCACCTACCTGTTCCGGCTCGGCTTCGAGCGCTGGATCTCGGCGCGGCCCGGCTACGACGCGCTGGGTGCTGCTCGGCATGGTGGCGCTCTACCTGGTGGTGTTCGCGGCTGTTCCGCGTGCCGCGCGGCATGTGGCGCTTCTCCGGCTTCGGCGAGGTCAAGCGGCTGACCATCGCCTGCGCGCTGGCCGGCGTCGCCGGCGCGCTGGTGATGATGGGCCTCGGCCTGACGCAAGGTGCCGCGCGCGGTGCTGGCGCTGCACCCGGTGGTCACGCTGATGGGCCTGACGCTCGTGCGCATCGCCTACCGCATGCTCTACGAGCACATGCGCGAGCCGCATCACCGGCGGCAGCGCCGAGACGCGCCGCGCGCTGGTGCTCGGCGCCGGCGACGCGGCGCGGCGGCTGATCGCCGGCATCCAGCACGCACGGCTGGATGGTGCGTCGGCCTGCTCGACGACGACCCGGCCAAGCAGGGCGCGCGCATCGCCGGCGTGCCGGTGCTGGGCCCGCTGCGACGCGGTGGCGACGCAGCAGGTGCGCGTGCGCGGCGCACGCACCTGGTCATCGCGATGCCCTCGGCCACGCCGCGCGCAGCGCCGCCGCGCGCTCGAGCTGGCCGCGGCCCACCGGCCTGCCGGTGCTGACCGTGCCCAGCGCGCGCCGAGCTGGCCGGAGCGGCACGCGGCCAGCGCGTGCGCGACATCGAGCCCGAGGACCTGCTCGGCGCGAGCCGGTGCGTGCTCGACGAGGCCGGCATCGGCGAGTGCTGCGCGGCAAGGACGGTGCTGATCACCGGCGCCGGCGGCAGCATCGGCAGCGAGCTGTGCCGCCAGGTGGCGCGCTTCGGGCCGGCGCGGCTGGTGCTGTTCGAGCTGAGCGAGTTCAACCTGTACTCGATCGAGCAGGAGCTTGGCGAGCGCTTTCCCGCGCTGCCGCTGGTGCGCGCTGATCGGCGACGTGAAGGACCTGAGCCACCTGCGCGCGCTGATGCAGCACTGGCGGCCGCAGGTGGTGTTCCATGCCGCGGCCTACAAGCATGTGCCGCTGATGGAGAGCAGCAACGCCTGGGCGGCGCTGCACAACAACACGCTCGGCACCTCGCACGCGGCGCTGGCCGCGGCCGAGGCCGGCGCCGAGCGCTTCGTGCTGATCTAGCACCGACAAGGCGGTGAACCCGACCAACGTGATGGGCGCGACCAAGCGCGCCGCCGAGATGGTGGTGTCGCAGATGGCGGCCGAGCACGCCGGCCACGCGCTTCATCGCCGTGCGCTTCGGCAACGTGCTGGGCAGCAGCGGCAGCGTGATCCCGCAGTTCAAGGAGCAGATCGCACGCGGCGGCCCGGTCACCGTCACGCACCCGGAGATCACGCGCTACTTCATGACGATCCCCGAGGCGGCGCGCCTGGTGCTGCAGGCCGCGGCGCATGCGGCGAGAGCGGCCAGGTGCTTCGTGCTCGACATGGGCGAGCCGGTGCGGATCGTCGACCTGGCGCGCGACCTGATCCGCCTGGCCGGCCATGCGCTGGACGAGATCGCGATCGTGTT
>CAWFQP010000033.1:0-105728 GCA_963818005.1 uncultured Pseudomonadota bacterium
GCGCGTCAAGGTAGTTGTCGCCTCATTCATGCAGCCAGCGGCTGCATATCTGCTGGTTCGATCGAGCGTGCAGACGACCGAGTCGCGCTCGGGATTGAGGGTGACGGGGCCGATGGGCGTCCAGTTCGCGTGTCTGCCCGGACCAGCGTGCTGGGTTGCGCTCACGGGCCTGGAGGTACAGCGCGTGACGAGCCGCCAGGATGGCGTGATCCGTCGCCGGCAGTGACGCTGCGGCCGGGCTGACGTAGCGGATGCCGCTGTGCCGATGGTCGATCGTTGTACCAACGCACGAATTCAGCTGCCCAGGCGCGCGCGGCGTCGAGATCGGCGAAGCCCTTGGCAGGGAACTCGGGCCGGTACTTGGCCGTGCGGAACAGCGACTCGGCGTAGGCGTTGTCGTCGCTGACGCGAGGCCGCGAGTACGACGGCTTGACGCCCAGCCAGTACAGCATCGCCAGCACCGTGGTGGCCTTCAGCGTGGCGCCGTTGTCGCCGTGCAGCACGGGCTTGGTGACATGGTGGCGATGCCCTCGGCCAGCGCCGTGCGGCGCACCAGGTGCGCGGCGTGGTCGGAGTCGTCGCTGTCGTGCACCTCCCAGCCCACGATCTTGCGGCTGTACAGGTCCAGGATCAGGTACAGGTGGAACCACCGGCCGATCACGATGGCCGGCAGGTAGGTCATGTCCCAGCACCACACCTGCGCGCGGCGCGCGTGGCGATGTGCGTGGTCGGCGGGCGCACGGCGCGGGGCCTTGGCGCGACCGCGGTGGGCGGTCTGCCCCTGCTCGCGCAGCACGCGGCTGAAGGTGGACTCGCTGGCCAGGTACACGCCCTCGTCGGCCAGCATGGGCACGATGCGCGCCGGCGGCACGGCGGCGAAGCGCGGCTCGTTGGCCACGCGCAGCGAGCTGCAGCGCGCTCGGCCTCGCTCAGGGCATGGCTGGGCGTCGGGCGCACCGCCTGCGGCCTGCCATCGCCCGCTGTGAGGCCTTCGTGGGCCTTCCAGCGCTGCAGGGTGCGCAGGTCGATGCCTGCGACCTCGCAAGCCAGGCTGCAGCCGTGCGCCGGCGGCATGCGCAACGCCGATGTCTCGGGACAGGAGATTGGCGATCCTCGAGGCCGATCATTCGTCCTCTCCCTTGTTGAAGATCGCCTGCACTTTCCTAAGAAACACTCGGCTCTATCGGCTGCAGCGCGAAGCCGAAGTGCGCGGCACGACGATGAAGCTGCTTGACGACGCGCTCGCGGTACCGGCGCTCGTATTGATCGGCCCCCGGATCCTGGTAGCGCATGCCGAAGCGCATCGCCCTGTAGAACAGGATGGCGATCTTGCGCGCCGTGGCCGTCAGCGCTTTCGCCTTGCCGATCCGCGTGGCCAGTCGCCGATAGAACGCACCCAATGCGGTTTCGGTGCGGCCGACCGCTGTCGCGACCAGTCGCAGGCGTGCGGCGATTCGATTGTTGCTCTTGCGCGTATGCGAAGAGAGCACCTTGCCTCCGCTGATCTTGCAGCCAGGCGACAGCGTCAGCCAGGAGGTGAAGTGCTTCTCCGTCGGCCACCGGCTGAGGTCGGTGCCGCACTCGGCGACGAGTTCCAGCGCGACGCTGGGGCCAATGCCGTGGATCTGCGTCAGATCGATACCGGTGAGTTGGTACAGCAATGGGCGTACGTCGAAGTTCAGCGAGTTGGTCTGCTTCGTCCGGCTTCGTGGCGCACCCAGCGGCTGCTGCGGTTGAGCCTTGTCGGCAATCAGCAGTTCCAGAGTTTGTTCGATCTGCGCATCGCAGTCGGCGATCCGCGCTTGGTAAGCCTCGTACAACGCCAGCGCCTGCGCAAGAGCGAACACGTGTTCCGGCTGGTAGTTGCCGACCAAGGCGGCGCGAATGGTCTCGACGCTCTCGCGGCAGCGAACGTCACGCATGGACGCCAGGACGTCGGGATCGCGCTCACCTGCCACGATCGAACGAATGATCTTCATGCCGGTCACTCCGGTTACGTCGCTGACGACATGGTGCAGTTGAAGATTCATGTGGGTCAGCGCCTTCTGCATGTGCTGGATGTGCGCCGCCGCGTACTCCAGGTGCCGATCACGGACCCGCATGTACGCACGCAGCGCTGCGATGTCGCGCGCCGGGCGGAAGCTGGCTCGCAGCAAGCCGCACGCGTGCAGACGTTGCAGCCATTGGGCGTCGTTGACGTCGCTCTTGCGGCCAGGAACGGCCTTGCACTCTCGTGCATTGGCCAGCACAACCTCCAGGCCTCGATCCTCCAAGATCTCGTACACAGGAATCCAGTACACGCCCGTCGATTCCATCGCCACCGTCTTGATCCCCAACGACACGAGCCAGTCGGCCATGCGCTCGATATCGGCCGTGAAGCACTGGAACGTCTGCACCGGGGAGTCACACAGTTCGGGTGGAACTGCAGCGACCTGTATTCGCGCCCCAATGTCAACGCCGGCCGCGTACGCGTTGATGACCGGTAACCCCATTGCCTTGCCCTGCTTGGACATATCAACCTCCAGTCAGCAATACGCCAGACGGGGGCTCGGAACGGGTGAATTTCCTAAACGGGGTCGCACGAAGCGCCACCACAGCTGGGTCCGCAAATTCCCCCTGGGCCAGGTTTTTTGACGGGGACGAATGCCTCCAAAAAGTGAACGGCCACGGTCTGGCACCGATCAGTGTAGGCATTCCCCGTGTTTCATTTCATCGGGCCGCGGCAAGGTCGCGAGAGAGGTTTTTGGGTCGTTCGCCAAGCTCATGGCGTCACCTTCACGGAATCCAGCGCAGCGCTGTAACAGCACCGCCTGATCGGTCGGCAGCTCGCGCACCCCGATATAGAGCGGCACGGGCATTGCCGCAGCGTCGCGCAGGTGCGAACGCTCGGCCAGGTCGTCGACGTCGGCGGCGTTGATCCCCCGCCGCATGAACAGGCTCACGCGTGCCACGAGTCTGGCGCAGGCTTCGTAATCCCAAGGTTGGGGCATGGGCGGCATCGGTCCTGCGTAAGTTCTTGTAGGCCTGCCGCTGACCAAGCTGGCCAGCTCCATGTTCATCGTGCTGTTCATCACCGTGCTCGGCACCGTCAGCAGCGCTAGGAGATCGGGCTTACGGCACGCAGGGTAGCGCGAAGTTCGTCGGTTAGCTTCGACGCCGGCCTGGTCGGCGGCTGCTGGCTTCGGCCTCGATGGTAGAGCCCGCGCCGGCTAGTTCATGCAGCAGTTCGCGGGCGTTCGTCAGATGGCCTCCTCGTCGGTTGTAGTACGCGTCGTCGCGCAAAGCTGGGCTCCATTCGCGCCATTGGCGCCAGCGCTTTGTGTGGATGCCATTGGCGCGACTGCGGCGCGACTGGCGGTCAGGAACCATTCGGCCGGCTTGCCGAAGCCCATGTCGTAGGGATCCGCGCCCGGGAAATCGGCGGATGTCGGCGGAAGGACAAAGGCGCTAAGTCGTTGATTTACTTAGCGCCTTCGGTCATCCGTGGACTGGGCAATCGTCAAAACAGTAACTTGGTGGAGCCGGCGGGAATCGAACCCGCGTCCGCAAGCCATCACCGGGCAGTTCTACATGCGTAGCTGGCTGATTTGAGTCTCACGCCCCGGGTCGCGCAGCAGCACGCTACCCCTGACGCCAGTCACTTGATCTTGTCCCGCGCCGAGTGACCCGGCTCAGGACACAGCCTATGTGTATGACCTCGCAGCCTTCGGTCTTGCGACTTCAGGCCCAGCCCATGGGCCAACTGTTGCGAGGCTCACCGGTTTTAAGCGGCGAGGGCGAAACGTTCGTCGTTCGCAGTTACTTTGTTTCCAGTGGATTTACGAGCGAACTGGTGCTCGGCATGCCCTGCGTCGATTCCGAACCCGCGTCGAAGCCAGGTCGGCCCCAGGACACTGAGTTTAGGTCATTCCCAGCCAATTCAAGAGCTCATCGGGATGCGCCAGCACGGCGTCGGCATTCCAGTCATGCGCCGATTCATCGCGGCCCAGGTAGCCCCAGCCGGCAGCCAGCGTCGACATGCGGGCGCTGCGGCCGGCTTCGACGTCGCGCCGGTCGTCGCCCACGTAGATGCAGCGCTGCGGCGCCAGCCTCAGCCGGCCGGCCGCTTCCAGCAACGGCTGCGGGTGCGGCTTGGCATGCGCGGTGCTGTCGCCGCTGACAAGCACCGCACAGCGCGCCATCAGGCCCAGGCCTTCAACCAGCGGCACCGAGAAACGAGCGATCTTGTTGGTGACGATGCCCCAGGGCAGCCCGTGCCGCTCCAGTGCGGCCAGCACCGGCTCCATGTGCATGAAGACGCGCGTTTCGCGCAGGATGCGTGCTTCGTAGCGGGCCAGGAAGTCCGTGCGCAGCGCGTCGAACCGCGGGTCGTCCGGGCCGATGCCAAAGGCGGCATTGAGCATGCCGCGCGCGCCGCTGCCCACCATGGGACGCAACTGCTCGAAGGCCATCGCCTGCAGGCCATGAGCTTGCCGCAACTCGTTGGCTGCGCCGGCCAGGTCCGGCGCGCTGTCGACCAGCGTGCCGTCCAGGTCGAACAGCACCGCCTGCACCGAAGCGCGCAAGCCGCCGTCTTGCTGCGCCATGCTCAAGCTCGCCTGCGGCAGGCAAACACGTAGTTCACGCTGGTGTCGTCGGTCAGCCGGAAACGCCGCGTCAGCGGGTTGTATTCCATGCCGCGGCTGGCATTCAAGTCCAGCCCGACGGTGCGGCACCAGCGTGCCAGTTCGCTGGGTTTGATGAAGCGTGCGTACTCGTGCGTGCCACGGGGCAGCAGCTGCAGCACGTACTCGGCACCGACGATGCCGAACAGGAAACTCTTCGGGTTGCGGTTCAGGGTGGAGAAGAAGACCCAGCCGCCCGGTCGGACCAGCGTGGCGCAGGCCTGCACCACCGAGGCCGGTTCGGGCACGTGCTCGAGCATCTCCATGCAGGTGACCACGTCGAAGGCCGCCGGTCGTTCCGCGGCCAGGGCCTCGGCCGACACCTCGAGGTACTCGATGTTCTCGACACCGGTTTCCAATGCGTGCAGCCGGGCGACGCCCAGCGGCTTGCTGGCCAGGTCGATGCCCGTCACCTGGGTCGCCCGGCGGGCCATGGCCTCGGCCAGGATGCCACCGCCGCAACCGATGTCGAGCACCGCCTTGCCCGGCAGGCCGGCCAGCGAATCGATCCATTCGAGGCGCAGCGGGTTCATCTCGTGCAGCGGCCTGAATTCGCTGCCTTCGTCCCACCAGCGGTGGGCCAGCTCGCTGAACTTGGCCAGTTCCTGCGGATCCACATTGCCCATGCGAGCCCCCGAGTGACATCTGCTCCGCCAGCAACGGCGCTGGCCCACGCCGATTGTGATGCGCTGCGCAAGCTCACAAAGAAAAACCCCGCCGAAGCGGGGTTTGCCTTGAGAAACCCTTGCGGGTATTCGATCAGGGCGCGGCGCGCGTACCCACCACCTCGATCTCGGTGCGGCGGTTCTTGGCGCGGCCTTCGGCCGTGCTGTTGCTGGCGATCGGCTGCTTCTCGCCCTTGCCTTCGGTGTACACACGGTTCTTCTCGACACCCTTGCTCACCAGGTATTCCTTGACCGCGTTGGCGCGGCGTTCGGACAGGCCCTGGTTGTAGGCCTCGGAGCCGACGCTGTCGGTGTGGCCGACGGCGATGATCACCTCGAGCGCGATGCCCTTGGTCTTCGCGACCAGGTCGTCGAGCTTGGCCTTGCCTTCCGGCTTGATCACCGACTTGTCGAAGTCGAAGAACGTGTCGGCGGCGTAGGTCACCTTCTGCGCGGCAGGCTTCGGAGCAGCTGCGGGCGCGGGCGCCGGGGCCGGGGCCGGGGCGCGGCACGGCCGCCGGAGCAGGCGGCGGGGGCGGCGGGGGCGGAATGGCAGCGCCATCACAACCCGGGTAGGCCGTGGCCGGCGTCCAGTTGGAATCACGCCAGCACAGCTCGTTCGTGCCGTTCATCCAGGGCAGGCCATTGGAGCTTTGCCACTGGTCGGTGCCATTGGCGTAACGCAGTTCCTCGGCAGTCGGCGCCGCCTTCGGCTGCGCCGGAACCCCTTGGTACGTCACCCCCGGTGGCGTGGTCTGCGCCCGAAGGGCCAGCGGTGCCGCGAGTGCAAGCGAAGCCAAAAGCACCGCCACCTTATTCAGTTTCTTCATGGTTGTCCTCTCAAGGAAAGCCGCAGTTTGCTGCGATATGTCCACACTCAAAATCGTGATGAATGGTCTCAAACCCCACTGGGGCGGGCACCCCGCCACCGACAAACTCATTGTGCCATACGGTGCCGGCAGGTCTGCATTTTGGCGCCTGAGCCTGCACTTGAAGCAATCGATGTTGCGCAGGTGCTACAGAGCCTCGCACTTAGAATCCGCCCTCCAGCGTGCTCGCGCGCGGCCGTCTCCATCGAGCCGGACCCCCTCATCCTCGGCAGCGCATGACCCCGTTCGCGAAAGAAACCTTGCCCATCAGCCTCGAAGAGGAGATGCGGCGGTCGTACCTCGACTATGCGATGAGCGTGATCGTCGGCCGCGCCCTGCCCGATGCGCGCGACGGCCTCAAGCCGGTGCATCGGCGCGTGCTGTTCGCGATGCACGAACTGAACAACGACTGGAACCGGCCGTACAAGAAGAGCGCGCGCATCGTCGGCGACGTGATCGGCAAGTACCACCCGCACGGCGACACCGCGGTCTACGACACCATCGTGCGCATGGCGCAGGATTTCTCGCTGCGCCACATGCTGGTCGACGGCCAGGGCAACTTCGGCAGCGTCGACGGCGACAACGCCGCGGCGATGCGCTACACCGAGATCCGGCTGGCGAAGATCGCGCACGAGATGCTGGCCGACATCGACAAGGACACCGTCGACTTCGGCCCCAACTACGACGGCTCGGAGAAGGAGCCGCTGGTGCTGCCGGCGCGCGTGCCGAACCTGCTGGTCAACGGCTCGGCCGGCATCGCGGTGGGCATGGCCACCAACATCCCGCCGCACAACCTGAACGAGGTGGTCGATGCCTGCCTGCACCTGCTGAAGAACGAGCAGGCCACGCTCGAAGAGCTGATGGAGATCATCCCGGCGCCGGACTTCCCCACCGCCGGCATCATCTACGGCCTGAACGGCGTGCGCGAGGGCTACCGCACCGGCCGCGGCAAGGTGGTGATGCGCGCCAAGTGCCACTTCGAGGACATCGACAAGGGCGCGCGCCAGTCGATCATCGTCGACGAGATCCCCTACCAGGTGAACAAGAAGACGCTGCTCGAGCGCATTGCCGAGCTGGTGCACGAGAAGAAGCTCGAAGGCATCAGCCACATCCAGGACGAGAGCGACAAGTCCGGCATGCGCGTGGTCATCGAACTGAAGCGCGGCGAAGTGCCCGAGGTGGTGCTGAACAACCTGTACAAGCAGACGCAGCTGCAGGACACCTTCGGCATCAACATGGTGGCGCTGATCGACGGCCAGCCACGGCTGTGCAACCTGAAGCAGCTGCTCGACATCTTCCTCGAACACCGGCGCGAGGTGGTGACGCGGCGCACGGTGTTCGAGCTGCGCAAGGCGCGCGAGCGCGGCCACGTGCTCGAAGGCCTGGCGGTGGCGCTGGCCAACATCGACGAGTTCATCGAGACCATCAAGACCAGCCCGACGCCGCCGGTGGCCAAGGCGGCGCTGATGGCCAAGAGCTGGGACAGCTCGATGGTGCGCGAGATGCTGGCGCGCGCCGAGGCCGACACCCCGGGCGGCCGGGCTGCCTACCGGCCCGAAGGCCTGCCCGACCACTACGGGCTGCAAAGCGACGGCCTGTACCGGTTGTCCGACGACCAGGCCAGCGAGATCCTGCAGATGCGCCTGCAGCGCCTGACCGGGCTGGAGCAGGACAAGATCATCGGCGAGTACAAGCAGGTGATGTCGGAGATCGCCGACCTGCTCGACATCCTGGCCAAGCCGGCGCGTGTCACGGCCATCATCACCGACGAACTCACTGCGCTGCGCCAGGAGTTCGGCCAGACCAAGGTCGGCGCGCGCCGCAGCGTCATCGAGCACAACGTGCAGGAACTCGGCACCGAGGACCTGATCACACCCACCGACATGGTGGTCACGCTCAGCCACACCGGCTACATCAAGAGCCAGCCGCTGGCCGAGTACCGCGCACAGCGCCGCGGCGGCCGCGGCAAGCAGGCCACGCAGACCAAGGAAGACGACTGGATCGACCAGCTCTTCATCGCCAACACGCACGACTGGATCCTGTGCTTCAGCGACCGCGGCCGTGTCTACTGGCTCAAGGTCTGGGAAGTGCCGCAAGGCGGCCGCGCCAGCCGCGGCAAGCCGATCGTCAACATGTTCCCGCTGCAGAGCGGCGAGAAGATCACCGTGGTGCTGCCGCTGACGGGCGAGTTCCGCGTCTTTCCGGCAGACCACTACATCTTCATGTCCACCGCGCTGGGCACGGTGAAGAAGACCTCGCTCGACGAGTTCAGCAACCCGCGCAAGGCCGGCATCATCGCCGTGGACCTGGACGAAGGCGACTACCTGATCGGCGCCGCGCTCACCGACGGCCGGCACGACGTGATGCTGTTCAGCGACGGTGGCAAGGCGGTGCGCTTCGACGAGGACGACGTGCGGCCGATGGGCCGCAACGCACGCGGCGTACGCGGCATGGCACTGGAGCCGGGGCAGAACGTGATCGCCATGTTGGTGGCCGAGGACGAGACGCAGAGCGTGCTCACCGCCACCGAGAACGGCTACGGCAAGCGCACCGGCATTGCCGAGTACACGCGCCACGGCCGCGGCACCAAGGGCATGATCGCGATCCAGCAGACCGAGCGCAACGGCAAGGTGGTGGCCGCCACGCTGGTTCGGCCGCACGACGAGATCATGCTCATCACCGACAAGGGTGTGCTGGTGCGCACACGCGTGTCTGAGATCCGAGAACTGGGTCGCGCCACGCAAGGCGTGACACTGATCGGCCTGGACGACGGCGCCAAGCTGTCGGGGCTGCAACGCATCGTCGAGAACGACGCGAACGATGCCAACGACGCCAATGGCGACCCTGAAACCAATGCCGGTCCCGCTGGCGAGGAGAACAATTCGTGAAGATCAGTAGCCTGCTCGGCGCCCTGTTGCTGTGCGCCTGCAGCCTGGTGCAGGCCCAGGGCACCTCGTCGCCGGCCAAGAAGGAGCTGGTGCAGAAACTGCTGGCCCTGCAGCAGCCGGGCATCGAGGGCGCCGCGCGCAACATCGTCGAGCGCCCGGCCGCGCAGATGCTGCAGGAAGTCAACCGGGTGCTGCAGACGCAAGTCCCGGCCGACAAGCGCGAAGCCGTCGGCAAGACCATCGAAGCCGATGCCAAGAAGTACGTCGAAGAAACCTATCCGACGGTACGCGATCGGGCCCTGAAGCTGGCGCCGACGACGCTCGGCGCCACGCTGGAGGAGAAGTTCACCGAAGACGAGCTGAAGCAATTGATCGCCTGGTTCGAATCGCCAGTGAACAAGAAATTCCAGCAGGCCAGCGGCGAGATGCAGAGCAACTTCATGCAAAAGCTGTTGGCCGAGGCCCGGCCGGTGCTCGAACCGAAGTTGCAGGTGCTGGAACAGAAGGTTCGCGCCGCATTGGGCGTGCCTGCGGCCGGCGCGCCACCGGCCGAAGGTGCGGCCGCGCCCAAGGCCGCAGCCAGGCCGCCGGCCAAGGCGGCGAGCAAGTAAGATGAGCGCGACGCCTGACGGCGCCGATACCGCGCTGCTGGCGCTGCGCGTACAGATCGATGCCGTCGATCGTGATTTGCTGGCGTGCCTGAACCGCCGCGCCGCCCTGGCGCTGCAGGTGGGCGAGTTGAAGAAGCGCTCCGGCGGCGTCGTCTTCCGCCCGGAACGCGAGGCGCAGGTGATCGACGGCCTGAAGGCCGCCAACGCCGGGCCGCTGCAATCCGACAGCGTGGCGCCGATCTGGCGCGAGATCATGTCCGCCTGCCGTGCGCTGGAGCGGCGCATGCGCGTGGCCTACCTGGGGCCGGCCGGCACCTTCAGCGAAGAGGCCGCGCTTGGCTACTTCGGTTCGTCGATCGACCGCGTGCCCTGCAGCAGCATCGACGAGGTCTTCCGCAGCACCAGCGCCGGCGCTGCCGACTTCGGTGTCGTGCCGGTGGAGAACTCCACGGAAGGCGTGGTCGCACGCTCGCTGGACCTGTTCCTGCACACGCCGCTGTTCATCATCGGCGAAACCAGCCTGTTCGTGCGCCACAACCTGCTGCGCCGCGAAGCCGCGCTCGACGGCATCCAGACGGTGCTGGCCCATCCGCAGGCGCTGGCGCAATGCAGCGCCTGGCTCAACCTAAATCTGCCGCAGGCCGAGCGGCGGCCGGCACTGAGCAACGCCGAAGGTGCCCGCCTGGCGGCACAGGATGCTTCCTTGGCGGCCATCGCCAGCACACGAGCCGGTACCGAGTACGGCCTGCACGTGGTGGCGCCGGCGATCCAGGACGATGCCCACAACCGCACCCGCTTTGCCATCGTCACCCACCCCGAGGCGCACCCCACACCCAAGGCCAGCGGCCACGACTGCACCAGCCTGGTGGTGTCGGTGGCCAACCGGCCGGGCGCCGTGCACGACATGCTGGTGCCGCTGAAGTCGCACGGCGTGTCCATGACCCGCTTCGAATCGCGGCCGGCCCGCTCGGGGCAGTGGGAGTACTACTTCTACATCGACCTCGAAGGCCACCCCGACGAGGCCCGTGTGGCGGCGGCAATGCGCGAGTTGCGCGGCGTCTGCGCGTTCTTCAAGGTCCTGGGCATTTACCCGGTCGACGTGAAATGACGCACCCCCGCAGCGTCTTCGGCGCGGCTGGCGAGCGCCTGTCGGACTGCAAGCCGCTAGGCGCCGCCAGCGGCCCGGCAAGGCGCTTACGCTTCGCAATGGGCTCATGTCGCGCCAGCGATCCGATGCCGGAGCCAAAGCCGGTTCCGCGGCGGCCGCTCGAGCGAACGTTGCGGCGCTGAACATGTTCAATCAGCTCGGTGTCATCGGCTGCGGCCTGATGGGTGGGTCGTTCGCGCTGGCGCTCAAGCGCGGTGCGTTGGCCAAGCGTGTGGTCGGCTACAGCAAGTCGCCGTCGACCACCGAACGTGCGCTGCGCATGGGGGTGATCGACGTGGTTGCCGATTCTGCGCTGCAGGCGGTGGCCGGCTCCGACGTGGTGTTGCTGGCGGTGCCAGTGGCCGCCACCGAAACCACGCTCAAGGCCATCCGTCATCTGGTCGAACCGGGCGTGCTGGTCATGGACGTGGGCAGCACCAAGCGCGACGTGGTCGATGCCGCGCGGCGCGCCCTGCGCGAGCGCATAACCAGCTTCGTGCCGGCGCACCCGATCGCCGGCAAGGAAGGCTCGGGCATCCAGCATGCCGACGCCGCGCTGTACACCGGCCGCCAGGTGATCCTGACGCCGCTGCCGCAGACGACGCCCGCGCTGGTGCAAAAGGCCACCGACGTCTGGTCGGCCATCGGCGCGCAGGTGTTGAAGATGACGGCCGAGAACCACGACAGTGCCTTCGCCGCGGTCAGCCACCTGCCGCACCTGCTGGCTTTTGCCTACTTCAGCGGCGTGCTCGGCCAGCCGGCCGGGCGCGACCTGCTGTCGCTGGCCGGTCCGGGCTTTCGCGACTTCACGCGCATCGCCGCCAGTGACCCGACGATGTGGCGCGACATCCTGCTCGCCAACCGCGAGGAAGTGCTCAAGCAGTCGCAGCGCTTCCGCCAGTCGCTCGACGCGCTGGAGCAGGTGATGCTGGCCGGCAACGGCCCGGCGCTGCAGGAACTGCTGCGCGTGGCCAGCGAAGGGCGGCGCGGCTGGCAGATGGGCTCGCCGCGCGTGCCGCCGGCCCGCTGACCGCTCTGGCGCGCGGCTATGTTCGACATTCCCTTTCTTGACATTCCGCCGCTGCGCGGCGCCTCGGGCACGGTGCGCCTGCCCGGCTCGAAGAGCATTTCCAACCGAGTGCTGTTGCTGGCCGCGCTGGCCGACGGCCGCACGCGGGTGCGTGAGCCGCTCGCGTCGGACGACACACGCGTCATGCTCGATGCACTGCGTGCGCTGGGCTGCGGTGTGGAGCAGGAGGGCCCGGGTGCCCTGTGCATCAGCGGCCTGGGCGGGCGGCTGCGCGTGCGCGAGGCGCGGCTCTTCATGGGCAATGCCGGAACGGCCATGCGTCCGCTCGCTGCGGTCCTGGCCCTGCTGGTGTCCTCGCAGGGCGGGCGCTTCGAGCTGTCCGGAGTGCCGCGCATGCACGAGCGGCCGATCGGCGACCTCGTTGACGCCTTGCGCACGCTGGGCTGCGACATCGTCGACCTGGGCCAGCCGGGCTATCCGCCGCTGTGCGTGCAGGGCGCTCAGGGTGGCGTTCTGCGCACCGGCCTGCCGATCGCGGTGCGTGGCGACGTATCCAGCCAGTTCCTCAGCGCCCTGCTGCTGGCACTGCCGCTGGTCAGCCAGGCGCAGGACATCGTCATCGAGGTTCAGGGCGAGCTGATCTCGAAGCCCTATGTCGCCATCACGCTGAACCTGCTGGCGCGCTTCGGCATCGATATCGCGCACGACGACTGGCACCGCTTCGTCGTGCCGCGCGGCAGCCGCTACCGCTCGCCCGGCGAGATCCATGTCGAGGGCGATGCGTCATCAGCCTCCTATTTCATCGCGCTGGGCGCGATCGCTGCCCGGGGCGGCGCGCCGCTGCGCATCGAGGGCGTGGGCAGCGACTCGATCCAGGGCGACATCCGCTTCGTCGAAGCAGCCACGGCCATGGGTGCCAAGGTGCAGACCGGGCCCGGTTGGCTGCAGGTATCGCGCGGCGCCTGGCCGCTGCGCGCGCTGCAGATCGACTGCAACCACATCCCCGACGCGGCAATGACCTTGGCGGTGATGGCGCTGTACGCCGATGGCAGCACACGGCTGGACAACATCGCCAGCTGGCGCGTCAAGGAGACCGACCGCATCGCGGCCATGGCGGCCGAACTGCGCAAGCTCGGAGCGGGCGTGGTCGCGGGTGCAGACTTCATCGAGATCACGCCGCCGGCGCTATGGCAACCGGCTGCGATCCACACCTACGACGACCATCGCATGGCCATGTGCCTGTCGCTGGCCGCATTCAACCCGCTGGCCGGCCACACGGGCAGCGGCGGTCCGGGCGCTCCGGTGCGCATCCTCGACCCGCGCTGCGTGGCCAAGACCTTTCCCGAGTATTTCGAGACGCTGTTCGGCGTGGTCAGCACCGAGCCGGCCGACGTGCCCGTGATCACCGTCGACGGTCCAACGGCGTCGGGCAAGGGCACGCTGGCCGCTGCGCTGGCTGCGCGACTGGGCTACCACACGCTGGACTCGGGCTCGCTGTACCGGACCGCCGCGCTGGCCGCGCTTCAGGACGGCATCGCGCCCGACGACGAACCGGCGCTGGCGCGGCTGGCAGCGATGCTCGACCTGCGCTTCGACGGCAGCTCGGTGCTCTTGCGCGGCCGCAGGGTCGGCGATGAACTGCGACGCGAGGACGTTGGCAGCCTGGCCTCGCGCATCGCCGCGCTGCCGGCCGTGCGCGAGGCGCTGCACGGCCTGCAGCTGGCCTTCCGGCGCGCGCCGGGGCTGGTGGCCGACGGGCGCGACATGGGCACCGTGGTCTTCCCCGGCGCGGCGCTGAAGGTGTTCCTTACCGCCAGCGCGGCGCAGCGTGCAAGGCGCCGGCATAAGCAGTTGATTTCAAAGGGTATTCAGGCTACACTCGACGACCTTCGTGTTGACCTTGAGACGCGTGATGCCAGGGACAGGTCCCGCAGCGTCGCACCCTTGAGAGCGGCCGAGGATGCGTTGTCGCTCGACAACTCGGCACTGTCGATCGAAGAATCGGTCGATGTCGTGCTGGGCTGGTGGCAACAGCGCAGGCCCTTCGACTGAAGCGCAGGCTTCGATCGCCGGGCCGAAGAGCGCATCACCCTTCCCCGCAGTGGCCGTCAGGTCCCATAGGGGTGATGCACGGTCCACCCACCGCAACCTCGCTTGCGCCAACCCCGTCGGCATTCGGGCCGACCCCAGGAAACATCAACATGCAAACCCAGACCGCCGCAACCGCCGGCATGGAATCCTTCGCTGCCCTGTTCGAAGAATCGCTGAAGAGCAGCGACATGCGCGTCGGCGAGGTCATCTCCGCCGAGGTCGTGCGCATCGAGCACAGCCATGTGGTCGTCAACGCCGGGCTGAAGAGCGAGTCCTACGTCCCAATCGACGAGTTCAAGAACGACCAGGGCGAAGTCGAAGTCCAGGTCGGCGACTTCGTCTCGGTGGCCATCGACGCCGTCGAGAACGGCTACGGCGACACCATCCTGTCGCGCGACAAGGCCAAGCGTCTGGCCTCGTGGATGGCGCTGGAAAACTCGCTGGAATCCGGCGAATTCGTCTCCGGCACGGTCAACGGCAAGGTCAAGGGCGGCCTGACGGTGCTGGTCAACGGCATCCGCGCCTTCCTGCCCGGCAGCCTGCTCGACACGCGCCCGGTCAAGGACATGAGCCCGTTCGAGGGCAAGACCATGGAGTTCAAGGTCATCAAGCTCGACCGCAAGCGCAACAACGTGGTGTTGAGCCGCCGCGCGGTGGTCGAGGCCTCGATGGGCGAAGAACGCGGCAAGCTGCTGGCCACGCTGCACGAAGGCGCCATCGTGCACGGCGTGGTCAAGAACATCACCGAGTACGGCGCCTTCGTCGACCTGGGCGGCATCGACGGCCTGCTGCACATCACCGACATGGCCTGGCGCCGCGTGCGCCACCCCACCGAGGTGGTGCAGGTCGGCCAGGAGCTGAGCGCCAAGGTGCTGAAGTTCGACGCCGAGAAGAACCGCGTCGCCTGGGCATCAAGCAGCTGGGCGACGACCCGTGGCACGGCGTGAGCCGCCGCTACCCGAACGGCACGCGCTTGTTCGGCAAGATCACCAACATCGCCGACTACGGTGCCTTCGTCGAGATCGAGCCGGGCATCGAAGGCCTGGTGCACGTGTCCGAGATGGACTGGACCAACAAGAACGTCGCACCGAGCAAGATCGTCTCGCTCGGCGACGAGGTCGAGGTCATGGTGCTCGAGATCGACGAGGACAAGCGCCGCATCAGCCTGGGCATGAAGCAGTGCAAGGCCAATCCGTGGGAAGAATTCGCCGGCACGGTCAACCGCGGCGATCGCGTCAAGGGCCCCGTCAAGTCGATCACCGACTTTGGCGTGTTCGTCGGCCTGGCTGCCGGCATCGACGGCCTGGTGCACCTGTCGGATCTGTCCTGGCACGAGCCCGGCGAAGCCGCGGTGCGCAACTACAAGAAGGGCCAGGAAGTCGAAGCCATCGTGCTCGCCGTGGACGTGGAGCGCGAGCGCATCTCGCTGGGCATCAAGCAGCTCGACACCGACCCCTTCACCAGCTTCACCACCGTCAACGACCGCGGCGCGCTGGTCAGCGGCAAGGTCAAGAGCGTCGACCCGCGCGGCGCCGAGATCCAGCTCAACGACGACGTCACCGGCTACCTGCGCGCCAGCGAGATCAGCCGTGACCGGGTCGAGGACGCGCGCAACGTGCTGAAGGAAGGCGACGAGGTTTCGGCGATGATCATCAACGTCGACCGCAAGACGCGCTCGATCCAGCTGTCGATCAAGGCCAAGGACAACGCCGACCAGCAAGAGGCGATGCAGCGGCTTTCGCAGAGCAACGAGCGCGAAACGGCTGGCACCACCAGCCTGGGCGCCCTGCTGCGCGCCAAGCTGGACACGCAGAAGGAATGAGCCCGCGCCGTCGTCGGCTCCGGGCTGACCGGAGCTGGCGCGGCACAGGTCCGCCGCACCGCCAAGTTGCGGTGGGCCTTGCGCAACGCCGCCTGACGCGGCGCCTCTACGAAGCCCAGAACCGTGCGAGCTCCCTCGATGACCCGCTCCGATCTCGTGACCCGTCTGGCCGAACGCTTCGCCCAGCTGACGCAGCGCGACACCGAGTTCGCGGTGAAGACGATCCTCGACGCCATGTCGGACGCGTTGGCGCGTGGCCACCGCATCGAGATCCGCGGCTTCGGCAGCTTCTCCATCAACCGCCGGCCGCCTCGAGTCGGGCGCAACCCGCGCAGTGGCGAGCAGGTGATCATTCCCGAGAAGCTGGTGCCGCATTTCAAACCCGGCAAGGCGCTGCGCGAGTCGGTCGACGCCCACCTGCCGCTCGACGCGGACCGCCCCACCGCCGAGCGCTGAGGCCCCACCCCGACGCGCGGGCAACAGGCCCCGCCGCGGCGGTCTCCTAGAATGGGACGAGCATGCGAATCCTCGTCTGGCTCTTCAGGGCGCTGATCTTCTTCACCTTGTTCGCCTTCGCGCTGAACAACCAGCAGCCGGCCCACGTGCGCTGGTTCTTCGGCGTCGAGTGGCATGCGCCGATGGTCATCGTCGTGCTGGTGGTCTTTGCTGCCGGTTGCGCACTCGGCGTGCTGGCCATGGTGCCCAGCTGGTGGCGGCACCGCCGCGAAGCGCTGCGCTTGGCGCCGGCGCCGGCCGAGGCACCGACCACCGTCTCGCGCCAGGACAGCGGCAACTCCGAGTTCGCGCCCGAACACCCGCCGCGCGAAGGCCTTTGACATGGCAGAGCCTGTGAAGTATTCCGGCGCGTCCGAGCGGGCGCTCCAGGCGGTGTCGATCGAGGCGCAAAGCACAGCCGCAGCCCGAGCTGCGGCGAGCATTTGCAACGCAGAGCGGCGCCGTCTGGGGCGCACGAGCGGGCGTGGCGGAATGCTTCACAGGCTCTCAGTCCCCAGACGCCTTGGGTGTCGCCCGCCAGGCGGATCAGTCCCCCCGGGGCGGCCCGGCAAGGACTGAGAGCGCATGGACTTCGAGCTGCAGTGGTTGCTGATTGCCCTGCCGGTGGCCTTTGCGCTGGGCTGGGTGGCGTCGCGCTTCGACCTGCGCCAGGTGCGGCGCGACGGCCGCGAGGCGCCGAAGGCCTACTTCAAGGGGCTGAACCTGCTGCTCAACGAGCAACAGGACAAGGCCATCGACGCCTTCATCGAGGCCGTGCAGCACGATCCGGATACCACCGAACTGCATTTCGGCCTGGGCAACCTGTTCCGCCGCCGCGGCGACTTCGAGCGCGCGGTGCGCGTGCACCAGCACCTGCTCGAGCGCGCCGACCTCAAGGCGGTGGACCGCCACCGCGCCCAGCATGCGTTGGCCGACGACTTCATGAAGGCCGGCCTGTTCGACCGGGCCGAGGCCGCCTACAAGGCGCTGCAGGGCACGGCCTTCGACGGCGAGGCGCGCCTGGCACTGCTGTCGCTGCACGAGCGCGCGCGCGACTGGCGCGCCGCCACCGAGGTGGCCGGCGAGCTGGAAAGCCATGGCAGCATGTCCTTCGCCACGCGCATCGCGCACTACGCCTGCGAACTGGCACTGCAGGCCGATGCGGCCGGGCAGGTCGGGCAGGCCGACCAGGCGCTGCAGCGCGCTCGTACCATCGCGCCGCGGGCCCTGCGCCCGGTGCTGCTCACCGGCCAGCGCATGGCTCGCGCAGGCGATCACGCCGCGGCACTGCAGCAGTGGGACCAGATGCTGGCGCAACAGCCCGAGGCCTGGCCGCTGGTGGCGTCGGACTACGCGCGCAGCGCAATGGCCTGCCCCGACTGCAGCGCCGCCTTCGAGCGGCTGCAGGCGGCCTACGAAGCCGAGCCCGACATCGACCTGATGCAGGCGCGCATCGAGCTCGAAGGCGCCTCGGGGCAGCACGAGCGGCTGGTGCTCGACCACCTGCAGCGCCGGCCCACGCTGGGTGCGGCAGCCAAGGTGCTGGAACTGCCGGTGGTGCAATGGGACGAGGCCACACCGCAACAGCTGCGGCAGGTGGTCGCGGCCGCGGCGCGGCCGCTGCAGCGCTACCGCTGCGCCGCCTGCGGCTTCGAGGCGCACCACTACTTCTGGCAGTGCCCGGGCTGCCAGGGCTGGGACACCTACCCGCCGCGGCGCATGGAGTCGCTGTGAGCGCGCCGGGCCGCGGCCAAACGTTCACTGCGAAGCGCACCGCGCGCAGGAGGGTCCGATGACCGACGCCAGCGGCGAGCGCATCGTGCTGTGCATGAAGTGGGGCAGCAAGTACGGCCCGGAGTACGTGAACCGGCTGTACGCCATGGTGCGCCGCCACCTGCGTGGCGAGTTCCGCTTCGTCTGCCTGACCGACGATTCAAAGGGCGTGCGCGCCGAGGTGCGATGCCTGCCGATCCCGCCGCTTGCACTGCCCGAGGGTCTACCCGAGCGCGGCTGGAAAAAGCTCACCACCTTCGAAGCGGATCTCTATGGCCTGAAGGGCACCGCGCTGTTCCTGGACCTGGACGTGGTCATCGTCGACGCCATCGACCCGTTCTTCGAATGGCCCGGCGACTTTCTCATCATTCACGACTGGAAGCGCCCCTGGCGGGTGACCGGCAACTCCTCCGTCTACCGTTTTGTGCTGGGCGCGCATGCGGACGTGCTGGCCACCTTCCGCGCCACCCATGCCAGCGCGCGCGACAAGTTCCGCAACGAGCAGGCCTTCCTTTCCGATCACCTGCACCGGCAGCACAAGCTCGCCTATTGGCCGGCAGCGTGGTGCGCCAGCTGGAAGTACCACTGCGTGCCGCGCTTTCCGCTGAACTATTTCAAAGCGCCGAACGTGCCGGCGGGCGCGCGCATCCTCATCTTCCACGGTGTGGTCAATCCCCCCGACGCGCTGGTCGGCCGCAACAACGGAAACTGGCGCGCCGCAAAACCGGCGCCGTGGATCGCCACGCATTGGCTCGAATAAGCGCGGCCACGCGGCCGAACGGGCGGTGCGTCCGGCCTCATGCACCGCGCCTACCTCCTGCGCCAGAAATAGATCCAGTGCTTGCGGCGGCCGTCGTAGCGCTGCCGCCACTGCCGGTACTCGGCTTCGATTTCAGCTGTCCGGCGATCGAGTGCGGCGGGGTCGGCGATGCGCCCCGTCGCGTGCACCGGCGGCCATCCATCCAACGGTGGCACCTGGCATGCTCCAAGGAAGTCCTGCCGCTGCTGCGACGATTGCCACAGGCTTTCGACAGCCACGCCTGTGGCCTCGGGCGCGCGCCGATAGTCCCGGCAGAACGCCGCACGCTGCTTGCGCTCGTCCCGACCCGGCTGCGACTGCGCGACCGTGGCCAGCCAGTGGATCAGATCCAGGGGCGGGGTCGGCCTCAGTCGGGGGGACTGCTCGACCCGGATGGGTACGCCAAGGCAGGCGAAGACCCGGTTCACCAGGTCGCCGCGCAGTTGCTCGTAGCTTTCGACCCGCACCGGCCCGAGCGCTTCCTCGAGCACGTCGATCTGGCGACGGTAGTCGAAGATCGGCGCACATCTCCTCACGAACTCCGGGAAACACCAATTGACCTGGCCCCTCAGCACTTTGGTCGCATACAGAGAGTGGGCGTAGGACTCGTGGTCGCGAAAGCAAACGAACACCTCCAGATGGGCCTGCTGCGGAAGCACGCGCCGGAACCGCGCAAGGTAGTGCCGCCGCCGATCCCAGTAGTCCCCGTCGTTGAACCCTGCCCACGGATGCGGATTGCAGATGCGCGTCGAGAGCTCTTCCGCGCTCAACAGCAGCCTTGCCGCGTCCCCCAGCCGCACGCCGGCGCTGGCCGAGCGACCCGTCAACCCCTCACGGATGGACGCCAAGTCGTCGTCCGTGCAGGTCGCGAGCCTGTGCGCCAGCGGGTTGTGGTCCCGGACCTTGCCCTCGATCGCGGGGTAGAGGAACCCCGACGCGGCCAGTTCCGCGCGCTGTGCAGCCAGAACGGCCTGGACGGTGGTCGTGCCTGTCTTGTGCGTGCCCGCGTGCACGATGCAATGCGTGAACCGTGTCATGACGGTGTATGCCCGGCGAAGAGCCGCGGCACGCATGAATCGACGCGCGTCGGACGAGCGGACGGCATGCCACGACGTGGCACCATTGCGGGCATCCTCGACGCAATGCTTGCGATTGGAACCATCGTTGCCACCACTGTCCCGTCGGGCGACCCGCAATTCGACACCGTCGCGAGGATAGCTCGTCCAAAGCCCCGCGACCGTGGGATCGCCAGCGCTGCGACTGGTCGCGCCAAGTGCGGTATACAGGGCCCTCCGTGGCCCGTTGACCACCCGACGAACCTGGCCGCAATGATCCTGCCCGATGAACAACCGCACCCCATTG
Organism: uncultured Pseudomonadota bacterium; assembly: GCA_963818005.1. Classification (GTDB taxonomy): domain Bacteria; phylum Pseudomonadota; class Gammaproteobacteria; order Burkholderiales; family Burkholderiaceae_C; genus Rubrivivax. The sequence goes on from CAWFQP010000033.1 coordinate 20,217, forward strand.
ACCCATCTCCAGCGTCTGGAGGCCGAGAGCATCCATATCTTTCGTGAGGTGGTCTCCGAGGCCGAGCGGCCGGTGATGCTGTATTCGATCGGCAAGGACAGCGCCACGCTGCTGCACCTGGCGAGGAAGGCCTTCCATCCCGCTGTGCCACCCTTCCCGCTGTTGCACGTCGACACGACATGGAAGTTCCGCGCCATGTACGAACTGCGTGAACGCATGGCGCGCGATCTCGGCATGGAACTGATCGTCCATCAGAACCCCGAGGCCATGGCGCTGGGCATCAATCCCTTCGACCATGGCTCGCAAGTCCACACCGACCTGTGGAAGACGCAGGGCCTGAAGCAGGCGTTGGACCAATACGGCTTCGACGCCGCCTTCGGCGGCGCGCGGCGCGACGAGGAAAAGTCGCGTGCCAAGGAACGCATCTTCTCGTTCCGCACCGAGCAGCACCGCTGGGACCCGAAGAACCAGCGCCCTGAACTCTGGCACTTGTACAACGGCCTGACGCGCAAGGGCGAGTCGATGCGCGTGTTTCCAATCTCCAATTGGACCGAGCTCGACGTCTGGCAGTACATCCGCCTCGAAGGCATACCGATCGTTCCGCTGTATTTCGCCGCCGAGCGGCCGGTGGTCGAGCGCGACGGCACGCTCATCATGGTCGACGACGAGCGCATGCGCCTGCGGCCCGGCGAAGTGCCGATGATGAAGAAGGTGCGCTTCCGCACCCTGGGCTGCTATCCGCTGTCGGGCGCGGTGCCCAGCGAGGCCAGCACGCTGGAGCAGGTGATCCAGGAGATGCTGCTCACGCGCACCTCGGAGCGCCAGGGCCGCTTGATCGACCACGACGGCGCAGCGTCGATGGAGAAGAAGAAGCAGGAGGGCTATTTCTGACATGGCCCACGTCTGCGAACCGATCGCCACCGACATCGACGAATACCTGCGGCGCCACGACCAAAAGAGCCTGCTGCGCTTCATCACCTGCGGCTCGGTCGACGACGGCAAGAGCACGCTCATCGGCCGGCTGCTGTACGAATCGAAGATGGTGTTCGAGGACCAGCTCGCCGCCGTCGAAGCCGATTCCAGAAAATGGGGCACGCAAGGCGGCGAGATCGATTTCGCGCTGCTGGTGGACGGCCTCGCGGCCGAGCGCGAGCAGGGCATCACCATCGACGTGGCCTACCGCTTCTTCAGCACCGAGCGGCGCAAGTTCATCGTCGCCGACACACCGGGGCACGAGCAGTACACGCGCAACATGGTCACCGGCGCTTCCACTGCCGACCTGGCAGTAATCCTGGTCGACGCGCGCAAGGGCATGCTGACGCAGACGCGGCGGCACAGCTACCTGGTGTCGCTGATCGGCATCCGCAAGGTGGTACTGGCCGTCAACAAGATGGATCTGGTGGAGTTCTCCGAGGCGGCCTGCCGCAGGATCGACGCCGACTACCGCGCCTTCGCCGCGCGCATCGGCCTGGCCGACATCACAACGATCCCGCTGTCGGCACTGCACGGCGACAACATGATGTCAATCAGTCCGCGCATGCCCTGGTACGAAGGGCCTACGCTGATGGCGTTCCTGGAAAGCACCGAGATCGACGCGACACGCCTGCAAGCCGGCGCACTGCGCCTGCCGGTGCAGTGGGTCAACCGCCCGAACCTCGACTTCCGCGGCTTTTGCGGCTTGATCGCCAGCGGCAGCCTGCACCCCGGCGATCGCGTTCGCGTGCAGCCCTCGGGGCGCGAGAGCCGGGTTGCGCGCATCGTTGCGCTGGAGGGCGACCGCAAGCAGGCCGTGGCCGGCGAGTCGGTGACGATCACGCTCGAGGACCAGATCGACATCTCGCGCGGCGACATGATCTCGGCCGCGGACGCACCCGCGGAGGTAGCGGACCAGTTCGAATGCAGCATCGTCTGGATGAGCGACGAGCCCATGCTGCCTGGCCGGCCCTACCTGCTGAAGATCGGCACCAGCACCGTCGGCGCCACCATCACCGAGCCCAAGTACAAGATCAACGTCAATACGCTGGAGCACTTGGCGGCGAAGAAGCTCGGGTTGAACGAGATTGGCGTATGCAACATCGCGCTCGACCGGCCCGTGGCGTTCGATGCCTACAAGATCAACCGCGACACCGGTGGCTTCATCCTGATCGACCGCCTGAGCTGCCACACGGCCGGGGCTGGCATGCTGCACTTCGCGCTGCGCCGTTCGCACAACATCCATGTTCAGGCCGTGGATGTGGACAAGGCGGCACGTTCGGCGCTGAAGGGCCAGAAGCCCGTGGTTCTCTGGTTTACCGGCGTTTCAGGCGCGGGCAAGTCGACGATCGCCAATCGGGTGGAGCTCATGCTGCTTGCACTGGGACGGCACAGCTACCTGCTGGATGGTGACAATGTTCGCCACGGACTGAATCGTGACCTGGGCTTCACCGCCGAGGACCGCGTCGAGAACATCCGGCGCGTGGCCGAGGTGGCCAGGCTCATGGTGGATGCCGGGTTGATCGTGCTTTGCGCGTTCATCTCGCCCTTCCGGTCCGAGCGCGCATTGGCGCGCAGCCTGCTGGCCCAGGGCGAGTTTGTCGAGATCCACGTCGACACCCCGTTCGAGGTCGCCGAGCAGCGCGATGTGAAAGGCTTGTATGCCAAGGCACGACGGGGTGAACTGAGGAACTTCACCGGCATCGACTCGCCCTATGAGGCACCTGAGCAGCCCGAGCTGCGCCTGAACACGGTCACGATGACACCCGATGACGCTGCGAATCGGATCGTCGAATACCTGAAGCGGCACGGCTTGATTGCCTGAGCTTGCAGGCGCCTGGCCAATCCCGTGCTGCAGGGTCAAGCCGAATGTCCCAGCCTTGCAGAGCATCTTCAGAGCAAGCCGCTGGATGCGGGGCACCAGGCTCCTTTCCACCCGCAACGAGGTGATGAATCGGGCGGTTAACCGAGGCGAAACCAGGCCCGCGCGGGAGCACGCTCGTTGCGAAAATACACAGGCACGGGAACTGTGCTTCACCCGGAAACATGGACACCTTACACTGCCACGAGTGACGTCACCGGGGTCACGCCGCGATGAGCAAACCCGTCGTCTACATCCACACGAACGAACAGCAGATGCTCGGAGCGATCGTCTCCGCGCACTCTTTTCGCCGCCGCAGCCACCGCCCCGAATGCTTCGACATCCGCATCCTGCGTCTGGAGGAGACGCCGCACCTCTATCGCCGCGAAGGCCAGCGCTATCTGCGCATGGGCAAGATGGCGACCTGGCACAACGACGATCTGCAGTCGTTCAGCCCGCTGCGCCGCATGGTGCCCCAGTTGATGGGCTACCGGGGTCGCGCGCTGGTGACCGACCCCGACGTCTTCTCTGTCAGCGGCGACGTGCTCGAACTGCTCGAAAGCGACATGGGTGGCAAGGCCGTGATCTGCCGCAACCTGCCCGCAGATAAGGGCGGCGCTGCAGGCCTGTGGGCGAGCAGCGTCTTGCTGCTCGACTGCGCCAGGCTGGCGACGTGGCGCTGGGACGAGCAGATCGACGCGATGTTCGCCGGCCAACTGGACTACATGCGATGGATCCGGCTGGCCGACGAGCCCCAGGATACGATCGGCGAACTGCCCGAGATCTGGAACTCGCTCGACAAGCTGGAGCCGGCCACTCGGCTGCTGCACATGACCAAGCGGCTCACGCAGCCGTGGAAGACAGGTCTGCCGATCGACTTCGACATGAACGTTCAGGGCGCCTCCGGGCAACTGCGCCGCTGGCTGCGCGACCGCGGCTGGCTGCGTGCCAAGCGCTACCAGCCGCATCCGGATCCGCGGCAGGAAGCCTTCTTCTTCTCTCTGCTGAAGGAATGCCTGGTCACTGGCGCGGTGAGTGAGGATTTTGTGCGCCGAGCGGTGGCCGCCGGCGACGTGCGGCCCGACGTCTTTGATCGCCTCGCGGCGATCGGGTGAGCGGCGGGGTGAACCCGTACGGACCGGTCGCCGAGCGTGTAGCGGATGTTCGCGGAAGAGATGGGCTCGACCGGCGCGCCTGAGATCGATGCCGTCGTGACATGGGTCGATGGCGACGACCCCGCGCACCGAGCCAAGCTGATCCGCTACCTCGCAACGCTGGGCCGCACGCCGGCGGCGGCCAAGCCAACGCGTTTCCGTTCGGTGGGTGAGATCGACTGCTGCATCACCTCGCTGCTGAAGTTCGCGCCGTTCCTGCGTCGCATCCATGTCATCACCGACGCGCAGACGCCGCCGATCGTCGCGCGTTCGCGCGCGTGGCCGAAGACCATGCGCGACAAGCTGGCACTGGTCGACCACCACCAGGTCTTCGCTGGGCTGGAGGACTGCCTGCCCACCTTCAACAGCCTGGCGATCGAGAGCGTGATGTTCCGCACGCCCGGGCTGGCCGAACAATTCGTCTACCTCAACGACGACTTCTTCCTCATCAAGCCGGTACAGCCCGAAGACTGGTTCCGCGATGGCCTGCCGGTCGTGCGCGGCAGCTGGCAGCCATTGCCCGAACGGGCGGCTGCCCGACGCGTGCTGCGGGGCCTGCGCCATCGCTTGCTCGAGCTCGCCGGCGTGCCGCCGCGCGCCAGCCACGGCGACGCGCAGGCGCGGGCGGCGCGGCTGGCTGGATCGAACACGCGCTATCTTGTGCTCGGTCATCATCCGCATGCGCTGCGGCGATCGACCTTCGAAAGATTCTTCGCCGAACACGCGCAGCTGCTGCGCGCGAATGTCGAGCCCCGGCTGCGCAGCGCCGGCCAGTTCCTTCCGCAGGGGCTGGCGAGCCAGCTCGAGCTCATGGCCGGCACGGCGCATCTGGAAACCGACGGCCGCGTCTTCTACCTCAAGCCCTCGCGCCTGTCGCCGCAGCGCCTGGAAGCCACGATGAACGCTGCCGAGAAGGACCCCCACAAGCTGTTCGCCTGCGTGCAAAGCCTCGACGAGACGGCGCCGCTGGTCCAGCGGCAAGTCCTTGCATGGTTCGATCACGTCATAGGACGCCTGGAGGTCGACCGGTGACCAAGCATCAGGACTCCCCTCCGATCGACGCCGTGGTGGCCTGGGTCGACGGCAACGACCCGGCGCACCGCGCCAAGCTCAACGCCTATCTGGCCGAGATCGGGCAGCGGCCGAAGACCGCCGCGCCCACGCGCTTCAGTTCGGTGGGCGAGATCGACTTCTGCATCGCGTCGCTGCTGCGCTTCGCGCCCTTCGTGCGCCGCATCCACGTGATCACGGACGCGCAGTCGCCGCCCTGCCTGGCAGATTTGTGGCAGCGCGACCCTGCCCTACGTCAGCGGATCGTCCTCGTCGACCACCGTGCGATCTTCGCTGGACACGAGGACTGCCTGCCGACCTTCAACGCGCGCTCCATCGAGACCCTGCTTTGGCGCGTGCCCGGTCTGGCAGAGCACTTCGTGTACCTGAACGACGACATGATGCTGATCAAGCCCCTGACCGCCGCGGACTGGTTCCGCGACGGGTGGCCCGTGCTGCACGGCAAGTACGCCATTCCGATCGACCGCGAGTGGGGCCAGCGCATCAAGCGCACGCTGCGGCGGCTGCTGCACAGGCCCAAACCGCCAAGTCCGCTGCACAAGCGCACGCAGTCGATCTCGGCTGCGCGCGTCGGCTTCGAGAAGAGGTACTTCGTCGTCAATCACTATCCGCACCCACTGCGCCAATCGACCTTCGCCCGCCACTTTGGCGCGCACCCGCAGGAGCTGCGCCGCAACATCGCGCACCGGCTGCGCTCCGCGGCGCAGTTCGGGCCCGTCGCCCTGGCCAACCATCTCGAGATTCTCGCCGGGCAAGCCCATCTGGAGCCGGACAATCGGCTGCTCTACGCAGAGCCCGCCGCCATGACACGCGAGCAACTCGGACAGACGCTCGCTGCAGCCGAGCGCAACCCTCATGTCGCTTTCGCCTGCCTGCAAAGCCTGGACGAGACCGACGAGACGCTGCGCCAAGACGTGTTCGACTGGCTTGCGCGCGTCGTCGGGTCGTACTCGACTGCGGCTGCGTGAGCGCAAGGCGATGGGCGGCACGATGACGGCATGAGCGAACAACATCTCTTCCTGGCGCGCACGACGCTGCAGTTCATCCTGGCCACGGCCATGGCGGCCGAGCGGCGCACGATGTCCAATGCCACGAGCACCATGCTCTTCATTCCGGGCATCGTCACGCCCGAGAGCTTCAGCCGGGCCATCGATGCCTGGACCGACACGCCCTTTGCCAGAACCGTCGTCGTGGTGCCGCGCCGCCAATCAGGCCCGCTGGCGGGCGCGCGCAGGCGGCGGCAGATCAAGCGTGCGGTGCTCGATGCCATCGCCGAAGCGCCTTGCCGATCGGTGGTCGTCTTCAACGACCAGAAGGACTTCGGGCAGACGGCCTTGATCGAGGTCGCCGGCCGCTTCCCGGGTGCCGTGCGCCAATGTGCGGACGATGGCTCGCTGTCGTACTCGGGCTTCTCCTTGCCGCCGCATAGCTTGTTGACGAGACTGCGCCAGCGGCGGCGTCACGGGCCCCACTGGGCGGATGTTCGCGTGCTCGGTACGCATCCCCTGGTGCAGCAGTTCGTTGCACTCTACCCCGAGCTTCTGCGCCCGGAACTGCGCGACGATCGGGTCAGGCCGTTTCCGTTGCAGCACCTGGGTTGCGACGCGCTGCGTCAATTTGCCACCGCGTCTTGCGACCAGATGGGGTACCAGGTCCCCGACGCAAGCGAAGGCCCGATCCTGCTGACCGTCAGTCATTCGAGCGTCGCGGCGCGCAATCCCGGCTATCTGCAAGCCATGCAGGCCTGCGTCGCCACCCTGGTGCGTCGAAGCAGGCCTTTCCTCTTCAAGTATCACCCGCGCGAGGCCGAAGCAGACTACCTGCAGATTCGGCGGCAAACGGACTGGGCCAGCGAGGTTCCGCGGGCGCTACCCGTGGAATGCCTGTACATCCTGGCGTCGGCGCGAGCGCTGAACGTGCTGGCGGGCGCCAGTTCCACGTTGTTGACGGCGTCGTTCTTCATGCCGCAGGCGCGTCGCGCATGCATCGTGCACGCCTCGGATCACGGCGATGGATGGGATGCGGCCTTGCTGGACGCGTTGAGGATCACGCCCGTCAGCGACGCCGACGCATTTGCATCCTGGGCTGCCGAATGCGACGAGTCGTCGTGAAAGTCCGCGGCGTCGCCCAGCCGAATCATTCGCGCCAGTGCTCGGCAATCCAGGGCACCGGCAGCACGTAGCGCTGCAGGTGGCGCCAGCGGCTCTTGTCGACCCTGTTGTTGCTGTCGCCGAACGTCGCCTTCAAGTGGGCCCAGCGCCCGCGATGGGCCGCGACACGCTTGTTCCAGCGCCCCACCTGCACATCGTCCGGGTTCGGGCCGCCAGGGAAGGTGACGATGCGCGCGCGCGGCGGCAAGCTCGCCGTCATGAAGTAGCGCAGCGGAAACTTGGGCAAACAGTGCAGACGGAAGTGCCGCGTCCAGTCCTCGGGCCAGAACTTGATGCCGCCCTTGGCCGCCGCGGTCACATAGTGCTGCTCGAACTGGTAGCGCTCGGCGATGCCCTGCGGGTCCGCGCGGAAATCGTCGAGGATGTGCGGGTTGGCACCCACCGGATAGCGGAAGACCGAGGTCTGGCCTCGTTTGCGGAAGGGCAGGGCCCAGTTGCGCGCCAGGATCACGTCTTCGGGTTTGCCATAGCTGAAATAGTCATCGAGCGAGCCGACGATGATCGAGTCCAGGTCGATGAACAGCGCCACGCCGTTGAGCCCCGGCACCTCGCGCCCCCAGAGGATCTGCTTGCGCCACTTGCCCATCGTTCCGACCGGGTGCGCACAGCCCAGGTCCGGCAGGTCGAAGCACTCGACCTCCGGCCGGATGCCCGTGCGCTCGTCGGTCAGGCAGACCAGACGGAACGGCGGCGTGATATGGCGCGCCACCATCGCATACAGGCGGTTGACATACTCGGGACCGTACAGCGCACCCCATTTGACGCAGACGACGTTCTTGGTCGGTTTCACAAGGGTCCCGGGCCGGATCCGGGTCTGGGCACTGTTTGAGGGTTGGGATCATTATAGAAATGCCGATCCGGCCATGATCCCGGCGTACCCACGGGGCGCCAAGTCGCGGTGCAGGCGAACGAGCAGCATGCTCGGCTCGGCCCGGTTGCACGGCGTCCCAAGGACTTGCGGATGTGGCGCTCGCTGAAGCAACCCAGATGATCGAGCACGACTGCCAACCTAGGCATCGGCAGCGCGCCATGCGTGCTCACGTCGTGCCCGACCAAGCTCGGCGCAGCCAGTCCACGTCGCCGATGCGGCGGTACCAAGTCTGGCCACCGCCGACGAGCACGTCGCTCATCTTCGGCGTGCCCGCAAACACGACGATCTTCGCGTACGGCGGCACCGCGGGGTCGCGTCTATAGCTCACCAGGCCGCGCGGTACACAGTCGTTCTTGAAGCTCACGCACCAGGCTCTCGGCCAATACTGGACCACGCCCTGTGCTGCAAGATGGCCTGTAAGAAACTCCTGCTCATTCTTGTAGGCGCAAGCGGCAAGTGTCGGGTTGGCCATGTACGCGTCAAGCAGGTCACTGTGCGCGCCAATTTCGAAGCGAAACACCGACGAATTGCCGACCGTGGCCTTGAAGCGGTCGCGCGCCGGGTTCAGCTTGCGCAGCGGCTTGGGCCTGAACAGGTCGTCGTCGCGAATGATCAGGAAGCGCCCCGGATGTTCGAAGAAGGCGTCCAGCCCGTCGACGATCACCAGGTCGAGGTCGAGGAACAAGGTGCTGCCTTGCAGGTCGTGCAGTTGCTCGCGGAACACCGCCAGCTTGCGCCAGCGCAGATCGCCCTGCCCCTTCGGCAGGCTCAGCTGCGGCAGCGATAGCACCTGCACGTCGTCGCGCAACCCCTGGGCATCGTCGGTGAAGCAGACGAAGCGAAAGGGCCGCTTCAAGTGGCGCCCCACCCCCTCGCGCAGGTGGTTCACGTACTCGGGCCCGTAGAGCTTGCCCCACTTCATGCAGATGACGTTCACCGGCGCTTGCATCGTCGCGCGATTCTAGGAGCCTGTCGGGCTTGGGATCGAGCCCGCCCCAAGCCCGACAGGCTCCCAGGCACCGTCAGCGGCCGGCACGCAGCTTCTTTTCGTACAGCGCCAGGTAGGCCGCCACCACGGCGTCCTCGCGGTGCTCGCGCTGTACCGTGGCATGGCCGGCTTCGGCCAGGCGGCCACGCTCGGCAGCGCTCAGCGCGAGCATGCGCTGCATTGCTTCGGCCAGACCCGCCGGGTCGGCCAGCGGCGCCAGCAGCCCGTTTTCGCCATCGCGCAGCAGCGACCGCGCACCTTCGTTGCGCGTGCTCAGCACCGGCAGGCGATGCTGCCAGGCCTCGAGGATGACGTTGCCCAGCGGCTCGTGCCGCGACGGGCAGACGAACACATCACCGAGCGCGAAGTAGGGCGTTGGGTCGTTCTGCCATCCGGCCCAGCGCACTCGCGAGGCCACTCCCAGCTGGCGCGCGGTGTTCGCCAGCGGCTCGCGCTGCACGCCGTCGCCGGCGATCAGCAACACCAGTGGCCGGCCGCCGACCGTGGGCTCGAGCCGGGCAAAGGCTTCGAGCAGGTCCCGGAAGCCCTTCTTCGCCACCATGCGGCCCAGCGCAAAGATGACGAAGGCATCGTGGTCCAACCCCAGGTGGGCCCGCAGCGAGCGCACTTCATCGGCATTGACCGGGCGCGGCTGCGGCACGAAATTGCCGATGTAGAACACACGCTCGGGCGGCAGCCCTTCCCTGACCATGTAGTCGCAGATGTCCTGCGTGTTGCCGACCCAGGCATGTGCATGGCGGTAGTAGCCGTCGATCTTGTAGTAGCCGCCCAGGCGCGCCACATGCAGCGCGTGGCTGCCGGCCGGCAGCCGCGTCAGCCGTGTCGCACGGCCCATGTAGCTCTGCACCACGTCCGGCTGGCGCTGGCCGATCAGGCGCGTCAGGCGCCAGCGCGAAAGCAGGTCCCACTTCGACGCCATCGGCAGGTGCACCTGCTCGATCTCGGCCGCCAGCACCTGCCGCAGCGGACTGTCGGGGCGGATCACCGCCAGGCTCGGATGCCCGGCGTGGTGCAGTGCTTCCACCAGCCGGGCGAAGAAGCGGTCGGCGCCCCCCAGTTCGTGGCTGCCGAGCACGTGGATCGAGCTCACCATGCGCGGCGGCGGTACAAGGGCCTTGGGAGCGTCACGTCTGCGGCCGGTCGGTGCGGTGCGGGGGTCACGTGGCGGGGATGGCGGCGGAACGCAAAGGCAGATTCTGACATCAGCCCTTGCCGCGCCGGCATCGCACCGGCTCCCCCCAAAGAGGGCCCCCATCGAGACCGCCCTTTGGCGGATTCACTGCAAGGGCTTCGATTCCCAGAATCCGTTCCAGCCCGACATATCGTCGGGCCCAACCCGCCAAGGAGATCCACCATGTTTCGCATCCTCGCCGCCCTCGTCCTCGCTGCCTTCGCCCTTGCCGCACAGGCCGCCGTCGAAGCCAACAAGGCCACCCAGGCCGAGCTCGAAACCGTCAAGGGCATCGGGCCCGGGCTGTCGGGCAAGATCCTCGACGCGCGCAAGACCGGCGCCTTCAAGGACTGGAGCGACCTGGTCGAGCGCGTCGGCGGCGTCGGCCCCGGCAACGCCGCGCGCTTCTCGCAGGCCGGGTTGACGGTCAACGACACGGCCTACAACGCCGCGCCGGTGGCCGTGGTCGACAAGTCGCCGCGCAAGGCAAGCAAGGAAGCGGACGCCGCGCCCGCGAAGCGTCCCTGAAAGAGGGTCCCGCGCACCGCGTGCAGCCGGGCATCCGAGCGACCGCGGCGGGTCCGGCTGCGCCGGTCCGCCAGCGGTCCCAGCCGCGAGGACCCTGATGGCGCTGGCAGGCGAAGAGCAGTCCGCAGGGACTGTGCTGCGCCCGGACTCGCCCCCTGGGCAAGAGCGCGAAGCGCGTTGCGGATCAGGCGGCCGGCGCGCCGAGGAAAGTCTGGTGTCGAGCGAACGCTCGCAATGCGCCGAGATCCGGCGCTGGATTCCTGCGGACCGAACTCGACGCCGCTGATCAATCAGCCGTAGACGATGCTCGCCTGCCCGCCTTGGGCCACGCTGCGCCAGCGCGCCAGCGCCTCGTCGCAGGGCCAGAAGCGAGCCTGGTCGCCGAGGTCCAGGTCGGCCATGGCGTCGGTACGGCGCAGTTGCAGGCGCACGCCCAGGCCCTGGTTCAGCTCGCCTTGCTCGGTGTGCAGCTTGCGCGCCGGCCATTGGCGCAGCACCTCGTTCAGCGGCAGCGCAATGCCGTTGACCGCCACCGCCAGATAGCGACCGAAGCGCGCACGCGCACCGGCCAGGTCCCAGACCTGCGCCACGTCCAGGCGCAACCCGCCGGCGAAGCGGTCGAGCTTGATCCGGCCCTGCACGATCAGCAGCTCGTCCTCGCGCAGCAACTCGCGGTGCGCCTCGAACAGCGTCTCGTTGGCCACCGCCTCGATCACCTCGCTGCGGTCATCGAGCTTGAAGATCATGACGCGGCCGCGCTGGCCGTTGACGATTCGCAGCTCGCTGGCGATGCCGGCCAGCAGCTGCGGCTCGCGCGAATCCACCAGGTCGGCGATGCGCGTGCGGCAGAACTGCCGCACCTCGGCTTCGCTCTGCTCGAACAGGTGGCCCGACAGGAAGAAGCCGACCGCCGTCTTCTCGTGCGTCAGCCGTTCCTTGATGTCCCAGGGCAGCGCGGCCACCAGCGCCGGCTCGTGCGTGGACGCCGCATGCGAATCGCCGAAGTCGAACAGTCCACCCTGGTCGGCATGCGCGGCCTGGGTGTCGGCCCACTCCAGTGCCAGGCTGACGCTGGCGAGCAAGTCCGAGCGCCCGCCAGCGCCTTCGGCGCGGCCTCCCGCGGGGCCACCGGCGGCTTGGGACGACCCGGCAGCGCCGGCCCGCTCGGCGTGCAACTTGTCAAAGGCGCCCGCTTTGATCAATGCCTCGACCACGCGCTTGTTGATGCGCTGGCGGTCGACCCGCGCGCAGAAATCGAACAGGCTGCGGAAGGGCGCGCCGCCGCGTCCGTCGTCGCCCTCCGAGCCTTCGCGCGCGGCCACGATGGCCTCGATCGCCGCCTGCCCGGTGCCCTTGATCGCCCCCAGGCCGTAGCGCACGCACTTGTCGTCCACCGGCTCGAAGCGGTAGACGCCGCGGTTCACGTCGGGCGGCTCGAAGCTCACACCGAGCTGCTTGGCGTCGTTGAGCAGCACCTTCAGCTTGTCGGTGTCGTCCATTTCCACCGTCATGTTGGCGGCGTAGAACTCGGACGCGCAATGCACCTTCAGCCAGGCGGTGTGATACGCCAGCAGCGAGTAGGCGGCGGCATGGCTCTTGTTGAAGCCGTAGCCGGCGAACTTCTCCATCAGGTCGAAGACCTCGTCGGCCTTCTGCGCCGGGATGTCCTTGGACAGCGCGCCGGCACGGAAGATCTCGCGCTGCTTGGCCATCTCCTCCGGCTTCTTCTTGCCCATCGCGCGGCGCAGGATGTCGGCGCCGCCGAGCGAATAGCCGCCCAGCACCTGCGCGGCCTGCATCACCTGTTCCTGGTAGACGAAGATGCCATAGGTCTCTTCCAGCACCTGCGCCAGCAGCGGGTGCGGGTAGGTGATCGGCTCCTTGCCGTTCTTGCGGGCGCAGAAGCTCGGGATGTTCTCCATCGGCCCGGGCCGGAACATCGCGTTCAGCGCGAACAGGTCCTCGATGCGGGTCGGCCGCGCCTCGCGCAGCATGCCCTGCATGCCGCGGCTTTCGAACTGGAACACCGCTTCGGTCTGGCCATCGGAGAACAGCCGGTAGACCTTGGGGTCGTCGAGCGGCAGCTTGTCGTAGTCGAAGTCCTTCAGCGCCGGGCGGCGCGCACGGATGAAGTCCTTGGCCAGCTCCAGGATGGTCAGCGTGGCCAGGCCCAGGAAGTCGAACTTCACCAGGCCGATGGCCTCGACATCGTCCTTGGCGAACTGGCTCACCGCGCTGGCGCTGCCGGGTTGCTGGTACAGCGGGCAGAAGTCGGTGATCTTGCCCGGCGCAATGAGCACGCCACCGGCATGCATGCCAACGTTGCGCACCAGGCCTTCAACCCGCATGGCCAGCGACAGCAGCTCGGCCACCTCCTCCTCGGCGGCCTCGCGCTGCTCGAGTTCGGGCGCTTCCTTGCGCGCGTAGATCACACCCGGATCGGGCTGTTCGGGCACGCGTTGCAGCGTCACCTGCTTGCCGGGCGGCGCCGGGACCAGCTTGGCGATGCTGTCCACATGGCCGTAGCCCATGCCGAGCACGCGGCCCACGTCGCGCAGCGCGGCCTTGGCCGCCATGGTGCCGAAGGTGGCGATCTGGCTGACCGCATCACGGCCGTACTTGGCCTTGACGTAGTCGATGACACGTTCGCGGTTGGCCTGGCAGAAGTCGATGTCGAAGTCGGGCATCGACACGCGCTCGGGGTTCAGGAAGCGCTCGAACAGCAAGTTGTATTGCAGCGGGTCCAGCCCGGTGATGAACAGCGCATAGGCCACCAGCGAGCCGGCGCCCGAGCCGCGCCCCGGCCCCACCGGGCAGCCGCTGGCCAGCGCCCACTTGATGAAATCGCTGACGATCAGGAAGTAGCCCGGAAAGCCCATCTTCAGGATGGTGACGATCTCGAACTCCAGCCGCTCGGCATAACGCGGCCGCTGACGTTCACGTTCGGCCACGTCCGGGTACAGCATCTGCAGGCGCTGTTCCAGGCCGTCGAAGGACACCTTGCGGAAGTACTCCTCCAGCCCCATGCCCGCGGGGATGGGAAAGTTCGGCAGCTGCGGCTTGCCCAGTGTCAGCTGCAGGTTGCAGCGGCGCGCGATGGCGACGCTGTTGGCCAACGCAGAAGGCAGGTCGGCGAACAGTGCCTGCATCTGCGATCGGGTCTTGAAGAACTGCTCGGCGGAAAAGCGTTTGATGCGCCGCGGGTTGGCCAGCGTCTCGCCTTCGGCAATGCAGACCCGCGCCTCGTGCGCCTCGTAGTCCACGGCCTCGAGGAACTGCACCGGGTGCGTGGCCACCACCGGCAGTCGCAGTTGCGCAGCCAGGGCCACGGCGCGGCGCACATGGGCTTCGTTGCTGGCCAGGCCGGCACGCTGCAGTTCGATGTAAAAGCGCCCGGCAAAGGATTGCGCAAGGCGCTGCGCCAGCGACTGCGCGCGCGGCGCGTCGCCGGCCAGCAGCGCCATGCCGACCACGCCGCCGTCGGCACCGGACAGCGCGATCAGGCCTTCGTTCAGCTCGTCCAGCCAGTCCCACTTGATCCATGCCTGGGCACGCTGCGCGTTGCGCGTCCAGCCGCGGGCCAGCAGCTCGCACAGGTTCAGGTAGCCACGATGGTTCTGCACCAGCAACAGCAACCGGCTGGGCTGCTTGTCGGCCGCGAAGGGCTCCATCCACAGGTCCACGCCGAGGATCGGCTTGATGCCCTGGCCGCGGCAGGCCTGGTAGAACTGCACCGCACCGAACAGGTTGTTCAGGTCGGTGATGGCCAGCGCCACCTGGCCGTCGGCGCGTGCGGCGGCGGCAGCGGCGTCGATGCGCAGCATGCCGTCGACCACGGAAAATTCGCTGTGCGTACGCAGATGAACGAAGGACATCAGGTCATTGTAGGCAGCGTCGGCATGACGCCGGCTCCTAGAATCCGGCGCTTGAAATCCGGCTCGCCCCCATGAAGGCCCTGGCTCTCAAGCTGCTGGGCGCGCTGCTGTTCCTGACGGCCGTGGCCATGTGGCTGTCACGCGCTCCCGACTGGCCCGTGGAGTCGCTGGTGGCTCGCTGGGCGCCGCCGCCGTCGGACTTCATCGACGTCCAGGGCCAGCTGGTGCACCTGCGCGACGTGGGCCCGCGCGACGATGCCGAGCCGCTGGTGCTGATCCACGGCAGCTCGTCCAGCCTGCACACCTGGGAGGGCTGGGTCAAGGCACTGAGCCCGCGGCACCGCGTCATCAGCTTCGACCTGCCCGGCTTCGGCCTGACCGGACCCAGCGCCAGCGCCGACTACCGTGGCGACACCGATGCGCGCTTCGTGCTCGAGCTGATGGACCGGCTGAAGGTGCAGCGCTTTGCCGTGGCCGGCAATTCGCTCGGCGGCGAGGTCGCCTGGCGCACCGCGTGGCTGGCACCGCAGCGCGTCACCCGGCTGATCCTGGTCGATGCCACCGGGCCGGACATCGGACCCGATGCGCTGCCGATCGGCTGGCTGGCGGCGCGTGTGCCCGTGCTCAACCGCCTCTTCGACTGGGTGCTGCCGCGTTCGATGGTGGTGGCCAGCGTGCGCCACGCCTACGGCGAGCCGTCGCGCGTCAACGAGGCGCTGGTCGACCGCTACGAACAGATGACGCTGCGCGAAGGCAACCGTCGTGCGCTGGTGCAGCGCTTGCAGCAACACGAGCGCGGCCAGGATGCCGAGCGCATCCGCGAGCTGAAAGCTGCCGACGCTGATCCTCTGGGGCGGGCGCGACCGGCTGGTGCCGCTGCCGGCTGGCCGGCAGTTCGCGCAGGACATCGTCGGCAGCGAGCTGGTGGTCTTCGACGACCTGGGCCATGTGCCGCATGAAGAAGACCCGCTGCGCAGCGTGGCGCCGGTCCAGGCTTTCCTGCAGCGCTGACGTCGGACGCGGCACTGGTCTACAGTGCCACCCACGCACCATGAACGCCGCGCGCAACACCGCCACGACCTGCGCCGCACTGTCCGCGGCCTACGCGGCAGTGCGCGCGCGCAGCCTGGCGCTGATCGAACCGCTGACGGCCGAGGACTGCCAACTGCAGTCGATGCCCGACGCCAGCCCGAGCAAGTGGCACCTGGCGCACACCACCTGGTTCTTCGAGACCTTCCTGCTCGAGCGCTTCGAGCCTGGCTTCCGCCCCTTCGATGCCAGCCTTCCGCGTGCTCTTCAACAGCTACTACCAGGGCGTGGGGCCGCAGCATCCGCGCGCGCAGCGTGGCGTGATCTCGCGGCCCACGCTGGACCAGGTGCGGGCGTGGCGGCAGCAGGTCGACGAGCGCATGCAGGCGTTGATCGCCACGCAGGGCGGCAACGAAGCGTGCCGTGTCGCTGCTGCAGCTGGGGCTGAACCACGAACAGCAGCACCAGGAACTGCTGCTGACCGACATCCTGCATGCGCTGTCCTGCAACCCCGCGCTGCCGGCCTACAGTCCCGCGCCCACCGTGGGCGGCACAACCGCAGGCGCCGCTGCGTTGGCTGGGCGTGTCCGCCGGCATCGTGGCGCTGGGCCATGAGGCGGAGCTCGACGGCGGCCTTCCACTTCGACAACGAAGGCCCGTGCCACGACCTGCTGCTGCGCGACTTCGAACTGGCTTCGCGCCCGGTCAACTGCGCCGACTTCCAGGCCTTCATCGCCGACGGCGGCTACCGCCGGCCCGAACTCTGGCTCTCGCTCGGCTGGGACTGGGTGCGTGCCGGTGGGCGTTGCGCGCCGCTGTATTGGCTGGACGCAGGCGAAGGCCTGTTCAGCCTGCACGGGCGCCAGCCGATCGACGGCGCGGCGACGCTGGCCCACCTGAGCTACTTCGAAGCCGACGCCTATGCGCGCTGGGCCGGCGCAAGACTGCCGACCGAGGCCGAATGGGAACATGCGGCCCGCCACTTCGAGCTGCGCGCGGGCGACGGCCACTTCGCCGACCAGGGCCGTCTACCAGCCCGGCAGCCCGCGCAGCGGTCGTCGCCGAGCAGCCCCTGCAGATGTTCGGCACGGTATGGGAGTGGACACAATCGTCCTATGCCGCCTATCCCGGCTACCAGCCCGCCGCCGGCGCGGTGGGCGAATACAACGGCAAGTTCATGTGCAACCAGTACGTGCTGCGCGGCGGCTCCTGTGTCACGCCGGCCGGCCATGTGCGCGCCAGCTACCGCAACTTCTTCCCGCCCGAGGCGCAGTGGCAGTTCAGCGGGCTGCGTCTGGCGCGATCGACGCATCTCGAGCATCGACGCTCAGCCGACTCCAGCGCCTGCAGCACCTCGGAGCGGAACTCGCGCCGGTACAGCACGCCAGATGACGGGCGCGCCGTGGCGGCCAGCATGGCCCAGGGCGAGACGAACCACGACACCGCGGCGAAGGACATGTAGTACGCGCGCAGCCCGTCGTTGAAGGACTCGGCCGCCAGGCCCATGACGCGCCCGGCGCGATCAGCGAAGGCCTGGCGCTGCGCGTCGTCGGTGACGGCCGCAGCCTCGGGCGCGGCGGCCACCAGCAGCACGCCCACGCTGTACTGGCGGATGCACCAGGTGAAGCGGAAGAAGGCATAGACGAAGATGGCCGCCAGCAGCACCACCTTGAAGTCGAAGACCAGCAGCGAGGTCCGCGCCGCGAACGGGAATCTCGCGCACCAGGTCGCTGGCCTGCTCGGTGGCGCCGAGCACGGCCAGCAGCGCGCCGATGATCAGGATGGTGGTCGAGGCAAAGAACGAGGCCGTGGACGACAGCTGCTGCACCACCACGCCGTCGAGCACGCGCACTTCGCGGTAGGTGGTCTGCAGCATCCACTGCCGACGCACGCGGTTCGAGCTGCCCAGGAAGGACGGCCGCGTGCGCGAGCGGCGCCGCGCGAACACGGCATAACCGACCCAGGCGCCGAAGAAGACGGCCATGCCCAGCCAGTCGGCCAGGGGCAGCAGGCGGGGCAGGTCGAGCAGCTTGTCCATGCCCGCCACTGTATCGGCCCGCCGCCCGACTCGGGCGGCGCTGCTCAGGCCGCGGCCAGGCGCCGCGAATCGATGCTGGCGCCGCCGGCGCCGAACACGAACAGCAGCAGCAGACCGCCGGCGACCGACAGGTTCTTCATGAACATCAGTTGTTGCACCATCTGCTGATCGGCCGGCACGGCCCAGAAGTTGTGGAACAGCAGCGTGGCGAGCAGCGTGAACGACGCCAGCGCCAGTGCGGCGATGCGTGCGTGAAAGCCGACCGCGATGGCCAGGCCGCCCACCACTTCGAGCAGGGCGGTCAGGAAGGCCAGCACGGCGGGCATCGGCAGTCCCTTGCTGGCGATGTAGCCCGCGGTCCCGGCCAGGCCGGCGAACTTGGAGAATCCGGCCAGGATGAACATCAGGGCCAGCAGGACGCGGGCGATCAGCACGACGGGGGTCTTGGTATTCATGGCATTCATGATTTGATTCCTTGATTGAAGAGTGATGGAGTGAGAGGGGAGCAGGACGCGCCTGGGCTCAGCGCGCCAGATCGAAGATCAGCACCTCGGCGCCGTGGCCCTGGTCGAGTTGCAGCTGCGTCTCGCCGTCGAGCTTGGCGGCGTCGCCCTGGGCCAGTTCGACGCCGTTGACGCGCAGCCTGCCGCGCGCCACGTGCACATAGGCCAGCCGATGCGGGTCCAGCGCCAGCTGCGCCGACTCGTCGCCGTCGAACAGTCCGGCATACAGCGCGGCGTCGGCATGCACCGTCACCGAGCCGTCGCGGCCGTCTTCGCTGGCCAGCAGGCGCAGCTGCCCACGCTTGCCGGCGGCGTCGAAATGCTTCTGCTCGTAGCCGGGCTCGATGCCCCGATGACGCGGTTCGAATCCAGATCTGCAGGAAATGCGTGACCTCGTTCGGCGCATGGTTGAACTCGCTGTGCATCACGCCACGGCCGGCGCTCATGCGCTGCACGTCGCCCGGGCGGATGACGCCGGACGGCGCTTCGGCGCGACGGCCGTTGCCCATGCTGTCCTGGTGCGCGAGTTCACCGCTGAGCACGTAGCTGATGATTTCCATGTCGCGGTGGCCGTGCGTGCCGAAGCCGCTGCCGGGGGCGATGCGGTCCTCGTTGATGACGCGCAGGTTGCCGAACCCCATGTGGGCCGGGTCGTGGTAGTCGGCGAAGGAGAAGCTGTGCCAGCTGTCCAGCCAGCCGTGTTCGGCGTGGCCGCGTTCGTGGGCGGGGCGAAGGGTCATCATGTGGCGGGCTCCTTGTGCGGTGTTCCGATGCAACCAATGTAGGGTTGCAGGCGGGCTCCGTGAAGTCACTGCGGCTTGAGCACGGCGTTCAAATAAGATGAAGCGCCCTCAGCTCCAGCCCGCCGCCCACCATGCCGCAGATCCACCATGCCCTGACGCCCGATGCGCTGGCGATGATCGACACCATCGCCCGCACCGGCAGCTTTGCCGCGGCCGCCCGCGAGCTGGGCAAGGTGCCGTCGGCGCTGACCTACAGCGTGCGCCAGCTGGAGGAGGCACTGGACGTGCTGCTCTTCGACCGCCGCTCGCGCCAGGCCAAGTTCACCGCCGCCGGCGAGGAACTGCTCAACGAGGGCCGCCGGCTGCTGGCCGAGACCGCGGCCGTGGCCCACCGCGTCAAGCGCGTCGCTTCGGGCTGGGAGACGCAGCTCAGCGTGGCGGTGGACGACGTGATTTCGCGCATCACCGTGTTCGAGCTGTGCGAGGCCTTCTATGCGCTGGATCCGCAGGGCACGCATCGGCAGCGGCACGCTCGGCAACGGCGGCCCGGGCACGCGGCTGAAGCTGCGCACCGAGGTGCTGGCCGGCACCTGGGAAGCGCTGGTCAGCGGCCAGGCCGACCTGGCCATCGGCGTGGGCATGCACAGCCCGCCGCCGGGCGTGGCGATGGAGCCGTTGGGCGAGATGGCCTTCGTCTTCGCGGTGTCGCCACAGCATCCGCTGGCCGCGGCCAGGGAGCCCGATCGACGACGTCGAGCTGCTGCGCTACCGCGCCGTGGCGGTGGCCGACACCGCCCAGCACCTGTCGCCGCTGACGGTGAACCTGCTGCCCGGGCAGGACGTGCTCACGGTGTCGAACATGGCGGCCAAGGTCGACGCGCTGCTGCGCGGCATGGGCTGCGGCTTCATCCCCGAGCCGATGGCGCGCGAGCACCTGCGCAGCGGCCAGCTGCTGCAGAAGAAGACGCTGCGCCCGAACGCCGCCGCACGCATGGGCTACGCCTGGCGCTGCGGCAGCGGTCGGCGCGAACGCGCCGCCCTGGGCCTGGGCCTGCAGTGGTGGCTGAAGCAGCTGGCCGTGCCGACCACGCGCCGGGCGCTGCTGGAGCGCCACGGCAGCTGAGGCCGCATGGAGGAGCTGCCAGCGCGCCGACCGGCCGCTTTGCGCCCTCGCCCACCGGGCCGCTGCATGCCGGCTCGCTGGTGGCGGCGCTGGCCAGCTGGCTGGACGCGCGTGCGCAGGGCGGGCGCTGGCTGGTGCGCATCGAGGACGTGGACACGCCGCGCTGCCTGCCGGGCATGGACACGATCATCCTGCAGCAGCTGGCCACGCTCGGGCTGCGGCCGGACGAGCCGCCGGTGTACCAATCGCAGCGCGGCGCCGCCTATGGCCAGGCCCTGGACGCGCTGCGCGCCGCCGGCTGGGCCTACGACTGCGGCTGTTCGCGCAGCGACATCGATGCCGCGCTGGCCGCGCGCGGCACGGCGCGTGCGCGCCACGAGCAGGCGGTGTACCCGGGCACCTGCCGCGACGGGCTGCACGGCAAGCCGTCGCGCGCCGTGCGCCTGCGCACGCGGCACCACGGCATCGGCCCGCGCATCGACTGGCTCGACCGGCGGCTCGGTGCGATGACGCAGGACGTGGAGCGCGAAGTCGGCGACTTCGTGCTCAAGCGCGCCGACGGCCTGTGGGCCTACCAGCTGGCGGTGGTGGTCGACGATGCCTGGCAGCGTGTGACCCATGTGGTGCGCGGCGCCGACCTGGCCGACAACACCGCACGGCAGATCCTGCTGCAGCGCGCGCTGTCGCTGCCCACGCCGAGCTACCTGCACCTGCCGCTGGTGCTGGGCGCCGACGGGCACAAGCTGTCGAAGCAGAACGGCGCGCGGCCCATCGACCTGAGCGACCCGGTGGCGGCGCTGCGCGATGCGGCACGCGTGCTGCAGCTGCCGCCGATCGAGGCCACGCGCCGCGACGACTGGCTGGCCGCGGCCGTGCGGGCCTGGGCGGCACGATGGGTGGCATGATGCGCGGCCCTCAACCTACAGGACCCCTTGCCATGATCACCACCCCTTCCGGCCTGCAGTACGACGACACCGTGGCCGGCGACGGCGATGCCGCGCGCGCCGGCCAGCAAGTCAGCGTGCACTACACCGGCTGGCTGCACGACCCGGCGGCGCCGAACGGCCGCGGCCGCAAGTTCGACAGCAGCAAGGACCGCGGCCAGCCCTTCAGCTTCGGCCTCGGCGCCGGCCAGGTCATCGGCGGCTGGGACGAAGGCGTGCAGGGCATGAAGATCGGCGGCACGCGCGTGCTGCTGATCCCGCCGGCGCTGGGCTACGGCGCGCGCGGCGCCGGCGGGGTGATCCCGCCGAACGCCACGCTGGTGTTCGAGGTCGACCTGCTGTCGACCTGAGCCTCAGCGCGACGGGCGCGGCTTGGTGCTGCGCGCGCCGGGCTTGGCCCAGGGCGCAGCGCCCGACGGGCGGCGATCGGCTTGCCGAAGGCCGGACGGCCGGCACCCGGGCCGGCACGGCGCGGCGTTGTCGCGCGACGGCGCAAAGCGCGCCGGCTGCGCCGGCTTCGGCTCGGGACGGCGCGGCTCCAGCCCGGCAATGGTGGCCGGCGGAATGCGCTGCGTGGTGAAGCGCTGGATGCTGTGGATCATCGACGCGTCGCGGCGCTCGGCCAGCGTCACCGCCAGGCCCGAGCGTCCGGCACGGCCGGTGCGGCCGATGCGGTGCACGTAGTCCTCGGCCTTCATCGGCAAGCCGTAGTTGATGACGTGGCTGATGGTCGGCACGTCGATGCCGCGCGCGGCCACGTCGGTGGCCACCAGCACCTTCAGGTGGCGCGAGCGCAGGCCCTGCAGCACGCGGTTGCGCCGGCCCTGCGGCATGCCGCCGTGCAGCGAGGCCACGTGATGGCCCATGTCGGCCAGGCGGTCGGCCAGCCAGTCGGCATCGCGCTGCGTGCTGGTGAAGACCAGCGCCTGCTCGACGCTGTGGTCGGTGAGGATGTGGTCGAGCAGCGCGTTCTTGTGCTCGTGGTCGTCGGCCCAGTGCAGCCGCTGCTCGATGTCGGCGTGGGTGTCGGTGTGCGAGGCCACGTCGATGCGCTGCGGCGTGCGCAGCAGCTTGGTGGCCAGCGCGCCGACGTTGCCGGCGAAGGTGGCGCTGTACATCACCGTCTGGCGCGCCTTGGGCGTGGCCTCGGCGATCAGGTGGATGTCGTCGATGAAGCCCATGTCGAGCATGCGGTCGGCTTCGTCGAGCACCAGCATCTCGATGTTGGCCAGCACGCAGCGGCCGCTTTGCAGGTGGTCGATCAGGCGGCCCGGCGTGGCGATCAGCAGGTCCAGCGGACCGCGCAGCGCCTTCAGCTGCGCCGGATAGGGCACGCCGCCGACGACGGTGGCCACGCGCAGACCCGGCACATGGCGGCCGTAGGTGACGGCAGCCTTGGCCACCTGCATGGCCAGTTCGCGCGTCGGCGTCAGCACCAGGATGCGCGGGCCTTGCACCACACCCTTTTCGCGCCGCTTGTTGTCGTCGCCGCGGGCAGCCAGCACGCGCTGCAGTGCCGGCAGGATGAAGGACGCGGTCTTGCCGCTGCCCGTGCTGGCCGAAACCATCAGGTCGGCGCCGGCCAATGCCGGCGGAATGGCACGTTGTTGCACCTCGGTGGCCTGGTCGTAGCCGGCGTCGCGCACGGCATGGGTCAGGGCTTCGTGCAGGTTCAGGGATTCGAAACTCATTTCATCACTTTCGTCAGAACGACGCGCTCGCGCACGCCGCCGGCACCCAGAAGGGCGTCGTCAGGGTCGGGTCGCAACAGGATTGACGGTCCCGGCGCAGGGCGCCGGAGCAGACGGATCAGGGCGACGGCATCGCCGCCAACCAATGTCCCGCGAGGGGATGTATCACGTCTGCGCCGCACAGCCGGACGGCTGCGGGATAGACACGAAGAAGGTCAACAGGGATGTACGGAAGGCTTCAACTGCAAGCCCAGCCGACATTGTACCCGAGTTCGGGTTTTCACCGATCCGCACGCTACAGCTGCAGGAAGTGCTGCCGGTAGTGCAGGAGTTCGTCGATCGATTCGTGGATGTCGGCCAGCGCGGTGTGCGCCTGGGCCTTCTTGAAGCTGTCGAGCACGCCCGGCTTCCAGCGCCGGGCCAGTTCCTTCAGCGTGCTGACATCGAGGTTGCGGTAGTGGAAGAAGGCTTCCAGTGCCGGCATGTCCTTGGCCAGGAAGCGCCGGTCCTGGCAGATGCTGTTGCCGCACATCGGGCTCTTGCCGGCGGGCACGTACTGCTTCAGGAAGGCGATGACCTGCGCTTCGGCCGCAGCCTCGTCGACGGTGGAGGCCTTGACGCGGTCGATCAGTCCGCTGCGTCCATGCGTGCCCTTGTTCCAGGCATCCATGGCGTCGAGCGCGGCGTCGCTTTGTTTGACCGCCAGCACCGGGCCTTCGACGCGCTGCGTGATCTGCGCATCGGTCACGACCACGGCGATCTCGATGATGCGGTCGGTGGACGGCGACAGGCCGGTCATCTCCAGGTCGATCCAGATCAGGTTGTGCTCGTTGGACGGCAGCACGGGCTCGGTCATGTCGTTGTCTTCCAGGTGCGCAGCAACGCCGATTCTCGCCGAAGCCTACACTTGCGCTCCCGATGCAAAGCTCCACCTTCACCCTGTTGTTCGCGGCCGTGCTGCTGGCCTCGCTGGCCACCAAGTTCTGGCTGAGCACGCGGCAGATGCGCCATGTGGCGGCGCACCGCGACCAGGTGCCTGCGGCTTTCGCCGGCACGGTCACGCTGGACGCCCATCGGCGTGGCGCCGACTACACGCTGGCCAAGGGCCGCTTCGGTCTGCTGGCGACTGCCTTCGGTACGCTGGTGCTGCTGGGCTGGACACTGCTCGGCGGCCTGGAAACGCTGAACCAGGTGCTGCTGGCCACGCTGCAGCCGCGCTGGGGCCACATGGCCTACCAGCTGGCGCTGCTGGCTGCGTTCGCGCTGATCGGCAGCGCGCTGGACTTGCCCTTCGAGCTCTACCGCACCTTCCGCATCGAGCAGCGCTTCGGCTTCAACCGCATGACGCCGAAGCTGTTCATCGCCGACCTGCTGAAGAACGCGGCCGTCGGCGCGCTGATGGGCCTGCCGCTGGCGGCGCTGATCCTGTGGATCATGGGCGCGGCGGGCACCCTGTGGTGGCTGTGGGCCTGGGGCGCGTGGGTGGTCTTCAACCTGGTGCTGCTGGTGCTGTACCCGACGGTGATCGCCCCGCTGTTCAACAAGTTCGAGCCGCTCGCCGACGCGGCCTTGAAGGAGCGCGTGCAGTCGCTGATGCAGCGCTGCGGCTTCGCCGCCAAGGGGCTGTTCGTGATGGACGGCAGCCGCCGCTCGGCCCATGCCAATGCCTACTTCACCGGGCTGGGCTCGGCCAAGCGGGTGGTCTTCTTCGACACGCTGCTGCAACGCCTGTCGCCCGGCGAGGTGGAGGCGGTGCTGGCCCATGAACTGGGCCACTTCAGCCACCGCCATGTGCAAAAGCGCATGGCCGGCATCTTTGGCTTCAGCCTGCTGGCTCTGGCCCTGCTGGGCTGGCTGTCGACACTGGCGCCGTTCTACGAAGGCCTGGGCGTGACGCCGAATATCGGCGTGCCGAACGACGCGCTGGCCCTGTTGCTGTTCATGCTGGCGTTGCCGCCCTTTGCCTTCTTCGTGTCGCCGCTGATGGCGCATTTCTCGCGTCGCCACGAGTTCGAGGCCGACGCCTATGCCTGCGCGCAGGCCAGTGGTCAGGACCTGGCGAACGCGCTGCTGAAATTGCACGAGGACAATGCGGCCACGTTGACCCCGGACCCGGTGTACGTGCGCTTCTACTATTCCCACCCCCCCGCGTCCGAACGCCTGGCCGCATTGGCGCACGCTGCCCGCTGAAGAGCATGAAAGAGCTGAGGTCACTGCGTTGCCAACCCCTGGAAGGCCAGCCGCCGATGTCCGCCGCCGACATCACGGCGCACTTGGCACTTGTCGATGGCTGGACGCAGCGTGACGGCGCCATCGAAAAGAGCTGGCGCTTCGGCAATTTCCACGAGACCATGGCCTTCGTCAATGCGCTGGCCTGGATTGCACATGCCGAGGACCACCACCCCGACCTGGCACTCGGCTACGGCCACTGCACGGTGCGCTTCAACACCCATTCGGTGGGCGGTATCTCGATCAACGATTTCATCTGCGCGGCCAGGGTGGACGCCCTGTTGCCTTGAGTCCTTTGCAGGATCTGGCGGTGGCGCGGGTCGTGGCTGCGCACGGTCGGCATGCGTTCATCGAGACCGACGAGGGCCGGCGTGTGCAATGCCATCTGCGCGGCCGCAAGGCCGACCTGGTGGTCGGCGACCTGGCGCGCTGGCAGCCGGCCGGCGACGAAGGCGTGATCGAGGCAGTGGAGCCGCGGCGCAACCTGCTGTTCCGCCAGGACGCCTGGCGCACCAAGTCCTTCGCCGCCAACCTGGACCAGATCCTGCTGCTGGTGGCCGGCGAACCGGTGTTCAGCGAATCGCAGCTGGCGCGTGCGCTGGTCGCCGCCGAGAGCGCCGGCATCCCGGCGCTGATCGGCTTGAACAAGATCGACAAGCCCAGCGCCGCGGCGGCGCGCGAGCGGCTGCAGCCCTACCGCGACATGGGCGTACAGGTTCTGGAATTCGCGCTGAAGGCCGATCCGCAGGGCGCACTGGCGCTGCTGCGGCCGCGGCTGCAGCAGAAGGTGACGCTGGCGCTGGGCCCCAGCGGCACTGGCAAGAGCACGCTGATCAACCTGCTGGTGCCTCAGGCACAGGCGCAGGTGGGCGAGATCTCACAGGCCTTGAACTCGGGCCGGCACACCACCACCAGCACGCTGTGGTACTGGCTGGACGCGGCGCGGCGCGGCGCGCTGATCGATTCGCCAGGCTTCCAGGAGTTCGGCCTGCGCCACATCGACGCGTCACAATTGGCCACGCTGATGCCGGACCTGCGCGCGCACCTGGGCAAGTGCCGCTTCTACAACTGCATGCACCGGCACGAACCAGGCTGCGGCGTGCTCGCCGCAACAGAGCGTAGCGAGATCGCAGCGCAGCGCTACCGGCGGTATGCCGAGATCCTTGACGAACTGACGGCCCGTTAGCGGCTAGCCGCTGGCCTCAGCCCAGGATGTTGGCCAGCGTCAGCAGCGCCAGCAGCAGCATCCACAGCACCACCGAGCGCCATACCAAGCCAACGATGCTCTGCAGATGGACACTCTGCAACGGCGCGCCGGCGGTGGAACCCTCGGCCGAGCCAGCGCCGGCCGCGCCCCCGCTGAATGTCTTGGACCGGTCCGGCGTGACGCCAGGCGCCGCAGCGCCGCCGAGTTGCACGCCCACCGCACCGGCCGCCGCGGCGAGGATGATGCCTTCGTTGGGCTGTTGCCACAACCGGGCATCGCGACGCCATGCATTCACCGCCTCCTCGAAATTTCCGACCACTGCAAAGCCGAAGGCAGTGAGGCGCGCCGGCACCCCGTCGATCAAGCCGAAGACGTGCCGCGAAACTTCGAGCAGCCGGGCGTTGTCGGGCGCGTCGAGTGCGCGCAGGCGATAGGCCCAGTAGCGGCTGACGAACTCAGCCATCCTGTAGAGCACCGCGCCGGCCGGCCCGAGGCCCAGCGCCGAACAGACGATGAACCAGAAGAACACGCCGAATACATGCCGGTGCGCAGCCAGAAGCGCATGTTCGACCATGTGGCGCAGCAATTCGGTGTGCGGCAGTTCGCTCGCATCCAGGTGCAGCCACTCGGCCAGCAGGCGCCGCACCTCATCGTCGCCGCCGTTGTCCAGCGCCTCGCGCAGGTCGGTGAAGTAGTGGCTGAACTGACGAAAGCCCAGCGTGACGTAGAGCACTGCCACGTCGAAGACCAGCCCCAGCGCCAGGCTGTAGTGGTTGATACCCAGGTAGGCCAGCGCAACCAGCAGCACCGGTGCCAGCACCGATACGCACCACACCACCCAAACATGGCGGGGTTGACCGGCGTCGAAGTTGCGGCCGGCCCAGACGACCCAGGCGACCAGCCGGTGATGTACCCAGATGTCGCGCGGCAGGGGTTTCAGCTGTTCGATCAGCAGCGCGATCAGGACGGCAAAGAAACTCATCGACGGCGATGATAGCGAGCGGGCCCGCGCGCTATGCGCTCAGCCGCGCAGGAAGCCGTACAGGTTGCGCAGCATCGCCGCAGTCGCGCCCCAGATGAAGTAGCAGCGCGGTGCCCCGTGCTGGTCATGGCCTTTCCAGGGCATCGACAGGAACTGCCGGCGCTGGCCCTGCAGCTCGAACTCATGGCGCTGGTGGTGGGCCGGCGTCATCAGGAAGCACAGAGGCACCTCGAAGGCCTCGGCCACCTCGAAGACATCGAGCCGCAGATCGAAGGGTGGGCGCACCAGCGCCACCACCGGCGTGACCACGTAGCGCGTGACGGTGGTGTAGTGCGGCAGCTGGCCGATGATCTCGACGGCGTCACGCGGCAGGCCGACTTCCTCCTCTGCCTCGCGCAGCGCGGTGGCCACGGCATCGGCATCGTCGCGTTCGACCCGCCCACCGGGAAAGCTGATCTGCCCGGCATGGTCGCGCAGGTGCTCGGTACGCCGCGTCAGCAGGACCCGCAGCCCGTCGGGCCGCTGCACCAGCGGCACCAGCACCGAGGCTGCGGCCAGGCCTGCGGGGTCGGCGCCGATGTCACCGCGGATATCGGCCTGCCAGCCCTGCACCGACGCAAAGCGGCTGCGCAGCGCCTCGGGTGTGAGGCGCGCCGGGTCCACCGCCGGCAGGTGGTGGTCGGTGCCGACCACCGGGACGGCGTGCGGGTCGTGGATGCGGGGGCGGATGGTGGGCATGCGGGCCTCACTGAAGTGCGGCCAGCTTCTGTCGGCAGGCGGCTGCGCCGCGTCGCCGACAAAACTCGCTTCGCGCTGCGCGCGACCTGCGGCTTCGCCACAGGCTGACCGAAGGTCAGGCGAGTTTTTCCTTGATGCGCGCCGACTTGCCGCTGCGCTGGCGCAGGAAGTACAGCTTGGCACGGCGCACGTCGCCGCGGCGCTTGACTTCGATGCCGGCGATGATCGGGCTGTACAGCTGGAAGGTGCGCTCGACACCTTCGCCGTTGGAGATCTTGCGCACGATGAAGCTGCTGTTCAGGCTGCGGTTGCGCTTGGCGATGACCACGCCTTCGAAGGCCTGAACGCGCTTGCGCGTGCCTTCGACCACGTTGACGCTGACGATCACCGTGTCGCCGGGGGCGAAGGCGGGGATCTTCTTGTTCAGTCGCGCGATCTCCTCGTGCTCGAGGGTGCTGATCAAATTCATCGGGTTCTCCTGAGCGTTCATGCCGGCGTGCTGTTTTGGGATGTGTGGCCTTCGGGCCGGCAGGACACGGCGGTCCTGCGTCATGGCACGGCAGAGGATCGAAAAGCTTTTGATTATAGCCCGAGAAGCCTCAGGCACTTCTCATCGCTCGCATCGAGCCGCCCTGCGGCACGGGCTGCTGCGATCAAGTCGGGGCGGCGGCGCGCGGTCAGCTCGAGCGCTTGCTCGCGCCGCCAGCGCGCCACCTGGGCGTGGTGGCCGGACAGCAGTACCGGCGGCACCGGCATCAGGCCGCCGGGGCCTTGCCACAACTCGGGCCGACTGTACTGCGGCCCTTCCAGCACGCCTGCGCAGAAGCTGTCCTGCTGGTGCGATGGCTCGCTCAGCACGCCGGGCATCAGCCGGGCCACCGCATCCAGCAGCGCCAGCGCCGGCAATTCGCCGCCCGACAGCACGAAGTCGCCCAGGCTGATCTCGTGCGTGACATGGGCATCGACGAAGCGCTGGTCGACGCCTTCGTAGCGCCCGCACAGCAGCACTGCCCCGGCGCTGGCCGCGAACTCCTGCACCAGCGCCTGATCCAGACGCTGCCCGGCCGGGGTGAAGTGCAGCACCGGCACCGGTTGCGCATCGGCACGCTGCGCACGTACCGCCGACAGCGCGCGCTGCAGCGGCTCGGCCAGCATCACCATGCCGGGCCCGCCGCCGTACGGGCGGTCGTCGACGCGGCGGTAGGCATCGTCGGCAAAGTCGCGCAACGGCCACAGCTGCACCTGCACCGCACCGCTGTCGAAGGCGCGCCGGGTGATGCCGTGCTTCAGGTGCGCGTCGAACAGCTGCGGGAACAGCGTGACGATGTCGAAGCGCATGGCCCGGCCTCAGAGCCTGAGAGTTTTTCGGGCGTGACCGAGCCGCGCGCCAAACGGCACCCGATCTAGGCGCAAGGCACAGCCATAGCTCGGGCTATGGCGAGCACTTGCAACGACGAGCGGGGGTCGTTTGGCGTGATGAGCGGGCATGAGCGAAAGACTCTCGGGCTCTCAGTAGTCCAGACCCCAGTCGACGAGGATGCGTCGGCCGGGCAGGTCCACCTGGTCGATGAACGCGGCGACGAAGGGGATCAGTCGCTCGGGCGCAGCAGCGTCGCGAACCTGCAGCACACTTTGCGCGCCGTTGTCCAGCAGACCGGCGACTTCGCCAAGCCGCACGCCGTCGCGGTTGAAGACCTGCGCTCCGATCAGGTCGACCCAGTAGTACTCGCCGCTGCCGGCGCTGGGAAAGCTGCTGCGCGGCACGAAGATTCGCGCACCGCGCAGCCTCTCGGCGGCGGTGCGGTCGCCGATGTCGCGCACCGCGGCAATCACGTCGTCGCCATGCTCGCGGGCTTCGGCAATGCGCAGCAGCGTCGGCAGCGTCGCGGCGGCTTCGCGCGCCGGCCGGCCGGCTTGGTTTTCAGGAGGACGCAGGAACCAGCGCCGGGAGGAGAACAACGCCTGCGGGTCCTTGGCATAGGGCTGCACACGGATCCAGCCCTTGACGCCCCAGGCGTCGAGCACCCGGGCGACCTCGATCGCGTCGACAGGAAACTCGGCGTCCGACGCCGACGGGTCCGACGCCGCAGCCACCCGGCGGGCTTCAGGCAGCCGTCTTGGCCTGGTCGACCAGGCGCGTCACGGTGGGCGAGAGCTTCGCACCGACGCTGGACCAGTAGCTGACACGGTCGATCGCCACGCGCAGCGGCTGCTCGCCGCCCGAGGCCATCGGGTTGTAGAAACCCACGCGCTCGATGAAGCGGCCGTCGCGGCGCTCGCGCGAGTCGGCGACCACGATGTTGTAGAACGGACGCTTCTTGGCGCCACCGCGAGCCAGTCGAATGACGACCATGATGGAAAGTCCTTCAGTGAAAATCGCATGCCGCGCCGGGGGGATCCACCAGCCCCGGACCGGCAACGCTGCCGCTGGGACCGTCGCGCCTGAGGATGGCGCGGCCGGCTTCGAAAACCGAGCATTATAAACTCAAGCTTTGGCCGACTCCTCACCCTGCATGCAAACCGCTTCCCTGCTCGTGCGTCCGAGCACGCCGGCCGACCTGGACGCCATCCGCGACATCTACGCCCTGGCCGTGACCGCAGGGCACCGGCACCTTCGAACTGGAAGCGCCCGACCGGGCCGAGATGGCGCGCCGCCGCGACGATGTGCTGGCCAAGGGCCTGCCCTGGCTGGTGGCCGAGCAGGAGCAGCCGGGTGCTGGGCTATGCCTATGCCAACCACTTCCGGCCGCGCCCGGCCTACCGCTTCAGCGTCGAGGACTCGATCTACCTGCTCCCCGAGGCCCAGGGCCGCGGCATCGGCCGGGTGCTGCTGGCCGAGTTGCTGGCGCGCTGCCAGGCTGCCGGCGCGCGGCAGATGCTGGCGGTGATCGGCGACAGCGCCAACCTGGGCTCGATCGGCGTGCACCGTGCGCTGGGCTTCGAGCCCTGCGGCAAGCTGCTTTCGGTGGGCTGGAAGTTCGGCCGCTGGCTCGACGTGGTGCTGATGCAGCGGCCGCTGGGTGCCGGCAGCGGCACGCCGGCGGCAGGCGGCGACGCGTGAGCCGGACGCGCTCGAAGACGCTGGCCACCTGGCTGGCGTTGCTTGGCGGGGCCTTCGGCCTGCACCGCTTCTACCTGCACGGCTGGCGCGACGCGGTCGGCTGGCTCTACCCGGTGCCCACGCTGCTCGGCCTGGCGGGGCTGCAGCGCATGCGCGCCTTCGGCCAGGACGACCGCGTGGCCTGGGTGCTGATCCCGTTGCTCGGGCTGGCGCTGTCGGCCGCCATGCTGACGGCCATCGTCTACGGGCTGACCAGCGACGACGAATGGGCGGCGCGCTTTCACCAGCCACGCCAGCCCACCGGCTGGGCGCCGGTGCTGGGGGTGATCGCCGCCTTGCTGATCGGCGCCAGCGTCCTGATGGGCACCGTGGCGTTCAGCGGGCAGCGCTTCTTCGAATGGCAGCTCGAGAAGACCCGCAGCGCCGAGCGTCAGAAGCTCGCCCTGCCGACGTAGTAGGCCAGCGCCGCCACGAAGGCGGAGGCCGGGATCGTCAGCACCCAGGCCCAGACGATGTTGCCGGCCACGCCCCAGCGCACCTTGGAGGCATTGCGCACCGCGCCGACGCCGACGATGGCGCCGGTGATGGTGTGGGTGGTCGACACCGGGATACCCAGCGCGGTGGCCAGGAACAGCGTCATCGCCCCGCCGGTCTCGGCGCAGAAGCCGCCGACCGGCTTGAGCTTGGTGATGCGCTGGCCCATGGTCTTGACGATGCGCCAGCCGCCGAACAGGGTGCCCGCGCCGATGGCCAGGTAGCAGGTCCAGATCACCCAGCTGGGCGGCATGGTGTCGGTGGCGGCCGATGCGCCCGAGGCGATGAGCAGCATCCAGATGATGCCGATGGTCTTCTGCGCATCATTGCCGCCATGGCCCAGCGAATACAAGCCCGCCGACACCAGTTGCAGGCGGCGGAACCAGTTGTCCACGCGCAGCGGCGAGCTGCGCCGGCAGACCCACGACACCGCCACCATCAGCAACCCGGCCAGCACGAAGCCCAGCACGGGCGAGACGACGATGAAGGCCACCGTCTTGAACACGCCGCGCCAGCACCAGCTTGCCGGCGCCGGCCTTGGCCACCGTGGCGCCGACGATGCCGCCGATCAGCGCATGCGAGGAGCTGGACGGGATGCCGTACCACCAGGTCACCAGGTTCCAGCTGATGGCGCCGATCAGCGCGCCGAAGACCACGTACTGGTCGACCACGTCGGGCTCGACGATGCCCTTGCCGACGGTGGCCGCCACCTTCAGCTGGAAGACGAAGATGGCCACGACGTTGAAGAAGGCGGCAAAGAGCACGGCCGTCTGCGGCCGCAGCACGCCGGTGGACACGACGGTGGCGATGGAATTCGCCGCGTCGTGAAAGCCGTTCATGAAGTCGAAGACCAGCGCCAGCAGCACCAGCAGCGCGACCACCCAGAAGCCGATCTGGATACTTTGCATGGGCCGCGGAGCTCAGGAGTTCTCGAGCACGACGCCTTCGATCATGTTGGCCACGTCCTCGCAGCGGTCGGAGATCGACTCCAGGTGCTCGTAGATGGCCTTCAGCTTGATCAGCTCGCGCACGTCGGTCTCTTCGCGGAACAGCTGGGACATCGCCGAGCGCATCACCCGGTCGGCATCGGACTCGAGCTTGTCGATCTCCTCGCAGGTCTTGATGGCGGCCTCGGCGACGTCGGGGCGGCTCAGCTGGGGCATCAGCGACACCGCGTGCTGCACGCGCTCGCAGCACTTGGCGCTGATCTCGCCCAGGCGCAGCACGTCCTCGGTGAGCTTGCGCACGTCGTACAGCGACAGCGTCTCGGTGGCGTCCTGCAGCAGGTCGACGATGTCGTCCATGGCGTTGATCAGGCCGTGGATCTGCTCGCGCCCGATCGGCGTGATGAAGGTCTTGTGCAGCAGCCGGTTGACCTCGGCAGTGACGCGGTCGGCCGCACGCTCGGCGGCATCGACCTCGGCCGCATGCCGCTCGCGCAGCATGGCGTCGTCGTAGTTCTGGATCAGCAGCATGAAGGCCCGCGCCGCCTGCGTGATGAAGGCCGCATGCTGGTCGAAGAGCTCGAAGAAGTTGCCCTCGCGAGGCAGCAGTTTGCCGAAGAACATGCGCTTGTCTCCTCGCAGGCGCAGGGCTCGCGCTCACGGCGGCGCGATTGTAGGTGCGCCGTCACGCGGTGCGGCCGCGCCAGTTCCTTCGATGGCCTGGCCGGTCGAGCGCTCGATCCAGGGACCGATCGGCCGCACGCCCGGCAGGCTGCAGCTGCGGGTCGATCTCGGCCAGCGGCAGCAGCACGAACGCGCGCAGGTGGGCCCGCGGGTGCGGCAGCGTCAGCTCGTCGCTGCGCAGCAGCGGTCGCCGTAGCTGAGCAGGTCCAGGTCGAGCGTGCGCGGCGCGTTGCGCACGCTGCGTACCCGCCCGCAGTCGTGTTCGATGGCTTGCATCCGGTGCAGCAGCGCCAGCGCCGGCAGCGTGGTGTGCAGTTCGGCCACGGCATTGATGAAGTCCGGCCCCGAGGCCTCGACCGGCGCGCTGCGGTACAGCGACGAGCAGGCCACCCGCGCGTGTCGGGCAGCGGGCTCCAGCGCGCTGCAACGCGGCGCGCACGGTGGCCGGCGCGTCGCCCAGGTTCGCGCCGACGCCGACGAAGGCGCGCACCGCGGCGGCCATGCTCAGTCCGGCGAGCGCGGCCGTTGCGTCGGCTGGCCCGGCATCGCCAGCCGCAGTGCCGGGCCGGTTTGCGGCGCCGGCGGCGGCGCTTGCGCGGCGCCACCTCGGCCGGCTTCGTCCGCGGCCACCGATGCACTGGCGTCGGCGCCGCCGGCCGCTGCGCCTGCACGCGCCGCGGCGGCTGCTGCTCGCGCACGGCCTGGAGCAGGGCCACACGCTCGTCGTCGTCGCCGAGGGCGAAGTCCTCCCACCATTCGGCCAGTTCGGCACTGACCTCGCCGGCGTCGGCGCGCAGGCGCAGGAAGTCGTAGCCGGCACGGTAGCGCGGCTGCTCGACCAGCGCGCGCGGCGTGTTGCCGCTGCGCCGCTCGAAGCGCGGCTGCATCAGCCAGATCTCGCGCATGTCGGCGGCCAGCTTGCCGCGGCCGGAGATGTCGCCGATGCGCGCGTCGAAGACCGCGTCCACCGCCTGCTGCAGCGCCGGGAACGGCCGCTTCGCCGGCGGCCTGCAGCGCATGCCAGCGCTCCACCACCTCGTGCCACAGCAGGCAGGCCAGCATGAAGCTCGGCGCCACGGCCAGGCCCTCGGCGACGCGCCGGTCGGTGTCGGCCAGCGCCAGGTTGACGAAGCGCTCGCGCGCCTCGTGGCGCTGCGTCGGGTTGAGCAGCGCATCCAGGATCGGGAACACGCCGCGATGCAGGCCCTGCTTGCGCAACTCGTCCAGGCTCTTCAGCGCATGGCCGGTCTGCAGCAGCTTGATCATCTCGTCGAACATTCGCGAGGCCGGCACGTTGGCCAGCAGCGAGGCCATCTCCTTGATCGGCGCCTGGGTCTTCGGGTCGATGGCAAAGCCCAGCTTGGCGGCGAAGCGCACCACGCGGATGATGCGCACCGGGTCCTCGCGGTAGCGCGTGGCCGGGTCGCCGATCATGCGCAGCACGCGCTTCTTCGCGTCCTGGAAGCCGTGGTGGTAGTCGACGACGATCTGTTCGGTCGGGTCGTAGTACAGCGCGTTGACGGTGAAGTCGCGCCGCGCCGCGTCTTCGATCTGCGGGCCCCAGACGTTGTCGCGCAGCACACGGCCGCTGGCATCGACCACGTGCGCCTTGCCGCTGAGCTCCTGCTTCGAGGTCTTCTCGTTGCCGCTGACCTGGTCGGCGGCCGCGGCATCGAGCAGCGCGCGGAAGGTCGAGACCTCGATCACCTCGTGGTCGCGGCCGCGGCCGAAGATGACGTGCACGATGCGAAAGCGCCGGCCGATGATGAAGGCGCGGCGGAACAGCGCCTTGACCTGTTCGGGCGTGGCGTCGGTGGCGACGTCGAAGTCCTTCGGCCGCAAGCCGACCAGCAGGTCGCGCACCGCGCCGCCGACGATGTAGGCCTGGTGCCCGGCCTCCTTGAGGGTGCGCACCACGCGCACCGCATAGTCATCGAGCAGGCCCTGGTCGATGCCGTGTTCGGCCACGCCGACTTCGACGCGCTTGCCCAGCGGCACCGCGGCTCGCGCGCGGCGCTCTTGCCGAGCAGGCGGTCGATGAATTTCTTGATCATGCAAAGAGCCTCAGGATGGGCCAGCCGCGCTCGGCGGCGATGCGTTCCAGCGCCGGCGCGGGGTTGGTCGCCACCGGGTGGCTGACGCGCTCGAGCAGAGGCAGGTCGTTGGTGGAATCGCTGTAGAAGGTGATGCGCTCGAAGTCCTCGCAGGCCAGGCCCTGGCGGGCCAGCCACTGCTGCACGCGCGTGACCTTGCCTTCGCGGTAGGCCGGCACGCCCTGCACCGCGCCGGTGACGCGGCCCTCGGCGTCGCGCTGCAGTTCGGTGGCGATGAGTTCGTCGACGCCGAACAGCGTGGCGATCGGCCGGGTGATGAACTCGTTGGTGGCGGTGACGATGGCCACGCGGTCGCCGCTGTCGACATGCCGGCGCAGCAATGCCTTGGCCGCGTCGTGCAGGGCCGGGCGGATCACCTCGTCGATGAAGCGCCGGCTGGCATCGGCCTGCTCGTGCGCCGGGCGCTCGCGCCAAGCCGAGGTGGCAAAACGGATATAGGCATCGACGTCCAGTTGCTCGGCCTGGTACTGCGCATAGAACCGGTCGTTGGCGCGGCGGAAGTCCTCGCCGTCGGCCCAGCCCAGGCGCACCATGAACTCGCCGAAGGCATGGTCCGAATCGATCTGCAGCAGCGTGCCGTCCAGGTCGAAGAGCGCCAGGTTCATGAAGAAGCCCCGGCCTCGACCGCGTCTTCCTGCAGCATCTGACGCAGCAACGGCACCGTCACCGGCCGCTGCCGGGCCAGCGCGAAGCGGTCCATGCGATCGAGCAAGTGCATCAGCGTGCCCAGGTCGCGGGCCGAGCGGGTGAGCAGGTAGTCCATGACCTCGTCGGGCAGGAAGATGCCGCGCCGGTCGGCCTCGCGGCGCAGCGCGGCGCGGGTCTCGTTCTCGCTGCCCGGCTGCAGTGCGAAGACATGGCCCCAGGCCAGCCGCGTGCGCAGGTCGTCGCGCAGGGGCAGGTCCACCGGCGGCACGCGCCCGGCCGCGGCCCATTGCACGCCGGCCTCGCCGGCCTGCACGAACAGCGCGAAGGCGGCCTGCTGCCGCTCGGCGTCGAGCAGCTCGCAGCGGTCCACCACCACCAGCGTCCAATCGGGCTGAAGCAACCACGGCGCCGGGTCGGCGGCGTCGAAGCTGCCGGCACGCTCGCCGGCGTCATGCCGCTGGTTGACCAGCGCACGCAGCAGGTGGCTCTTGCCGCTGCCGCGCGGGCCCCACAGGTACACCGGCGCCGCCGGCCTGTCCAGCGCACGCAGGTGCGCCACGGCAGCGGCATTGGCACTGGTGAGGTAGGTGTCGAAGGTGGGCAGCGGGTCCGGGCCGATCGCCAGCGGGATCTGCTTCATCGACGTGGGGTGGGCAGCATGCCCCGGCATTTTAGGGGGCAGCACCGCGGCAGCCGCAGCGTCAATGCAGCGGGCGGTGGCGGCCGCCGGCCAGGCCGCGCAGGCGCTCGCGCAGCGCGGCGGCGTCGTCGGCCGCCGGCAGGTGCTTCAGGTAGGCCGACAGGTCCTGCGCCGCGGCCTCGTCCTGCCCCAGTTCGGCCTGCACCAGGCCGCGGTCGCGGCGCTCGTCCCAGGCCTGAGGCAGCAGCACCACCAGCCGCTCGCACACCGCCAGCAGGCGCGGCCAGTCTTGCGCCGAGCGGTGGATTTCCTTCAGGTTGCGCAGCAGCCGGGCAATGACGTCGCGCGGCGGCGCGGCCTGCAGGAACAGGCCCAGCGGCACCTCGAAATCGCCGGTCAGCCCGCGCGAGCGGCGGTACGGCAGCAGACGCTCTTCCAGTTCGGCGCGCGACAGCGACTGGCCGGTCAGCGGGTCGATGACCACCTCGCCCTTGCCGGCGCGCAGCTTGACCAGGAAATGCCCGGGGAAGGAGACGCCACGCGCGCTGAGGCCGATCTGCGTGGCCAGTTCGATGTAGATCAACGCCAGCGTGATCGGGATGCCGCGGCGCAGGGCCAGCACCTCGTGCAGGTAGCTGTTGCGCGGGTCGTAGTAGTTGTTGACATTGCCGGCGAAGCCCAGGTCCTGGAAGAAGTAGCGGTTCAGGAAGCGCAGCTTCTGCAGCACCACCGCATCGGCCGGGATGCGACGCTTGAGCCGGTCGGCCAGCGCGTCCATCTGGGCCAGCACACCCTGCGGGTCCAGGCGCGGGTCCTCGTCCTGGGCCACCGCGACGGCCGCCTCGAGCAGCGCGAAGTTCTCGTCCTCGGCCACCAGCGAGGCGAAGTACTGCAGCGCGGTGGGCACCTCGAAGCGCAGCATCATGGCCAGCAGTGTATCGGTCAGCCGCGGCGGCGGAAGTGCGCCGGCCGCAGGCCGCAGGCCAGCAGCACGGCAAAGTACAGCAAGGCTGCGCCCGCCAGCACTGCCGCCATCCAGCCGGCGCGCTGACCCCAATGCGGCTGCAGGCCGATCCAGTCGATGGCCTGGCCGGCCCAGGCCAGCAACGCGCCCAGCGCGGCACAGGCCAGCAGCACGCGCAGCATGAACAGGCTCCAACCCGGCAGCGGCTGGTAGACCTTGGTCCGGCGCAGGCCGACCAGCAGCCAGCCGGCGTTGACCAGCGCGCCCAGGCCGATCGACAGCGCCAGCCCGGCATGGCCCAGGCGGGGCACGAGCAGCGCATTCATCGCCTGCGTGGCGAGCAGCACGACGATGGCGATGCGCACCGGCGTGCGGATGTCGTGGCGCGCGTAGAAGCCCGGCGCCAGCACCTTGACGCCGACCAGGCCCATCAGGCCGACGCCGTAGCCCATCAGCGCACGCGTGGTCTGGATCACGTCCTGCGGCTGGAACTGGCCGTAGTGGAACAGCACCGCCACCAGCGCCTTCGGGAAGACGATCAGCGCCACCGCACAGGGCAGCGCCAGCAGCACCAGCATGCGCAGGCCCCAGTCGAGCATGTCGGAATAGCCCTGCGCATCGTCGCGCGCCTGTGCCGCGGACAGCTGGGGCAGCAGCACCACGCCCAGCGCCACGCCGAGCAGCGCAGTCGGGAACTCCATCAGCCGGTCGGCATAGGTCAGCCAGGACACCGCGCCGACGCCCACGTGCGAGGCGATCTGGGTGTTGATGAGCAGCGAAATCTGCGCCACCGACACGCCGAGCAGCGCCGGCGCCATGCGGCGCAGCACGCGGCCGACCCCCGGGTGCTGCCAGGCGGCCTTCAGCGACGCCCAGCCCAGCGCAAAGCGCGGCATGCAGCCGATGGCACGCAGCGCCGGAATCTGGATTGCCGCCTGCAGCAAGCCACCGAGCATCACGCCGGCAGCCAGCGCCAGCACCGGGTTCAGCCCCCAGCGCGCGAACAGCGGCGCGCCCCACCAGGCGGCAGCGATGACCGCCAGGTTCAGCAGCACCGGCGTGGCAGCCGGTACCGCAAAGCGCTTCCAGGTGTTGAGGATGCCGGCCGACAGCGCCACCATCGACATGAAGGCGATGTAGGGGAACATCCAGCGCGTCATCGTCGCCGCCAGGTCGAATTCGGCCAGCCCCGACCCGATCAGCCAGACCAGTGCCGGCGCACCGACCATGCCGACCACGCAGGTGAGCAGCAGCGCCCAGGCCAGCACGCTGGCCACCGCATCGATCAGCCGATGGGTGGCCTCGTCGCCGTGGCGCTCGCGGCTGTCGGCCAGGATCGGCACGAAAGCCTGGGAGAACGCCCCCTCGGCAAACAGCCTGCGCAGCAGGTTGGGGATGCGGAAGGCGACGTTGAAGGCGTCGGTGGCGGCACTGGCGCCGAAGGCCGCGGCAATCAGCTGCTCGCGCACCAGGCCGGTGATGCGCGAGGCCAGCGTGAGCAGGGAGACGGTGGAGGCGGCCTTGAGCAGGTTCATCGCTGGCGAATGGCAAGACGCGATGGTCCTGGGGCAGCGGCGCGATTATAGGCAGCCACACCAGGCTCCCCGGCTTCGGCCGTGGCTGGCGTGTTATACTTTTCGGCTTTGCACCTTACGTTTCGAGCTGAGCATGGCCACATCGACCAAAGCCAAGAAAAAGACCGTCCGACTCGCCTCGGGCCGCAAGCGCGCGCGCCAGGACGTGAAGCTGAACGCCGCCAACACCTCGCTGCGCTCGAAGTTCCGCACCGCCATCAAGAACGTGCAGAAGGCCGTGCTGACGGGTGACAAGGCCAAGGCCACCGATCTGTACAAGTCGGCGCAGAGCGTCATCGATTCCATCGCCGACAAGGGCCTGTTCCACAAGAACAAGGCAGCGCGACACAAGAGCCGTCTTTCAGCCAAGCTGAAGGCGTTGTCGGCCTGACCCAGCGACCCGAAGGTCGTCTGCATCAAGAGCCTGCATCGCAGGCTCTTTTTCATTTATCTTTCCACTTCTGCAGCCCGAGGACCATCGATGAACGCCCCAGAACCTGCCGTTGTCTCGCCGATGCCGCATGTGATGAACACCTACGGGCGGCTGCCGATCGCGCTGAGCCACGGCCGCGGCTGCTGGGTCTGGGACACCGAGGGGCGCAAGTACCTGGACGCTCTGGGCGGCATCGCCGTCAACACCCTCGGCCATGCGCACCCGAAGCTGGTGCCGGCGCTGCAGGAGCAGATCGGCAAGCTGATCCACAGCTCCAACTACTACGAGGTGCCGCTGCAGGAGGCACTGGCCGCGAAGTTGTGCGAGTTGTCCGGGCTGGACGCAGCCTTCTTCTGCAGCACTGGCCTGGAAGCCAACGAAGCCGCGCTGAAGATCGCGCGCAAGTACGGCCACGACCGGGGCATCGAGCGCCCCGAGATCATCGTCTACGAAGGCGCCTTCCACGGCCGCTCGATCGCCACGCTGTCGGCCACCGCCAACCCGAAGATCCAGGCCGGCTTCGGCCCGCTGGTCGAAGGCTTCGTGCGCGTGCCGCTCAATGACCTGGCCGCGGTGGAGCGCGTGGCGCGCGACAACCCCAATGTGGTGGCCGTGTTCCTGGAGACCATCCAGGGCGAAGGCGGCATCCACCCGACACGCTGGGACTACTTGCAAGGCCTGCGCAAGCTGTGTGACCGGAAAGAATGGCTGCTGATGCTGGACGAGGTGCAGTGCGGCATCGGCCGCACCGGCAAGTGGTTTGCGCACCAGTGGGCCGGCATCCGACCCGATGTGATGCCGCTGGCCAAGGGCCTGGGCTCGGGCGTGCCGATCGGCGCGGTGGTCGTCGGCCCCAGGGCGAAAAACGTGCTCGGCCCGGGCAACCACGGCACCACCTTCGGCGGCAACCCGCTGGCCATGCGCGCCGGCGTCGAGACCTTGCGCATCATGCTCGAGGACGGCGTGATGGCCAACGCCGCCACGGTCGGCGCCGCGCTGAAGGCCGGCCTGGAGCGCGAACTGAAGGGCGTGCCCGGTGTGGTCGAGGTGCGCGGCCAGGGCCTGATGCTCGGCATCGAGCTCGACCGCCCCTGCGGCGTGCTGCTGCAGCGCGCGGCCGAGGCCGGGCTGCTGCTCAGCGTGACCGCCGACCGCGTGATCCGCCTGGTGCCGCCGCTGATCCTGTCGGCCGACGAAGCCGCACAGGTCGTCGCCATGCTCTGCCCGCTGATCCGCGCCTTCCTGGCCGAAGGCGCATGAAGCCCGGGCACACGCTGATGAAGCACTACCTGCAATTCAAGGACCTGCGCGCCGAGGAGTACGCCTACCTGTTCGAGCGCGCGCGCATCATCAAGACGCGCTTCAAGAACTACGAGAAGTACCAGCCGCTGACCGACCGCACGCTGGCGATGATCTTCGAAAAGGCCAGCACGCGCACCCGCGTCAGCTTCGAGGCCGGCATGTACCAGATGGGCGGCTCGGTGGTGCACCTGACCACCGGTGACAGCCAGCTCGGCCGCGCCGAGCCGGTGGAGGACAGCGCCCGCGTCATCAGCCGCATGTGCGACCTGGTGATGATCCGCACCTACGAGCAGGCCAAGATCGTCGCCTTCGCCGCGCATTCGCGTGTGCCGGTGATCAACGGGCTGACCAACGAATACCACCCCTGCCAGATCCTCGCCGACATCCTGACCTACATCGAACACCGCGGTTCGATCCAGGGCAAGGTGGTGGCCTGGGTCGGCGACGGCAACAACATGGCCAACACCTGGCTGCAGGCGGCCGAGATCCTGGGCTTCACGGTGCATGTCAGCACGCCCGGCGGCTACGAGGTCGACCCCGTGGTGGCCGGCATCTCGCGGCGCGACTGCTACAGGGTATTCAAGGACCCGATGGACGCCTGCCGCGGCGCCGACCTGGTGACCACCGACGTCTGGACGAGCATGGGCTACGAGGCCGAGAACCAGGCACGGCAGAAGGCCTTCAGCGACTGGTGCGTGGATGCCGAGATGATGGCCGCAGCCAAGCCCGAGGCGCTGTTCATGCACTGCCTGCCGGCGCACCGCGGCGAGGAAGTCGCCGCCGACGTCATCGACGGCCCCCAGTCCGTCGTCTGGGACGAGGCAGAAAACAGACTGCATGTGCAAAAGGGGCTCATGGAGTATCTTTTGCTCGGCCGCGTCGGCTGAAGGCCGAGGCGGCGGCCCACAGGGCCGGCAGCCTGTTTCGATGCAGGCTCATGTCGGCGCGGTTGCCGCGCCGGGTGATCGGCGACGCGCTGTGCCTGCAGCAGCCGAGGTGCTGCGCAACCTGCTCGGCAACGTGCAGAAAACCACACCGCAAGGTGCAGTCAGCGCGGCGGCGGTGCATGGCTCGCGCCCCCGGTGAGCCGCGCTCTTGCGTGCGCGACAGCGGCATCCCCATCAGCGCCGAGGCCTGCGAGCGGCTGCCCAGGCCTTTCGAGAAGTCGACGACAGCACCTCGCGCCGCTATGGCGACTTCGGGCTGGGCTGGTCAATCTCGCGCGACTTGGGTGCAGATGATGGGTCAACGAAGTCGACCTGCTCTATGCCGAGGCGATGTCGAAGGACATGGGCGCCGCCGTCAGCGTCGCGCGCGGCGGCGCGCAGGCGCTGGGCGCGCGGCGCGCGGCGCGCGGCGCGCATTGACGCGCCCCGGTTCAGTCGATATAGTTTAGGTATAAAGTATTCCTGCGGGCCGCCGCTGCCGCCATGCCACGCCTCTGGGACATCTCGCCGCCCGTGCATGCCGCCTCGCCGGTGTTCCCGGGCGACGTGGCCTACAGCCAGGACTGGTCGGCGCGCATCGGCCCGGGCTGCCCGGTCAACGTCGCGACACTGACTTTGTCGCCGCACACCGGCGCGCATGCCGACGCGCCGCTGCACTACGACGTGGCCGGCGCCGCCATCGGCGACGTGGCGCTCGAACCCTACCTTGGCCGGTGCCGCGTGATCCATGCCATCGGCCGCGGCCCGCTGATCGAATGGGCGCATATCGCACACGCGCTGGCCGACCTGCCGCCGCGTGTGCTGGTGCGCACCTATGCGCGCCAGCCCGAGTGCTGGGATGCCGATCTCGCCGCCTTCGCGCCGCAGACGGTGCAGCGCCTGGCCGAACTGGGCGTGCTGCTGATCGGCATCGACAGCGCCAGCATCGACCCGGCTGCGAGCAAGGCGCTGCCGAGCCACCAGATGATCCGCCAGCGCGGCTTGCGCGTGCTGGAGAACCTGTGGCTCGACGAAGTACCCGAAGGCGACTACGAACTGATCGCGCTGCCGCTGAAGCTGATCAGCGCCGACGCCAGCCCGGTGCGCGCCGTGCTGCGACAGCTGGAAGTGCGATGAAGTCCCGCGAAGAAGCCCAGGCGCTGGACACCGCCGACCCGCTGGCGCCGCTGCGCCAGCAGTTCGACATCCCGGCGGGGCTGATCTACCTCGATGGCAACTCGCTCGGCGTTTGCCCCAAGGCCACGCGGGCGCGTGTGCAGCAGGTGGTGGCGCAGGAGTGGGGCGTGGGCCTGATCGGCAGCTGGAACAGCGCCGGCTGGATGGAGCTGGCGCCGCGCATCGGCGACAAGATCGCGCGCCTCGTCGGCGCCGGCCCAGGCGAATGCGTGGCCGCCGATTCGACCTCGGTGAATCTGTTCAAGGTGTTGAGCGCCGCATTGAACATCGCGCGCACCGATGCGCCGCAGCGCAAGCGCATCGTCTCCGAGCGCAGCAACTTCCCGACCGACCTGTACATCGCCGAGGCCCTGGCCGCCGAACGCGGGCTCGAGCTGGTGCTGGCCGACAACCCCGAGGAGCTGCCTGCGCTGCTCGATGCGCGCTGCGCGGTGCTGATGCTCACGCATGTCAACTACCGCACCGGCCGCATGCACGACATGGCGGCGCTGACGCAACTCGCGCACGCGGCCGGCGCGCTGGCGCTGTGGGACTTGGCGCATTCGGCCGCTGCGGTGCCTGTGGACCTGCGCGGCAGCGGCGCCGACTTCGCCATCGGCTGCGGCTACAAGTACCTGAACGGCGGCCCCGGCGCCCCGGCCTTCGTCTGGGTGGCGCCGAAGCATGCCGAGCGGTTCTGGCAACCGCTGGCCGGCTGGATGGGCCATGCCGCACCCTTCGAGTTCACACCCGGCTACCGGCCGGCGCCGGGCATCCGCCGCTACCTGTGCGGCACGCCAGCGGTGCTGTCGCTCGCGGCGCTGGAATGCGGCGTCGACACCGTGCTCGCCGCGGAACCGCTGGGCGGCATGGCGGCGCTGCGCGCCAAGTCGCTGGCGCTGACGCGTGCCTTCGCCGACCTGGTGGAGGAACGCTGCGCCGGCCTGGGCCTGACGCGGGTGTCGCCGCGCGACGACGCGCAGCGCGGCAGCCAGGTCTGCTTCGCCCACCCGACGCATGGCTACGCGATGGTGCAGGCGCTGATCGCGCGTGGCGTGGTCGGCGACTTCCGCGCGCCGGACATCCTGCGCTTCGGCTTCACGCCGCTGACCCTGCGCTTCGTTGACGTCTGGGATGCAGTCGAGCAGCTGCGCCAGGTGCTGGCCGACGAGGAATGGCGCGAAGCGCGCTTCAACCAGCGA
Organism: uncultured Pseudomonadota bacterium; assembly: GCA_963818005.1. Lineage (GTDB taxonomy): Bacteria > Pseudomonadota > Gammaproteobacteria > Burkholderiales > Burkholderiaceae_C > Rubrivivax. Next base: position 64,329 of record CAWFQP010000033.1, read on the forward strand.
GCCGCCGTGACATGAACGAGCGCACCGACACCGAAGGTATCGTGCGCGACGAGGGCGCGAAGCTCGACTTCGCGCGCGACATGAGCTACGGCGACTACCTGCACCTGGACCAGGTGCTCAGCGCCCAGCACCCGCTGTCGCCCGACCACAACGAGATGCTGTTCATCGTGCAGCACCAGACCAGCGAGCTGTGGATGAAGCTGATGCTGCACGAGCTGCGTGCCGCCATCGGCGCACATCGCGAGCGATCGGATGGCGCCGGCCTTCAAGATGCTGGCGCGCGTCAGCAGGATCATGGAGCAGTTGGTGCACGCCTGGGACGTGCTGGCGACGATGACGCCGCCGGAGTACAGCGCGATCCGGCCCTACCTGTCGAGCTCCAGCGGCTTCCAGAGCTGGCAGTACCGTTGCATCGAGTTCAGCCTGGGCAACAAGAACGCGGCGATGCTCGAGCCGCATGCACACCGACCCGAGCTGCTGGCCCATGTGGAGGCCGCCTACCGCGCACCCGGCCTGTACGACGAAGCGCTGCGCCTGCTGGCGCGGCGCGGCATCGCCGTGCCGGCCACGCACCTGGAGCGCGACTGGACGTTGCCCTATGCCGCCAGCGACGAGGTCGAGGCCGCCTGGCTGCAGGTCTACCGCGCGCCGGACAAGCACTGGGAGCTGTACCAGCTGGGCGAGGAGCTCACCGACCTGGAAGACGCCTTCCGCCTCTGGCGCTTCCGCCACGTGACGACGGTGGAGCGCATCATCGGCTTCAAGCGCGGCACTGGCGGCACCAGCGGCGTAGGCTACCTGCGCAAGATGCTCGACGTGGTGCTGTTCCCCGAGATCTGGCGGCTGCGCACCGACCTGTAGCCCGATCAGCCCTGCAGCGCCGCGTCGAGCGCACGCTCGAAGGTGGCCACGGTCCTGTCGGGGTGCTGCAGCTTGTCCAGCCCGAACAGGCCGATGCGGAAGGTCTTGAAGTCCGGCCCTTCGTCGCAGGCCAGCGGCACTCCGGCGGCCACCTGCAGGCCCTGTCGGGCAAAGGCCTGGGTGCTCTGGAAGTCGGCGCGCTCGGTGTAGCTGACGATCACGCACGGCGCCTGGAAACCCGGCGCGGCCACGCTGCGGATGCCCCGCGCCTCGAGCAGCGCGCGCACGCGTGTGCCGATGGCCTGCTGCGCCGCGCACGCCCTCTCGAAGCCGAAAGCCGCCGTCTCCTGCATCACGTCGCGCAACTGCGCCAGCCCGTCGGTGGGCAAGGTGGCGTGGTAGGCGATCTGCCCTTTCTCGTGCGTCTCCATGATCGCGAGCCACTTCTTCAGGTCCATCGAGAAGCTGCTGCTGGTCGTGCCATCGATGCGCGCGCGCGCCTCGTCGCCGAGCATCACCAGCCCGGCGCAGGGCGTGCTGCTCCAGCCTTTCTGCGGCGCGCTGACCAGCACGTCGACGCCGCTGGCCGCCATGTCCACCCACATCGCGCCCGAGGCCACGCAGTCGAGCACGAACAGCCCGCCGTGGGCATGCACCGCGTCGGCCACGGCGCGCAGGTAGTCGTGCGGCAGCATCATGCCGGCCGCGGTCTCGACATGCGGTGCGAACACCAGCTCGGGCTGGGTCGAACGGATCGTCGCCACCACCTCGTCGACCGGTGCCGGCGCGAAGGGCGACTGCGGCGCGCCGGCCGTCGGTCGCGCCTTCAGCACCTGCGTCTCGGCGGTGATCGCACCCATCTCGAAGATCTGGCTCCAGCGGTAGCTGAACCAGCCGTTGCGGATGACCAGCACCTTTTTGCCCGTGGCGAACTGCCGCGCCACCGCCTCCATGCCGAAGCTGCCGCTGCCCGGCACCACGATGGCCGAGCGCGCACCGTACACCTGCTTGAGCGTGGCCGACACGTCCTGCATCACACGCTGGAAGCGTTGCGACATGTGATTCAGCGCGCGGTCGGTATAGACCACCGAGTACTCGAGCAAGCCTTCCGGATCGATGTGGGGGAGCAGGCCGGGCATGACGCCTCCGCGAGAGTCTTGTTGGACTGCGCAGGTTAACAGCCGCCGCGCCGACAGAGCGCACGGGCCAGCGGCGAGATGCCATGCCCCCACCTAGAATCCTGCAGATTTCCCGCGCCTGCAGGAGCCCCCGATGGACACTCGCACCTCACCGATCCGCATGCGCCTGGCGCAGCTGCGTGAAGAATTGGGCCACCGCGGCATCGACGCGCTGCTGGTGCCGAGCAGCGACCCGCACCTGTCCGAATACCTGCCGGCGCGCTGGCAGGGCCGGGTCTGGCTGTCGGGCTTCACCGGCTCGATGGCCACGCTGGTGGTGGGCAGCCAGCGCGCCGCGCTGTTTGCCGACAGCCGCTACTGGGTGCAGGCCGAGGCGGAGCTGCAGGGCACCGGCATCGAGCTGGTACGCATCAACTCCGCCGCGTCGAGCGCGCACCTGGACTGGCTGGTCGAGCAGGTGCCGCGCGGCGGCAGCGTCGCGGTCGACGGCCAGGTGCTGGGCCTGGCCGCGGCGATGGTACTGAAAGCGCGGCTCGACGCCGCCGGCATCGTGCTGCGCACCGCGCCCGACGTGCTGGACGCGATCTGGGTCGACCGTCCCGCCCTGCCGACGCAAGCGGTGTATGCGCACCGCTCGCCGCACGCGCCGCGGCCGCGCGCCGCCAAGCTGGCACTGGTGCGCGAAGCGATGGCGCGGCACGGCGCGACGCAGCACTTCATCTCCACCGTCGACGACATCGCCTGGCTGAGCAACCTGCGCGGGAGCGACGTCGAATACAACCCGGTGTTCCTGGCGCACCTGCTGCTCGATGCCACCGCTGCGCGGCTGTTCGTCGGCGAAGCCAAGGTCGACGCGGCGCTGCGCGCCGAACTGCTGGCCGACGGCATCCAGCTGGCGCCCTACGCCGACGCGGCGGCCGCACTCGCCGGGCTGGGCGCGCGCGACGTGCTGCTGCTCGACCCGAAGCGCATCACCCTGGGCTTTCGCGAGCAGGTGGGCAGCGGCTGCCGCGTCGTCGAAGCCATCAACCCGAGCACGCTGCTGAAGAGCCGCAAGACCGAGGCCGAGGCCGGCTTCATCCGCGAGGCCATGGCCGAGGACGGCGCGGCGATGTGCGAGTTCTATGCGGGCTTCGAAGCCGCACTGGCACGCGGCGAGCGCCTCACCGAGCTGACGGTGGACGAGCGGCTGACGGCCGCGCGCCAGCGCCGACCGGGCTTCGTGGGCCTGAGCTTTCCCACCATCGCCGGTTTCAATGCCAACGGCGCCATGCCGCACTACCGCGCCACGCCCGAGTCCTTCGCGGTCATCGAAGGCAGCGGCTTGCTGTTGATCGACTCCGGCGCGCAATACCTGGGCGGCACCACCGACATCACCCGCGTCTGGCCGATCGGCCAGGTCAGCGCGGCGATGCAGCGCGACTACACGCTGGTGCTGAAGGGCACGATGGCCCTGAGCCGCACGCGCTTTCCGCGCGGCACGCTGTCGCCGATGCTCGATGCCATCGCACGCGCGCCGCTGTGGCAGCAGGGGCTGGACTTCGGCCACGGCACCGGCCATGGCGTGGGTTACTTCCTCAACGTGCACGAAGGCCCGCAGAGCATCAGCCGCAGCCTGCCCGATGCGCACATGGCGATGGAGCCGGGCATGGTCACCTCGATCGAACCCGGCGTGTACCGGCCCGGCCAGTGGGGTGTGCGCATCGAGAACCTGGTGATGAACGTGCCGGCCCTCACGCCCGAGGGCAGCGGCTTCGCCGAGATGCTCGAGTTCGAGACGCTGACACTCTGCCCGATCGACACCCGTTGCATCGATCGCTCGCTGCTGCGCGCCGACGAGATCGACTGGCTCAACGCCTACCACGCCATGGTGCGAGAGCGCCTCGCGCCGCGCGTGCAAGGCGACGCGCTGGACTGGCTGCTGCGGCGCTGCGAGCCGATCTGATGCCGCCGGGCCGCGCGCTCGGCATCGACCTGGGCGGCACCAAGATCGAGGCCGTGCTGCTGTCGACTGGAGCACAGGAGTTCTGGCGCAAGCGCATCGACACCCCGGCCGGCGACTATGCCGCCACGCTGCGGGCCATTGCCGCGCTGGTCGAGCAGGCGCGCAGCGCGGGCAGCGGGCCGTGCAGCGTGGGCCTGGGCACGCCGGGCAGCCTGACGCCCGAAGGCCTGATCAAGAACGCCAACTCGATGTGCCTGAACGGCCGGCCGTTGCAGCGCGACCTGGAACAGCTGCTGGGCCAACCGGTACGCCTGGCCAACGATGCCAACTGCCTGGCGCTGTCCGAGGCCACCGACGGCGCCGGCGCCGGCGCCGAGGTGGTGTTCGCGGTGATCCTGGGCACCGGCACCGGCGCCGGCATCGCGGTGCAGGGCCGGTTGCTGAGCGGACCCAACGGCCTGGCCGGCGAATGGGGCCACAACCCGCTGCCCTGGGCCGTGCAGGCCGAGGACCCGCAGTTCGACTGCTGGTGCGGCCAGCGCGGCTGTCTCGAGACGCTGCTCAGCGGGACCGGCCTGGCGCGCGAGCACCGGCACTTCGGCGGCAGCGACATGACGGCGGCGCAGATCGCCGCGGCCGCAGCCGCCGGCGACACCTTTTGTCAGGCCACGCTGCAGCGCTACGCCGGCCGGCTGGCACGCGCGCTGGCCAGTGTGATCAACCTGCTCGACCCCGACGTCATCGTGCTCGCCGGTGGGCTGTCGAAGATCGAGATGCTCTACGAGCAGGTGCCGCGGCTGTGGAGCCGCTGGGTGTTCTCGGGTGGGCTGAGGGATCGCGTGCGCACACGGCTCGTGCCCAGCCGTCACGGCGATGCCTCGGGCGTGCGCGGGGCGGCCTGGCTGTGGCGTGACCCACAAGCGCAGACGCCGCCGCGCTGAGCTCACCGATCGGCCCGGATCAAACGCCGTCGTGCGCGACGGCATGTCGGCTGCGGCCTTCGACCCCGTGCTTCAGACGCCCGCGCGGTACAGCTTCGCCGACAGCGCCTGCGACAAGGTGTCGGCGCTGTCCTGCAGGTGGGCGCGGGTGGCCGCGTCCATCGCAGCACTCCGCTTGAGCGCCTTGTCGAGCTGAACCTGCAACTGCTGCGCCTGCACGCGCAGCAGGCTGCGCGCATCGGCGCGGGCCTGCGGGTTGGGACGGAACAGGCTGTTGGCAACGCGGTTCAGGTGGTCGCGCTGCAGTTCGCGGCGCGTGGCGCTGATGTTGCCGCCCTTGGCCAGTTCGCTCCAGATGTCGCGGTTCAGCCGCGCGTAGAGCTCGGACAGCTGGAACGCCACTTCGGGCCGATCGGCCTTGCCCACGCTGTCGAGGATGCGCGCCGCGACCGTGTCGCTCATCAGCTGGTTCAGCACCGCGCGCTGCAGGTCCAGCAGCCGCTGCGGCACCGAGTAGTCGGTGGGCAGCGATGGGTCGTCGACCCGATCGTCGAAGTCCGGCGCCAGCTTGCGCTGCAGCGTCGGCGTCACCGCCAGGCCGTCGATGGCCAGCACGTGATGGGCAATCAGTTCGAGCGCCTGGCGTTGTGTGGCCGCGGCGGTGGGCAGCAGCGGGTCGCGGCCGCTGCCTGGGTGGTCGCGCAGCGTGCGCACCCCGCCGATCTGCCGCACCAGCACGCCCACCGCGCGCCCGGCGTCGGCGATCGCGTAGGACAGCGAACGGCGCAGCACTGCATAACTCTGGTCGGACTTGAGCTCGCGTCGCTCCTGGCGCTGGAACAGGTCGCGCGCGATCTCCAGCCGCTTGGCGGCATAGGCGATCGGATCGGCGCCCAGGTCGAGCTGGATGGTCTCGGGGTCGATGCCGAAGGCCGCATCCTCGTCGGTGCCGAAGGCCAGCAGCGGCTCATTGCTGCGCGCGGCAATGCGCAGCAGCTCGGCGTTCTCGTCGGCCGGCGCGATCGGCTTGTAGGCGTACTCGATGGCCCAGTAGTCGTAGGGGCCGATCGTGCTCATGAAGGGCACGCCACCGCGCTGCCCGGGGCGCGCCAGGTTGATGGCGTTGTATTCCATGACCGAGCCGGTGGTGCCGTTGGCGCGAGTGAATTCCGGGTCGGCCAGCTGCTGCTCGCTGTAGACGCGCGAGGCGCGGAAGTTGTGGCGCAGCCCGAGCGCGTGGCCGACCTCGTGCATCACCGTGTCCTTGACGTAGTCGGCGACGAAGCGCTCGGTCTGCGGGCTGTCGGCGCCGAACTCGCCGCGCGCCTCGAACACGTCCAGCGCATAACCCAGCTGCTCGGCCGCCATGTCGCCGTAGACACAATGGGCGTGGCCGGCATGGTCGGCCTGGCCGCCCAGGACCGCCGCAAACGAGGCCGCGCCGGACAGCGTCTGCGTGCGCAGCGTGCGCAGCGACCGCGAACTGAGCGTCTCGAAGCCGATGTCGGCGTCGAGGATCTCGCCACTGCGCGGATCGACATGCTTGGGCGCAATGGCGCCGAAACCCGGCAGGGCCGACATCAGCCAGCGTACCGATGAATAGCCCAGGTCGAGCGTGTCGAACTCGGCGTCGTCGCTCTGCTGCTTGACGACGATGGCGTCCTTGAAGCCGATCTTCTCGAAGGCCTTGTTCCACTCGAGAATGCCTTCGCCGACCACCGCGCGGTACTTCAGCGGCACGTTGCGGTCGATCCAGAAGGTGATCGGCTTGACCGGCTCGGACACTTCGGCTTGCGGGTCCTTCTTCTCCAGGCGCCAGCGTTCGATCATGCGCACACGCGGTGTGCGCGCCACGTCGTCGCTGAAGTCCAGCACCGCCTGCGTCGTCAACCCGACGCGTGCGTCTGCGCGCCGCGCCGGCATCGGTTCGGCCGGCAACGGCGCCAGCGAATAGTGGTGGCCGACGAACAGGCTGCGCGCATCGGGCACGTAGCGCGGCGCACTGGGCACCGGCACGCCGGGCGTCGTGCCCGGCTGCGGCACGGCAATGTTGCCGGCGTAGAAGTGGTGCTGCGTCTGGATCTCCAGCGACTGCGGCGAGCCGCGCACCGCGGTGATCGTGCTGTTGCGCGGATCCAGGCTGTAGCTCTGGCGGAAGGCGCGCTGCAGCTGCATGCCCACGCCCAGCATGTCGCTGAGGAACAGGCCGTTGGCCTCGATCAGCACGGTCTTGCGCTGCGGGTGCGGCTGGCTGGCCACCAGGGTGCTGCCCAGCAGGCTGGCAGAGTAGGACACCGCCACCGCGCGCGCTTCGGGCGTGCCGGGCTTGGCGATGACGTCCAGGTTGCGCGCCTGCAGCCGGATCGTGTTGTGCACGCGCACGAACTCCACCACCTGCGGCCCGCCGGCGCCATTCACCGCGTAGGCCATCAGGCCGCCGACGATGAAGGCCTCGCCGATGCCGGTGGACAGCTTGGGCGACAGCATGAACGGCTTGCCGAACTGCTCCGGCGCCAGTTCCAGCCAGAGCTTGTCGTCCTTCTGCCAGGCCGTGATCGGGCCATCGATCTGCTTGGCGTCCTTGGTCACCACGGCGAAGGGCGGTGGGCTTCCCGGCGGCGCGGCTGCGGGCGTCGGCGCCGCCACGGCGGGCGCGCTGGCTGCCACAGGTGCAGGTTTGGGCTTTGCCGCTGGCGACCGCGGCTGCCGGCGCCGTCGCAGCCGGCGCCGCGGCCACCGGCGAAACCTGCGGTGCTACGGCGGCGCAGCCGGCCAACAGCGCCAACGCCAACGGCATCGCAATCGAAGTCTTTCGCATCGTGTCAGTGGCAGGCATGGGCTGTGCGCAGCGCTCCACGCACTGCGAGTCCGGATTCCTGCATTTGGTTCAAGGCTCGCAGCGGCGATTGTCGGACATCGCGGCGCCGCGGCCCGCATCGCAGCAGCGCGCCAATGCGCGCCGCCAGCAGCAGCCCGAACAGTGAGCAGGCCCCCGTGGCCACCCAGGTCCACTGCCAGCCGCCGCTGCGGCTGGCCACCCAGGCCACCAGCGGCGGCCCGGCAAACTGGCCGAGGGCCGACCATTGCTGCATCCAGCCCACGGTGCTGGACAGCGTCTGCTCGCTGGGCGCCAGGCGCACCGCCAGTGCGAACAGCGTCGCCGGGATCAGCCCGCCGACGCCCGAGAACACCAGCACCGCGGCGTAGCGCAGCACCGGCGGCACGGCGACGCCGTCGATCGCGCCGTAGGCCGCCACGGCCGCCAGGCCCATGGTGACGAAGCCGATGCGCAGCAGCCGCGTCGGCTGCCACGCCGGCCTGGAGCGCCCGGCCCGCGGCCATGTTGCCGGCCATGTTGATTGCTGCGGCCGCAGCGGTGAGCAGCCCCGTGGCGGCGCCCGACACCCCGGCCTTCAGGTAGATGGACGGCAGGAAGCCGATCACCGCCAGCCACTGGCCGGCGTAGACGGCAAAGCTCATCGCCACCCACCAGGGGCCGGGCGCCGACAGCGTCTGGCCCAGCCGCTCGGCCCAGGGCAGCGGCTGCGGCGCGGCGCCACCGGCGTCGGCCGGCACGGCCCGCGCCAGCCACAGCGCCATCGCCAGCGACAAGCCGCCCAGCAGCCACCACCAGGCGCGCCAGCCCCAGGCGTTGATCCACAGCGGGCCGATCAGCAGTGCCAGGCCGTGCCGAAGGGCATGTAGGCCCCCCACAGGCCGAGCATGCGGCTCAGACGCTCGGGCACCACCAGGCGACGCATCAGCCCGGGTACCGGCAGCACCACCAGCAGGAAGCCGAAGCCTTCGACGGCGCGCAGCAGCAGCAGCATCGTCACGCCCTGCGCGACGCCGCCCGCGGCGCTGGCCAGCGCCAGCAGCCCCAGGCCGAGCAGCATGCTGCGCCGCGCGCCCAGCGCATCGGCCAGCGCGCCGAAGGCCACGCCGGCCGCCATGCCGGCCACCTGCACGGTCGACAGCAGGAATCCGGCCTGCAGCAGCGACAGGCCCAGACCCTGCTGCAGCGCGGCGATGGCCGGCGGCAGCTTGGCCACGTGCAGCGCGACGCTGACGCCAGCCAGGATCACCACCCAGGCGGGGTCGAGGCTGCCGCGCATGCGTGCAGCCTACTTCAGCGCCTTGAAACGCAAGCGGTGCGGCTTGGCGCCTTCCTCGCCGAGCCGTCGGCGCTTGTCGGCCTCGTACTCCTGGTAGTTGCCGGCATAGAAGACCCATTGCGAGTCGCCCTCGGCGGCCAGGATGTGCGTGCAGATGCGGTCCAGGAACCAGCGGTCGTGGCTGATGACCATGATGCTGCCGGCGAATTCGAGCAGCGCGTCTTCGAGCGCGCGCAGCGTCTCCACGTCCAGGTCGTTGCTGGGCTCGTCGAGCAGCAGCACGTTGCCGCCCTGGGACAAGCGTCTTGGCCAGGTGCAGCCGGCCCCGCTCGCCGCCGGACAGTTGCCCGACCAGCTTCTGCTGGTCGTTGCCCTTGAAGTTGAAGCGGCCCAGGTAGGCGCGCGACGGCATCGTGAACTTGCCGACGACGATGTTGTCCAGCCCGCCGGAGACGTCTTCCCACACCGTCTTGTCGGCCACCAGGCTGTCGCGGCTCTGGTCGACGAAGGCCAGCTTCGCGGTGCTGCCGATGACCACCTCGCCGCTGTCGGGCTTTTCCACGCCCTGGATCATGCGGAACAGCGTCGACTTGCCGGCGCCGTTGGGGCCGATGATGCCGACGATGGCGCCGGCCGGCACCTTGAAGCTGACGTTGTCCAGCAGCAGCCGGTCGCCGAAGCTCTTGCTGACGCCGTTGAAGTCGATGACCTGGTTGCCCAGGCGCTCGCCCACCGGGATGAAGATCTCGTTGGTCTCGTTGCGCTTCTGGTAGTCGACGTCGGACAGCTCCTCGAAGCGCGCCAGCCGCGCCTTGCTCTTGCTCTGCCGGCCCTTGGCGTTGGAGCGCACCCACTTCAGCTCCTCCTTCATCGCCTTGGTGCGAGCGTCCTCGGTCTTCTGCTCCTGCTCCAGGCGCACTTCCTTCTGTTCCAGCCAGTCGGAGTAGTTGCCCTTGTAGGGGATGCCGCGGCCGCGGTCGAGCTCCAGGATCCACTCGGCCGCGTTGTCCAGGAAGTAGCGGTCGTGGGTGATGCCGACCACCGTGCCGGGGTAGCGCTTCAGGAAGATCTCGAGCCACTCCACGCTTTCCGCGTCCAGGTGGTTGGTGGGCTCGTCGAGCAGCAGCATGTCGGGCTTGGAGAGCAGCAGCCGGCACAGCGCGACGCGGCGCTTCTCGCCGCCCGACAGCGTGCCGATCAGCGCGTCCCACGGCGGCAGGCGCAGCGCGTCGGCGGCGATCTCCAGCTGCAGGTCGGTGTTCTCGCTGCCGGCCGCGGCGATGATCGACTCCAGCTCGGCCTGCTCGGCGGCCAGCTTGTCGAAGTCGGCATCGGGCTCGGCATAGGCTGCATAGACCTCGTCGAGCCGGGCCTTGGCAGCCAGCACGCCGCCGATGCCCTGCTCCACCGCCTGACGCACGGTCTGTGTCGGCTCGAGCTGGGGCTCCTGCGGCAGGTAGCCGATGTTCAGCCCCGGCATCGGCACGGCTTCGCCTTCGATGTCCTTGTCGAGACCGGCCATGATCTTCAGCAGCGTGCTCTTGCCCGAGCCGTTGAGGCCGAGCACGCCGATCTTGGCGCCGGGGAAGAAGGACAGCGAGATGTCCTTCAGAATCTGCCGCTTCGGCGGCACGATCTTGCCGACGCGGTTCATGGTGTAGACGTACTGGGCCATCGCGGTGTTCTCTGGAATCGTGGAAAGCGCGCGCCTGCAGGCAGCGCGAAACCCGTTATTGTCGCCGCACGGAGAAGCTGCCATGAACCCGAAGCCGGATCGCACCGCCGCCCAGACGCCCACCACCGTGCGCGAGGCCGTGTTCGCGCTGCTGCGCGGCCTCGGCATGAACACCGTCTTCGGCAACCCGGGCTCGACCGAGCTGCCGATGTTCGTCGGCTTCCCGGCCGACTTCCGCTACGTGCTCGGCCTGCAGGAAGCGGTGGTCGTCGGCATGGCCGACGGCTACGCGCAGGCCACGCGCAACGCCGCCTTCGTCAACCTGCATTCGGCCGTCGGCGTGGGCCATGCGATGGGCGCGATCTTCACCGCCTACAAGAACCGCACGCCGATGCTCATCACCGCCGGGCAGCAGGCGCGCTCGATCCTGCCCTTCGACCCGTTCCTAGGCTCTGCCCGTGCCACCGAGCTGCCGCGGCCCTATGTCAAGTGGGCCGTGGAACCGGCACGCGCCGAGGACGTGCCGCTGGCCATCGCCCGCGCCTACTACCTGGCGATGATGCCCCCGCGCGGCCCGGTGCTGGTGTCGGTGCCGGCCGACGACTGGGCCATGCCGGCCGAAACGCTGGCGCCGCGGCGCGTGGCCGCCGCGCTGCGCCCCGACCCGGCGCTGCTGGCCGAGATCGGCGCCGCGCTGGACGGCGCACGTGCACCAGCGATCGTCGTCGGCGCCGCGGTCGATCGCGACGACGCCTGGGACGAAGCAGTGCAACTGGCCGAGCGCCACAGCGCGCATGTCTTCATCGCACCGATGGCCGGCACCTGCGGCTTCCCCGGCGACCATGCGCTGTTCGCCGGCCACCTGAGCCCGATGCGCGAGCGCATCGTCGCCGCGCTGGCGCCGCACGACGTGGTGCTGGCCCTCGGCGCGCCGGCCTTCACCTACCACGTGGCCGGCAGCGGCCCGCACGTGCCACCGGGCACGCAGCTGCTGCAGCTGATCGACGACCCCGACACCGCCGCCTGGGCGCCACAGGGCAGCGCGGTACTGTGCAGTCTGAAGCTGGGCCTGCTCGACCTGCTGGCGCGAGCGGCACCGCCCGCGCGGCCGGCGCCGGCACGCTGGATGCGCCCGCAGCGCGCCGAGCCGCCGGCACCGGGCGAGCGCCTGTCGGTGGCCTATGTGCTGCAGGCGCTGGCCGACGTGCGCGACCCATCGAGCATCGTCGTCGAAGAAGCGCCCAGCGCACGGCCAGTGATGCACGAGCGGCTGCCGATCCTGCGCAGCGGCACCTTCTACGAGATGTGCAGCGGCGGCCTGGGCTTCGGCATGGCGGCAGCCATCGGCGTGGCGCTGGCGCGGCCTGAAGCGCGCACCATCGGCCTGGTCGGCGACGGCTCGGCGATGTACACGATCCAGGCGCTGTGGAACGCGGCGCAGGCGAAGCTGCCCATCACCTTCATCATCCTCAACAACGGCCGCTACGGCGCGCTGCAGGACTTTGCGCCGCGCTTCGGCTTCGCGCCGGGCGTCAAGCCCGAGGGCAGCGACCTACCGGGGCTGGACTTCGTGGCGCTGGCCGCCGGCCACGGCGTGCCGGCGCGGCGTATCCGCAGCGCGGACGAGCTGCACCAGGCGCTGCCCGCTGCCTTGCGCGCCGAAGGCACCGTGCTGCTCGACATCCACATCGCCTGACCCTCGGAGACAAGCCATGAAAAAACTCGCCGCATGGACCGCCTTCGCCTTGGCCTGCGCCTTCGGCGCCGCCGCCCAGGCCCAGACCTGGCCGAGCAAGCCAATCAAGATCATCGTCAACTTCCCGCCCGGCGGCGCGGCCGACCAGATCGCGCGCTCGGTGGCCGCGCCGCTGCAGACCGCGCTGGGCCAGACGGTGGTGGTAGAGAACCGCGCGGGCTCGGGCGGCAACATCGGCGGCGACGTGGTCGCCAAGTCGCCACCGGACGGCAGCACGCTGCTGATGAGCAGCGGCGGCATGGTTTCGGTCAACCCGCACATCTACACCAAGATGCCTTTCGATCCTGCCAAGGACCTGGTGCCGGTGGCGGCCGCGGCGCGCGTGCTGGTGTTCCTGGTGGTGCGCAGCGAAAGCCCGTCCCAGGACTTCAAGGCCTTCGTCGCCGACCTGAAAGCCAACCCCGGCAAGCGCAGCTTCGGCTCGCCGGGCAACGGCAGCTCGCCGCATCTGGCCACCGAGATGATGAAGGCGCAGACCGGCACCTTCGCCGTGCACGTGCCCTACCGCGGCGCCGCGCCGGCGCTGACCGATCTGCTCGGCGGCCAGCTCGACTTCCTCTTCGACCCGGGCATTGCCATGCCGCACATCCGCTCGGGCAAGCTGCGCCTGCTGGCCGTGGGCAGCCTGCAGCGGTCGCCGCTGTTCCCCGACGTGCCCACGCTCGCCGAGCTGGGGCTGAAGGGCTTCGACGCCGACACCATCTTCGGCTTCTATGCGCCGGCCGGCACGCCCGAGGCCATCGTCACGCGGCTGAACGGCGAGATCAACCGCATCCTGGCCACGCCGGCCTTGAAGGAGCGCATCAATGCCATCGGCGGTGTGCCCGCGCCGATGAGCCCCGCGGAATTTGGCGCCAAGGCGGCCGAGGACTCGAAGCGCTTCGGCGCGATCATTCGCGAGCGCAGGATCGTCGGCGATTGAGCCTTCCGCGCACAACCGTAGGAGCCCGTCGTGAGCCTTGACCCCTTCAGCAAGTCGATCCTCATCACCGGCGCGGCCTCGGGCATCGGCCGGGCCACCGCGCTGCTGTTTGCGCGCAACGGCTGGCGCGTCGGTGCGATCGACGTCGATGCGCTGGCGCTGTCGTCGCTGGAGAACGAACTGCGGGCCCATCGTGCGTGGTGCCGCGTTCTGGACATCACGGACCGCCCTGCGTTGCGGGCGGCGATCGACGACCATGCGGCAGGCACCCACGGCACGCTGGACCTGCTCTTCAACAACGCCGGCATCGACGCGAAGGGCAGTTTCGAGGCCATGCCCTGGGAACGCATCGCGCGCACCGTCGAGGTCAATCTGCTGGCGGGCATGGCGCTGATCCACGCCGGCATCCCGCTGCTGAAGAAGACGCCGGGCTCGCTGTGCCTGTCGACCTCGTCGGCCTCGGCGATCTTCGGCACCGCGGGCATGGCCGTGTATTCGGCGACCAAGCACGCGCTGAGGGGTCTGACCGAAGCGCTGGCGGTCGAACTCGCGCCGCACGGCGTGCGCGCCGCCGACATCCTGCCCGGCATCATCGATACCGGCATGCTCAGCGCGGAGCAGAAGGCGCTGTTGCCCGCCGACGGCATGCTGCGCGTGCTGCCGGCCGAGGCCATCGCCGACGCCGTCTGGGCGGCGTACCACGGCGACAAGCTGCATTGGTACGTGCCCGAAGAACTCGCTGCCTATGACGTCGAAGTGACTCGCCGCCCCGAGGCCGCACGAGACCGGCGCATCGACGGGGGCTACTGAAGCAGCGCCGCGGGTAGAATGCGGCCCGCGGCACGGCCTCCAGTCATCGTGCCGCTGTCGCTTCCGACGATCTTCCCGCCCTCGCGCCTACAGACTGGTGCACCCGCAACGGGTCGCCGCAGGCCGCGAACATGGCTCGCCATCGAGCCCGAAACTGCAACATGAACTTCACAGACCTCGGCCTGGTCGAGCCCCTCGTGCGTGCCGTGCACGAACACGGTTACGACACGCCCACACCGATCCAGGCGCAGGCCATTCCCACCATCCTGTCGGGCGCCGACCTGATGGGCGGCGCGCAGACCGGCACCGGCAAGACCGCCGGCTTCACGCTGCCGATGCTGCAGCGGCTGATGGCCCAGCCGGCGCGGCGCGACGATGGGCCGCAAGGTGGCTCGAATCGCGGTCCGCGCGGCCGCATCCCGATCCGGGCGCTGATCCTCACCCCGACACGCGAGCTGGCGGCGCAAGTCGAGGAAAGCGTGCGCGTCTACGGCAAGTACAGCGGCCTGTCGAGCATGGTCATGTTCGGCGGTGTCGGCATGCAGCCGCAGATCGACAAGCTGCGGCGCGGCGTCGACATCCTCGTCGCCACACCGGGCCGGCTGCTCGACCACCACCAGCAGCGCACGCTGGACCTGAGCCATGTCGAGATCTTCGTGCTCGACGAGGCCGACCGCATGCTCGACATGGGCTTCATCCACGACATCAAGAAGGTGCTGGCCATCATCCCGGCGAAGAAGCAGAGCCTGCTCTTTTCCGCCACCTTCAGCGACGAGATCAAGGCGCTGGCCGACCGGCTGCTGAACCAGCCGGTGCTGATCGAGGTGGCGCGGCGCAACTCCACCGCCGAGCTGGTGGCGCAGAAGGTGCACCCGGTGTCGCGCGAGCGCAAGAAGGAGCTGCTCGCGCACCTGATCCGCCAGGGCGACTGGCACCAGGTGCTGGTCTTCACGCGCATGAAACACGGCGCCAACCGGCTGACCGACTACCTGAACGACCAGCGCATCAGCGCGATGGCGATCCACGGCAACAAGAGCCAGACCGCACGCACCAAGGCGCTGGCCGACTTCAAGGCGGGCGAGCTGCAGGTGCTGGTGGCCACCGACATCGCCGCGCGCGGCATCGACATCGACCAGCTGCCGCACGTCGTCAACTTCGAGCTGCCCAACGTGCCCGAGGACTACGTGCACCGCATCGGCCGCACCGGCCGCGCCGGCGCCAGCGGCGAGGCCATCTCGCTGGTCTGCGTCGACGAGGACATCTTCCTGCGCGACATCGAAAAGCTGATCAAGCGCAGCATCCCGCGCGAGGTGGTGAGCGGCTTCGCGCCCGACCCGAACGAGCGCGCCGAGCCGATCGTGCTCGGGCGCATGACCATCGGCGTCGGCGGCACGCGCCGCAATGCCGGTGGCGGCGGCGGTGGCGGCCGCGGGGCCAGCCCGCGCGGCGGCTCGGGCGGCGGCGGCGACCGTCGTGGAGGGGGCAGCGCGTCCAGCGGCCGCGGCTCACCGGCCGCACCGCGCCGCGACAGCGGCAGCGCCGCGCGGCCCGCGGGCGGCGGCTACGGCGGCACGGGTGGCAATGGCGGCAGGGGCCGCAGCGGCCGCTGATCCGTCAACCGTAGTCGCGCACCCAGGCCAGCCCCTGGGCATGGGCCGCGGCAATCGCATCGTCGACGTTGCGGTGGCCTTCGTTGGCCACGGCGATGGTCCGCGGCCGGCTCGGCCACACGTGCTTGGACACCACCAGCGTCGGCATGAAGCTGCCGCTGTCGAGTTCGCGCGCGCCGCAGCGCAGTTCGTAGCCCTGGTGCTGGAAGATCGTGTTCGTGTCCATGGGCGCAGCATGCACCGGATCCGGCCGGGTCGCCAGCAGCTTTCGTGCCGCGCTGCACAGCACTGCCGGCTTCGGCCCGCCAAAGCGGCGGCATGCCCCTGCTGTTAGCCTGTGCCGATGCAGCGCCCGCCTCACGACCCGGCCGCGAATGCCCTGATGGCGGGCCTGGGCTGGGGCCTGCTGGCCGCGGCCATCTGGGCCAGCTACTCGGTGCTGGCGCGGCTGGGCGTCAAGGCGGGCCTGAGCCCGGCCGACATGAGCCTGCTGCGCTTCGCGCCCGGCGCATTGCTCACGCTGCCGTTGCTGTGGCGCTGGGGCTGGCGCGACCTGGCCGGCATCGGCTGGGGCCGCGGCCTGCTGCTGACGCTGCTCGCCGGCCCGGGCTTCAGCCTGCTGTTCATGACCGGCTTCTCGCTCGCGCCGCTGGCGCATGGCGCGGTCATCGCACCGTCGGGCCAGATGCTGGCCGGGCTGGGCCTGTCGGCCTGGCTGACGCATCAGCCGCTGGCGCGCGAAAGCCTGGTCGGCGCCGGCTTCGTGCTGCTCGGTCTGTTCTTCATGGGCGGCGACAGCCTGCTGCACGGCGAAGGCGGCGCCACGCTGCTCGGCGACCTGCTGTTTGCCGTGGCCGGCTTGTGCTGGGGTCTGTTCGGCACGCTGTCGCGGCGCTGGCAGGTGGACCCGCTGCGCGTGACCGTGGTGGTGGTGGTGCTGTCCTTCCTGCTTTTCGCGCCGCCCTATCTGGTGCTGGCCGACCTGGGCCGGCTGGCCAACGCCGGCGTCGGCATGCTGGCAATGCAGTTGCTGGCGCAGGGGCTGGGCGCCGGGCTGGTGGCCGTGCTGGCCTACAGCCGCGCCGCGGCGCTGCTCGGCGCCGGACGCGCCGCCTTCTTCGGCGCGATGGTGCCCGGCGCGGCCTCGCTGCTGGCGATCCCGGTGCTCGGCGAAGTGCCGACCACGCTGCAGGTGCTGGGCATCGGCTCGGTGGTCACCGGGCTGCTGATCGCCTTCGGCGCGGCACGGCTGCTGCTCGAGCGCAAGGCCCGGCCCGCCGGCTGAGGCTTTCGGCTCGCGGCTCGTCAGTGGCCTGTTGCCGGCAGCGTCTGGCCGGCCCGGCTCAGCGCACGCTCGGTGCGGCCGACTCCAGTTCCATCGTGACGTGCGCCACGCCGTCCTCGATGTGCTTGGTCATCGGCAGGCCGCAGCGCTGGAACACCTTCAACATCGCCAAGTTGCCGGCCAGCACCTCGGCCTCGAAGCGCTGGATGCCGCGCTCGCGGCCGATCTGCGTGAGCAGCCGCATGAACAGCCCCGACAGGCCCTGGCCCTGGAAGTCTTCCTCGACGGTGAAGGAGACCTCGGCCGTGCGCGGCCCGTCGGGCCGCTCGAGCACGGTGTAGGCGCCGCCGCCGATGATGATCTCGTCGTCGCCGCTGGGCAGCGTGGCCACCAGCACCACGGCATGCTCGAAGTCGGCGGCGTCGATGCGGCCCAGGTCGGCTTCGCTCAGCTCTTTCTTGGCGCTGAAGAAGCGGGTGTAGATGGTCTGCTGGTCGAGCTTGTGGAAAGCGGCAATCACGCGCTCGCGATCGTCCGGCCGGATGGCGCGGATCAGCACGGCCGTTCCATTGCGCAGCCGTGCCGTGTGGCTGAAATCCGGGGTCGAAGGTGCATCGCTCATAGGCGCCATTCTGCCTGCGGCGCCGCTCAAGGCAACGGCCTCGAACCGTTGATGGCCCCGGGCCGGCCAATTCCAGCTACAGGCCGCGCCACAGCGCGTCGTTTCCGCAGCGCTCGTACTCTGCCGGGCCGGGAAGGCTCTTCAGGTGCAGCGTCCTGCCCTTCAGCTCTGCACCGTGCAACTGCACCAAGCACGGTCCCGGCCGCTGTGCGCAGTTCACAGCGGGCCGGCGCCGGATCCGCCGATCCATTCTCATCAAACGTGGTGTTGACAGCGTCCGCCAAGGCGCGCTCAATCGACCGCGAAGCCCCAGTGCCGGCGGGCATGCGGCGAGTCGGGAGACGAGCATGAAACTGCAGCAAATCGGCACTGTTCTGGCGTTGGCGTTGGGGCTGTGCCCGTGGCATGCGGTCGACGCCCACGACGTCGACGCCCCAGCCGGCGCTGGCGGTCTGGGCAGCGTGCATTTCAAGGTCGGCTGCAACGCCGCGGCACAGCGCGAGTTCGATCTGGCGATGGCCTACTACCACTCCTTCGCCTGGGACGACATCAAGGCACCGCTGGACCGCGCGCTGCAGGCCGACAGTGCCTGCGGCATGGTGCACTGGCTGCGCGCGCTGGCCTCGATGGACAACCCCTTCGCCTGGCCCGGCAACGTGTCGGCCAAGACGCTGGCCGAGGGCATGGCGCTGATGGAGCAGGCGCGCAAGACCGGGCTGTCCACCCAGCGCGAGCGCGACTACGTCGACGCGCTCGCGGCTTTCTTCCAGGATGCCGACAAGCTCAACCACCGCACGCGCGCCAAGGCGCTGGAAGTCGGGCTCGAGAGTGTCGCGGCCAAGTACCCCGAGGACACCGAGGCCGCGATCCTCTACAGCCTGGTGCTGTCGGCCAACTTCGACCCGGCCGACAAGCAATATGGCAACCAGCTGCGCGCCGCCAAGCGGCTCGAACCGATCTTCGCCAAGCAGCCCGAGCACCCCGGTGCCGCGCACTACCTGATCCACAGCTACGACTATCCACCGCTGGCGGCGCAGGGGCTGCCTGCCGCCCAGCGCTACAACAAGATCGCACCGGCGGCAGCACACGCCCAGCACATGCCTTCGCACATCTTCACGCGCGTCGGCGCGTGGACCGACTCGGTGGCGGCAAACACGGCATCAGCGAAAGCCGATGCGGCCCGCGGCGCCAACACGCTGCATGCCTACGACTACATGGTCTATGCGCACCTGCAGCTGGGGCAGGACCGCGCCGCGATGGCCGTGCGCGACAGCAGCACCGCGCTTGCCAAGGCTCCCGACCACTTCGCCGCTGCGTACGCGTATGCGGCGATCCCTGCGCGCCTGGCCCTCGAGCGCGGCGACTGGGCGGCGGCGGCCAAACTGCCGCTGTTTCCCGCAGCCGATGCCTATCCCTGGGCCAAGTACCCGCAGGCCGAGGCTGGCAACGCCTATGCGCGCGGACTGGGTGCGGCGGCGATGCGCGACACGGCAGCAGTCGACGCCGAAATCGCCCGGCTGCAGCGCCTTCGCGACCGTGCCGGCGAGCTCAAGATGGCCTACTGGGTCGACCAGATCGGCATCCAGATCGACGTCGTGCGCGCCCTGGCCGCCTTCAAGTCCGGCCAGGCGGATGCGGGCATCGCCGCGTTGCGGCAAGCCGCCGATCGCGAGGATGCGACCGAAAAGCACGTCGTCACGCCGGGCATGATGCTGCCGGCGCGCGAGGTGCTGGCCACGGCGCTGCTCGAGCGCGGCGATGCCGCCGCTGCGCTGCGTGAATACGAAACCGTGCTGCTCAAGGAGCCCAACCGCCTGCGTGCCATGGGTGGGGCGACCGTTGCGGCCGAACGCAGTGGCGATGCACAGAAGGCGCGCGACTATGCCGACAAGGTTTCGCGGCAGACCGCACAAGCCGACACCGGCGTTTCCGGATTGCAACTCGCGAAGCAGTCGGTGACGCGATGAGGGCGGTGCGGGTCTGGCTGCCCGCGCTTGCGCTCGTCGCCGGTGCGGTGCAGGCGGTCGAGAGCGATCCGCTGCCCGTTCCCCAGGCCAGCGCACGGGCAAGCGCCGTGCGCCTGTACAACGACGGCGTCGCGCTGCTGCTCGCACGCAAGTTCGCGCAGGCGCAAGTCCTGTTCGAATCCGCACTGGCGCTCGACGAATCCATCGCCGAAGCTCACAACAACCTCGCTTTCGCCCTGCGCATGCAGGGCCGGCAGAACTTCGCGGCATCGCTCGCGCACTACAACCGCGCCATCGAGTTGAAGCCCGATCTGGCACAGGCCTACAACTATCGCGGCGTGCTGTTCGTGCAGCAGGGTGACAGGGTGCAGGCACAGCGGGATCTCGAACGCCTGCGCCGGCTTGACGCCAAACTCGCCGCCGACCTGGAGCGCGTGATCGAGGGTGCCGGGGATGTAAATGATCGCGGCGGAATCGCCGCGCAGTATCAGTAGCCCCGAATCAAACGTTTGCAACCGCGGCTGCTCATGCACCGCACACCGGCTGCGCCTCACTCGGCGCGCAGCGCCTGCACCGGGTCCAGCCGGGCCGCGCGGCGTGCCGGCAGCACGCCGGCCAGCAGGCCGATGAGGGCACTGCTGGCCACCGCCAGCATGACGTAGAGCAAGGGCGTGGACACCGGCAGGGCCGGCACGAACAGCCGGATCAGCATCGCCAGGCCGAAACCCAGCACCACGCCGAGCAGGCTGCCGAGCAGCGCCAGCACCACCGCCTCGCCCAGGAACAGCCGCAGGATCGTGGCCCGCCGGCTGCCGAGCGCCAGCAGCAGGCCGATCTCGTGCGTGCGCTCGGCCACGGCGATGCTCATGATGGTGACGATGCCGACCGCGCCCACCAGCAGCGAGATGCTGCCCAGCGCGGCCACCGCCATCGTCAGGATGTCGAGGATGTTGGACAGCGTGCCCAGCATCTCCTCCTGCGTGGTGACCGTGAAGTCGGCGCGACCGTGGCGCGCCTTCAGCGCGCCTTCGGCCGCCGCCGCCACCGCCTTGGCCGAGGCACCCTCGGCATAGGACAGGTTGATCTCGGTCAGGCCGTCGCGGTTGAACAGCTCCATCGCCCGCGCCGCCGGCACGAAGGCGGTGTCGTCCAGATCGATGCCCAGGAACTGGCCCTTCGGCTCGAGCACGCCGACGATGCGAAAGCTCTGCCCGCCGATGCGCAGCCGCTCGCCCAGCGCGTTGTCGGCACCGAACAGCTCGTGCTTCAGCTTGGCGCCGAGCACGACGAAGCTGCGGGCCTCTTCCGCGCCTTCGCCGGGCAGGAACTGGCCCACTGCCACGCGCATGTTGAACACCGGCAGCGCATCGGCCGACACGCCGTAGACGATGGTGCGGCGCAGCCGGCCGCGCGCCTGCGCCTCGGCGTTGCCCCAGGCGGTGGGCACGACGCCGATCACGCCGGGCACTTGCTGCAGCGCGCGCGCATCCTCCAGGGTCAGCGGCCGCACCGAGGTGGGCAGTCCGCTGGGCGCGCCGCCGCGTGCGGCCGTGCGCCGGGCGAGATGCCGACGACGTTGGTGCCGAACTGCGAGAACTCGCCGAGCACGAAGCGGTGGATGCCCTCGCCGATGGAGGTCAGCAGGATCACCGCGGCGATGCCCACCGCGATGCCGGCCAGCGTGAGCAGGCTGCGCGTGCGCTGCGCGCTGATCGAGCGCCAGGCGTAGCGCAGCGCGCTGGCGGTCATCTGGCGTCATCATGCTCAGCGCCGGGCCAATGCGGTCGACCGGGTCCAGCCGCGCGGCGTTGCGCGCCGGCAGGACGCCGAACAGCACGCCGGTGAAGAGTGCGGTGCCCAGCCCGGCCAGCACCGCCCAGTCGGGCGGGTAGGCTGGGAACAGCGGGTAGAGCCAGCGGATTGCGGCCGCACCGGCCAGCCCCAGCGCATAGCCGAACAGTGCACCGGCCGCCGACAGCAGCGCCGCCTCCACCAGGAAGGCTGCTCGGATGGTGCTGCCGCTGGCGCCCAGCGCCTTGAGCAGGCCGATCTCGCTGCGCCGCTGCGCCACCGACACCAGCATCACGTTCATCACCAGGATGCCGGCGACGGCCAGGCTGATGGCGGCGATGCCGGCCACGCCCAGCGTCAGCGTGCCCAGCAGCTTGTCGAAGGTGGCGAGCATCGCGTCCTGGGTGATGACGGTGACGTCCTGCTCGCCGTCGTGGCGCGTCTGGATGATCCCGGTCACCTGGGTCTTGGCCGGCTCGATCGCATCGCGGTTGCGCGCCTCGACCAGGATGCGAAACAGCGTGTTGGTGTTGAACATCGCCTGCGCCAGCGACACCGGCACGATGGCCAACTCGTCGGTGTTCATGCCCAGGCCGCTGCCGGTGGCGGCGAGCACGCCGATGATCCGGAAGCGCCGGTCGCCGACGCGCACGAAGCGGCCCAGCGCCGGCTTCGTTGGGGAACAACTCGGCGCGCAGCTTGGCACCAAGGACCATGACCTCGAGCCGCGGTTCCAGTCCTCGCGCGGCAGGAACTGGCCCTGTGCCATCTTGAACTGCCGCACTTCCATGAACTCTGCGGTGGAGCCGACGACCATGCCTTCGCGCAGCCGCCCGCCCACCGACAGCTCCGATGTGCCGACCGTCAGCGGCGCCACGCGCTGCACCGCCGGCGCGCGTTGCAGCGCCAGCGCGTCGTCGACCGTCAGGTCGCGCGGCGTGCTGCTGACGAAGCTGCCGGGGTTGATGCCGCCGGTCTCGGTGCGGCCCGGCAGCACGATCACCAGGTTGGTTCCGATGGCACTGAACTCGCGCACCACGTAGCGGCGCGCGCCGTCGCCGAGCGCGGTCAGCGTGACCACCGCGGCCACACCGATGGCCATGGCCAGCATCAGCAGCGCGGTGCGCACGCGGTTGCCGCGCGCCGCGCCCACGGCAAAGGCCAGCAGGTCAGCCGTGCGCATGGCTGGCCGCTGCCTGGCGCTGGTCGTGGCGGACGGCGCCGTCTTCCATCAGCAGCCGGCGGCGCGCGCGCGCGCCCAGCGCGGGGTCGTGCGTCACCACCAGCAGCGTCACGCCGGCGGCATTGAGCCGCTCGAGCAGGCGCACCACCTCGTCGCCGGTGGCGCGGTCGAGGTTGCCGGTGGGCTCGTCGGCCAGCAGCACGGCCGGTTGCATGATGGTGGCGCGCGCGATCGCCACACGCTGGCGCTGGCCGCCGGACAGCTGGTCGGGCCGGTGTCCGGCGCGGTCGGCCAGGCCGAAGCCGTCGAGCGCCTGCTGCACGCGCTGCTCGCGTTCGCGCGCCGGCAGCCCGGCCAGCACCATCGGCAGCGCGATGTTCTCGGCCGCGGTGAGCCGCGGCACCAGGTGGAAGCTCTGGAACACGAAGCCGATGCGCAGGCTGCGCACACGCGCCTGTTCGTCGGCCGACAGCGTGGTCACGTCGCGGCCTTCCAGCCGGTACCGGCCGGCATCGGGCCGGTCGAGCAGGCCCAGCACGTTGAGCAGCGTGGACTTGCCCGAGCCCGACGGCCCCATCACCGCGATGTACTCGCCGGCCTCGATGCGCAGGTCGACGCCGGCCAGCGCGTGCACCACGCTGTCGCCGAGGCGGAACACGCGCTCGATGCCCTGCAGCTCGATCTGCGCCTGGGGTGCGCTGGCGGGCGCGGCGGCCATCGGATCAGTCGGCTGCAGCCTCTTCGACGGCAGCGGCCCCGGCCTTGACCCCGGCGCGGTCGAGCGAGGTGACGATGCGCTCGCCGCCTTGCAGGCCCTGCACGACCTCGGTGTATTCCCAGTTCGCCAAGCCGGTCTTCACCGGCTGCTCGACCAGCTGGCCGTCGCGCAGCAACAGCACGCGGCCGCCCTGCAGCAGTGCCGAGCTGGGCACGCGCAGCACGTCCTGGCGCACATCGAGGATCACTTCGACGTCGGCGCTGTAGCCCACCAGCAGCCGGCCCGCGGACTGCGGGATCGTCGAAGTTGACTTCGACCTCCACCGTGCGCGCCTGCTTCTCCACCGCCGTGACGTAGGGCGCGATGCGCCGCACCTTGCCGGTGAAGGACTTGCCGGGCAGCGCGTCGAGCGTGATGCGCACCGGCTGGCCGGCGACGATCTTCGGCGCATCGACCTCATCCATCGGCGCAGCCACGTACAGGCACGATTCGTCGATCAGGTCGATGGCCGGCGGCATGGCCACGCCCGGCGGCGATGGCGTCGAGTACTCGCCGACCTCGCCGACGATCCTGGCCACCGTGCCGTCGAAGGGCGCGACCAGCACGGTGCGCTGGCTGGCCGTGCCGACGACCTTGATGCGCGCCTGCGCCTGCGCCACGTCGGAACGCGCAGTGGCACAGGCGGCGACGCGCGCATCGGCCTGCGTGCGCAGGTTGTCCAGCGCGCCGTCGGAAATGAAACCCTGCTGGAACAGCTGCTCCTGGCGCTTGAACTCGCGCTGCGCCAGATCGGCCAGCGTGCAGGCCTCGACGACGCGCCGGCGTGCGGTTTCCAGCTGCGCCTGCGCCAGCGACTGCTCGGCCTGCTGGTCCTCGTTCCACAGGCGCATCAGCAGCTGGCCCTTCTTCACCTTGTCGCCCTCCTTCACCGCCAGCACCTCGATGCGCCCGCCGGCGATGGTCGACAGCTTGGTGCGCTGGCAGGCCTCGACCGTGCCGGCGCGGGTGTTGGCGACCGTGGCCTCGACGGTGCCGCGGCCGACGCTGGCGGTGATCACGCCGACCGGCTTGGGTCGACCCAGCCACCACCACAGCGCGGCGCCGAGCGCCAGCAGCAGCACGGCGACCCAGGCGCGGCGCCACCACGTCTTTGCCGTGCTTTCAGGCATACGCGGCAGCGCCTGGAACCTTCATGTGCGCAGCTTAGCCGACGTGCCAGCTCGGCACGTTGATCGGACGCAGACCGGGGCGCACCGGGCGCACGCTGCCTCACGCTCGCGGTGGACTCTCTCGGCCGGTCCGCGAACTGCCCGGTTCGTCACCGAAGCGCTCGCGCGGCCGTTCGACGATCGCGCCCGTCATGGCCCGGGTAACCGCCTTGAAGAACACACGGTTGCCGCAGCGCCCAACGATGCAGCGGCGAGGGAATCCGGCGCTGTTCCCGGCAGGGCCTTCAGGAGCCGAACAAGGCACACGAAGCTGGAACGTTTCCAGGCCGCCAGGCTGGCATCGTGGCGCCTACGGCGCCACCAACTTCCATCCGGGGCCGGGGTCGAAGGCCGTCATCTTCGTGCCGATCGCAGCGGAGTCCTTGCCGAGATCCTTCTCGAAGACCTTGCCGTTGTGGTTGACGATGAAGCTCATCACACCGGTCTCGCCCCACTCGGCGGGATAGGCCACCATCGCGAAGCCGGCGACCAGGCGGCCGTTGACGAGGTAGTCGTAGGCACCCCCGGCGGCATGCGCCCCCTGACGCGTCAGGATCCTGAAGCGATAGCCGCGGTACGGGTCGCCCGCCGCGTGGCCCTTGAAATAGGCTGCGCTCTCGGCAATCAGCGGGCCGAAGGGGCTCATCTCTTCGCCCTTGGCGGGGTCGGCGGTCCAGTACAGGCCGTCGCGCTGGCCCGGTGTGCTGGCCAGCTTGCGTGCGTACTGGAGCACACCGTCGCCGTCGCGGTCGACCGCCGCGAACGCGCGCTGCGCATCGACATAGGTGCGCAGCACGTAGATGGCATTGTGTTCGTTGGCGCCGATGCGGCGGTTGAGCATCTCGTCCGCGCCCAGCTCGCTGGCAAAGCGCCAGCGATCGCCGCTGCGCACGATCGGGATCGGCAGTGGCCAGGCCTCGTCGCCGATCAGCAGCAGGCGCCGGTCCGGGCCGGATTCGCGCAGCACCCGCAGCGTCTGCATCGCCGCGTAGGTTCGCGCGCGGTTGGCGCTGGCGGCTGCGCGGTCGTCCTGGATGATCAGGTGCTTGTAGTCGTCGCCGAAGATCGCCAGCATCGCGGCGTCGCTGTCGGCCTTGAGTGCGGCCATCAGCGCATCGACGGCCGCCTCCGGCGTGGCGAAGGTCTGCTGCGCAGCGGCCGTTGCGGCCAGGGGCAGGGCCAGCATCAGCGCCAGCATCAGGCGCCGCAGCAAGGCCCGCAGGCGGATGAGGTTCATGGCGGATTCCTCGCGATGGATTGAATGGGATGTGTGCATGACGTGGCCCTTGCGCTCAACGACGACCGCCGCCGCCGCCGCCGCGGCCCCCGCCCCCGCCACCGCCGCGCGCACCCCCGCCAAAGTTGCCACCGCCGCCGGACATCGAACTGCGGCTCGAGGCACCGCGCGAGCTGTCCATGTGCGTCTGCCGCCCCGAGCTGTAGCCACCGAAGGCGTCACCGCCGCGGCTGGCGCTGCTGCCGCCGTGGCCCCCCGAGGGTTGTGTCCCAGGACGGGCAGCCCCGGCGTTGCCCAAGCCACCACCGGAAGGTTGGGTCGAGGGCCGGTTGGCGCCGCCGCCCGCCGCAGCCCCTCCGGGCTGCGTCGACGGGCGCGCACCGGCGCCTGCCGCGCCACCCGTCGCGGACGGCCGCGCAGCGCCAGCGCCCGCCGACCCGATGCCGCCCGAACCCGCACCACCGCGCGCGTCACCGGGGCGCCCGGCGGACGGCGACTTGCCGATGGAACTGTTCACCTGCCCAGGCTGCTTGTTGGATTTCCAGGCCGTGCCGCTCTTGCCCGGCTGGCGCTGCCCTGCCCCGCCGGCGCGGTCGCCACCGCGGTTGCTGCGATCGATATTGGTGTTGCTGCGGTCGATATTGGTGTTGCGGTCGATGTCGATGTTGATGTCGCCGCCGTTGTAGTCGGCGCCCCAGCGGCCGCCATTCCAGGCTGCACCGATGGCCGCGCCCCAGATCAAGCCCGTGGCGAGCGCGGCTCCGGGGGCATAGGGGTAGTAGTACGACGGGTACGGGGCCGGGTAGTAGCCATAGACCGGCGCCACACCATAGGTGACCACCGTGCTCGGGACGTATTGCGGCACATAGATCACCTCGGGATTCGCCGGCTCGATGATGATGATCTCCTTCTCGGCCTTGACGACCTGCTTCTCGTCGGACTTCAGGTTGCCCGCCGCCTGTGCGCGGCGCCGGAAGCTCTGCACGCCGTCCAGCACGGCGCCCTGGTCGGCGACCACCGCCTCGCCCAGCGCACTGGTCCAGTCGAGGTCGTTGCTCATCATCTTCACGACCTCGGGGTAGTTCAGCAAGGTCTTGACGGCGTCGTCCCACTTGTCGTCGATCGGCAGCTTGGGGTCGGACTTGCGCTTTTCCAGCCAGCGGTCGGCCTGCACGATCTGCAGCGGGCTGGTCGATGCCGGCAGGATGACCGCGACCAGATCGTCGGGATACAGGGCAATTCGGCCGACCAGGTCGTCCATCGCATTGGCGGCCGGCGGCGGCGCCGCGCCCGTGGGCGCCGCCGGCGCCTGGGCCACGGCGTGCAGCGCGACAAGGACGAACAGGAACCCCGACAGCAGCGTGCGCCATGGCGAGCGGCCGCTCCGAGCGTAGGCCGCGAGCGGCCGAGGATGCTGGGTCATGTTTGTTTCCGATGCAGGTTTCAGCTTGCACATTGTCTGCCAGACCGGAGGGACCCGGTGTCCTGGCATGTCGCGTCGGGGCAGCAGCTCCGCCGCAGTCGCCCAGCGTAGGCAAACGCCATCCATCGCCTGAAGGTTGACGACGCCTCAGCTCGACATCGGCAGCTCGATGGCATCGGCGGGCCGGGCGGAAGCTGGACAGCCCCGGACACGCGATTCGCCGCCCGGAAATGCGCAGCCACGGCATTCGAGCCAGGTCGAAGCGGCACGCTCAGGGACGAGCCCAGGCATTGCCCACCGTGAAGTACAGTGCCGTGGTGCCGGGGCTGGCGGCCACGTCGAGGCCGGCATGCAGCCCGAACTTGCGCGCCAGTTCGTAGCGGAAGCCGAAGCCTCCGCCGCTCACGTCCTGGGTCGCGGTGAAGCGCTCGCGTTCGGTGCGCGTCGCGCCGCTGCCGACAAAGCCGACGACGCTCCATCGGTCGAAGAACTGCCAGCGCAGCTCGGCCTGCAGCGAGGCCATCCGGTCACCCTGATAGCGCATCGCCGGCACGCCGCGCATCGCCACGAATGGGCGCAGGAAGAAGGGCGTGCCGTCGGACGACCAGGCATAGTCGCCGCGCAGGCCCATCGTCACCGTGCTGTGCAGCGGCAGCCAGCCCATCAGCAGTTGCTGGAAGCGCTCGAAGTCGTCGCTCGCGCCCAGCGCTTCGCGCGAGGCGAACCACGAGGTCTCGGCATAGGCGCCGCGCGTCGGCGTGAAGACGTTGTCCCGCGTGTCGAACTCGAGGATCGCCGTGGGCGCCGAGACGGTCACGCGCACCCGGTCGGCCAACCCGGGCAGGAGCGCTTCGTCGCGCAGTTTCGGCGTCACGCCGGCGTAGACGTAGCGCAGGCCCACGGCCCAGGGCGAGGCAGGCGCCAGCTGCCAATTGACCTGGGCAACGGCCGCACCGAAGTCCAGCGAGTAGCGGATCGCGCGGTCGAATTCGGCGGGTTCGAAACCGAGCCCGTAGAAGTCGAGGTTGACCTGGCCGACGCCGGCACCGACCAGCGTGCGCAGCCGCCCGTCCAGCCAGCGGCTGGCGTCGCCGGCGAAAGCGCCCCAGGTGCCGTTCTGGGTGGCGAACCCGCCGATGCCGGAGATGTCCGGCCGCGCCCAGCCTTCGGCACCCGCTTCCTTGCGCGGCCGCAGGAACAGACCGACGCCGCCGCCGCCGTAGCCGACCGCCGGCTCGGTGATGATGATCGGGATCGGCAGGAAGCCGCGCGGGTTCTCCAGGAAGTAGCTCAGGTCCAGTTGGCCATCGTCGGGGTCGAAGAAGCGTGCGCGGCCGGTCCGTGCGCTGGGCTCGGCCTGCGTGGCAGGCTCGGTCTGCGCGGCGGGCGGCTCGGGAGTGCCTTGCGCGAAGGCCTGTGCGGCGGCGATGACGAGCAGCACCAGCGCTGGCAGCCGCAGACCCCTGCCCCGGCGCCGCGACCGGCGCCACTCACTTTCTACTTCAAGCATCGGTGACCACGCGGCGGCCTCGTGCCACAGCCGCACCTGCCTCGGCCGGACTGCGAGTGGCGCAGCCTCGCTGCGACGCTGGATCGACCTTCGCGGTCACTGCGCCCGCACCGGCAAGAGGTCGAGCCGCGTCACGAAATGCGCTGCGGCGCGACGTCCGCTGGCCGAAATCGCAAACCGGCGCGAACGCCCACGCAGTACGGGCCGCATGACGCCTCAATGGGCCGGCCGCATGTGCAGATGCTTGGCGGCGGCGGGGCCCGGCTTCTTGCTGGCCGCCGCGGCGTCGACTGCTGCGTGCCGATGCGCCAGGTGCATCTCCACGCTGATCAGGTTCAGCTTGCCATGGCGCACGCCGCGCTGCGCGCACAGCAGGTCGGCGAACTGCCGCACCGCCAGCGCATTGCCCCTGAGGGCCAGCGTCTCCAGGCGGAACTCATGGTCCAGCGGCACCTGCATGCTGGCCACGAGCAGGTCGTGGTGGTCGTGGTGCAGCGTGGTCAGGCGCCTGGCGACATCGAGTTCATGGCGATCGTAGACATACGACAACGTGGCCACGCAGTCGGCGGCATTGTCGGCATGCTGGCTGGAGCGCTCGAGTTCGGCACGAAAGAGGTCGCGCATGGCTTCCGACCGATTGGCATAGCGCCGCTCGGCAATCCAGGCGTCGAACTCCCGGGCCAACTTGTCGTCGAGCGAGATCGTGAATCGTTCCATTGGGAGGCGCCACATTTGACCGGAGCACCAGCCTACCAGATGCCCTGGCGGCGGGACCGCGGTGTCGGTGCGGACCGGGTTTCGCCGGGCCGCCAGCGACACCCCGCGAGCGCATTGCGCAGCGTCCGCGGGCGGGGTCAGTTCAGCCGATGCAGGTGCGGTTCTTGCCGGTGCGCTTGGCTTCGTACAGCGCCTCGTCGGCGCGCTCCAGCGCCAGCTCCAGCGGCTCGGCCTCGCGCAGCGCCGTGACGCCGGCGGAGAAGGTGACGAACACTTCCTTGTTGTCGTGCATGAACAGGCTGGCCGTCAGCTTGCGCTGCAGCCGCGTCAGCACGCCCTGCGCCTCGGCCGTGTCGATGTCGGGCAGCAACACGACGAATTCCTCGCCACCGAAGCGGGCCACGGTGTCGCGCGGCCGCAGCTGCTCGCGCACCTGGGCCGCCAGCTTCTGCAGCGCCACGTCGCCGGCGGCATGGCCGAGTGTGTCGTTGAGCTTCTTGAAGTTGTCGATGTCGATCAAGCCTACCGCCAGCGCGCAGTCCGCCTTCTCGGTACGCGCACGGTCCATGCGCGCACGCTCGACCTCGAAGGCCTGCGCCAGGCCGCGCCGGTTGGCCACCTGCGTCAAGGCGTCGGTGGAGACCTCGTCGGACAGGCGGCGCAACTCGCCTTCGAGCTCGCGCACGCGCAGCTGCATCTCGCCGGCGCGGGCCTGCTCGGCCTGCAGGCGGCCTTGTGTCTGGCTGACCAGCGCCTGCACCTCGGTGGTGTCGTGCAGCATCTCGCGCACCACGTCGGCCAGGCCGCCCAGCGAATCAGCCTTGGCGATGGCCTCGGCATGGCGGCCGACGTTGGCATGGAAGCGGCCGGTGTGCTCGCTGAACTCGCCGAGCTCGCTGAGCATGCCCTGGATCAGTTCCTTCAGCGCGTCGCGGGCCTGGTTGCGTTCGCCGCGCAGCACCGCCTGGCGCTTGCGCGCGTTGGCCAGCAGGTCGCTGGCGGCGCGCACGCTGCGCACGTTCAGGCCCTCGCTCAGGCGCAGCTGCAGCGCCTCGCACTGGCCGCGCGCCCAGCTGTCGTCCTCGGCCAGTTCGGTCAGGCCCTGGGTCAGTTCGACGCACAGCTTGCCCAGTTCGTCGAGCAGGTGCTGGCGATGCGCCAGCATGCGGCGCGCGCGCTGGCACAGCTCGTCGGCATGCGCCACCAGCTGCGGCGTGGCACCGGCCTCGGCGACGCGCCGCGACAGCTGCAGCAGCTGCTGGGCCAGCTCGACGGCACGGCTCTCGCCCTGCGGCAGCGCGGCACGCACGGTGCCTTCCAGGCTGCGCACCAGCGTGCTCCAGTCGCCTGCGGCAGACGCGTCGTGCGCGGCATGGGCCTGTTCGCGCGCCGACGGCGACGTCAGCGCGGCGGGGGCCTCGCCCAGCCCGCCGGAAACCGTGTCGACCCCGGGTTCGTCGGCCTCGGCTTCCCAGGCCGCCAGCAGATGGCGTACGCGCTCGCGCATGCGCCGCGGGTCGCTGCGGCTGCCGGCCAGCACGCGCCCCAGGCTGTCCTTCTTGCGCGCCGCAGTCCACAGCCGGCTGCCCCGTTCAAGCCCATGGGCCAGCCGCTGCAGCAGGTCGGACCAATCCTGCGCCTGGCCCAGCGACTTGGCCGCTGACTGGGCGAGGATCTGGTCGGCATCCTGCCAATGCCCGGCCATCAGCGCGCTGACCACCTCGTCGCCGCTGCCGGGCTCGTCACCGAGCGAGTTGGCCAGACGTTGCAGCAGCGGCCGGGCGGCGTCGGGCAGGCCTTCGTGGGCGTGCCCGCCCTCGGCCGCATAGGCACGGGCATAGTTTTCCGGCGTCGGTTCGATCTTGTCCAGGGCCAGCCGGCGCAACGCCGCCTTGGCCACCTGCACCGGCGACAGCGCAGTGGCCGCCACCTGCGAGGCACCGTGTGACATGTCCATGGTCTTCGGTCCCTGCTCAGTACGGCCGGCCGCCCACCGCGCGCGGCGCCACGCCGCCCACATCGAGCTCGTCGGCCTGGCCGATCCAGGGCGCGCGGCGCGGCAGTACCGTCTGCTTCAGCCAGAGTTCCAGTTCCTCCGGCGCGATCGGCCGGCTGAACAGGAAACCTTGCATCAGGCTGCAGCCGAGCCGGTGCAGCACTTCCATCTGGCGCAGCGTCTCCACCCCTTCGCCAATGACACGCAGGTTCAGCGAGCGCGCCACGGCGATGATCGCGGTGACGATGCCCGAGCTCTGCGGCGTCACGCCCAGGTCGCGCACGAAACTGCGATCGATCTTCAGCTCCGAGATCGGCAGCGTCGTCAGATAGGCCAGCGACGAATAGCCGGTGCCGAAGTCGTCGATCGCCACCTCGACGTCGATTTCCTTCAGCTGGTGCAGTGCGGGGATGACACTTTGCAGTTCCTTCATCAGCCCGGTCTCGGTGATCTCCAGCTGAATCATGCGGTGCGCAATGCCGTAGGTCAGCGCGTTCTGGTGAATCTGGTCGACCAGATCGGAGCGCTCGAACAGGCGGCTGGGCAAGTTCACCGAGATGGCGTTGTCGAAACCGAAGCTGTTCTTCCACAGCCGCGCCTGGCGGGCCGCCTCGCGCAGCGCCCATTCGGACAGCGGCAGGATCAGGCCCGACTCCTCGGCCAGCGGGATGAAGTCGCCGGGCGGCACCAGCATGTCGCCGCGCTGCCAGCGCATCAGCGCCTCGGCGCCGACCATGCGTGCCGAGCGCACGTCGATCATCGGCTGGTAGTGCAGCACCAGTTCATCGCGCTCGATGGCCTTGTGCAGTGCGCTTTCCAGCTCGAGCTTCTCGCGCCCGCGGCCGGCCAGCTGCGGGCTGTAGATGGCCGATGCATCCTTGCCCTGCGACTTGACCGAGTACATGGCCACGTCGGAGTTGCGCATCAGGTCGGCCACCGAGCCGCCGTCGCGCGGGAAGATGGCGATGCCCACGCTGGCGGTGACGAAGCATTCCTGCCCGCCCACCAGCACCGGGTCGCGCATCACCTCGAGGATGCGATCGGCCACGCGCTGCGCGTCGCGCTCGTCGGCGATTTCAGGCAGCAGCGCGATGAACTCGTCGCCGCCCAGGCGTCCCACCGCCTCGAGCGTGCGATGCGCGCGCGAGCCCACCGCCTCGAGTGCGCCTTCCGTCACCTGCTCGCTGTGGCGCACGCAGGCCCGCAGCCGCAGCGCCACCTCCATCAGCAGTTCGTCGCCCGCGGCATGGCCGAGCGTGTCGTTGATGATCTTGAAACGGTCCAGGTCGATCAGCAGAAAGGCGCAGGCGTGGCCCAGCCGGCGCGCATGCTCGATCGCGCGTTCCATGCGCCACACCAGCTGGCGGCGGTTGGGCAAGCCGGTGAGCGAGTCGAAGTTGGCCAGGTGGCGGATGCGGTCCTCGGCGACGCGGCGGTCGGTCACGTCCTGGACGATGCCGGTGTAGCCGACGCTGTGGCCGTGCTCGTTGAACTCGGGCTCGGCCTCGACATGGATGATGCGCTGGCGCCCGTCGAGCAGCGCCACGGGCACGTCGGTGGCCAGCACCGAACTGTGTTGCACCACGCCCTGCAGCAGCCGCAACACCGAACGGCGCTCGCCGCGCTGCACCAGGCGCAGGATGGCGCGCAGGCTGACGTGGTCAGCCGGGCCGTAGCCGAGCACGCGCAGGCCCTGCGTGGACAGCACCAGCGCGCCGCCGCTGCCGCTGGGGCCGGCGCGGCGCCAGTCGAAGCTGCCCATGCGCGCCAGGTCCTGCGCACGCGCCAGCTTGGCCTGGCTGCGCTCCAGCTCGATGCGCGTGCGCGAGGCGCGCAGCAGGTATTGCAGGCGCCCGGCGAGCAGGCTCCACTGGTTGGCCTTGACGAAGAAGTCGGTGGCGCCAGCCTGGTAGGCGCGCGTGATCGACGCATCGTCGTCCAGCCCGGTGAGCATCAGCACCGGCACGTTCTCGTAGCCGGGCATCGCACGCAGCCGGCGGCACGTGGCAAAGCCGTCCAGCCCCGGCATCATCGCGTCGAGCACGATGATGTCGGGCGCCCAGTCGGCCAGCAGTTGCAGCGCGTGTTCGCCGCCCCCGGCTTCGGTGATGTGGAAGCCGCGCTCGCGCAGCGCCATCGCCGTCAGCAGCAGGTTGACCTCGTCGTCGTCGACCAGCAGCACCTCGGGCGGCTTGGCCGCCAGCTCGTCGGCAAGGGGAAGCGCAGGCGTCATCGGCGACGGCTCAGATCTCTAGAGTCCGGGCGTGCCCGAGCAGCACGCCCCAAGGTGTCCGATCCTGGCGCAAGGCACAAGCATCGCTCGGGCCATGGCGAGCGGTTGCAACCACGAGCGGGCGACTTTGCGGGTGATGAGCGGGCATGAGCGAAGGATTCTCAGGCTCTCAATCGGGCAACAGGCTGCGCACGGCCGCCAGCACGCGGGCGCCTTCGACATGCAGCCGCGCCAGCCGTTCGGCCAGGCCGTCGAGCTGCATCTGGCGCAGGCGGTTCTCGATCTCGCTGCAGCAGCGCGACAGCTCCAGGGCGCCGACACTGGCCGACGAGGACTTGAGCGTATGCACCCCGTGACGCAGCGTTTCATGGTCGCCCTCGGCCAGCGCCTGCGACGTTTGCGGCAACAGCCGGGTCAGCGAGCTTTCGAACGCACGCAGCACCCGCTCCACGACACGGTTCTCGCCCTGCGGGTCGAGCTCATGCAGCCGCTGCAGCGACGCCGGGTCCAGCACGCACGCAAACGCCGGCGGCTGGGTCTGGGGGGCGTGGGACATGGCAAGCATGGATGGTGGCCGATGATAAGGAGGCAGGGCAGCGGGCATCGCCGCAAATGTCACGCATTTGACGGCGTCTTCCCCCCTTGGCCCGGTTTCGGTGCTTGGCCGCCGGACTTGAGGCGGCGTGCCGGCTAGAAGGCGACATACGGCCGCTCCTTACAATCCTGCGCATGCCCGTGTCCAGCGAAGCGCCCAGCGTTGCCTTGTGGCTCTTTGCCGGCTTGGCGCTGTTGCTGGTGGCGCTGGCCGGATTTGGCGTCGGGCGAGCGCAGGCACGCGCCCGCCATCGCCATGCGCTGCGCGAGGCCCGGGCCCAGGGCCAGTTGTTGACGCAGCTGCTCGATGTCTGGCAGTGGCAGACCGATCGCCACCACCGCCTGGTGCGGCTGCAGCCCCCGGCCGATGCGCCGGCCGAGGCCTGGTCGCACGGCGATTGGGGTGGGCAGCCGCTGTGGGAGCGCTTCGTTGCCGACGCCGACAGCCTTCGCGCGCAGCTCGAATCGATGGTGGCGCTGCGGGACGTGGCGGTGCGGCCGGTGGCTGCGCCCAAGGATGGCGCTTGGCTGCTGCGTGGCGTGCCGCGATTCGATGCCGAAGGCCAGTTCGAAGGCTATGTCGGCACGGCTCGCGCAGGCGCCGCCGCCGGTCCGGCCATGGCGATGCCGAGCCTGGCGCTGGAGGGTGAATCCTCCGAGCTGCTCAGCGAGCAGGCCGCCTTCAGCTACACCGTCACGCACGACCTGCGTGCGCCGATCCGCGTGGTCGAGGGCTTCGCGCGCATCCTCAAGGAAGACTACGGCCGCGTGCTCGACCGCATCGGCAACGACCACCTCGACCGGGTACTGGCCGCGGCGGCGCGCATGAACAGCATGATCGACGCGCTGCTGACGCTGGCCAACCTGTCGGCGCTGCCACTGGCCCGGCAGCCGGTGAACTTGTCGCAGCTGGCCGGATTCGTCGTCGACGACCTGCGGCGCGCTGCCGCCGAGCGCCAGGTGGAGGTCGACATCGCGCCTGGCATGGTGGTCGACGGCGACCCGACGCTGCTGCGCCTGGTCCTGGAAAACCTGCTCGGCAATGCCTGGAAGTACAGCGCGCGCAATCCACAGGCCCGGTTGCAGTTCAACTGTGAGACGCAGCGCGGGCGGCAGGTGTTCAGTGTCATCGACAACGGCGCCGGCTTCGACATGCGCAACGCCGACCGCCTGTTCGGCGTGTTCCAGCGTCTGCACAGTGCCAACGACTTCCCCGGCACCGGCGTCGGCCTGGCGTCTGTGAAGCGCATCGTGCGCCGCCACGGTGGCGACATCTGGGCCGAATCCGAGCCCGACCGCGGGGCGCGCTTTCACTTCACGCTGCAGCCCTGATCCGGCGTCGGTTTGCGGCGCAAAGCGGCCCTGACGAAAGCCGCTCTGCCGAGGTTGGGCGCAGCGCGCCAGGTACGCGCCAGGCCAGGGGCGGGAGCGCCACAGGGAAGTGGAGCAGGACTGCCGCCGCACCGAAGCGTCGCGGCCTGCCCTGCGCCGGCTTGCCGTCAGCAATGCCAACCGCGCATGAGCGGACCGTCGAGGGCAGCCGCGGCCGTGAGCCGGCACGGCGTCGGCCGACGCGATTGCGCACGGCGCGGCGGCGCGCTACGCAGTGCCGGGGCGCGCCAGTTCCTCGACCGCGCTGACCAGCCGCTCGGCCTGCTCGGCCAGGGGTACGCCGGCCGCATCGGCAATGCGGCGCAACCGCGTCAGCGCATCGCCGCGCGACAGGGAGTAACGGTGCATCAGTACGCCCGCGGCCAGCGACACCACGTCAGCCTGGCGCGCCAGCGGTTGCGTGCCCAGCGCCGTGCGCTGTGCCTCGGCCCTGTGCGCGCTGGGCGCGCAGCTGTTCGAAGGCTGCGTCCACCGTCGGCACGATCTGGCCTACGTCCAGCGGCTTGACCATGTAGGCGAGCGCGCCCAGCTCGGCCACCTTCGCCACCGTGTCCGGGTCGGCGAAGGCCGACAGGAAGATGAACGGGATGTGGCAGGGATCGCGCAGGTATTCGGCCACGTCGAAGCCGCTCTTGCCTTCCATGCGGATGTCGAGCAGCGCCAGCTCGGGACGATGCTTGCGCGCCAGCAGGATGGCGTCGTCGCCGTTGTCGGCGTCGATGACCTCGTAGCCGGCCTGCGCCAGGCCGTGCGTCACCGTGGCCAGCACCAGGCGGTCGTCGTCGACGACCAGGATCTTGCCCTTGGCATTCATGGGGTGGCGTTGGCGTTGACGAGCGGCAGTGTCGAGGACCGGCATTCTCTCGCAAACCTGCGCTGGGCGGCCCCGGCTCAGGGCGGGGCACGTTGCACGCTGGGCGGCCTGAGAACGACTTCGGTCAGCACCTCGTCACCCTGCTGCGACAGCGTCAGCGTGGCACTGCGCCGCGGCAGCAGCGCGCGCACCAGGCCCAGGCCGGACACGCCGCCCGGGAACTGCGCCAGGCTGAAGCCCTCGCGCAGCCGGCCCGCGTTGCGGATGGCCACGCGCACGTCCTCGGCCTGCACCGACAGCCCGCAATGCACATCGCCCTGCGCGCTGTGCTTGACGGCATTGGTCAGCAGCTCGTTGAGGGTCAGCGCGATCGGGATCGACTCGGCCTCGGGCAGCAGCATACGCGCTGGCTCGTCACCGTCCAGATGCACCCGCACCGCGCGGCCGAAGGTGCGCTGCACCGACAGCGCGATCGCCTCCAGCACGCTGGCCACGCGCAGCGGCCCGGCCAGAGCCGACCTGCAGCCGTAGACCTGGGCGATGGCCTGCACCTGGCCGACCGATTCGGTCAGGATCGCCGCCACCTCGGGGTGGCGCGCGGCGTTCTGCTGCAGCAGCCCGGCCACGCCCTGCAGGTTGTTCTTGATGCGGTGGTGCACTTCCCTGACCAGCATCTCGCGCTGCGCGATGGCCGCCTCGAAGCGCGCCTGCGCCTCGGCGCGCTGCTCGGTCACGTCGCTGGCCACCAGCAGCACCTGCTCGCGCGCGCCGGCGCTGGTGGGCAGCGAGACGAAGCGCGTGTCCCACAGGCGCGCGCCGGAGCGCCTTCCAGGCGCAGCTCGCGGCGCAGCACCTCGTTGGCGGCGCCGGCGCTGCGCAGGTCGGCCGCCAGCGCTTCGCCCGTGGCGCCAGGCAACCCGTCGTGCGGCGTGCCGCCCACGAGCTGCTCGAGCCGGCCGGTCGAAGAAGGCCGCGGCCATCTGGTTGACCTGCAGCACGCGCAGCGAACGCGCGTCGAACAGCGCGATGGCCAGCGGCGCGGTCTCGATGATGCGCTGCAGCGAGGCCTGCGCCTGCGCGATGCTGACCTCGGCCTGGCGCCGCCGCTCGATGTCGAGCAGCGCGAAGGTGAGCTGCGGGCCGCTGGAACCGCGGCCGCTGAGCACCGCATTGCCGACCACCCAGAACTCGCGTCCGTCGCGCGCCTGGAGCCGGCATTCGAAAGTCTGCGCCTGGCCCTCGGCCAGCGTCTGCGGGTAGTCGGTGCGGCGCAGCGGGTGATCCGGCTCGGGCGTCGCCACGGTGGCGATCGGTTCGCCGACGAAGTCGGCCAGCTCGCCGCCGAACATGCGCCGCGCCGAGCGGTTCATCCACTCGATGCCGCCGTCGCCGACGGTGACGATGCCCACCAGCACCGAGTCGAGCACCGCGCGCGTGCGCTCGGCCTGGCGCAGCAGCTCCTCGCGCGCACGGTGCCGCTCCTGCACGTCGACATAGGAGCAGATGCGCCCGGCCGACTCGTCGGCCTCGTCCACCAGGCGCTGCGCCACCTGCACCCAGACCCGGCTGCCGTCGCGCCGGCGCAGCTGGCGCTCTGCGTGGTAGCGGCCCTGCTGGCGCAGCATGCGCAGCTCGTCCTGCCCGTGGCGCAGGTGGTCGTCGCGGTCCAGCGCCAGCTCGGCCGGGTCGAGCGCGGTCAGCTCCGAATCGGCATAGCCGGTGAGCGCGGCCATCGCCTGGTTGGCGCGCTCGATGCGCCCGCCACGCAGGTAGGCGATGCCCACGTCGGACAGGCTGAACATCAGCTCGCGGTCGCGCAGCAGCGCTTCCAGCTCGCTTTGCTGCGACTTCAGGCGCGAGATGTCGGTGAGCACCGCCACGACTTCGTTGTCGCTGGCGCTCAGCTCGGCGCGACGCACCGACAAGGAATACCAGGCGGGCGGCGCGTCGGAAGCGCCGGGGGCGGCGACGGCCAGTTCGGTCTCGAAACCCTGCCCGGCCTGCAAGGCCGCCAGCGCCTGCGGAAAGCGGCCGAACAGCTCGGTGACAGTGGCGCCGGCCGCGGCGCCGGCATCCAGCGCGAGCATCGATTCGAAGCGACGATTGCAGCGCACCAGCATCGCACCGCGCAGGTAGGCAATGCCGGCGGTGGTGCCGTCGAGGATGGTGGTCAGTTCGCGCAGCAGCTGCTGGCTCTGGCGCTGCGCGCTTTCCTGCTCGGTCACGTCCACCGTGACCACCGTGCGCCGGCCGGAATCCCCCTCGCCCGGCTCGACGCGCGTCAGCAGCCAGCGCCGGCCGAGCTCGGCATGGTTGACCGCATAGCGCACCTCGGTGCGCTCGCCGCGACGCAGTGCCTGCTGCAGCCGTTCGTATTCGGGCAGCGAGTCGGCCTCGACGATGTCGCGCGCGATCGACTGCAAACCCGCCGACTTGGCCGGCGCGCGCCGGCGTTCGGCGCGCGGGCGCAGCCAGCCGCGTGCGCTGTCGAAGGTGGCCACGCCCACGCCGGCGGTGTCCATCAGCGCGCCGATCTCCAACTGAGCGAGGTCGCGCTCCTCCTCGGCGCTGCGATCCTCGACCACGGCCATGAAGCGGTGCTGGCCCTGGTCGGTGGCAAAGCCTCGCACCCGCGCGCTGAGCCGCTGGCGCCGGCCGTCGGGCAGCGCCAGCGAGACGTTGATCTCCAACGGCGTGGCACCGGGTCGCAGCTCGGGGCGCGGTGCGCCCTGCCGCCAGGCCAGCAGCGTCTGCAGGTCCGTCGCGGCATCGTTCAGCATCACCGGCACCTGGCCGACCAGCGCCTCGAAGGCCGGGTTGGAGCGCACGATCAAGCCCGCGTCGTCGAAGACCAGCATGCCGGTCGGGCTCAAGTCGAACCATTGCGCCAGCTCGTTCAGCGAGCGGTCGGCCTGGGCCCGGGCCACATGTTCGGCAGTGGAATCCTGCAGCACGCACAGCAGCAGCGGCTCGCCGCCTTCGCCCGACACCTGGTAGGCCGAGGTGCGGCACCAGCGCTCACGGCCGCCGCTGTCGATCAGCCGCTGCTCGCTCAGCCGTGGCACGATCTGGCCGGCCAGTTGCGCCGGCAGTTCGCGCCGCGCCTCGATGTGCGAGGCCTGGTCCTCCAGCGGCTGCAACCACACCGGATCGGTGCCGATCAGGTCGTCACGCGCGCGGCCCGTGAAATCGAGGTAGGCATCGTTGAGCGCCACCAGACGGAACTCGGCGTCCTGCAGCGTCGCCGGAAACGGCGAGGCCCAGAGCATGCGCAGCATCGCCAGCGTCGGACCCGATTCGACGGCCGGCAAGGGCGCCAGTGCCGGCGCGACCGGCGCTTGCAGTTGCACGCGCAGCGCGCGGTCGCGCCCGATGCGCCAGGCCGGACAGCGTCGCCGCGCGGGCGTCGGCCAGCGTCACGCGCTGCGACTGCGCTTCGTCCGACGGATTGCGCATGCAGCCTGCCAACCAGTCGGCACCGGCCGGGCCCAGCACTTTGGCCAGCTGCGCGGTGGTCAGGCCCGGTTCGGCGCCCAGCGTGCGCATCGCCGCGCGGTTGCAGAAACTCAGTCGGCCCAGGTCATCGAACAGCAGCAACGGCTCGTCGACGCCATCGAGCAGGCTGGCCAGCGCCGCGCGCGACGGCAGCAGCGCGGACGGCGGCAGCTCGGCAGTGTGGGGGCGCAACGACATCGGGGCCAGTCCAGGGGCAGCGCAACAGCGCGACATGATCGCTGATGCAACGTCAGGTGCATTGTCGTCGGCGCCACCGGGCACGCCGTTGGTCCGGGCTCACTCCAGCTGCGCCGCGGTCAGCGCACGCAGCAGCGCGCGGTTGACCTCGGCGGCCGACAGCATCAGCGCCTCGGCGGCATCGCGGATGTCGAACAGCGATTCGCGTTCCACCGCACGCACCAGCTCCAGGTAGGGTCGGTAGCGGCCGGTGCCCTGCACCAGCGCGTCGAACACGTCCTGCGGCACCGGAATGCTCTTCAGCAGTTGCTCGAAGGGCTGGCCCATCATCATGTCGAGCAGCGAGAACACGCCGCAGATGAACACCTCGCTGCCCATCTGCTCGTCGCCGGCGCCGCGCACCAGCTCTTCCATGAACAGGCCGCGGCGTACCGCGGCAAACATGACCGGCTTCATGTTCACGTCGGTGCTGGCCGAGGCCAGCAGCAGCGCCAGCCAGCGCTTGAGCTTCTGGTAGCCCAGCATCATGATGGCGTGGCGGAACGAGCTGATCTCGACGCGCAGCCCGAAGGCCGCCGAGTTGATGTAGCGCACCAGCCTGAAGGCCAATGTCGGGTCGTTCTTCAGCACCGCCTCGAGGCGGTCTATGGGTTCTTCGCGATCGACGCGGTTCATCAGCTCGACGATGATCTTCAGGTCCGGCGCCACCGTCTTGCCGCTGCCCTTGCCCACCGCCTCGTCGATCGGCCAGCCCAGCACCGCGACCGCGCCGCGCCTGAAGCTGTCCTCGACTTCGGAGGCGCGGGTCACGCCCGACTGCACGAAGCCCACGCTGCGCGGCGCGCCGTCCGGCGCATCGGCGCCGCTGCGGCGGTCTTCGGCCAAGCCGATGATCGAATGCCTGAAGCAGGCCAGCACGCTGCGCGGCAGCTCGCTGCTGGGCCGGCCCTTGATGTACAGCGTGGCGCCGCGCGCGTGCAGCGCGACCAGTGCCGCCTCGTGCTGCGCGTCGCCGGCCATGAACGCGGGCACCTCCAGCGCAAAGTTCAGCGGCGGCTGAGCCGGCCAGGCTGTCGTGCACGAGGCCCTCGCTGGCCAGGTTGAGCACCAGCGATTCCTTGCCGCCGGCCGGCCAGGCCTCGGCCAGCGCCTGCAGCAGCGCCGCTGCGTCCAGCGCCAGCTCGGGCCGCACCGGGAACACCGTCAGCCGCGTCGCCGCGACCGTGCGCTGCCGGTCGATCAT
>CAWFQP010000034.1:0-29982 GCA_963818005.1 uncultured Pseudomonadota bacterium
CAGCCGGTGAAGCGCTTGCCCTCGTCAGCCTTCTGCCGCAGCAGCGGCGCGATGGCGAAGCCTTCACCCAGGCGCGGCATGTGCTTTTCCAGCGCTGCCAGCACGTTGGCCGCGCCGACGGTGTCGGCATAGAACATCGGCCCGCCGCGGTAGACCGGCCAGCCGTAGCCGTAGATCCAGACCACGTCGATGTCGCTGGCGCGCTGCGCGATGCCTTCGTCCAGGATCTTCGCGCCCTCGTTGATCATCGGATAGAGCAGCCGCTCGAGGATCTCCTGGTCGTCGATCTTGCGGCGCGCAATGCCCTTCTCCGCAGCGAAGTCGAGGATCAGCTTTTCGACGAGCGCCGAGTTGCTGCGGTTGCGCTTCTCGTCGTAGTCGTAGAAGCCGGCGCCGGTCTTCTGGCCGCGGCGGTCCAGTTCGCACAGCCGCTCGCGGATGGTCGCGCCCTTGCTCGTCTCCTTCGACCAGCCGATGTCGAGGCCGGCCAGGTCGGACATCTGGAACGGGCCCATCGGCCAGCCGAAGTCGTAGGCCACGCGGTCGACGTCCCACGGCATCGCGCCTTCCAGGATCAGCGCGTTGGCCTGCGCCTGGCGCTGCGCCAGCATGCGGTTGCCGATGAAGCCGTGGCACACGCCCGACACCACCGCCACCTTGCCGATGGTCTTGCCGATGTCCATCGCCGTGGCCAGCACGTCCGGCGCGGTCTTCGCGCCGCGCACCACCTCGAGCAGCTTCATCACGTTGGCGGGGCAGAAGAAGTGCATGCCGACCACGTCCTGCGGGCGGCTGCGTCGCCGAGGCGATCTCGTCGACGTTCAGGTAGCTGGTGTTCGACGCCAGGATCGCGCCCGGCTTGGCGATCTTGTCGAGCTTGGCGAACAGCTCCTTCTTGATCGCCATGTTCTCGAACACGGCCTCGATGATCAGGTCGCAGTCGGCCAGCGCCGCCAGGTCCAGCGTCGGCGACAGCGCCGCCATGCGCTTTTCCACGTCGTCCTGCGTCATGCGGCCCTTGGCGGCGGTGTTCTCGTAGTTCTTGCGGATCGTCGCGGTGCCGCGCTCCAGCGCCGCCTGCTTGCGTCTCGACGATGGTCACCGGGATGCCCTTGTTGAGGAAGTTCATCGCGATGCCGCCGCCCATCGTGCCGGCGCCGATCATGCCGACC
The DNA here is from genome assembly GCA_963818005.1 of uncultured Pseudomonadota bacterium. Lineage (GTDB taxonomy): Bacteria > Pseudomonadota > Gammaproteobacteria > Burkholderiales > Burkholderiaceae_C > Rubrivivax. The sequence continues at coordinate 1,173 of CAWFQP010000034.1, forward strand.
TTCTTCACCGGCCGCGTGGCCGTGCCTTCGGGCAGGCCTTCGATCTTGGCGGCCTGGCGCTCGGCGAAGAACATGTAGCGCTGGGCCTGGCTCTGCACGCCGGCGACCAGCTTCGTGAACTCCTCGCGCTCGAACTTCTTGCCTTCGTCGAAGGGCAGATTGGCCGCGGCCTCGATGCACTTGATGCTGGCCTCGGGCGCCTCGAAGCCGCGGAAGGCCTTGGCATTCTTGGCGCGAAACTCGGCGAACAGTTCCGGCGTGGCGCCGGCCACCTGCAGGTCGCGCACCTTCTTCAGCGGCCGCTTCTCGGCCAGCACCTTGCGCGCGAAGGCGATGCCCGCGGCGCGCAGGTCCGCTCCTTCGCTCACCAGTTCGTCGACCAGCCCCATCGCCAGCGCCGCCTTGCCGCCCACCGGCGCGCCGCCGGTCACCATCTCCAGCGCCTTGGCCGCACCGACGATGCGCGGCAGCCGCTGCGTGCCGCCGGCACCGGCCAGCAGGCCGAGCTTGACCTCGGGCAGGCCGACGCGCGCAGAGGGAACGGCCACGCGGTAGTGGCACACCAGCGCGGTCTCGAAGCCGCCGCCGAGCGAGGTGCCATGGATCGCCGCGACGATCGGCTTGGAGGCGCTTTCCATCTTGTCGAACAGCGCGTGCAGCGACGCCCCTTTCGGCGGCTTGCCGAACTCGCTGATGTCGGCACCGGCGAAGAAGGTGCGCCCGGCGCAGGTCAGCACGACGGCCTGCACGGCATCGTCTGCGATGGCACGGTCGAAGGCCGCCGTCAGCCCGTCGCGCACGATCGCCGACAGCGCGTTGACGGGCGGGTGGTTCGAGGTGATGACGGCCACGCCGTCCTCGATGCTCAGGTCGATCACGTCATTGACGGCGGCCATCTTGTCTCCTGGTTCGTTCGTGCAAGTCAACTATCTGCAGCTTCCAGCAGCCGCAGCGGATCCGGCTTTGCCGGACCGCCAGCGGCCCGAAGGCGCTTCGGGGGGACCCTATTTCGGCGTGTAGCCGAGCACGGCCTTGATCTCGAGGAACTCGGCGAAGGCGTGGTCGCCCCACTCGCGCCCGTTGCCAGACTGCTTGAAGCCGCCGAAGGGCGCCATCAGGTCGGTGGCGGCGCTGTTGATGTTCACCTGCCCGGCGCGCAGCCGCGACGCCACCTTGCGCGTGGCCTCGACGTCGGTGCCCGACACATACGCGGCCAGTCCATAGGGCGTGTCGTTGGCGATGGCCACCGCTTCTTCCACCGTGTCGTAGCCGATGATGGTCAGCACCGGGCCGAAGATCTCTTCGCGCGCCACGGTCTTGTCGTTGCTCACCGGCCCCAGCACCGTGGGCTTGACGTAGTAGCCGGTCTCCAGCCCCGCGGGCTTGCCGGGGCCGCCGGCCACCACCTGGGCGCCTTCTTCGATGCCCTTGTGGATCAGGGTCTGGATCTTGTCCCACTGCGTCGCCGAGATCACCGGTCCGATGGCTGCGCCGCTGTCCGGCGCACCGACGGTGGTGGCCTCGGCCGCTTCCTTGGCGACGGCCAGCACTTCGGCCATCTTCGAGTTCGGCACCAGCAAACGCGTGGGCGCGTTGCAGCTCTGGCCGCTGTTCTGCATCACGCCGCGCACACCGGCGGTGACCGCGCGCTTGATGTCCGCATCGGGCAGGATGATGTTCGGCGACTTGCCGCCCAGTTCCTGGTGCACACGCTTGACGGTCGGTGCCGCATTGCGCGCGACTTCGATGCCGGCGCGCGTGCTGCCGGTGAAGGACACCATGTCCACGCCCGGGTGGCTGGAGATGGCCGCGCCCACCGTCGGGCCGTCGCCATTGACCAGGTTGAACACGCCGGCCGGCACGCCGGCGGCATGCATCACCTCGGTCCAGATCTGCGCCGAGAAAGGCGCGATCTCCGAGGGCTTCAAGACCATCGTGCAACCCACCGCGAGGGCCGGGGCCACCTTGCAGGCGATCTGGTTGACCGGCCAGTTCCACGGCGTGATCAACCCGCACACGCCGATCGGCTCCTTGACGATCATCGTGGTGCCGCGCTCCTCCTTGAACTTGTACTGCCTGAGCACGCCCAGGGCCGACTGCAGGTGGCCGATGCCCATCGCCGCCTGCGCCTTCTGCGACAGCACGGCCGGCGCGCCCATCTCCTCGGTGATGGCCGCGGCCATGTCGGCGTAGCGCTTCTTGTATTCCTCGATCAGTCGTCTCGAACAGCGCGATGCGCTCTTCGGCGCTGCTTTGCGACCAGGTTTCGAAGGCGGCGCGCGCCGCTTTCACCGCCTTGTCCACGTCGGCGGCCGAGCCCATCGAGATGCGGCCGGCCACGGTTTCAGTGGCCGGGTTGATGACGTCCAGGGCCTTCGGTGCGACCGGGTCGACCCAGGCACCGTTGATATAGAACTTGAGGTAGTCGCGCATGTGACAGGCTCCGAAAGGGGTGCGGCCCGCGGGCCGAGGGGAGGTCATTCTAGAAGCGTGGCGGACCGTGCACCGCGTTCCGATAAGCTCGGCCCATGCGCCCGCGCGATGTGATCGAACTGCTGCTCCTGAGTGTGCTGTGGGGCGGCGCCTATCTCTTCACGCGTGCGGCGGTTCCGGCCTTCGGCCCGGCGCCGCTGGTGTCGATGCGGCTGGGCATCGCCGCGCTGATGCTGCTGCCCATCGTCGCCTGGCGCGGCGGCTGGCCGCAACTTCGCGCCAATCCCTGCGCGCTGTTCATGGTCGGCGTGCCCTTCACCGCCCTGCCCTTCATGCTGATGACCTGGGGCGCGTTGCACATCACCGCCGGACTGTCGGCCGTGCTCAACGCCACCGCGCCGATGTTCGGCGCGCTGCTGGCGCACTTCGTGATGAAGGAGCGGCTGGGCGCGTGGCGCGCCGCCGGCCTGCTGCTCGGCTTTGCCGGCGTGCTGATCCTGATGAGCGGCGGCAGCGTCTCGCTGAAGACCGGCGACGGCCCGCTGGCGGTGCTGGCCGTGCTGGGCACCGCGATGATCTGGAGCGTCGGCGCGAACTACACGCGCAAGAAGATGGCCGGCGTCGACGCCATGGTCACCACCGCCGGCAGCCTGGCCCTGGCCAGCCTGTTCCTGGCGCCGCTGGCCTGGGCCACCTGGCCGAGCACGCCGCCCACCGCGCGCGCCTGGGCCGAGATGGCCTTCCTGGGCATCGCCAGTTCGGGGCTGGGCATGTGGATGTACTTCCGGCTGCTGCGCCGCATCGGCGCGGTGCCGGCGATGTCGGTCACCTTCCTCAGCCCGCTGGTGGCCATGGTCTCCGGCGCGCTGTACCTGGGCGAGGCGATCACGCTGCAGATGGTGGCCGGCTGCGCGGTGGTGCTGCTGGGCACGGCGCTGAGCCTGGGCCTGATCGGGGGGCCGGCAGCGAAGGCGCAGGCCCGCAGCAGCATTTGAACGGCACGATGCCGGGCGGGGCGATGGCCGGCGCGGTCACGCGTTGGCGTCGACCCATTCCTTTCCCGCCTGCAGTGCGTGCTCGACCGCCGCCTCGTGCGAGTCGAAGGCGTCGAGGTCGAGAAAGCGCTGCGCGCATGTCCTCTGGCTGCCCAGCGTGGAGATCGCCACCCGCGCCTGGTAGCGCCCGTCGTCCAGGCGCATCGAGCGGCAAGTCAGCATGTGCTCGCGGTAGAAAGTGCGCTCGGTCACGCCCGCCGCGTCGCCCCGTCGCGCGAGCGGCTGGCCTGGCGCCGCACCGGGCGCGATGGCGGTGCCGGCATTCGGGCTCGGGCTGCTGTTTCGCTCCGATTCGTCCATGAGCGCCCTCAGAACTGGTTCTTCTGGCGCTGCCGCTGCTCCTCGATGGCGCGGGCTTGCACACATTGAGGATGCTCGCGCCAGCGCGGGGTCTGGCATTCGCGGCTGACGCAGATGGCACGCGTGAAGAAGTTCAGGTCGGCGCAGGCCGCCTCGGGACCCTTCGGCACGGCACCAGGCGTGGCGGAGCGCCGCGCCACCACCGACGCCGACGCCGCGGTCGGCCTTCGTGTGGCGACCGCGGGCCGCGGCGATGGGGCGCTTGCCGCGGCAGCCTGCGACGCAGGGTTTGGTGCCGCTGCACTGGCAGCCCCGGCAGGCCCGGCCGCCACGGCGCCAGCCGAGGGCGTGCCCGAGCTGCCGGCTGCGGCGGCGTGCCGGCCGTGCCGGCTGTGGCGGCGGCAGCTGTGGCGGCGGGGCGGCAGCGCTTCCTGCCATCGTGTCCGCCGGCGGCTGAACGGCCGGTGAATGGAGGTTCCAGGCCAGCATGGCCATACCGGCCGCCGCCCCCAACGCCAGTGCGATGCGCAGGCCATGGCGCCGCATCGCGCCGCTGCCGGTGGCATCGCCCGACGCCTTTGCCGCCATCGTCGCAGTCCGGACTTCCACCGTGGTGCCGAACGCCAAGCCTGCGTCGACCGTGTGCATGCCGCTGACATGCGGGCTTGCAAGCGGCGTGATGCCGCGATGGCGCGCCGATGGCGCCGGCGGCACCAGCCGGCCATCGAGGGCCTGCCTGAACATGTCGACCGATTGCGGACGATCGTCCGGCGACAGCGCCAGGCTCCAGTCGATGGCGGCAAGCAGGCGCTCCGGCACGCCCGCGAACGCGTCGCCATCGTGCGCCGAAAGCGCCGGCAATTCATCGCGCACGGCGCGCAGCACCGCGGGTACGGGCGCTTTGCCGCTGAGCATGAAGCAGGCGGTCGCGCCCAGCGCGTACAGATCGGTCCACGGACCCTGGCGCATCCCGGTCGCGTCGGCATACTGCTCGATGGGTGCGAAGTTGGGCTTGAGCACCGCCGTCAGCGACTGCGTGGCGTCACCGACGATGCGGCGGGCGGAGCCGAAGTCGAGCAGCACCGGCCGCCCGTCGGGCAGGATCAGGATGTTGTCGGGTGCGATGTCGCGGTGGAACACGCCTTGGCCATGCAGCAGTTCCAGCACGTCGAGCAGCGGTTCGACGATGGCACGCAGCCAGGCCCCGTCCGGCGCTGCCGCCATGCCGCGCCGCGCCTGCTTCAGCGTGATGCCCGGGTAGAACTGCATCACCATGTAGGCCGTGCCGTGGGCCTTCATGCAGCGGTACACCTTGACCAGCGAGGGGTGGTCGAAGCAGGCCAGCAAACGCGCCTCGTTGAAGAACGATTCCAGCCCGAGCGCGAAGGTCTCGGCCGCGGCAGGTGAACGCATCGCCACCGCCGTGCCGCTGCTGCGCCCGGCCAGCGTGCTGGGCAGGTATTCCTTGATCGCCACCTGGCGCCTCAGTTGATGGTCGAGCGCGAGATAGACGATGCCGAAGCCGCCCGCGCCCAGCACGCGCACGATCTCGAACTCGTCCAGCCGGGTGCCAGGCGCCAGCGCATCGTGTTCGAGCGGTGTGCGCAGCGCGATGTGCCCCGCTGCCTGGGCCGGCTGCACAGGTGCCTTCGTCGAAGTCAGCGTGTCGGACATTCAGGAGGCTCGAACCGCCGGTGCATGCATTCGGGGTGGGTACGCAGCGGCACCGGGTGCGGGTCTTGATCGGCGCCTCATCGACGGCTATCGGCGCGCTCGCGCCAACCGGTATGCCCAGGGAGGGTCTTGCCGGCCGAATCGCGCGGGGTGTGTGCAATCCTGCCGCTGCGGTGCATGGCAAGGGCGTGCCACTGAGCCATGGCGCCTGTGCTTCCAATGGCGTGCGGACGGGGCGCATCGTGTACGCCCCCATCGGGAATGCTGCGCTGCTGCGTGCTCGGGTTCCGCTGCCGAGGGCCTTGTCGATCAAAGGCCGCGCAAGAAGGCCAGCAGCAGATCGTTGACAGCCGCCGCCCGCTCGCGCTGCACCCAGTGCCCGGCGCCAGGCAGGATGTGGCAGCCGCGCAGGCCGGGCAGCGTCTGGCCGAACTTGTCGATGCTGGCGCGCGAGTTCGGAAACTTCAGCACATCGTCGCGATCGCCGCCGATGAACAGCGAGGGCTGATGGATCGCGGCGCCGCGCCAGGGCGCCAGCAATTCCCACGAAAGCCGGATCGAGCGGTACCAGTTCAACCCGCCGCGAAAGCCGGTGCGCTCGAATTCCGCCGTCGCGTAGGCCAAGTCGTCGGCGTCCACCCACGCCGGCATCCGCGGGGGATCGACCGTGTTGTGCAGGAAGCCCTTGCCCGGCGGCAGGACGGTGGCCGACACCGCCCGCGCCATCGCCCGACAGGCTGAAGGTGCGCACGCCGCAGCGTGGCGGCCACGTCGGCCTGCAGCTCGGCCTCGGCGACCCCGGGCGTCTGGAAGTACTGCATGTAGAAGGTGTGGACGCCCATCTGCTGCAGCGCGCTGAGCAGGTCCACCGGGCCCGGCGGCGAGTACGGCACGCTCATGCCCACGACGGCGCGAAAGACCTCGGGGCGCAGCAGCGCGGCCGTCCAGGCGGCCGGCGCACCCCAGTCGTGGCCGACGATCACGGCCTGCTTCTCGCCCAGCGCATGCACCAGGCCGACCATGTCGCCGACGTGATGCAGCATCGTGTACTTCTCGGGCTCGGCCGGCGCATCGGTACCGCCGTAGCCGCGCATGTCGGGTGCGGCGGCGCGCCAGCCGGCGGCGGCCAGCGCCGCCATCTGCTGGCGCCATGAACACCACAGCTCCGGGAAACCATGGCACAGCAGCACCAGCGGGCCGCTGCCCTGGGTGGCCACGCGCATGCCGATGCCGTTGACCGAAAGTTGCTGAAGTACGGGCTGGTCCATGGTCTGTGCTCCCAGTTCAGGCCGCAGTGGCCAGCAGTGCCGGCAGCCTGGCGGCCGCTGCCGCTGACTTCGGCCCCAATTGCTGCAGCAGCCCGAGGCGCGCCGTGTCGTCGGGCCTGACACCGCGCAGGTACACGGCGATGGCATTCAGGCGGCACTGCAGCAGCCACGCGCTCAGGCCCGCATGCTGGCGCCAGCGCCCCATGTTGCGCAGGTTCACCGCCCACATGCGCAGCCAGTCGATGGGCGCCTCGGGGCTGGGCACGACGCTGCAGATCGAATTCTTCTCGGCCGCGTCGACCCCATGGCTTTCGACGTAGGCGATCACCGCCGCGCTGAACACCGGTTGACAAGTCCGCACCATCAGCAGGTTGATGCGCTCGCCATCGAACACCGGCAACTTCGGCGGCATCACGATGGCGGCGGCGCTGCAATCGATGTACAGCGTATCGGGGTCGGCCGCCACGCTGCCGTGGTCCAGCACGATCTGCGTCGGCTCGATGCCGCGCACATGCCCGAGCCGAACCACGTCCTCGATGCGCCGCAGCTGCGCCAGCTCGGTCATGGACACGATGGCGCAGCGGTAGGTGCTGGGCTGCACGTCCTTGTCGATGCGCAGCAGAAGTTCCCGCTGTTCGAGCCGCGCGAACAGGTCGGCGACCGAGTCCGCCTCGGCCATGGCCTCGAACTGGCCGATGATGCCGGCCATGCTGTGTTCGTAGTTCTCGATGCCCGGCTGAAAGTTGGCGCGATTCAGCAGCCAGGGGTCGCGCGGCATCACCCAGCGGATGCAGGCCGGCGCCACCTCGTTCTCCAGCAGCCACAGGATGGCGTCCATGCCGGTCTTGCCCGAGCCGACCACGGTGTACCTGGCATGCGGACGGCTGATGCCGGGCAGGCCGTTCACGGGGACGCAGCTCACGCCCGCGGCCACCTTGTATTTCGGCGGATGGGTGGACGGCACCGCGGTCTTCGCATGGGTTGCGTCGACCACCTTCTTGCGCACGCGGATGAGCCGGTCTTCGCCGTTGATCAGCGACCTGAGCTTGTGCGTGCCGCCGGCGGCCGCGCTGTACTCCGACATCGGCCACCATTGCACCCGGCCCGATGGCAGGAATCGATGCTGCATCACCTGATCGAAGTAGTCCAGCACCTCGGCGCCGGAGGCCAGGCCGTACATGCCGGCGTTGAACCCGTCGCTGTCCTTGTTGCCGTGGCTGAGCTCGCGCGAGGCCACGCCGTAGAACTCGGAGGGCTGGTGCAGCCGCACGAAGGGATAGGCCTCGTTCCAATGCCCGCCCGGTCGGTGGTGACGGTCGACCATCAGCACCTGGGCATCGGCCTGTTCGCTGAGCAGCGTGTCGACGAAGGCCATCGCGGTGGCGCCGCTGCCGATGACCAGGTAGTCGGTTTCGAGCGTGCTGGCGGACATGCGATCTCCTTGCTGCGGTGGTGTGCGATACACAAGAAAAACCGGCCGGGGCAGGCAAATCGATCTTAAGCCTGCGCGGCTCATGCGGTGTCTGCGGCCGCAGCACGAACACGCCGCTCGGTTTGGCTGCACCGACCAGGGGTTCGGCGCGATGGCCAGGATGCTCTTCATCTGCAGGCTCGACTCGCAGCGCGCGCCCTGCATGATCAACCTGTTCGTCATGGCGCCGGCGGCGGTTCAGTGCCGGTGCCAGCAGCTCGATCCATTCAATTCAATCGGTGGCGGCGGCCTCGGCCAGCAGCCAGTTCAGGAACTCGCGCACCTCGGGCTTCTTGCGCGACGCATCGGACTGGAACAGGTAGTAGCTGCGCGGCGAGACCACGCTCTTCTTGAACGGTGCCACCAGCCTGCGCTGCGCGATCAGGTCGTTCAGCAACGGCAGCCGGCCCAGCGCGATGCCCTGGCCGCTGACGGCGGCCTGGATCAACTGATCGTACATCGAGAAGTGCAGCACGCTGGCCGGCTTCAGGTCTTCGAGTTTCATCGCGCGCAGCCAGGGCGGCCATTCCAGCAACTGCGTGCCCGGGCCGCTGTCCAGGTGCAGCAGACAGTGGTGACGCAGGTCCTCGGGCTGCTTCAACGGCCGCGCGTCATCGCGGCGCAGCTTGGGGCTGCACACCGGCAACACCACCTCGCCGAACAGGCGCACGCCTTCGGCCGCGGCGCCTTCCTGGGTGTGGTAACGGATCGCCACGTCGACGCCGTCGCGCTCGAGGTTCGCCACCGAATAGGTGGCCGAGATGCGCACATCCACATCGGGCCGCGATGCGGTGAAGCCCGCCAGCCGCGGGATCAGCCACAGGCCGGCGAAGCCGGCAGTGGTGCTGACCACCACGGTCTTCAACCGGGCCTCGCCGCGCAGCGTGGTGCTGGTCTGGTGCAACTGCTGCAGCACGTCGACCACGGTGCGCTGCAACAGTTGGCCTTCGTCGCTGAGGCGCAGCGCGCGGTGCAGCCGCTGGAACAGCGCCACGCCGAAGAAGGCCTCCAGCGCCGCCACCTGCCGGCTGACGGCCGACTGCGTCAGTGCCAGCTCGTCGGCGGCGCGGGTGAAGCTCAGATGGCGCGCGGCCGCCTCGAAGGCCTCGAGCTGGTTCAGTGGCGGCAGGTCGTACTGGCGGTGTCGCATCGCACTTCACATTCCGGATTCGCATGCAACGCATTCAGGAATACCGTTTGAACGGCCACCGGCTCAGGCCCAGACTCCGCTCAACCCGTCGCAGACCCCCGTGGCGGGCCGGGAACGACGAATGCACATTCTGCATGCAAAGGAGTTGACCATGCATACCGACCTGAATCTCGCGGCGACCTCCCTGAAGCGCGGCCAGTCGCAGCGCATGCCCGACGCACGCGGCAGCCTGGTGCTGTGCCTGGGTGGCAGCTTGTGGCTGACGCAGGACGGCGATCCTCGCGACGTGCTGCTCGAAGCGGGTGACGAGGCAAGGATCGATCGCGACGGACTGAGCATCCTGCACGCGCTGAGCGATGCGCGCTTCGTGCTGTCACCCGACCGCGCGGCGCTCGACGTGCTGCTGCTCGCCCGCCAGGCGCAGGCCGCGCTGGCCGCCTACTGAAGCCGCCAGCAGGGGTGCGTCGTGAGCTACACGATCGAACGCTGTTCGACGCGCTGGGGCTGGTGCGACGCTGATGCAGTGCCTGATGTGCAGCACGGCCGATGCCGGGCTGAAGCGCAGGGTCGGCGACGCGCTGGCCACCTGCCAGGCGAGCCTGTCTCCGGCGCGCAGCCTTGGTTTGGCGAGCCCCCAGGTGCATGGCATGCAGCGTTCGCTGGCGCCGCCCGACGAGGCCGGCGGACACGCCGCTGGGGCGCTTACTGCACCGTCCCTTTCAGCGCCGCCGGCATCGGCAGCGACATGATCTCGATGCCCTCTTCGAACAGCGCGCGGCGCTCGTCTGGGCTGGCCTGGCCGCGGATGCCGCGCGCCTCGATCTCGCCGTAGTGGATGCGGCGCGCTTCCTCGGGGAAGCGCTCGCCGACGTCGTCGGTGCTGTCGAGCATGCGGCGCACCGCCTCGACCCACTGCACCTGCAGGGTCACCGGCGTTTCGGGCACCGGCGTGGGCACGGGCTCGGCCGGCTCACGTTGGCCCGACAGGTTCAGGCGCGGCGCGGTGGGCATGCGGCTGATGATGCGGTCGGCGCACAGCGGGCATTCGATCAGCCCGCGGCCGTTCTGCGACATGTATTCGTCGTCGGACGCGAACCAACCTTCGAATCCGTGGCCGTTGGCGCAACGCAGGTTCAGTACCTTCATCCGGCAATTATCCCTGCGGCCACGCGATCGGGCTGCTGCCATTCCAATGACCACAGACCGGCGCGCCACTTCTGCAGCCAGAGCAGGCCGATCAGCGTCTTCACGTCGCTGAGCTCGCCGCTGGCCGCGCATTGCTCCAGCTCGGCCTCGCTCAGCAGGCACAGTTCCAGGAACTCGCCCACGTCCAGGCGCTGGGTGCCGGCGCTCAGGCCGCGGGCAAACCAGATCTCGATGCCTTCGGTGGAATAGGCGGCGGCGTTGTGCACCACGCCGGCACGCGCCCATTCACGGGCGTGGTAGCCGGTCTCTTCGAGCAGTTCGCGCCGCGCACAGGCCAGGGTGTTCTCGCCCGGGTCGATCTTGCCGGCGGGGAACTCCAGCAGCACACGCCCCACCGGATAGCGGAACTGCCGCTCCAGCACCAGGCGGCCGTCGTCGAGCAGCGGCACGATGGCCACGGCGCCGGGATGCACCACGTATTCACGCGTCGCCTGGCTGCCGTCGGGCAGGCGCACGTGGTCGCGCCGCACTTCGAGAAAGCCGCCCTTGGACAGCACGACGCCGCCCAGGCCGTGCTCGCGCAGGTGCGAGTCGCTCACCGCGCAGGCCGCAGGGCGACCATCAGCTCGCCAGGGCCTTGACGATGGCGTCGCGGCACAGGTTCATCAGGCCGCCGGGCAGCAGGCCGAAGACCAACACCGCCGCGCCGTTGAGCGCGAGCAGCGCACTGACACCGTGGCGGCGCTCCAGACTGTCACTGCGCGACGGCGAATCGAAGTACATGACCTTGACCACGCGCAGGTAGTAGTACGACCCGACCAGCGACATCAGCACCGCAAACACCGCCAGCCAGATATGAGCACCGATGCCGGTGGAGACCAAGGCCTGCAGGATCGACAGCTTGGCATAGAAGCCCACCAGCGGCGGCACGCCGGCCAGCGAGAACATGAACACCGTCATCACACCGGCCACCCAGGGACTGCGTTGCGCCAGGCCCGCGAGATCGACGATCTCCTCGCTTTCGAAGCCCTGCGCCGACAGATAAAGGATCAGCCCGAAGGTGCCCAGTGTGGTGAGCACGTAGGTGACGACGTAGAACATCGCCGAGCTGTATGCATTTCCGGCCGACAGCGTATTGCCGTTGACCACGCCGACGCTCAAACCCAGCAGTACGAAGCCCATCTGCGCGATGGTGGAGTAAGCCAGCATACGCTTCAGGTTGCTCTGCGCGATGGCCGCCAGATTGCCCACCAGCAGCGAACCCGCCGCCAGCACGATCAGCATCTGCTGCCAGTCGACCGCCAGGCCGGACAGGCCTTCGACCAGCAGCCGGATGGTGATGGCAAAGGCGGCCAGCTTGGGCGCACCGCCGATCAGCAGCGTCACTGCCGTCGGTGCGCCCTGGTAGACGTCGGGCACCCACATGTGGAAGGGCACGACGCCGAGCTTGAAGGCCAGGCCGGCGACGACGAAGACCAGGCCGAAGCTCAGCACCTCCTTGTTGATGCGGCCGGTGCCGATGGCCTTGAAGACTTCGCCCAGGTCGAGCGAGCCGGTGGCGCCGTACATCATCGACAGGCCGTAGAGCAGGAAGCCGCTGGCCAGCGCGCCGAGCACGAAATACTTCATCGCCGCTTCGGTGGCCACCGCGTGGTCGCGGCGCAGCGCCGTCAGCGCATACAGCGACAGGCTCATCAGCTCCAGCCCGAGGTAGACGACGAGGAAGTTGTTGGCCGAGACCATCACCGAGATGCCCAGGTAGACAAACAGCGACAGGGTGAAGAACTCGCCTTTGAGCATGTCGCGCGAGGCCAGATAGGTCTGCGCATAGGCCACGCTGACCATCATCGCCACCGCGGCGAAAAAGGCCAGCAGGTGGCCCATCGGATCGGTAACGACCATGGCCTGCATGCCGTACATGGTGAGGCCGCTGTCGAAGTAGTTCAGGTGCACCAGTCCCACCGTGGCCAGAGTGGCCTGCGTCAGCCAGAAGGTGGCCCGGCGCTTCGGGTCGGTGACCCACAGGTCGACCAGCGTGATGATGCAGGCCATCGCCAGCAGCAGGATCTCGGGGTAGATCGTCGGCCAGTTCATCGCGTTCATCGGGCTCAGGTTCATCGCGACCCTAGTTCAGCTTCGAGAGGGCCACGTGCTTGAGCAGTTCGCTCACCGACACCTGCATCACGTCGGTGAAGGGCTTCGGGTACACGCCCATCCACAGCACGGCCAGCGCCAGGATCGCCAGCATCAGGAACTCGCGGGGGTTGATGTCGGTCAGCGCCTTGACATGCTCGTTGGCCACGGCGCCGAAGTACACGCGCTTGACCATCCACAGCGTGTAGGCGGCACCGAAGACCAGCGCCGTGGCGGCCAGTGCCGCCAGCCAGAAATTGGCCTTGACCGTGCCCAGGATGACCATCCACTCGCCAACAAAGCCGGCTGTGCCCGGCAGCCCGCAGTTGGCCATCGCGAACAGCACCGCAAAGGCGGTGAACTTGGGCATGGTGTTGACCACGCCGCCGTAGTCGGCGATCTGGCGCGAATGCACGCGGTCGTAGAGCACGCCGATGCACAGGAACATGGCGCCGGAAACGAAACCGTGGCTGATCATCTGCACGATGCCGCCGGCCACGCCGAGTTCGTTGAAGATGAAGAAGCCCAGCGTGACGAAACCCATGTGCGCGATCGACGAATACGCGACCAGCTTCTTCATGTCCTGCTGCACCAGCGCGACCAGGCCGATGTAGATCACCGCGATCAGGCTGAGCGCGATGATGAAGGCCGCCCATTCGCGGCTGGCGTCGGGCGCGATCGGCATCGAAAAGCGCAGGAAGCCATAGGCACCGAGCTTGAGCATGATCGCCGCCAGCACCACCGAGCCGCCGGTGGGTGCCTCGACGTGCGCGTCGGGCAGCCAGGTATGCACCGGCCACATCGGCACCTTGACCGAGAAGGCGGCGAAGAAGGCGAAGAACAGCAGCACCTGCGCATGCAGCGGGATCGGCAACTTGTGCCAGGTGAGGATGTCGAAGCTGCCGCCGGACTTGATGTACAGGTAGACCAGCGCCACCAGCATCAGCAGCGAGCCGAGCAGCGTGTAGAGGAAGAACTTGAAGGCGGCGTAGACGCGGTTCGGCCCGCCCCAGACGCCGATGATGATGTACATCGGGATCAGCGTGGCCTCGAAGAAGACATAAAACAGCAGCCCGTCGAGCGCGCTGAACACGCCGACCATCAACCCCGACAGCAGCAGGAACGCGCCCATGTACTGGTTGACCCGCAGGGTGATGACCTCCCAGCCGGCGATGACGACGATGACGGTGATGAACGCGGTGAGCAGCACGAACCACACCGACAGACCGTCGACGCCGAGGCGGTAGCGCACGTTGAATCGCGAGATCCATGGCAGGTCTTCCTGGAACTGCATGGCCGCAGTGCCAATGTCGAAGCCGGTGATCAGCGGAACGGTGACCAGAAAGCTGGCAATCGCTGCCAGCAACGCCACCCAGCGCACGACCCTTGCCTGCTCGTCCCGACCCAGCGCCAGCAGCACCGCACCCGCGACGATCGGCAGCCAGATGGCGACACTCAGAAGACCCATGTTATTTTTCTCCGCGGCAGCCGGGCGTCAACGGGCGATCAGGCCCGACAAGTAAGGCCACAGCTGCCAGCTCAGCAAAGCGAACACGCCGAGCACCATCACCAGCGCGTACCAGTAGATGAAGCCGGTCTGCAGCAGGCGCATCGCCGCGCCCAGGCCACCGACCGCGCGCGCCGAGCCGTTGATCAGACCGTCGATCAGCGCCTGGTCTCCGCCCTTCCACAAGCCTTGGCCCATGCCGCGCGCCAGCGGCGCGATCACGTTCTCGTTGAACCAGTCGAAGTAGTACTTGTTGTCGAGTACGCGGTAGACGAACTCGAAGCGCGTCCGGATCGCCGCCGGCACGCCGGGCTTGACGATGTACAGCACGTAGGCCACCAACACGCCGGCGACCATCAGCCAGAACGGCAGCGTGCTGATCGAATGCATCGCCATGCCCCAGGCTCCGCGGAACTCGCGGGTCATCTCGGCCATCGCCGGGTGCAGCGGCAGCACCACGATCGAATCCTTGAAGAATCCACCGTAGATCATTGGCTGGATCATCAGGTAGCCGATGCCCACCGAGGCGATCGCCAGCAGCACCAGCGGCACCCAGACCACGGCCGGCGATTCATGCGGCTCGTGCACATGCACATGGCCATGCTCGTCGGGGTGGTCGTGTTCGCCAGGGAAAGGCTTGTGGCGGAAGCGCTCCGGCCCGTGGAACACCAGGAAGTACATGCGGAAGCTGTACAGCGCGGTGACGAAGACGCTGGCCACCACCGCGAAGTAGGCGAAGCCCGACCCCGGCAGGTGGCTGAAGTGCACCGCCTCGATGATGCTGTCCTTGCTGTAGAAGCCGGCGAAGAACGGCACCGCGATCAGCGCCATCGAACCGAGCAGCGAGGTGATCCAGGTGATGGGCATGTACTTGCGCAACCCGCCCATGTTGCGGATGTCCTGGTCGTGGTGCATGCCCAGGATCACCGAACCGGCGGCCAGGAACAGCAGCGCCTTGAAGAAGGCGTGCGTCATCAGGTGGAACACCGCCACCGAATAGGCCGAGGCGCCGAGCGCCACCGTCATGTAGCCCAGCTGCGACAGGGTGGAATAGGCGACGACGCGCTTGATGTCGTTCTGGATTACGCCGAGCAGGCCCATGAACAGCGCCGTGATCGCGCCGATGACCAGCACCAGGTTGAGCGCGGTGTCCGACAGCTCGAACAGCGGCGACATGCGCGCCACCATGAAGATGCCGGCCGTGACCATGGTGGCGGCGTGGATCAGCGCCGAGATCGGCGTCGGGCCTTCCATCGAATCGGGCAGCCACACATGCAGCGGCACCTGCGCGCTCTTGCCCATCGCGCCGATGAACAGGCAGATGCAGATCACGGTGATCAGCATCCAGTCGTTGCCGGGGAAGGCCAGCTTGCCCAGTTCGCCGGCCTTGGCGAAGGTCTCGCCGTAGTTCAGCGTGCCGGCGTAGGCGGCGATCAGGCCAATGCCGAGGATGAAGCCGAAATCGCCGACCCGGTTGACCAGGAAGGCCTTCATGTTGGCGAAGATCGCGGTGGGCTTCTGGTAGTAGTAGCCGATCAGCAGGTAGGACACCAGGCCCACCGCTTCCCAGCCGAAGAACAGCTGCAGGAAGTTGTTGCTCATCACCAGCATCAGCATGCTGAAGGTGAACAGGCTGATATAGCTGAAGAAGCGCTGGTAGCCGCCCGGCGAGGTGTGATCGTCGGCCATGTAGCCGATGGTGTAGATGTGCACCATCAGCGAGACAAAGGTGACGACGCACATCATCATCGCGGACAGGCCGTCAATGAGGAAGCCGATCTCCATCTTCAGGCCGCCGATCACCATCCACTCGTAGACCGTGGCATTGAAGCGCGCGCCATGGCTGGCCACGTCGTTGAGCACCAGCGCCGAACCGGCGAAGGACACGGCCACACTGATGATCGTGGCCCAGTGCGCGCCGGCGCGGCCGACTTTGGAGCCGGCGAGGCCGGCGATCATCGAGCCGGCCAGCGGCGCCAGCGCGATCAGCAGCAACAAGTTGGGGTTCAGCGTGGCCGACATGCCTTCAGCCTTTCAGGGCGTCGAGTTCGTCGACATTGATGCTGGCGCGGTTGCGGAACAGCACCACCAGGATCGCCAGGCCGATGGCGGATTCGGCCGCCGCGACGGTGAGGATGAAGAACACGAACACCTGCCCGCCCATGTCGCCGAGGAAATGCGAGAAGGCGATGAAGTTCAGGTTCACCGCCAGCAGCATCAGCTCGATGGCCATCAGCAGCACGATCAGGTTGCGGCGGTTGAGGAAGATGCCCACCACCGACAGCGCGAACAGCATGCCGCCCAGCGACAGGTAGTGGCCCAGCGTGACCGTGCCCAGGCTCATGGTGTCTCCCAGGCGCCCGCGGCGCCGGCCCCGAAGGCCCTGCTGGGGCCACCGCGCGGCCCTTGGAGCCCGAACCCGCTCGGTGCAGCCCGGTGCAAGTTCATGCTTCCTTCCCTTCGCTCTTCGGCACCGAGGGCAGCTCCAGCGTCGGGCGCATCGGCACCAGGCGCAGGCGGTCGGCCTTCTTGGCCCGGACCTGCTGGCTCGGGTCCATGTGGCGGCTGTCCTTGCGCTGGCGCAGCGTCAGCGCGATGGCCGCGATGATGGCCACCAGCAGCAGCACCGCCGCCACCTGCAGCGGGTACAGGTAGTGGGTGTAGATCTCGATGCCGAGCAGCTTGCTGTTGCCCAGCTTCAGTTCCAGCGCATCGGGCGGCGGCGCCTCGGTCAGCCGGAAGCCGCCCATCAGCACGAGCGCCATCTCGAGCGCGATCAGCGCGCCGACGAAACCGGCCAGAGGGAAATGCTTCCAGAAGCCCTGGCGCACCGCGTCGGCATCGACGTCGAGCATCATCACGACGAACAGGAACAGCACCATCACCGCGCCGACATAGACCAGCACCAGCGCGATCGCCAGGAACTCGGCGCGCAGCAGCATCCAGATGCAGGCCGCGGTGCCGAAGGCCAGCACCAGGAACAGCGCCGCATGCACGGTGCTGCGCGCAGTGATGACGCGGAAGGCCGCGAACAGCAGCACGAAGGAGAAGAGGTAGAACAGCGCGCTCGACATGATGATTGGGGTGAAACGCCCGAAGGCCCGCGGGGGACTAGCGGTACCTGGCGTCGGCCTCCTTCGCGGCAGCGATCTCTTTTTCGTAGCGGTCGCCCACGGCCAGCAGCATGTCCTTGGTGAAGTACAGGTCGCCGCGCTTCTCGCCGTGGTATTCGAGGATGTGCGTCTCGACGATCGAATCGACCGGGCAGCTCTCTTCGCAGAAGCCGCAGAAGATGCACTTGGTCAGGTCGATGTCGTAGCGCGTGGTGCGGCGCGAGCCGTCGTCGCGCACTTCGGATTCGATGGTGATGGCCAGCGCCGGGCACACCGCCTCGCACAGCTTGCAGGCGATGCAGCGTTCCTCGCCGTTGTCGTAGCGGCGCAGCGCGTGCAGGCCGCGAAAGCGCGGCGACAGCGGCGTCTTTTCCTCCGGGTACTGGATCGTGATCTTGCGCGCCAGGAAGTACTTGCCGGTGATGCGAAGGCCCTTGAACAATTCGGCCAGCATGAAGCTGGACATCAGGTCCTTGAACGAGGTTACGGCTGACATGCTTCGTGTCCTTTTCCGTCACCAGATGCTGAAGGGCGACTGGATCCACAGCCCCACGACCACCAGCCACACCAGCGTGATCGGGATGAAGATCTTCCAGCCCAGGCGCATGATCTGGTCATAGCGATAGCGCGGGAAGGTGGCGCGCACCCACAGGAACATCGTGACCACGACGAAGGTCTTGAGGATGATCCAGCCCCAGCCAGGGATCCAGTTGAAGGGCGCGACATCGATGGGCGGCAACCATCCGCCAAGGAACATGATCACCGCCAGCATCGACACCAGGATCATGTTGGCGTACTCGGCCAGGAAGAACATGGCGAAGGCCATGCCTGAGTACTCGATCATGTGGCCGGCGACGATCTCGCTTTCGCCCTCGACCACGTCGAAGGGGTGCCGGTTGGTCTCCGCCAGCCCGGAGATGAAGTAGACGACGAAGATCGGCAGCAGCGGCAGCCAGTTCCACGACAGGAAGTTCAGCCCCATGCTGGCGAAGCGACCCTTGTCCTGCGCCATCACGATGTCGCTCATGTTCAGGCTGGCCGAGACCATCAGCACCACCACCAGCGCGAAGCCCATGGCGATCTCGTAGGACACCATCTGCGCCGACGCGCGCAGCGCACCGAGGAAGGCGTACTTCGAGTTGCTGGCCCAGCCGGCGATGATGACACCGTAGACCTCGAGCGAGGTGATGGCCATCAGGAACAGCAGCCCGGCGTTGATGTTGGCCAGGGCCACCTCGGGTCCGAAGGGGATCACCACCCAGGCGGCCAATGCCGGCATGATGGTCATCACCGGGCCGAGGAAGAACAGCGGCTTGTTGGCGGCAGTGGGACGGATGATCTCCTTGAAGATCAGCTTCACCGCGTCGGCGATCGGCGTCAGCAGGCCGAAGGGACCGACGCGGTTCGGGCCCGGACGCAGCTGCGTGAAGCCGATGCCCTTGCGTTCCCACAGCGTCAGGTAGGCGACGCAGCCCATCAGCGGCAGCAGCAGCGCGACGATCTTGATCAGGTTCCAGGCCACCGCCCACAGCGTGGGGCCCATCAGCGACACGCCGAACTGGTTGACGGCATCGAGCATTGCTGTTCCTCAGGCCCGGCTGACGCCGAGTGGGCCGAACATCGCACCGAGTACGGCCGTGTCGGCATGGCCGGCACTCACGCGCACCACGCCGCTCGCCAGGCCCGGCTCCTCGACGGCGTCGAGGACCAGCACACGTTCACCCTGGGTCACGCGCACCGGCTCACCCGGCTTCAGGCCCAGTTCGGCCCACAACGCACTGGGCAGGCCGGCGAGCGGTGCGCGCGCATCGGCGGTCAGCTGCAGCGATTCGGCGCGACGCACCAGCGCGTCGGCCGCATAGATGGGCACGTCGGCAATGCGCTCCAGTGCGGGAGGCTCGGCATCTGCCGCCACGGGCAGCGACGCGGCGCGGTTGTCCAGCCGCGCCGCCAGGCCGGTGGCATCGCCCAGCGCCTCGGCACGCACCTGTTCGGCGCTGTCCTGCGCGAAGCCCTGCAGCCCGAGCAGGTTGCCCAGCACGCGCAGCACCTTCCAGGCCGGGCGGGTGTCGCCCAGCGGCGGCACCACGCCGGTGAAACTCTGCAGCCGGCCTTCGGCATTGACGTAGCTGCCGGCGGTTTCGGTGAAGGGGGCGATCGGCAGCAGCACGTCGGCGTTCTCGACCACCGCGTCCTTGAAGGCCGTCAGCGCGACGACCAGACCGCTGCGCTGCAGCGCCGCGCGCGCGGCCGGTGCATCGGCGGCATCGAGTTCGGGCTCGACGTTCAGCAGCAGCAGTGCCTTCATGCCCTGCGACAGCATCTGGCCGGCGTTCAGACCGCCTGTGCCGGGCAGTGCGCCGACCAGCTGTGCGCCCACGCTGTTGGCTGCTTCACCCAGATAGCCGACGCTGGCGCCGGTGTGTTCGCCGATCCAGTTCGCCAGCGCCAACAACTCGCCGGCACGCGGATGCTGCGCGGCAGTGTTGCCCAGCAGCACGGCCTTGCGCTCTGCGTCGAACAGAGAGCCTGCGATGGCCACGGCCGCTTCGTCGGGCGATGCGGGCAGCGGCGCGGCGATGCCCTTCGCAGCAGCGACGGCTGCGGCCACGCCCGCCAACGCCTGCATCCAGGCACTGGGCGCGGCATTCAGGCTGGCGCCCATCGGCATCAGCCAGTCGTCGTTCAGTGCATGCAGGCGGTGGATGGCCGCACCCTTGCGCGCCGCCTGGCGCAGCCGCTGGGCGAACAGCGGGTGGTCCTTGCGCAGGAAGGAGCCGATCACCAGGGTCGACTGCAGCGTCGACAGGCTGGCGATCGAGGTGCCCAGCCAGCGCGCCGAGCCGGTCGGCGCCGTGTTGGCGAAATCGGCATGCCGGGTGCGGAAGTCGATGTTCTCGCTGCCCAGTCCGCGCACCAGCTTGCCCAGCAGGTACAGCTCCTCGACCGTGCTGTGCGGCGTGGCCAGCGCGCCGATGCCCGACGCACCGAACTCGGCCGTGATGCGCTTCAGGCCGTCGGCGACATAGCCCAGCGCGGTGTTCCAGTCCACTGTCTGCCACTGACCGCTCTGCTTGATCATCGGCGCGCTAAGGCGCGACGGGCTGTTCAGCGCTTCATACGAGAAGCGGTCGCGGTCGGCGATCCAGCACTCGTTGACGTCCTCGTTTTCCAGCGGCACCACACGCATGACCTTGTTGCCCTTGGTCTGCACGATCAGGTTCGCACCGTTGGAGTCGTGCGGGCTGATGCTCTTGCGCCGCGCCAGCTCCCAGGTGCGCGCGCTGTAGCGGAAGGGCTTGCTGGTCAGCGCGCCGACCGGGCAGATGTCGATCATGTTGCCCGACAGCTCGGAGTCGACGCTGCGGCCCTTTACCGTGGTGATCTCGGAATGTTCGCCGCGGTGGATCATGCCCAGTTCCATGACCCCGGCCACCTCCTGGCCGAAGCGCACGCAGCGCGTGCAGTGGATGCAGCGGCTCATCTCCTGCATGCTGATCAGCGGGCCGACGTCCTTGTGGAAGACGACGCGCTTTTCCTCGCTGTAGCGCGAAGCCGAGCCGCCATAGCCCACCGCCAGGTCCTGCAGCTGGCATTCACCGCCCTGGTCGCAGATGGGGCAGTCGAGCGGGTGGTTGATGAGCAGGAACTCCATCACCGAGCGCTGCGCTTTCAGCGCCTTCTCGCTCTGGGTATGCACCACCATGCCCTGGGCCACCGGCGTGGCGCAGGCCGGCATCGGCTTGGGCGCCTTCTCGATGTCGACCAGGCACATGCGACAGTTGGCCGCGATGCTGAGCTTCTTGTGATAGCAGAAATGCGGCACGTAGACGCCGGCGGCATCGGCCGCGTGCATCACCATGCTGCCGGGCGCGACGCTGACCGGCTTGCCGTCGAGCTGGACTTCGATCATGTGGTCGTCTCCCTCTCCCCCTGGGCGAAGGCCGGGGTGAGGGTCGAGCCGACCAGGCAGCGCTTTTGTTCGACGTGAAACACGAACTCGTCGCGGAAATGCTTGATCATGCCGCGCACCGGCATCGCCGCGGCATCGCCCAGCGCGCAGATGGTGCGGCCCATGATGTTGTCGGCCACCGAGCCGAGCAGCTCGATGTCTTCCATGCGGCCCTTGCCGTGTTCGATGCGATCCACCATGCGCCACAGCCAGCCGGTGCCTTCGCGGCAGGGAGTGCACTGGCCGCAGCTTTCGTGCTGGTAGAAGTAGCTCAGGCGCAACAGGCTCTTGACCATGCAGCGCGTGTCATCCATGACGATGACCGCGCCCGAGCCCAGCATCGAGCCGGCCTTGGCGATGCTGTCGTAGTCCATGGTGCAGTCGTTCATCATCTGCGCCGGCAGCACCGGCGCGGACGAGCCGCCGGGAATCACCGCCTTGAGCCTGCGCCCCGGGCGCATGCCGCCGGCGAGCTCGAGCAGCTTGGGGAATGGCGTGCATAGCGGCACTTCGTAGTTGCCGGGGCGCTGCACATCGCCGACCACCGAGAAGATCTTGGTGCCGCCGTTGTTGGGCCGGCCCACCTCCAGGTAGGCCGCTGCGCCGTTGCGGATGATCCACGGCACTGCGGCGAAGGTCTCGGTGTTGTTGATCGTCGTCGGCTTGCCGTACACGCCGAAGCTGGCAGGGAACGGCGGCTTGAAGCGCGGCTGGCCCTTCTTGCCTTCCAGCGATTCGAGCAGCGCAGTCTCTTCGCCGCAGATGTAGGCGCCGAAGCCGTGAAACGCATGCAGCTGAAAGTTGAAACCGCTGCCGAGGATGTGCTCGCCCAGGTAGCCGGCGGCGCGGGCCTCGTCGAGCGCGTCCTCGAAGCGCTGGTAGACCTCGAAGATCTCGCCGTGGATGTAGTTGTAGGCGGTGGCCACGCCCATCGCGTAGGCGGCGATGGCCATGCCCTCGATGACGATGTGCGGGTTGTAGGCCAGGATGTCGCGGTCCTTGCAGGTGCCAGGCTCGCCTTCGTCGGAATTGCAGACCAGATACTTCGGGCCGCTGAAGTTCTTCGGCATGAAGCTCCACTTCAAGCCGGTCGGGAAGCCCGCACCGCCGCGGCCGCGCAGTCCCGAGGCTTTGACCTCGGCGATCACCTGGTCGGGCGTCATGCCGACTGCCGCCGTCCTGGCCGAGTATCTTGCGCAGCGCCTGGTAGCCGCCGCGCGCTTCGTAGTCCTTTAACCGCCAGTTGTTGCCGTCCAGGCCGTCGTAGATCTGCGCGCCGATGTGCCGGCCGTGGAAGCAGGTCTCGCGGCCGGTGGCCTGGAACTTCGACAGGTCGATCATGCGGCGGCCTTCTTCAGCGTGTCGAGCAGCTCGTCCAGCCGCTCCGGCCCCATGAAGCTGAGCATCTGCCGGTCGTTGACGAGCATCACCGGTGCGTCGGCACAGGCGCCCAGGCACTCGCTGGGCTGCACGGTGAACACGCCGTCTTCGGTGCTGCCGTAGGGCTCGACGCCCAGGCGCTTGCAGACATGCTCCAGCGCCGTCTGCCCATCGCGCAGCTGGCACGGCAGGTTGGTGCAGACGTTGAGCTTGAAGCGGCCCACCGGCTGCTGGTTGTACATGTTGTAGAAGGTGGTGACCTCGTGCACCGCGATCGGCGCCATGCCCAGGTAGGCGGCCACCGCGTTCTCGGCCTCGGCCGAGACATGACCCTGCTCGTGCTGCACGATCGCCAGGCAGGCCATCACCGCGGACTGCTTGTGCTCGGCCGGGTACTTGGCCACTTCGCGCGCAAATCGCGCCAGCGTCTGTTCGTCGAACTTCATTGACGCTCTCATGCTGTGCGCACCATCGCGTGGACGCCGCGGAACCGGCTTTGCCGGGCCGCTGGCGTTGCCCCCTCGAGGGGGAGCGGCGCAGCCGCTGCGGGGGTGGGCCCATTCTTCATCGATCGATCTCTCCGAACACGATGTCCATCGTGCCGATGATCGCCACCGCGTCGGCGATCATGTGGCCGCGTGCCATCTCGTCCAGCGCCGCCAGGTGCGGGAAGCCGGGCGGGCGGATCTTCAGACGGTAGGGCTTGTTGGCGCCGTCGCTGATGAGGTAGATGCCGAACTCGCCCTTCGGGTGCTCCACTGCGGCATAGGCCTCGCCCTCGGGCACGTGGAAGCCTTCGGTGAAGAGCTTGAAGTGGTGGATCAGTTCCTCCATGTTCGCCTTCATGTCCACGCGCGGCGGCGCGGCCACCTTGTGGTTGTCGGTGATCACCGGCCCGGGGTTGGCGCGCAGCCAGTCCACGCACTGCTTGATGATGCGGTTGCTCTGCCGCATCTCCTCGATGCGCACCAGGTAGCGGTCGTAGGTGTCGCCGTGGGTACCGACGGGAATGTCGAAGTCCATGCGCTCGTAGACGTCGTAGGGCTGCTTCTTGCGCAGGTCCCATTCGATGCCCGAACCGCGCAGCATCGGGCCGCTGAAGCCGAGGTTCATCGCCCGTTCGGGGCTGACGACGCCGATGCCCACGGTGCGCTGCTTCCAGATGCGGTTGTCGGTGAGCAGCGTCTCGTACTCGTCGACATAACCGGGGAAACGCTGGGTGAAGGCATCGATGAAGTCGAGCAGGCTGCCGCTGCGCGTGTCGTTGAGCGCGTCGATGGCCTTCTGGTTCTTGATGCGCGACACCTTGTACTGCGGCATCGAGTCCGGCAGATCGCGGTACACGCCGCCCGGGCGGAAGTAGGCGGCGTGCATGCGCGCGCCGGACACCGCCTCGTACATGTCGAACAGGTCTTCGCGCTCGCGAAAGCAGTAGATGAGGATATTCATCGCGCCGCAGTCGATGCCATGCGCGCCCAGCCACAGCAGGTGGTTCAGCAACCGCGTCACTTCGGCGAACATGACGCGGATGTACTGTGCCCGCTCCGGCACCTCGATGCCGAGCAGCTTCTCGATGGCCAGGCAGTAGGCGTGCTCGTTGCACATCATCGACACGTAGTCCAGCCGGTCCATGTAGGGCAGCGCCTGGATGAAGGTCTTGCTCTCGGCCAATTTCTCGGTGGCGCGATGCAGCAGCCCGATGTGCGGGTCGGCACGCTGGATGACCTCGCCGTCGAGCTCGAGCACCAGGCGCAACACGCCGTGCGCAGCCGGGTGCTGCGGCCCGAAATTGAGCGTGTAGTTCTTGATCTCAGCCATGCACGCCTCGGTTCGGGACCGTGGCCACGGCTCTGGGCACCGCATCGAGCGGACGCCGCGGAACCGGCTTCGCCGGGCCGCCAGCGTCGCCCCCCTGGGTGGGAGCGGCGAAGCCGCTACGGAGGGGGGTCATTGCAAACCTCCGTAGTTGTCTTCGCGGACCACGCGCGGCGTGATCTCACGAGGCTCGATCGTCACCGGTTGGTAGATGACGCGCTGGGTCTGCGCGTCATAGCGCATCTCCACATGCCCGGTGGTCGGGAAGTCCTTGCGCATCGGGTGGCCGATGAAGCCGTAGTCGGTGAGGATGCGGCGCAGATCGACGTGCCCGTCGAAGATGATGCCGTACAGGTCGAAGGCTTCGCGCTCGAACCAGTTGGCTGCGGACCAGATGTCGCACACCGAACCCACCACCGGCATGTCGTCGTCCGGTGCAAAGACCTTCAGGCGCACGCGCCAGTTGTGGGACAGCGACAGCAGGTGGCTGACGACGCCATAGCGCGCCCCTTCCCACGGCATGTTCTTGTATCCGCAATAGTCCACTCCGCACAGGTCCATCAGCTGCTCGAACTTGAGCGCCGGGTGCTCGTGCAGGAGGCGCGCCACGTCGAGGTAACGCGCCGCGGCGACGGTGATGCCGATTTCACCGCGTTGGCGAGTCAGGGTGGCGATGCCGTCGCCGAGCGTGGACTCGAGCGATGCCTGCAGTTGATCGAGCTTCTGGGTCATCGTCTGGGGGTGCGGCCTCAGCGCGCGATGGTGTTCTCGCGCCGGATCTTGTTCTGCAGCTGCAGGATGCCGTAGAGCAGCGCCTCGGCTGTGGGCGGGCAGCCCGGCACGTAGACATCGACCGGCACGATGCGGTCACAGCCGCGCACCACCGAATAGCTGTAGTGGTAGTAGCCGCCGCCGTTGGCGCACGAACCCATGCTCAGCACCCAGCGCGGCTCGGCCATCTGGTCGTAGACCTTGCGCAGCGCCGGCGCCATCTTGTTGCACAGCGTGCCGGCGACGATCATCAAGTCACTCTGCCGCGGACTGGGGCGGAACAGCATGCCGAAGCGGTCGATGTCGTAGCGCGCGGCGCCGGCGTGCATCATCTCCACGGCGCAGCAGGCCAGACCGAAGGTCATCGGCCACAGCGAACCGGTCTTCGACCAGTTGATCAGCTTGTCCACCGAGGTGGTGACGAAGCCTTCCTTGAGTACGCCTTCGATGCCCATGGTGCGTTGTTCACTCCCAGTCGAGAGCGCCCTTCTTCCATTCGTAGACGAAACCGACGACGAGGATGGCGAGGAAGATCATCATCGCCCAGAAACCTGACGGCCCGATTTCACGCAGGGCGACTGCCCACGGGAATAGAAAGGCGATTTCCAGGTCGAACAGGATGAACAGGATGGCGACGAGGTAGTAGCGCACATCGAACTTCATGCGTGCGTCTTCGAAGGCCTCGAAGCCGCATTCATAGGGGGAGTTCTTGGCGGCGTCGGGCCGGTTCGGGCCGAGCGCATAACCGATGACCTGCGGGGCGACACCGACTGCGACGCCCACCAGTATGAACAGGATGACGGGCAGGTACGGTTGCAGGTCCATGTGGTTCGTCCGCTGAGGGACTTTGCTGGTGCCGACGGCGAGACTCGAACTCGCACAGCTTTCGCCACTACCCCCTCAAGATAGCGTGTCTACCAATTTCACCACGTCGGCGCGCGTCTGGCATTCACTTGGGGTGACGTGAGGAAATGACACCCTTTCAGCCGCAGAATTCTAGCTGCAATTGAGGGCTGTTCCTGACGCGAAACCTGCGATGCGCATGCGCGTGGGCCGGCGCCCACGCGAACTGTCGAGAGACCTACTTCGGCGCACTGCCCGTGGCTGCGGCTGGGGCCGGTATGGCCGTCGGCACACCGAGAGGCGCCGAGGCCGACGGCGCAGCGCCGGGGATCACTGCCGCCGGCGCCGCAGCACTGGCTGCGGGTGCCGCGCGATCGAGCACGCTGCCACCGCTGCTGAGCGAAGCGCTTGCGCGGCCTTCGTTGGAGCTGAAGGCCAGCGCCAGCGTGCAGGCGAAGAACACGGCCGCACACGCTGCCGTCGAACGCGACAGGAAGTTGGCGCTGCCACTGGCGCCAAAGAGGCTGCCCGAGGCGCCACTGCCGAAGGACGCGCCCATGTCGGCGCCCTTGCCGTGCTGGATCAGCACGAGGCCGATCATGGTCAGCGCGGCCAGCAGTTGCAAGGCGTGAATGACGGTGGTCCAGATCTGCATGTTGTCGTTGTCTTTCGAATCGATAGGGGACGCTCGACCCGCGCTCAGGGCGCCGCGCGGCAGATGGCGACGAAGTCGGCCGCCTTCAAAGAGGCACCGCCGACGAGTGCGCCGTCGATGTCGGGTTGGGCAAACAGCAACTGCGCGTTGTCGGCCTTGACGCTGCCGCCGTAGAGGATCTTCATCATCGCGGCATGCGGTGTGGCCGCCTGCAGTTGCGCGCGCAGCAAGTGGTGCACCTCCTGCGCCTGCTGCGGCGTGGCACTCAGGCCGGTGCCGATGGCCCACACCGGCTCGTAGGCCACCACCATCTCCGAGGCGCAGTGCGCCAGCTTGTGGATCACCACCGACAGCTGGCGCTTGACCACCGCCGCAGTCTCACCGGCCTCGCGCTGCGCCAGCGTCTCGCCGACGCAGACGATCGGCGTCACGGCGCAGGCCAGCGCGGCCTGGGCTTTGTCGGCCACCAGTTGGTCGGATTCGGCATGCATCGCGCGGCGCTCGGAGTGACCGACAATGACATAGCGGCAGCCGAACTCGGCCAGCATCGCCGCCGAGACCTCGCCCGTGTAGGCGCCCTGCTTGTGCATCGAGCAGTCCTGCGCGCCCCAACGGATATCGCTGCCGGCCAGCGTGACCGCCGTGCTTGCCAGGTAGGGGAACGGCACGCACACGGCCACGTCGGCCATGAAGGGCCGCGCGGCGACGATATCGGCCAGCAACTCGGCGTTGGCCGGGTGGCTGCCGTGCATCTTCCAGTTGCCGACGACCAGCTTGCGTCTATTGTTCATGAAGCCTCCAGGCGCTGCGCGCCGGCCCCCAAGGGGGTGCGAACGCCGTTTTGAGCGGCCATGCGGCGCTCATGGCGTTGCCCAGCTGAGCACGATCTTGCCCACATGCACGCTCGATTCCATCAGCGCATGGGCCTGCGCCGCCTGTGCCGCCGGAAACACCGTGTGGACCACCGGCTTGACCTGGCCCGCCTCGATCAGCGGCCAGACCTGTTCGCACAGTTCGCGCGCGATCACCGTCTTGTAGGCGATCGAGCGCGGCCGCAGTGTGCTGCCGATGATCGCCAGGCGCTTGCGCAGCACGGCGCCAACATCCAGCGCTGCCTTGGTGCCGCCTTGCACAGCGATGATGGCGATGCGCCCGTCCTCGGCCGTGCATTCCACCTCACGCGCCAGGTAGTCGCCGGCCACCATGTCCAGCACCACGTCGACGCCGCGGCCGCCGGTAAGACGCTTGACCTCGGCGACGAAGTCCTGCGTCTTGTAGTTGATGGCGTGGTCGGCGCCCAGCTTCAGGCAGGCGGCGCACTTTTCGTCGCTGCCGGCGGTGACGATGACCGTCGCGCCGAAGGCCTTGGCCAGGTGGATCGCGGTGACGCCGATGCCACTGGACCCGCCCTGCACCAGCAGCGTCTCGCCGCGCTTCAGGCGGGCATTCTGGAAGACGTTCTGCCAGACGGTGAAGAAGGTCTCGGGCAGCGCTGCGGCCTCGATGTCGCTCAGGCCCTTCGGCATCGGCAGGCACTGCCCGGCAGGTGCCACGCAAAACTGCGCGTACCCGCCACCGGCCACCAGCGCGCAGACTCGATCGCCGAGCTTCAGCCCGGCCGCCGCCAGGTCCTCGGCCGAGCCCGCGGTCACCGTGCCGGCCACCTCCAGGCCCGGCAGGTCCGATACGCCCGGTGGCATCGGGTACAGGCCCTTGCGCTGCAGCACGTCGGGGCGGTTGATGCCCGATGCGGTGACGGCAATCAGCAATTCGCCGGACTTCGGCACTGGCTTGGGACGCTGCGTGGGCAGCAGTACCTCGGGACCGCCGGGCTGCTTGATTTCAATGGCTTGCATGCTCGTTCCTCAGCATGAACCCGGGGCCTCAGTCACGCGGCGGCATGTCGCTGTCGGCCACCACCGGGGCGGCTTCGGCGGCCGGCTCGCGCCGCGGCGGTGCCACGGCGGTCGGCCACGATCCCCGCGGTCATCACGATCTCGACGCGGGCGGTCACCGTACTCGCGGCGCGGCGGGCGCTCGCGCTCTTCTTCCATGCCCTCGGGACGCTCGAGCAGCGCCTTCATCGACAGCTTGATGCGGCCCTTCTCGTCGGTCTCCAGCACCTTGACCTTGACCACCTGGCC
>CAWFQP010000035.1:0-37769 GCA_963818005.1 uncultured Pseudomonadota bacterium
CGGCCTTGGCGACCTGACCGTGGTGCCGGTGATGCTGGCCTGGAAGGCTGACAACTGGCAGTACGACTTCCTGATGCCGGTCTATGCGCCGACGGGCAGCTATCGAAACCGGCCGGCTGGGCAACACGGGGCTGAACTACTGGACCTTCGATCCGATCGTCGGCATTCGCCTACAGCAACACCAAGACGGGCTTCAGTGCGGCCGCCCACCTGGGCTACGCGATGAACACCGAGAACAACGCGACGCAACTACAAGAGCGGCAACATCCTGCACCTCGACACGTCGGTGCAGCAGATCATCCCGCTCGGTTCCGGCTTCGCGAACATCGGCGCCGAGGCTTGGTACTTCGAGCAGGTGAGCTGCGACAGCGGCGCCGGCGCGACGCTCGGCTGCTTCAAGGGGCGAACCGCCGGCATCGGGCCGGTGCTGGGCTACATCCAGCCGATCGGCAAGGAGAAGCTGCTCTTCGAGTTCAAGTGGCTGCCCGAGCTGGAAACCAAGAACCGGTTGAAGGGTGACTACCTCTGGCTGAAGATGGTCTACACGTTCTGACGATCGATCCGGTCCTGCCTGCGCGCTCCACCGGCGCACAGTTCCACCACTTCCCACCGTGTTGAAACGACTCCTGCGCGAACCGCTGCTTCACTTTGTGTTGCTGGGGGCGCTGCTGTTCCTGTGGTCGGCATGGCAGGGCGGTGGCAGTGCCGGCTCCAGCCGCATCGTCGTCACGCGCGGCGTGGTCGAGCACCTGGCCACGTCCTTCGCCCGCACCTGGCAGCGCGCGCCCAACGCGCTCGAGCTGAAGGGCCTGATCGACGAGCACGTGAAGGAAGAGATCGCCGCGCGCGAAGCCATCGCCATGGGCCTGGAACGCGACGACGTCATCATCAAGCGGCGCCTGCGCCAGAAGCTCGAGTTCCTGCTCGTCGACGATGCGGCTGCCGCGCCGCCCACCGACGCCGAGTTGTCGGCCTGGCTGAAGCGGCATCCCGAGGCCTTCCGCACCGAAGCGCAGCTCGCGTTCCGCCAGGTGCTGCTGCGGCCGGATCGGCGTGGCGCGATCGCTGGCGGCCGACGCATCGAAGCTGCTGGCCAGGCTGCGCGAGGCCGGGCCCGAGGTGTCCACGCAGAACCTGGGCGACGCTTCGATGCTGCCGGCCGAAACGCCGCTGGAGCCCGTGCGCGAGGTGGCGCGCGCCTTCGGGCAGGAATTCGCCGACGCGCTGATGAAGCTTCCGCCGGGGCAGTGGAGCGGCCCGGTCGAATCGAGCTTCGGCCTGCACCTGGTGCTGGTGCGCGAACGCAGCGACGGCGCGCCGGCCGAGCTGGCCGCGGTGCGGCCGCTGGTCGAGCGCGAGGTCCTGGCCGAGCGGCGCAAGGCCGAACTGCAGGCGCTGTACGAGCGCCTGCTCGCCAAGTATTCGGTCCGCATCGAAAGCCCCGGGCCGCAGCCCGCAGCCGACCGATGCGCGGGGTGCGCCGTGATGCGGCGCATTTCGTGCAGGCACTCGCCGCGGCGCTGGCGCTGTGCGCTGCCGCCGCGGCCAGCGCGCACGAGGTGCGCCCCGGCTTCGTCGAGCTCACGCAGACCGCGCCGGAGAACTACAGCTTCCTGTGGAAGAAGCCCAGCGGCGGCGAGGTCGAGCTGCAGATCGCGCCGGTGCTGCCGCCGCAGTGCCGGCTGGTCGTGCCCGGCGCGCAGCAGCTGTCGCCGGGCGCCGTGGTCGTGCGCGGCCAGCTGTCCTGCCCCGGCGGCATCGCCGGCAAGACGCTGGCCATCGCCGGGCTGGAGTCGACCATCACCGACGTGCTGGTGCGCGTCAACCACAGCGACGGCCGCCTCGAGAGCCACCTGCTGCGCCCGACCACGCCGTCGGTCACGCTTCGGCGGCCACACCGGCCTGGCCGAGCGCGCGCTGGGCTACGTGCAGCTCGGCGTGCAGCACATCCTGCTCGGCGCCGACCACCTGCTGTTCGTGCTCGGGCTGATGCTCATCGTCGCCGACCGCTGGATGCTGGTGAAGACGCTCACCGCCTTCACCGTGGCGCACAGCATCACGCTGGCGCTGGCCACGCTGGGCTACGCCTCGGCGCCGCTGCTGCCGCTGAACGCCGCCATCGCGTTGAGCATCCTGTTCCTCGGCCCGGAGATCGTGCGCGCCTGGCGCGGCGAGACCAGCTTCACCATCCGCCACCCCTGGGTCGTGGCCTTCGCCTTCGGGCTGCTGCACGGCTTCGGCTTCGCCAGCGGCTTGTCGGCGATGGGCCTGCCGCAGGCCGAGATCCCGCTGGCGCTGCTGCTGTTCAACATCGGCGTCGAACTCGGCCAGCTCGCCTTCGTGCTGCTGGTGGTGCTGCTGGAGCGCGCGTTTCGCGTGCTCGAAGTGCGCTGGCCGCTGTCGCTGCAGCGCCTGCCCGGTTATGTGGTCGGCACGCTGGGCGCGTTCTGGACGATCCAGCGCACGCTGGTGCTGGTGGGAGCGATGCGATGAGCGCGCCGCAGCGCACGACCGACGCGCATGAGCGGCTTCGGCCGTATGGCCGCCGCGCTGCTGCTGGCGGCTTGGCCGCTGCTCGGCTGGGCGCACACCGATTCCGGCCGTGCCGACGGCTTGCTCGCCGGCCTGCTGCATCCGGTGTCCGGGCTGGACCATGTGCTGGCGATGGTGGCGGTGGGCCTGTGGGGCGCGCAGCTCGGCGCACCGGCGATCTGGCTGCTGCCGCTGACCTTCCCGCTGGTCATGGCCTTCGGCGGCATGCTCGGGCTGATGGGCGTGCCGCTGCCCGGCGCCGAGGTCGGCATCGCGCTGTCGGCGCTCGTGCTCGGCCTGGCCATCGTCACCGCCTGGCGGCCCGCGCTGTGGGCGGCCGCGGCGGTGGTCGGCTTCTTCGCCATCTTCCACGGCCACGCCCATGGCACCGAGCTGCCGGCCGGCGCCAGCGGCCTGGCCTACAGCCTGGGCTTCGTTGCCGCGACCGGCGCGCTGCACGCCTGCGGCATCGGCATCGGCGTGATCCAGCGCTGGAGCGCGGGGCAGCTCGTCCTGCGCGCGACCGGCGCGGGCGTGGCGGCGGCCGGCGCCGCCTTCCTGTGGCGGGCCCTGGCATGACACGCGCGCGCCATGCATCGCCGGGCGGGGCTGCTCGCGGCGGGGCTGCTGTTGCCGGCGGCCGCGCAGGCGCATCTGGTCAGCACCGGTCTGGGGCCGTTCTACGACGGCTTGTCGCACTTCGTGCTCACGCCCGAGGACCTGCTGCCCGCGCTGGCGCTGGCGCTGCTGGTCGGGCTGAACGGCGCACGCGCCGGCCGCAGCACGCTGTTCGTCCTGCCCGCGGCCTGGCTGGCGGGCGGCCTGGCCGGGCTGGCCTGGCCGACGGTCACGGCGATCGCGGCGCTGACCATCGTGTCGTTCCTCGTGCTCGGCGCGATGGTGGCCGCCGACCTGAAGCTGCGGCTCGGCTGGAGCGTCGCGCTGAGCGTGTTGCTCGGCGTGTTGAACGGCTACCTCAACGGCTCGGCGATGGCCGGGGCGAAGCTCGGCCTGGCGGGCCTGGCCGGCATCGTCTCGGCGTTGTTCGTCGTCGTGGCGCTGGCCGCGGCGCTGGCCGTGGCGCAACGCGCGCCCTGGGCGCGCATCGCGGTGCGTGTGGCGGGCAGCTGGGTGGCCGCGGCCGGCCTGCTGCTGTTGGGTTGGTCGCTGCGCGCGGCATGAATGTCAGTCAACGAAGGGAAACATCATGAAGATCGCAGGACGCAAACTTTCGCCGACGCCGGCCACGCCGGTGGCCTTCGCGGCGCTGACGCTGGCTCTGGCCTGCGCGCACAGCGCGATGGCGCAGAGCCGCACCGCCGCGGCCAGCGACGATGTCGTGGTCAAGGGCGCGGTCGATCACTACGACGGCGAGGACCACGCGCGCAAGCCCGAGACCGCCGGCCCAGGTCGAGGTGAAGAAGAAGTACTCGCCCTACGCCGGGCGCAAGTTCCCGACGCGGGTGTTCTTCGGCGACACGCACCACCACACCGCCAACTCCGGCGACGCCTTCATGGCCGGCGACCGCCTGACGCCCGGAGCAGGCGTACCGCTTCGCGCGCGGCGAAGAGGTGGTCTCCTCCACCGGCGTGCCGGCGAAGCTGTCGCGCCCGCTGGACTTCCTGGTGGTCTCCGACCACGCCGAGGGCCTGGGCGCTGATGTTCCAGGTCTATGAAGGCAATCCGGCATTCATGTCGGACCCGATCGCTGGCCGGCTGGAACAAGGCGATGAAGGAAGGCGGCAAGGCAGCGGCGGACGCCGCCAACGACGTGATCTCCGCGCCAGGCGCAGGGCACGCTGCCGCCGCCGGTCAAGGACCCGAAGATCGTCGGCCCGATCATGAAGTCGGTGTGGCAGCAGTACACCGCCACGGCCGAGAAGTTCAACGAGCCCGGCCGCTTCACCGCGATGATCGGCTACGAATGGACCTCGGTGCCGGGCGGCAACAACCTGCACCGCAACATCCTGTTCCGCGACAACAAGGACAAGGCCGACCAGATCATGCCGTTCTCGGCCTGGCAGAGCGAGGACCCGGAAAAGCTCTGGGAGTGGATGGCCAAGTACGAAGCAGAAGACCGGCGGCAAGATGCTGGCGATTCCGCACAACGCCAACCTGTCGAACGGCCGCATGTTCGAGCCGGTCGACTTCGCCGGCAAGCCGCTGACGCAAGGACTACGCCGAGCGCCGCGCACGCTTCGAGGTGCTGCAGGAAATGATGCAGACCAAGGGCAACAGCGAGACGCACCCGCTGCTGTCGCCGAACGACGAGTTCGCCAACTTCGGCGTCGCCGGCTGGGAGTACGGCAACCTGACGCTGGAAGGCAAGCCGCTGTCCAGGGAGATGATGCCGACCAACTACCTGCGCTCCGGCCTGCTGCAGGGCATGATGCACGAGCAGAAGCTCGGCGTGAACCCGTTCAAGTTCGGCTTCATCGGCGGCACCGACGTGCACAACTCGCTGACCTCGATCGAGGAAGACAACTTCTACGGCAAGCATGTCAACCAGGAGCCGAGCCCGATCCGCTGGGAGCATGTCTCGAAGCAGGGCTTCGGCAAGACCCGCTACACCTGGCACTACACGGCCGCCGGCTACGCCGCGGTGTGGGCCACCGAGAACACGCGCGAGGCGCTGTGGGACGCGATGAAGCGCAAGGAGGTCTACGCCACCTCGGGCACGCGCATGACGGTGCGCCTGTTCGCCGGCTGGGACTTCAGCGCCGACGACGCGCGCTCGCGCTACGTCGCCGAGACCGGCTACGCCAAGGGCGTGCCGATGGGCGCCGACCTGCCCAAGGTGCCGGCGCCGGGCAAGGCACCGACCTTCCTGGTCGCGGCGATGAAGGACGCGCAGGGCGGCAACCTCGACCGCATCCAGATCGTCAAGGGCTGGATCGACAAGGCCGGCCAGCCGCAGGAGAAGATCTACAACGTGGCCTGGAGCGACGCCAAGACCCGCAAGCCGGGCAAGGACGGCAAGCTGCCGCCGGTGGGCGACACGGTGGACGTGGCGCACGCCACCTGGACCAACACCATCGGTGCGGGCGAACTGGTCGGCGTGTGGAAGGACCCGGCCTTCGACCCCGCGCTGCGCGCCTACTACTACGCCCGCGTGATCGAGATCCCGACGCCGCGCTGGACGGCCTACGACGCCTATCGCTTCGGCATCAAGATGCCGCCGGAGGTGCCCATGAAACACCAGGAGCGCGCCTGGACCTCGCCGGTCTGGTACACGCCGGGTTGATGCCGTCGCAGTGACTCATGAGAAATCGATGGGGATTCGAGTGCACCTGGATCCTGCCCGCCCTTGCCGCCTCGATCGCCGCTGCTGCGCTGGGGTTGCCGATGGCTAGTGCAAGTGCACAAGGCGCGGGCACCGGCATCGACGGGACGGCGTGGCGGGTCGAAGACATCGCCGGTCGCGGCGTGATCGACCGTGCGCAAACGACGATCAGCTTCGACGCCCCGGGGCGCGTCTCGGGCAGCACCGGCTGCAATCGCTACACCGGTGTGGCGACTCTCGAAGGCGAGGCGCTCAGGTTCGGCCAGCTTGCCACGACGAAACGCGCCTGCGTGCCGGCGCTTGATGGACCAGGAGCAGAAGTTCCTCAGGCGATGGAGGCCGTGCGCGGCTACGCGGTGGATGCAAACGGACTGCTTCACCTGCGCGGCGCGAACGGCGAGCCCTGCTGCGCCTCGCGCCCATGCCGAAGGATGCGCTCGACAAGTCCGGCCCGACCACCCCAGGCGCGGGCGAGTCGACGCGAGTCAGCGGCACGGTCAGCTACCGCGAGCGGATCGCCCTGGCGCCGGGCTCGTTGGTGATCGTGACGCTCGAGGACACGAGCAAGGCGGACGCCATCGCGACGATGCTCGGGGAGGCCAGGATCACGATCGAACGCAACCAGGTGCCCATCGGCTTCGCGATCGAAGTCGAGCCCGGCCGTATCGATCCCAGGCATCGCTATGCGGTGCGGGCCCGCATCCTCGACCCGCAAGGCGCCCTGCGCTGGACCTCGACCCAGGCCTACCCGGTGATCACCGGCGGACATCCCAGTTCGGTCGACGTCCAGGTCGAAGCCATCCGCAGCGCGGTCGCAGCAGACCCGGGCGCAGCGCCGGCGCCCTCGCAAGTCTTGGTCTTTGTTTGCGACGAAGGCGAATTCCACGTGCGGATGAATCCGGGCCAGGTCGAACTCGTCCTGCCCGATCGAACGCTCGTCTTGCCGCAGGTCCCCGCGGCCTCGGGAGCCCGGTACCAGGAGGGGCACACGCTCTTCTGGAACCAGGGCAACGAGGCTCGATTGGAGATCGACGGCAAGGTCTATACCGGCTGTCATCCGCCGACCCGGCTGAGAGCCTGCGGCACCCACCTGTCAGGAGAGGAAGAGTGATGGAACACGCGACAACGATGAAGAAGCAAACCGGGCGACCACGGCGCTCGTGTTCGCGGGTGCGGTGGTGCTGCTGGGCAGCGCATGCTCGGATCGTGCGGCGGATGACAAGGCCAAGGCGGCGGCAGCCGCCGCTGCGTCGGCGGCAGTGGCGGTCGCGCCGTTCCTGCCGCGCAGACCGTCGAGCAGCTCGAGGCGGCCGTGCCGGACAACCCGTTGAAGGAGGCCTACTTCGGCGAGACGCACGTGCACACGTCGTACTCGCTGGATGCCTTCATCGGCGGGGCGCGCCTCACGCCGGACGATGCCTACAAGTTCGCGCAGGGCAAGGACGTCACCATCCAGGGGCAGACGCACAACATCAAGAAGCCGCTGGACTGGACCGCGGTCTCCGACCACGCCGAGTTCATCGGCGAGATGTACTCCACGCAGGTGCCGGGCGCCAAGGGCGGCGACAACCCGATGCTCGAAGAGCTGCGCGGGCTGAAGAGCGTGGACGAGCAGCGGGCGTGGTTCCTGAAGTACGTCATCAACAACATGCGCGGCGCGAACCCCGGGCACCCGCCGTTCTACGCGGGGCCGGAAACGACCAGGAGCGCGTGGAAGGACGTCCAGCTGAAGGCCGTGCGCGACAACTACCAGCCCGGCAAGTTCACGACGCTGGCCGGTTTCGAGTGGACGGCGTCGAACAACGCCGGCAACATGCACCGCAACGTCATCTTCCGCGACCTGACCGTGCCGGACATGCCGCTCTCGGCGCTCGACACCAACGACGAGGAGAAGCTCTGGGCCTGGATGGCCGAGCAGGAGAAGCAGGGCTCGAAGCTGCTGGCGATTCCGCACAACTCCAACGGCAGCAAGGGCTACATGTTCGAGCCCGTGGACAACGCCGGCAAACCCCTGACGGCGGAGTACGCGAAGCTGCGCAGCCACTTCGAGCGGCTGATCGAGATGATGCAGATCAAGGGCAACTCCGAAGTCCACCGCAAGTTCTGGCCCGCCGACGAGTTTGCGGACTTCGAGAACGGCGACAGCGTGGCCACCTTCAGCGGGCGCACGTTCAAGAAGGAGAACTTCGTGCGCTGGGCGGTCACCAAGGGGCTGGACTACCAGGCCAAGCTCGGCGCCAACCCCTATCAGCTCGGCTTCATCGGCGGCACCGACAACCACAACGGCGCGCCCGCGGATGTCGTCGAGGACAACTACATCGGCAGCCACGGTCCGGCGGACGGCACGCTGAAGGATCGCCGCGAAGGCGAGATCGATGGCTGGATCAAGGCCAAGGAATCGAACCCGGGGTCGATTTCGGGGGTCTGGGCCACGAAGAACACCCGTGCGGCCATCTGGGATGCCATGGCCGCGCGCGAGAGCTTCGTGACCTCGGGCACGCGCATCAAGGTGCGCTTCTTCGCCGGGGCCGATCTGCCCGGCCAGCCCGCGGACCCGCGCGCACTGGTGGAGCAGGGCTACAAGAGCGGCGTGCCGATGGGTGGCACGGTCAGTGGCGCCGCCAAGTCGCCGACCTTCACCGTCTGGGCATCGAAGGATCCCGCCGGCGCCAACCTCGACCGCATCCAGATCGTCAAGGGCTGGGTGAACGCGAAGGGCGAGCCGCAGGACAAGGTGATCGACGTGGTCTGGAGCGGCGAGCGCAAGCCCGCGAAGAACGGCAAGCTGCCCGCGGTGGGCAACACCGTGGACCTGCAGAAGGCCACCTACACGAACGCGATCGGGAGCCCCGAGCTGATGGGGAGCTGGACCGATCCCGCGTTCGACCCGAAGCAGCACGCGATCTACTACGTGCGCGTGCTCGAGATTCCGACGCCGCGCTTCACCACCTACGACGCGGTGCGCAACAACCTGCCGCTGCTGAAGGACGTGCCGGCGACGCTGCAGGAACGCGCCTGGACCTCGCCGATCTGGGTCACGCCGCAATCTTGATCGGCAAGGCCTGCACCATGACTGCAATTCTCCTGCTGCTGCTGAAGGCCGCCGTCGGCGCTGATCATCTTTGCCATCGGCTGGACTCGACCGCAGACGACGCGGCTGTTCCTGCCGCGCCGGCCGGGGCTGCTGCTGCGCTCGGTGCTGGCGATGTACGTGGTGGTGCCACTGGCGGCCTGATGCTGGTCGGCATGCTGGACCTGGCGCCGGGCGTGGAACTCGGCCTGCTGGTGCTGGCGGCCTCGGCCGGTGCGCCGCTGCTGCCGCGCAAGTTGCTGCGCATCGGCGACGGCGCCTACATCTTCAGCCTGGTGCTGCTGTCCTCGCTGCTGGCCATCGTCGTCGGGCTGCAGGTCGCGCGCTTTGGCGGCGTGACACCTTGCATCACCTGCCGGTGGTGCGGCATGCGGCGATGGCGTCCTGCTATGGCATGCGCTTCGGGGGCGAGGGCTACTTCCTCACCGATGCGCGCACGCACCGCGGCACCAGCGGTGCCCCGGTGGTGATGCACCGCGCCGGCGACGGCCAGGCCACGTGGGCACTGCCCTGGCGGCTGCTGGGCGTGCACTCGGTGCGACTGGACGTCGGCCACCGTGATCTGGTGCGCGACGAATCGCTGGGCCTGAACTGCGCGTGGTATGCCGACATCCTGCTCACACTGACGCAGGAGCTCGGGCCATAGCCGCCGCAAGGCTGCGCTGCATCTACTTGCCTCTTCAGCCGGGCAAACGAGCGTGGTGGTGGCATGCGGCAGCCAACGAGTTGTCCGCTATGCTGCATTGACCAATTTGGGAGGATAACCATGAGCGAACTGACTGCTGGCGCGAAGAGCGAATTGATGAGCGATCTCAACGCGGTGATCCAGGACACCGAGGATCTGCTGAAGTTGAGCGCGAATCAGGCGGGAGAAGGTGCCACGGCGCTGCGCGAGCGTGCCCGCGTGCGCTTGGCCAAGGCCAAGGACAGCCTGCACGACCTGCAGCACTGGTCGATCGACAAAGCCAAGGCCGCAGGCCACAAGACCGACGAATACGTGCTCGGCCATCCGTGGCAATCGGTCGGCATCGCCGCCGGCATCGGCCTGCTGCTGGGCATGCTGATTTCGCGCCGCTGACGCCGCGCCGCCATGCGCGCGACGATGACTGCCGGACGAGGCGGTGGGCGGTTCGCGCCCGCGGTCAAGCTCCGGCCCCTGGGAGCCGACTGATGGATGAGCCGTTGCGCCGACAGGGACTGATGGTGTCGCTCAGGCGTCTGCTGGCGACGCTGCTGGAGCTCGCGCACGTGCGGCTGCAGCTGGTGCTCAATGAGCTCGATCAGCAGAAGCTGCGCCTTTTCGACCCCTTGCTGATCGCGGCTGCTTCGTTGGTGGCCCTTGCCTTGGGGCTGGTGCTGCTGGTCGCGTTCTATGTTGGTGCTGCTGCTGCTGCTGCTGCGGCCGCGGCGCGTGGTTCGCTGGTCGGGGCGCCCGTTCTGGGGCTGGCGGATGTGGCGCCGTGCACAGCCGGCCCTAACATGGCTCGGCGCACGCAGCCCATGCTGAGTGCGCTGCCAGCGGGTGCCGGAAGTCACTCGCTCGGCAACCGGTCTCGATACAGCCGCGTTGCGTCGAGCAGGTCGGAGATCAGCGTTTCCTGATAGCGGTAGGACATCTCCTCGCCCATGGGGACGAGCACCGACAGGGAGTGCCGACGACAACGGTCGCGCAGCGCGCCCAGGCGTGCCAGCAGCTGGTCGATGCTGGCTCGCGCCTGCGGCGTCGCATGCCGCGGATCAGCCGGCTTCTCGGCAATCGCGTGGACCGTCGTGCCTTCGCCGAAGAGTTCGGCAATCTGGCTCTCCAGCCGGACCCGGTTGGCATCGATGCGCCACAGGCGAAATCGATGACCCATCTTCATGGCACTGAACAACACCGAGATGGCCACACCGATCTGGATCCAGGTGGGCAGCGGCAGGATGTCCACTGCCCACGGTGCATAGGTACCCAGCAGGTCCGGACCTTCGTCCTTGAAGAAGTTCTGCGCCACGCCGGCCATCGGCAGTCCGGTCAGGTTGGGCTGGCCCTTGTTGTGGCGCACGAAGTTCGGCGACAGCTCGGCCTGCGCGGCCATCAGGCCCTGAATGGCCCCATCGGATGCACAACCGTTGCTGACGACCAGCGTGTCGATCTGCAGCACCGGCTTGGCCACCCGCGGCAGCTGGTGCACGTAGTCGAGCTGTCCGGCCTCGATCACGCCGACGCGGGCAAACGGCAAGCGGCGCGTCAGCGACTCCGCATTGGGCATCGCCAGGATGTCCAGATGGCGGCGTACCACTGCGTCTGCGAGCAACTTGGCTTTGTCCGAGATGACCATCGCGCCGAGGTCGAGGTCGCCACGCTCGAGCATGGCGAGCTGCACGTCGATCGACGGGGTCGAGACGACGATGTCGAGGCCGGACAGCTCGGCCAGCACGCGCCGCATCAGCTGTTCGGTACCGCTGCCCATCGGACCGATGCCAAGGCGTATGCCCTTCAGGTCGGCAGGCGCCCGAAAGCGATCGAGGTCGCGGCCCAGCAGAACCAGCGATTCCGCCACCGGCAGGCGCCCGATCAGTTCCAGCCCGTGGCCTTCGGGGTAGACCATGCCATCCTGCACCAGCGCCAACTGCTGGTCACAGGTCGTGCGCGCGGTGATGAGGCGCTGGATGTTCTCCGCGGATCCGGCCGTCGGCACGTTGATCAGTCGCCCGTTGCGGCGCGACACCTCGCCAGCGAAGCCATCGACCAGGGCGTGGTACTGGCCGGTCGGGCTGCCGGACAGCATGCTGATCCTGACGTGACGCAGGCTGGGTCGCGGGTCCAGCCAGGCCACCAGGGCGACCAGCAGGAAGACGACGGCGAAGAAGAGCGCCGTCTTCGTGGCCGGGGACAGCGACTCCTCCTGCCCGGGGCGGCCCAGTACGCGTTTCAGGCGGTCGATGGCGATGCGGCTGCCGGGTTTTTCGGCCATGGTCGAAGGGGCTGTGGTGCTTGCAGGTGCTGTGGAGATGCTGGCCTGAACCGCTTGCCGCGATTCAATCCAGCGTCATTCCGTTGTCGCGGATGATCGGCCCCCAGCGCTTGGCCTCATTTCGCGCGAAGGCGCGGAACTGCTCCGGCGTGCCCGGCATCGGCTCCATGCCGAAGTCGAGGAAGCGCTTGAGTACCGTGGTGTTGGCCAGCGCCTTGTTCAACTCGCCGTTCAGCCGCTGCACGGTGGCCGGCGGCGTGCCGGCGGGGCCGAGCAGGCCCTGGAAGGCGAAGACCTCGACGTCGCGCACGTTCTCCTCGATCAGCGTGGGCGTGCCCGGCAGCAGCGGCGTGCGCGCGCTGCCGCCGTAGGCCAGCACGCGCACCTTGCCGCTTTGCATGGTCGGCAGGCCCGAGGCCAGGTCCAGGAACATCACCGGCACCTGGCCGGCCATCACGTCCTGCATCGCCGGCGCCGCGCCGCGGTAGGGGATGTGCACCAGGAAGGTCTGGGTGCGGTGCTTGAACATCTCCATCGCCAGGTGGTGCGGCGAGCCGTTGCCCGGCGACGCGTAGTTCACCTGGCCCGGGTGGGCGCGCACGTACGCCATGAACTCCTTGAAGCTCTTCGCCGGGAAGTCCGGGTGCACCACCAGCGCCAGCGGGAACTTGCCGATGCCGCCGAGGTAGCTGAAGTCCTTGTCCGGGTCCACCGGCAGCTTCTTGAACAGGTGCTCGTTGAAAGCCATCAGCGCGTTGTCGGCCTGCAGCACGGTGCGGCCGTCGGGCGCGGCGCGGGCCACGTCCTGCGCGGCGATGTTGGTGGAGGCGCCGGGCTTGTTCTCGACCACGATGCTCATGCCCAGCGTGCTGCGCATCGTTTCGGCCAGCGTGCGTGCCAGCACGTCGGTGCCGCCGCCGGGCGGGTAGGGCACCACCCAGCGCAGGGTGTTGGCCTGCGCTCCCGCGTTCCAGTGCGAAAGCAAGGGGGTGCCGGCGGTGGCGGCCAGGAAGGTGCGGCGTGTGCTCAAGTCTTGTCTCCTTGTCGGTCTCGCGTTCAGTAGGTGGCGTTGGCTGCGGACAGCGAGGGTTCGGGCAGGTTCTTCAGCGCGGCGTCGATGGCGGCGCCGGCCGACAGACTCGTCGCCCAGCCGTTCACACAATAGCAGCGCCAGCCGCGCCAGGAACAGCGTCTCGCGCGACGCGCCGGCCTCGCTGACGCCCTGCGCCAACCGGGTGTAGAGCCGGTCGCGGGCGCTGCCGGTGCCCGGCGGGGCCGGTGCGTCGAGGGCCGCACCTTCCAACCCCCGCGCTCGACGCAGCGCGGTCTGCAGCGCGGCGGCGCTGCACTGCTTCCAGCGCGCCGCGACATGGCCGTCAGGCCGCAGCAGGTAGGCGCTGCCTTCGATGGCATCGAACTCACGCGCCAGACGGCCGTCGCCATCCACCAGCGCCTGCGGCCAACGGGCATGGGCTGCAGCCAGCACCGGCATCACGCGCAGGCCCTCGGCCGTAGCCGAGGCCGGTGGCGCGCCGAAGTGCAGCAGCACGAAGCCAGGACCCACCACCTCGGTGACGTGACCTACGGGCCCGGCCACCGGCACCTCGGGCAGCACTTCGCCGGGGGCCGGGCCGCCTTGCCAGGCATCGGCATCCGGCGTGGACAGCGACGATGCGGTGTAAGCCACGGCAGCGGTCTGCCGCGGGTTGATCAACTCGGCGATGTCGCGATGCTCGGCGGCCAGCGACAGCACCGCCTCGCGCAGCACATCGAAGCCGCGCGACGGTGGCGACATGAACTCGGTGCTGCGCCGCGCGCTTTCGGCATTGACGTGAAAGGCCTGCACGCGTTCGGCGCTGTAGCTGTCGAGCAGCGCCTCGGGCCCGCCTTGCACCACGGTGGCCAGCTTCCAGGCCAGGTTGTCGGCATCGTCCAGGCCGGAGTTCAGCCCGCGCACGCCGAAGATCGGCAGCGCATGCGCGGCGTTGCCGGCGAAGAGCACGCGGCCGTGGCGGTAGCGCTGCAGCGTCATCGCGCCGGCGCGGTAGATCGAGCTCCAGGCCGGCTGCCAGGGCAGGTGGCCTTCGCCGATGGCATCGAGGTGGCGCTGCACGAAGGCGCGCACGTTCTGCGGTTGCAGCGCCTGCTCGGTGCTGTCGCCGTGGCGCAGCTGCCAGTCGATGCGCCACAGGTCGTCGGGCTGGCGGTGCATCAGCACCGTGGCGCCGCGGTGCCAGGGCGGGTCGAACCAGGCGCGGCGTTCGGTCGGGTGCGTGCTGGGCAGCAGGATGTCGACGATGACGTAGCGGCCGGTGTAGGCCGTGCCTTGCAGCGCCAGGCCCAGCGCGTTGCGCACGAAGCTCGAGCCGCCGTCGCAGGCCACCACCCAGTCGGCCTGCAGGCTGCCGCGGCCGAGTGCGTTGGCCAGGCTCAGGCTGACGCCGCCGGCATGCGGCTCGATGGCGTCCACCGCGGTGGCCCAGCGCATGTCGATCAGGCCCGGCGTCTGGGCATTGGCGCGGGCCGCGGCGCCGAGCAGCGCATCCTCGATGTAGTACTGCTGCAGGTTGATCATCGGCGGCAGGCGCTGGCCTTCGTACAGCGGCATCGAGAAGCGAAACACCTCGGTGTCCTGCCAGAAGCTGCGTCCGCCCGACCAGGGCAGGCCGCGCTGCATCATCTCGGGCAGCGCGCCCAGGCGGCCGCAGATCTCCAGGCTGCGGCGCGAGATGCAGGCCGCGCGGCTGCCCACGCAGACCGTATCGTCGGCCTCGACGACGATGCTGGCCACCCCCTTGCGCGCCAGGCCCAGCGCGGTGGCCAGGCCCACCGGCCCGCCGCCGACGATGGCCACGCGGGCGTGCTGCATCGCCGGCAGCGGCGCCGGCTGGAAACGGCGGTAGACATAGGGTCCGATGCGTTCGATGTCTTGCGGTGCGGGCATGGTGCGGCGGCGCTGATCCTGGGGACGGTGTATCTTGCACTGTCTTTCACCTTCCCTTTGCCGATCCATGCCCCTGCCGCCACCCGACTGTGCACGCGAGCCATCGCACCAGCGCTCGATCACCATCAACGCCTTTGCACGCAGCGACGGGCTGTGGGACATCGAAGGCCACCTCACCGATGCCTGGAACCAGCCCGTGCCCTGTGCCGGCGGCATGCTGCCGCCGGGCCAGCCGATGCACTCGATGCGCCTGCGCCTGACGCTGGACCGCACGGCCACCATCGTCGCGGTGCAGGCCGCCACCGACGCCGGGCCTTATGGCGAAGCCTGCGGCACGATCGCGCCCGACTACAGTCAGCTGGTGGGCGTGCGCGTCGCCCGCGGTTACCGCGACGCGATTCGCCGCCTGTTCGGCCGCACGGCGGGCTGCACGCACATGAACGAGCTGGCCGGCGTGATGGGCAGCGCGGCGCTGCAGGCGATGTGGGAACTGATGACGCAGAACCCGGAAGAAAAACCGTTCAGCATCGACGGCTGCCATGCGCTGAAGTCGTCCAGCCCGCAGGTCGCGAAGTTCTTTCCCCGTTGGTACAAACCGGAGACCCAGACATGAAGAAGGCGCAATACACCGAACGCGGCCCGGTGCCGCAGGCCTCGATCGAATGTGTCGACTTCCCCGACCCGGTGCTGGCCGAAGGCCAGGTGCTGCTGCAGGTGCTGGCCGCGCCGATCAACCCGTCGGACGTGCTGACGCTGACCGGCGAGTACGGTTCGCTGCCGCCGCTGCCGGCGATCGGCGGCAACGAAGGGGTGGGCAAGGTGGTCGCGCACGGCCCGGGCGTCAGCG
This sequence comes from uncultured Pseudomonadota bacterium, assembly GCA_963818005.1. GTDB lineage: Bacteria > Pseudomonadota > Gammaproteobacteria > Burkholderiales > Burkholderiaceae_C > Rubrivivax. Next base: position 15,653 of record CAWFQP010000035.1, read on the forward strand.
CGCCGGCTGTCGGGCAGACCGTGCTGCTGCCGGTGGGCGCGGGCACCTGGGCCACGCACGTGGTGGCCAAGGCGGGCAGGCTGATGCCGCTGCCCAATGACGCCGACCCGCTGCAGCTGTCGATGATGACGGTGAATCCGCCGACCGCATCGTTGATGCTCAGCGAGTTCGTCGAGCTGCAGCCCGGCGAATGGGTGATGCAGAACGCCGCCAACTCCGGCGTCGGCGAATACCTGGTGCAGCTGGCCCGGCTGCGCGGGCTGAAGACGGTGAACGTGGTGCGCCGCGAATCGGCTGCGGCTGCGGTGCGCACGGCCGGCGGCGACGTGGTGCTGCTCGACGGACCCGATCTCGAGCAGCGTGTGGCCGAGGCCACCGGCCAGGCGAAGATCCGCCTGGGCATCGATGCCATCGGCGGCCAGGCCACCAACCGGCTCGCGGCCTGCCTGGGCGAGGGCGGCACGCTGGTGAACTACGGGCTGATGAGCGGCGAGGACTGCGTGGTCTCGGCGCGTTCCTTCGTCTTCCGCGACCTCACGCTGCGCGGCTTCTGGCTCGCGCTGTGGTTCCGCCGCGCAACGCCGCAGCAGCAGATGGCGATGTTCGGCGAGATCGGCAAGCTGGTCGCCAGCGGCCGGCTGAAGACCCGCATCCAGGCCAGCTATGACCTGCCGCAGATCAAGGACGCCGTCGCCGCCGCGGCAGCCGGTGAGCGCGACGGCAAGATCCTGGTCGTGCCCCAGGGCTGAGTGGCGCCTTGTCCTGGAAGGGGCTCGCGGCCGGCGCGCTGCTCGCGGCGCTGCTCGTCGCGGCTGGCGCCATCGCCCTGGAATACCGGCGCGAACTGCAGGCACAGCAGCAGCGGGTGCGGAGCGGCAGCCGCCTGCTGCCAAGCGCCTGTGGCGCCATCGAACTGGCCGAGTCGGGCCCGGCCGATGGCCCGCCACTGCTGCTGATCCACGGCAGCGGCGGCGGTTTCGACCAGGCCCTGGCGCTGGGCGAAACGCTGGTGCCGCGCGGTGTGCGCATCATCGCGCCGTCGCGCTTCGGCTACCTGCGCAGTCCCATGCCCGCCGACCCCTCGGGCGAGCGCCAGGCCGATCACCTGGCCTGCCTGCTCGATGCGCTGGGCGTGGCCGACGCCGCGGTGATGGGCGTGTCGGCCGGTGCGGTGTCGGCGTTGCATTTCGCCGTGCGCCACCCGTCGCGCACGCGTGCGCTGGTGCTGGTGGTGCCGGCGGTCTACCGCCCCGATGCGGCGGTACCGATGCCCGGCTGGGCGTTGCGGCTGCTGGACACGGCGGTCAGCGCAGACCTGCCGTTCTGGCTGCTGGCGACGCTCGCCCCGCAGTCGGCGCGCCGTCTGGTGCTGGCCACGCCGCCCGAAGCCTATGCCGCGTCCGGGCCCGACGAGCAGCGCCGCGCCGATGCGATGCTCGCGCAGATCCAGCCGGTGAGCCGCCGCCGGCACGGCCTGCGCAACGATTCGCGCCTGAGCACCGGCGCGGCGCGCGTGGCGCTGGAATCGATCCGCGCGCCCACGCTGTGCATCAGCGCGCGCGACGACGGCTTCGGCACCTACGAGTCGGCGCGTTACAGCTGCTCGCACATCCCGGGCGCAAGCTTCCTGGGTTTCGATTCCGGCGGGCACCTGTTGCTGGGCCGCCGCGCCGAGGTAGTGGCCGGGGTCGAAGCGCTGCTGCGCGAATCTGCAGTCCAGTAGGCGGACAGCAGCTCGACTGCTCGGCGCCGCAAGCGGCCCATCAGTCCTGTGTGAATGAACGCAGCCGGGTAGGGGCGCGCGCTCAGCACTCGACGATGTTCACCGCCAGCCCGCCGCGGGCCGTTTCCTTGTACTTGCTCATCATGTCGGCGCCGGTCTCGCGCATCGTCTTGATGACCTTGTCCAGGCTGACGAAATGCGTGCCGTCGCCGTGCAGCGCCATGCGCGCGGCGTTGATGGCCTTGACCGACGCGATGGCGTTGCGCTCGATGCACGGGATCTGCACGAGGCCGCCCACCGGGTCGCAGGTCAGGCCCAGGTGGTGCTCCATGCCGATCTCGGCGGCGTTCTCCACCTGCGCCGGCGTGCCGCCCATCACCGCGGCCAGCGCGCCGGCGGCCATGCTGCAGGCCACGCCCACCTCGCCCTGGCAACCGACTTCGGCGCCGGACAGGCTGGCGTTCTCCTTGTAGAGCAAGCCGATGGCTGCGGCGCTGAGCAGGAACTCGATGACGCCGGCGTCGGTGGCACCGTGGACGAACTTCGCGTAGTAGTGCAGCACCGCCGGGATGATGCCGGCCGCGCCGTTGGTCGGCGCGGTGACGACGCGGCCGCCGGCGGCGTTTTCCTCGTTGACCGCCAGTGCATACAGGTTCACCCAGTCCAGCACCTGCAGCGGGTCGCGCAGTGCGGCCTCGGGGTGGCTGGTCAGGTCGTGGTACAGCTTCGGCGCACGGCGCTTGACCTTGAAGCCGCCGGGCAGGGTGCCCTCGGTGCGGCAGCCGCGTTGCACGCAGTCCTGCATCACACCCCAGATCTTCAGCAGGCCGGCGTCGATGTCGGCATCGCTGCGCCAGTGCCTTTCGTTGATGCGCATCACCCTCGCGATGCTGCAGCCTTCGCGCTGCGTGATCCGCAGCAGCTCATCGCCGCTGTGGAAGGGCAGCGGCAACAGCGTGGTGTCGGGGGCCACCACCTTCAGCTTGCTGCCGTCGGCGGCGACCTCGTCGCTGACGACGAAGCCGCCACCCACCGAGTAGTACACGCGGGCGGCGATCACGGCGCCGCTGCCGTCGAAGGCGCTGAAGCGCATGCCGTTGGCATGCAGCGGCAGCGATTCGCGGCGGTGGAAGAGCAGGTCGCTGCGTTCGCTGAAGGCCACCGCATGGCCGTTCGGCAACGGCAGCCTGCCGCCTTCGCGGAGGGTCTTCAGCAGCGCCGGGATGGCCTGCACGTCCACCGTGTCGGGCTCGTGCCCGGCCCAGCCCAGCAGCACGGCCTTGTCGCTGCCGTGACCCTTGCCGGTGGTGCCGAGCGAACCGTACAGGTCGCATTGCAGCCGCGCGCAACGCGGCAGCACTTCATCATGCTGCAGGCGCAGCACGAACAGCCGCGCCGCACGCATCGGGCCGACGGTGTGGCTGCTGCTCGGGCCGATGCCGATCTTGAACAGGTCGAAGACGGAGACGGCCATGTCGTGGGCCCCTTGGGCTGTGGGCGGGGTCGTGCGCCCGATCGCATTGTCGCGCCGGGCCGTCCCGATGCGGCGTGGTTCAGGGCTTGCGATCGATGCGCAGCAAGCGTCCCTCGTCGGTCAACAGATAGAGCCAGCCGTCGGGGCCCTGGCGTACGTCGCGGATGCGCAGGCCCAGCGCTTTGACGATCGCCACCTCCTCTCGCGCGAGCACGTTGAGGGCGGCGTCGAGCTCGATGCGCCACAGCGTCCTGGCGCCCAGGGCAGCGACAAAGGCATGTCCGCGCCATTCGGGGAAGCGATCGCCGCTGTAGAAGGCCAACCCGGCCGGGGCGATCGAGGTCGGCACCCAATAGCTGATGGGCTCGTCGTAGTCCGGCGCATGTGTGCCGCCGCCCACGCGGCAGGTGTCGCCGACCGGCGAGCCATAGGGGCAACCATAGCTGCGCAAGGGCCAGCCGAAGTTGCCGCCGCGGCGCACACGATTGAGCTCGTCGCCGCCTTGCGGGCCATGCTCGGTCAGCCACAGTTCGCTCGTGCCGGGCCGCAGCGCCGCCCCCTGGGGATTGCGGTGGCCCCGGCTCCACAGGCCGGGCAGCGCGACGGGTGAGCCGAAGTCGGGGTTGTCGGCGGGGATGCTGCCGTCGCGATGGATGCGCAGCACCTTGCCGAGCGTGGTGGCAGGGTTCTGCGCATGGGCGGTGCCGGGTGCGGACGGGTCGTCCAGGCCGCGTTCGCCGGCGGTGATGTACAAGGTCTTGTCGGGCCGGAAGACGATGCGCGAGCCGTAGTGCGACGCCGCTGACCACCTTGGGCTGCTGCCGCCAGATCACCGCCACGTCCTGCAGGTTGCCGCCGACCAGCCGGCCACGCGCCACGGCGGTGCCGCTGCCGCCCGGCCCGTCTTCCGAGTAGCTGAGGTAGACCCAGGGTGTGGTGGCGAAATCAGGGTCGAGCGCGACGTCGAGCAGACCGCCCTGGCCGCCGGGGTTGACGGCCGGCACGCCGCTCACGGCGAGGTCGATGCCGCTGCCGTCGGCGCGCACGACGACCAGGCTGCCGCCGCGCTGCGTCACCAGCATGCGCCCGTCGGGCAGGAAGGCCATGCCCCAGGGCGAGGCGAGCGACGCGCCCAGCACGGTGACCTGTGCCGTGCCCTGCACTGACGGTTCGGCCGCACCGTTGCCACCGCCGCCACAACCGCCCAGCAGCGCCGCAACCAGCGACGCCTGGGCCAGCGCGTACGCGGCCTGACGGCTGCGGGCCGGTGGCGTTTCGCGCGGGTCGATGGGAGTCTCCCGTTGCGGCGACGACTCAGGCGGAATAGTCCGACAGCGGCGGGCAGCTGCACATCAGGTTGCGGTCGCCCCAGACATTGTCGACGCGGCCCACCGGGCTCCAGTACTTCTGGCGCTCGAGCCCCGGCACCGGATAGGCGGCCTGCTTGCGGCTGTAGGCGTGCGGCCAGTCGGCCTCGAGCAGCGCCGCCGCGGTGTGCGGTGCGTTCTTCAACGGGTTGTCGTCGCGCGGCCACTCGCCGCGCTCGACCTTCGCGATCTCCTCGCGGATGGCGATCATCGCGTCGCAGAAGCGGTCGAGCTCGCTCAAGGGCTCGCTCTCGGTCGGCTCGACCATCAGCGTGCCGGCCACCGGGAAGCTCAGCGTCGGCGCGTGGAAGCCGTAGTCGATCAGGCGCTTGGCCACGTCCTCGGCACCGATGCCGCTGCTCTTGGCCAGCGGGCGGATGTCGAGGATGCACTCGTGCGCGACACCGCCGCCGGCGATGCCGTCGATGCAGCCGCTGAAGTGGATGTCGTAGTGCGGCGCCAGCCGCGCCGCGATGTAGTTGGCGCTGAGGATCGCGATTTCGGTGGCCTCGCGCAGGCCCTCGGCGCCCATCATGCGGATGTACATCCAGCTGATCGGCAGCACCGCGGCATTGCCCAGCGGCGCGGCCGATACCGGGCCGACCGGCGCATCTGTGCTGCCGCTGCCGGGCAGGGCCGGCAGGAAGGGCAACAGATCCTCGACCACGCACACCGGGCCCACGCCGGGGCCGCCGCCGCCGTGGGGGATGCAGAAGGTCTTGTGCAGGTTCAAGTGGCTGACGTCGCCACCGAACTCGCCCGGCGCGGCGATGCCGACCAGCGCGTTCATGTTGGCACCGTCGACGTAGACGCGTCCGCCGAACTGATGAACCGTCGCGCACAGCTCCTTGATCCGCGGCTCGAACACGCCGTAGGTGGAGGGATAGGTGACCATCACCGCGGCCAGCCGCTCGCGATGCAACTCGCACTTGGCGCGCAGGTCGGCCAGATCGACGCTGCCCATCGGATCGCACTTCACCACCACCACCTGCAGGCCCGCCATCTGCGCGCTGGCCGGGTTGGTGCCGTGTGCCGATTCGGGGATCAGGCAGATGTCGCGCTGTGCCTGGCCACGGCTGGTCTGCCAGCCGCGGATGGCCAGCAGGCCGGCGTATTCGCCCTGGCTGCCGGCGTTGGGCTGCAGGCTGACGCCGGCATAGCCGGTGGCTTCGCTCAGCCAGGCGCAGAGCTGGTCGTTCAGTGCCCAGCTGCCGGCCAGCTGCTCGCGCGGCGCGAAGGGGTGCACGTTTGCGAACTCCGGCCAGGTGATCGGGATCATCTCGCTGGTGGCGTTGAGCTTCATCGTGCAGCTGCCCAGCGGGATCATGCTGCGGTCCAGCGCCAGGTCCTTGTCGCTCAAGGACCGGATGTAACGCAGCATCTCGGTCTCGCTGTGGTGCGAGTTGAACACCGGGTGCGTCAGGAAGGCGCTCGTGCGGCGCATCGACCGAGGAATCATGGGCTCGATGCCCTTGTCGAAGGCGGCGAAGTCGGGCAGGGCCTGGCCCGGCCGGGCAAACAGCTGCCACAACGCCCGGATGTCATCGCGGGTGGTGGTCTCGTCCAGCGCGATGCCGATCATCGTGTCGCCCCATTCGGGGAAGCGGCGCAGGTTCATGCCGGCCGCCACGGCACGTGCCGCAATGCCGGCGGTGGCCGTGCCGGTGTCCAGGCACAGCGCGTCGAAGGCGCTGTCGCTGCGCACGCTAACGCCCAGCTCGCGCAGGCCGTGGGCCAGGATGGCGGTGTAGCTGGCCACGCGCTGGGCGATGCGCTTCAGCCCCGCCGGCCCGTGGTAGACGGCGTACATGCTGGCCATCACGGCCAGCAGCACCTGCGCGGTGCAGATGTTCGACGTGGCCTTCTCGCGGCGGATGTGCTGCTCGCGCGTCTGCAGCGCCAGCCGGTAGGCCGGGTGACCGTGCACATCGACGCTGACGCCTACCAGCCGGCCTGGCAGGCTGCGCTTGTACTCGTCGCGGCAGGCCAGGTAGGCGGCATGCGGGCCCCCGCCGCCCATCGGCACGCCGAAGCGCTGCGTGCTGCCCAGCGCGATGTCGGCACCCAGCTCACCCGGCGGCGTGATCAGCGTCAGCGCCAGCAGATCGGCAGCGACGATGAAGGCCGCCTGGTGTGCATGGATGCGCTCGGCATCGTTGCGCAGGTCGTGGATCGAGCCGCTGGTGCTGGGCAGCTGCTCCAGTGCAGCGAAATAGTCGCCGCCGGCAATCAGTGCGTCCCACTCGGGTGCCGAGTTGGCCAGCACCACCTGCAGCCCCAGCGGTGCGGCGCGCGTGCGGATGACCTCGATGGTCTGCGGATGCGCGTCGCCGGCGACGACGAACCTGGGGCTCGGGTTCCTGGCGCTGCGCCGCGCCAGCGTCATGGCCTCGGCCGCCGCGGTGGCTTCGTCCAGCATCGATGCGTTGGCAATGGCCATGCCGGTGAGGTCGCAGACCATGGTCTGGAAGTTGACCAGCGCCTCCATGCGGCCTTGCGATATCTCCGCCTGGTAAGGCGTGTAGGCGGTGTACCAGGCCGGGTTCTCGAGAATGTTGCGCTGGATGACGCCGGGGGTGTGTGTGCCGTGGTAGCCCTGGCCGATGAAGCTCTTCAGCACCTGGTTCTTCGCGGCCAGCGCCTTCAGCTCGGCCAGCGCCTGCGCTTCGCTCAGTGGCGCGGGCAGCTGCATCGGCCGGCTGCGCGCGATGCTGGACGGCACGATGTTCTCAATCAAAGTCCTGCGAGTCAGGCTCGGGCCGGCCGCGCCGATGATCGACAGCATGCGTCGCTCGTCGTCGGCATCGGGACCGATGTGGCGGGCGGTGAACTCGCAGATGTTCTCGAGTTCGCCGAGCGGCTTCAGCGCGGACATCAACATGGCAGGGTCTTCCGGGTGCAACAGGTGGGGGTCAGAGCGTCTTGAGCAGCGCGTCGTAGCCGGGCGGGTCCATCAACTGGTCGAATTCGGCCATGTTCGTGACATGCACCTTGAAGAACCAGCCGTTGCCCATCGGGTCGCTGTTGGCCAGCGACGGATCGGCGCGCAGCGCTTCGTTGACCTCGACCACCTCGCCCGTCACCGGCATGTACAGGTCGGCCGCGGCCTTGACCGACTCGACCACCCCCGCCACCTCGCCCTTCTTCAGCGTCTTGCCCACGGCCGGCAGGTCGACGAAGACCACGTCGCCCAGCGCCTCCTGCGCGTGCAGCGTGATGCCGACGACCGCGGCCTCGTGGTCTTCGATGTTGATCCATTCGTGGTCGGGGGTGAACATGGTGGTCATCGATGGGCTCCTGGTGGTGGGTTGGGGGGTCAGCCGCGGAAGTAGCGGTGCGGCACGAAGGGCATCGGCGTCACGCGCATCGGCACTTGGGAGCCGCGCACTTCGGCATAGACCTCGTGCTGCGGCAGGGCATGGTCTGCGCTCAGGTAAGCCATCGCGATCGGCTTGTTGATGGTGGGCGCGATGGTGCCGCTGGTCACGGTGCCGAGCTTGTGGCCGCGCTTGTCGCTCAGCTTGGCGCCTTCGCGGACGGGGATGCGCTCCAGCCCCACCAGCCCGACCCGCTTGTGCGTGACGCCGCTGCTCAACTGCGCGGCGATGGCGTCGGCGCCCGGGTAGTGGCCGGCGCGCTCGCCGCCGGGGCGACGCACCTTCTGGATGGCCCAGCTCAGCCCGGCCTGGACCGGGCTGGTGCGCGTGTCGATGTCGTGGCCGTACAGGCACAACCCGGCTTCCAGGCGCAGCGTATCGCGCGCGCCCAGGCCGGCCGGCTTGACCTCAGGCCGCTTGATCAGCGCGCGCGCCAGCGCCACGGCCGATTCCTCGGGCACCGAGATCTCGAAGCCGTCCTCGCCGGTGTAGCCCGAGCGGGTGACGTAACAGTCGGCACCGGCCAGCGCGAAGGCGCCGCCGGTCATGAAGGTCAGCCTGGCAACGCCCGGGTTCAGGTGGCCCAGCGCGGCCACAGCCTTCGGGCCCTGCAGCGCGAGCAGCGCCCGTTCGGGCATCGGCAGCACCTGGCAGCGGTGGCCGATGTGCGTGACCAGGTGGCGGATGTCGGCGTCCTTGCAGCCGGCGTTGACCACCAGCAGCAGGTCCTTGTCGCGCCTTGTCACCATCAGGTCGTCGAGGATGCCGCCGCTGGCGTCGGTGAACAGGGCGTAGCGTTGCTGGCCCACGGCCAGGCCGAGCACGTCCACCGGCACCAGCGATTCCAGCGCCTTCGCGGCGTCGTCGCCGACCAGGCGCAACTGGCCCATGTGCGAGACGTCGAACAACGCGGCCGACTCGCGGCACTGCCTGTGCTCGGCGATGATGCCGCCGGGATAGTTGACCGGCATGTCGTAGCCGGCGAAGGGCACCATGCGGGCCCCCAGTTCCAGATGCAGCGCGTGCAGCGGGGTCTTCAGCAGTTCAGCGGACATGACAAGCTCCCAGGGCTACAAACAACCCGATTCTGGTTGTTCAGGGCCCCGCTGTCCGCTTTACCTGAGAGATTGGCGCTGCAATCGAATGCCGCGCTTGCCCCTTCGGTGGGCTGGCTCGAGACCAGCCTCTCTCCAGTGAGGAACGCCCCGTCGCCGGGACGCTTGCCAGTCCTTTTGCCTGAGCGTTCGGGGCCGATGTCGCTGTCTCGCACCCCTGCGCCTTCGGCGGCCGCTGCCCTGTGCAGGCAGCGGCGCTCTCCTGGCGGGCTGCAGTGTAGCCGAGCGATCAGCGCAGCCGCCGCCCCTGGTTCCACCACACCAGCGCCACCAGCAGCAGCGCCGGCAGGTAGAACCAGTGCGGGCTGGGGGCGCCGGTGGGGACCTTGACCGCGGCCACGTCCCAGCCGGATTCGAAGCCGCCGCGCTTGGCGCGCGAGCCGAACTTGACCGCGCCGACCTGCACGTTGGGCCCCAGCGGCACCAGTTGCAGGCCGGCCTCTGCCAGCCGCTTGCGCCCGTCGGCGCCGGCCTCGCCGAGCTGCAAGGCCACCGTCTTGGTGATCTCGTCGCCTTCCAGCGTGGTGCCCTTGATGACCATCGCCAGCGTGGCGTTCTCCGGTGCGTTCTTGGTCAGCTCGAAGACCTCGGCCGGCGGCGCATCGCGGGTCGGCGGCGTGATGCGGTCCATGAAGTAGTCGGGGCGGAACAGCAGCACCACGGCGATGGCCAGCAGCGCGGTTTCCCACAGCCGGCTCTTGACGCGGAACCAGTTCATCGTCACCGCGGCGAAGACCAGCGTGGCGATGCTGCAGGCCACGACCACGCGGATCAGTTCCGCGGTGCTGTGGATGTCGATCAGCAGCAGCTGCGGGTTGAAGATCCAGATGAACGGCAGGATGACGGTGCGCAGCGCGTAGACCGAGCCCTGGATGCCGGTCTGGATGGCGTCCTCGCCGCTGATGGCCGCCGCCGCGAAGGTGGCCAGCCCGACCGGCGGCGTGATGTCGCCCATGATGCCGTAATAGAAGACGAACAGGTGCACCGCGATCAGCGGGATGATCAGCCCGCTCTGCGCGCCCAGCTCGACCACCACCGGCGCCATCAGCGTGGCCACCAGCACGTAGTTGGCGGTGGTCGGCACGCCCAGGCCGAGCACCAGGCAGATGAAGGCGATGAACAGCAGCATCACGATGACGTTGCCCTGGAGACGAACTCGACGAACTCGGTCATGAGCAGGCCCAGGCCGGTGAGCGTGATGGCGCCGACGATGATGCCGGCCGTGGCCGTGGCCACGCCGATGCCGATCATGTTGCGCGAGCCGTCGTCATGCCGTGCACCACCTCGACGAAGCCGTTGCGCAAGGCTGCCGGCGCGTGGGCTGGCCGCGGAAGAACGCGATCAGCGGGCGCTGCGTCAGCATCAGCAGCACCAGCACGACGATGGCCCAGAAGGCCGACAGCGACGGCGACATCTCCTCGACCATCAGGCACCAGATCAGCATGACGATGGGCATCAGGAAGTGCAGCCCGGCCTCGACCGTCGGCCAGGTGTCCAGCGCCATCGGGTTGTCGATGTCGATGTCCTGCGGCAGGTCGGGGCAGCGCGCCGCCTGCGCGCACGGCATACAGGTAGATCGCCGCCATGACGGCGGCGATGCGCCAGGCCGGCGCTCGCCGAGCACCGACTTCAGCGCCGCGAACAGGTAGTACAGCGCGGCCATGACGATGATGCTGCCCGACAGGCCCAGCCCAGGCGCAGCAGGCGTCGCCCCAGGTGCGCGGCACGCGGTTGATGATCGGCATCATGCCGAGCTTCAGCGCCTCGAGGTGCACGATGTAGAACAGCGCCATGTACGACAGCGATCGCCGGCAGCACGGCATGCTTGACGACTTCGCTATAGGGAATGCCGACGTACTCGACCATCAGGAAGGCGGCCGCGCCCATCACCGGCGGCATGATCTGGCCGTTGACCGAGCTCATGGTTTCGATCGCGCCGGCCTTGACGCCGCCGTAGCCGGCCTTCTTCATCAGCGGGATGGTGAAGATGCCGCCCGACACCACGTTGCGACATCGACGAGCCGGAGATCATGCCGTTCAGCGCCGAGGACACCACCGCCACCTTGGCCGGCCCGCCGCGCAGATGGCCGAGCGCCGCGAAGCTGACCTGCATCATGTAGTTGCCGGCGCCGGCGCTGTCGAGCAGGCTGCCGAACAGCACGAACAGGAAGATCGCGCCGGTCGACACGCCCAGCGCGACGCCGAAGACGCCTTCGGTGGTCAGCCACATGTGCGACAGCAGCCGGTTCAGCGAGGCGCCCTTGTGCGGAGCACCTCGGGCATGTAGCGCGCCGAAGATGCAATAGGCCATGAACAGGGCCGCCAGCACCACCATCGGCCAGCCGACCGCGCGGCGCGTGGCTTCCAGCAGCAGCAGCACGCCGGCGCCGGCCACGACGATGTCCATCGTGGTCGGCTGGCCGGGCCGCGTGCGCCAGCTGCGCGTAGAACAGCAGCAGGTAGCCGCCGGCGAAGGCGCCGGCCAGCGCGAGCACCCAGTCGAGCAGCGGGATGCGATCGCGCGGCGAGGACTTGAACGCCGGACAGGCCATGAAGGCCAGGAACAGCGCGAAGGCCAGGTGGATCGAGCGCGCCTCGGTGTCGTTGAGCACGCCGAAGCGCAGCACGAAGGGCAGCGGCGAGGCATACCAGAGCTGGAACAGCGCCCAGGCCAGCGCGGTGCCGAAGATCAGCTGCTTGGCCAAGCCTGCGGGCTCGCGCCGCCCGGTATCGACCTCGGCGACGAGTTCCTGCAATGCGGCCGGGGCCTTCTCGATGTCGGTGCCATGAGGTGTCTCGCTGTTGCGCCGTCAAGAAAGAAGGGCGAAGCCGCTGCTTCGCCCCGGGGGTGTGTCCGTCGCTCGAACCGGCTTTACTTGATCCAGCCCTTTTCCTTGTAGTACTTCAGCGCGCCATCATGCAGCGGCGCGGACAGGCCGTCCTTGACCATGTTCTCGGGCTTCAGGTGGGCCAGCGCCGGGTGCAGCTTCTTGAACTCGTCGAAGTTGTCGAACACCGCCTTGACCACCTGGTACACGGTCTCGTTCGGCACCTTGCTCGACGTCACCACCGTGGCCAGCACGCCGTAGGTGTTGGTGGCTTCCGGGTTGTTGGGGTACAGGCCCGCCGGGATCATCGCCTTGGCGTAGTACGGCTTGTCGGCCACCAGCTTGTCCACCGCCGGGCCGGTCGAGCGACACCAGCTTGGCGCCGCAGGACGTGGTCGGGTCCTGGATGTTGGCCGACGGGTGGCCGACCGCGTAGAAGAAGCCGTCGATCTTGTTGTCGCACAGGGCCGGGCCGTGTTCGTCGGCCTTCAGCTCGGAGGCCAGCGAGAAGTCGCTCAGCTTCCAGCCCATGGCCGCGAGCAGCTCTTCCATCGACGCGCGCGTGCCCGAGCCCGGGTTGCCGACGTTGAAGCGCTTGCCCTTGAAGTCGGCGAAGGCCTTGACGCCGGCTTCCTTGCGCGCCAGCACGGTGAAGGGCTCGGGATGCACCGAGAACACCGCGCGCAGGTCGGTCCAGGCCCCGGCCTCCTTGAACTGGCCGAGGCCCTTGACGGCGTTGAACTGCACGTCGGACTGCGCGAAGCCGAGGTCGAGCTCGCCGGACTTGATGGTGTTGATGTTGAACACCGAGCCGCCGGTCGATTCGACCGAGCAGCGGATGCCGTGCTTGGCGCGGTCCTTGTTGACCAGGCGGCAGATCGCGCCGCCGGCCGCGTAGTACACGCCGGTGACGCCGCCGGTGCCGATGGTGACGAACTTCTGCTGTGCGGCCGCCGGCGTCCAGGGCAGCGCCAGCGCCAGGGCCGATGCGGCCAGCGCGGCGCGCAGCGGGGTGGAGTTGAAGGTTCGGTTCATGGCGGGTTTCCTGTTGAAGTGGCAAGGTGAAGGCGGGTCAACGATAGCGCAAGCGCGAGAGTCTGCGTCGCGGGCTTGCCCCGGGGCCGATGGCGGCTACCGGAGCGTGGCCAGCGCCGCGTCGACGGCGCGCGCCAGGCGCTGCACGATCATGTCGAGTTGCGCGTCGTCGACGATGAAGGGTGGCGCCAGCAGCACATGGTCGCCGCGCTGACCGTCGATGGTGCCACCCATCGGGTAGACCATCAGCCCTTCGGCCATGGCCTGGTCCTTGATGTGGGCATGCAGCTTCAGCGCCGGATCGAAGGGCGAGCTCGTGGTCCGGTCGGCGACCAGCTCGATCGCCTGGAACAGGCCGCGGCCGCGGATGTCGCCGACATGCGGGTGGCTGCCGAAGGCGCTGTGCAGCCGCTCGCGCAGGCCGGCGCCCTGGCGCTGCACATGCTCGAGCAGCCCATCGCGGCGGATCACCTGCTGCACCGCCAGCGCCGCCGCACAGGCCATCGCATGGCCGATGTAGGTGTGGCCATGCTGGAAGACGCCGCTGCCCTTGGCGAAGGCTTCGACCACTGTGCGACTGCGCCAGCACGGCGCCGATCGGCTGGTAGCCGCCGCCCAGGCCCTTGGCGATCACCAGCAGGTCCGGCGTCACGCCTTCGGCCTCGCAGGCATGCAGCGTGCCGCAGCGGCCCATGCCGCACATCACCTCGTCCAGGATCAGCAGGATGCCGTGGCGCGTGCACAGCTCGCGCACGCCGCGCAGGTAGCCCGGCACCGGTGTGACCGCGCCCTGGGTGGCGCCGCCGACGGTTTCGGCGACGAAGGCGATGACGTTGTCGCCGCCGAGCGCTTCGATCGCCGCGGCGAGCTCCGCCACCAGGCGCTGGCCGTAGGAATCGGCGCTTTCGTCGGCGCGGCGGTCGCGGTATTCGTAGCAGGGCGCGACATGTGTCACGGCGATCAGCAGCGGCGCGAACTGCTTGCGCCGCCAGGCGTTGCCGCCCACCGCCAGTGCGCCCAGCGTATTGCCGTGGTAACTCTGGCGGCGTGCGATGAAGTGGCGGCGCTGCGGCTGCCCGATCTCGACGAAGTACTGGCGCGCCATCTTCAGTGCCGCCTCCATCGCCTCGGAGCCGCCGGACACGAAGTAGGCATGGCTGATGCCGGCGGGCGCATCCTGCACCAGCAGTTCGGCCAGTTCCTCGGCCACCTGGGTGGTGAAGAAGCTGGTGTGGGCATAGGCCAGGCGGTCGAGCTGCGCATGCATCGCGGCCAGCACGTCCGGATGGCCATGGCCCAGGCAGGACACCGCCGCGCCGCCCGAGGCGTCGAGGTAGCGGCGGCCCTGCGCGTCGATCAGGTGGATGCCCTCGCCGCCGGCGGCGACGGGCAGCGCGTGCGCCATCTGGCGGTGCAGGATGTGGGTGCTTGGGCGGGTGAGGTTCATCGCTTCTGCCGGCCCCCGATTGAGCGCACGGCCGGCGCGCGTCGGTGGTCTGTCGGCCAGAGATGTGAGGCGGGGCCTGCGGCGGCCCCGCCTCACCGTCAACTCACGGCGTCGGGCAGGCCGGTGGCTTCAGGAAGCCCAGGCCGGGCTGGTCCCAGAAACGCGGTGCCGTTTTGTCGGTGTAGGTGCAGCCGAAATTCGGCGCCGCCACCGCAGCCGGGTCGAGCACGTTGTCGCCAGCCGGTTTCAGGCCACCCTCGACCCAGCTGACCAGGTCGACGAAGGTCGTCACCAGTTCCGTCGGCGTGAACGTGCAGTGCCCGAAGTCGCGCGTGGCGCGCTGCACCAAAAGATGGAGGCGCCCCGGTCGGCGACACGCTGTGCGTAGACCTGTTCCATGTGGAAGGGCACGAACAAGTCCCCCAACGTGTGCAGCGTGAGCATCGGGATCTTCAGGTTGCCAGTGGTCGGTGGCACGTTGGCCAGGCCGTTGCGGTTGCGGCCCTGCCGGTCGGCGGTGACACGTTGCACTGCGGCATTCAATGCGCTCTCGGCCGGGCTCAGCGCCGGGTCGGTGTCGAACTGGTAGGTCACGTCGTAGTTCTGCACCGCCACACCCGGGCTGCGCGGCAGCGTGCCGTCACCCACACCCAGGCCGAACAGGAAGTCGCCTGCCACGCCGTTCCAGAACAGGAAGCCCTGGTCGAACACCGGCCTGACGCCGCTCTGACTGCATCTGCACCAGTGCCTTCAGGTTCTGGCCGCTGGCGTTCAACGCGAACGGGAACGCCGGCCCGAGCGCCGCCTTGGTGGCGGGCACGGTGACGCTCAGGTAGTCGGGGGCGAAGGGGTACTGTTTGTTTACCCCCGACAGTGTCTGCGCGGTGACGTTGAAGTCGAGGAAGTAGTCGAACAACTCATAGTCGCCGAGCACGCCGACATGCATGGCGCCGTCGTACGAACGCGGCCACTGCTCGGCCACGATACCGGTGACATGGCCGCCCATCGACGCACCGGTGATGTAGGTGCGCGCGGGTTTGGCGAACTTGCCGTTGAACAGCATGGTCAAGGCATGCGTGTCCTTGGCGCCCTGCGCCGGGTCGTAGTCGTTGCGGCTGTAGCTCGACGCTGCCCAGGCATAACCATTGGCGACGAGGAATGCGCGCAACGGATGGTCGTCCACCGTCAGCTCCAGGCCAGTGCCACGGTAGCCGTGGGCCCACATGACCAACGAGCCGTTCCAGTTGTGCGGCACCTCGATGCGGTAGCCTGCGTTGTTGTGCACACCCCATTGGCGATCGGTGGCAATGCCGGGAATGGCGGCGAACGGCAGCTTGGCTTCGTCCACGAAGTAGGCCGGTGGCGGCGCCGCTTGCACTGCAGCGGCTGGACAGCAGCAGCGCGGCACAAGCAATGATCAGCTTCTTCAAGATGTTGTCTCCAGTTCGTCGATGTCGAAGTTCGGTCGATGACCCATTCGACACCGGATGCGGCAGGCACCCACGATGCCCTGCCCGCAGACTACAAGCTTGCCTGGGTGATCCGGAACGGTAGAAACGTGGTGCAAGAAGTAACAGCCGGGGCAGTCCCCGACGACCGCCGCAGCGCGCGCGCTGAAAGAAACGCGGTCAGCGCGCCGCTTCGGGGTCGCTGACGAAGCCGACCTTGGTCAAACCGGCCTTCGAGGCGTCCGCAAGTGTCTGCGCCACATAGCGGTAAGCCACGTTCTGGTCGGCGCGCAGGTGGACTTCAGGCTGCGGCTGTTTGGTCGACTCGGCAGCGAAGCGCTGCGCGGCGTTGGCGCGTGTCACGACTTCGCCGTTCCAGTAAAGAACCCCCGTCGCGTCGATGGCAAATTCGACCTTCTCGCGCTTGAGCACGTTGACCTGTGAACTGGCGCGTGGCAGTTCGAGTTTGACCGCGTGCGTCAGCAGCGGTGCCGTGACGATGAAGATCACCAGCAGCACCAGCATCACGTCAATCAGCGGCACCATGTTGATGTCCGCCATCGGTGCGCTGGTGTTCTTCGAATCGAAGCTTGCAAAGGCCATGGTGGGGTTCCCTTCGGGCTCGGTGCGGTTCAGGCCGCGACGGGGCGCGACGACATCGGCCGCACGCTCGCGCTCGGCGCGGCTTCGGTGCCCAGCTTGCCCATGGGAGACGAAGGTGTGCAGCTCGTAGGCGAATGCGTCGAGCTTGGACAGCATCACGCGGTTGGCCCGCGCCAGCCAGTTGTAGCCCACCACCGCGGGGATGGCTACGGCCAGGCCCAGGCCGGTCATGATCAAGGCCTCGCCCACCGGGCCGGCCACCTTGTCGAGCGTGCCGGTGCCGCTCATGCCGATGGCCACCAGCGCGTGGTACACGCCCCAGACCGTGCCGAACAGGCCGACGAAGGGGGCCGTGGCGCCCACCGTGGCCAGCACCGACAGGCCGTTTTCCAGCCGCGTGGTTTCTTCGTCGAGCACCTTCTTGATGGTGCGTGAGACGAACTCGCCCGAGCTGCCGGCTTCTTCGAGCTTGGCGGCGCCGTAGCGCGCGTGGTGGGCCTGCGCATGCATGGGGCGTGGCTGGCAAGGCGCGAGAACGGGTTGCGTGCGCCGTGGGTGGCGATTTCGGCCGATACCTGTTCCAGCGAGGTGGCGTTCCAGAAGAAGTTCAGGAAGGCTTGGCTGCGCCCCTGGCGCACCAGCATCGCCAGGCCCTTGATGGCGATGATGGCCCACGACGCCACCGACATCAGCGCCAGGATGGCGAGCAGCGTCTGGCCCACCGCATCGCTTTGCGCGAGGAAGTGCCCGAAGCCCAGGGCGGTGGCGGGCGGGTCTGTCAGTGTTGCGGTGGGCACGGTCATTTCTCCAGTTCGAAAGTCAGCGGAATGAAGGCCCAGCCCGCGGTCGGGCGGCCGTTCTCGGTGTAGGGTTTCGAAGCGCGCCTTGTGCACTGCGGCGACGGCGGCGTCGTCCAGCCGCCTGTGGCCTGACGATTCGTTCAGCTGCACATTGGCGGCAGGCCTTCTTCGTCGATGTACACGCGCACCAGCGTCTTGCCGGTTTCGCCCAGGCGGCGCGATGCGCGGGGGTATTCCAGCGGCGGCGGCACGAGGTATTGCACGCCGGAAGCCGGGATGACTTTCGCGGTGGGTAAGGGCGCCGGCGGTGGCAAAGGCGCGGGCGGGGCGGGTGGCGCTTCGGCCTGCACGATGGGCGCCGGGGAGGGGCGGTACTTCCACGGGAGGCGGCTCGACGACAAACGACGTGGGGCAGGCGCGGGTGCGGCCTTGCTGACGATCAATGGTGCCGGGCGCGGTGGCGCCATCTGACGCGGCGGCGCTGCGGGTGGCGGCGGCGCCGGGGCGTCGGGCGGAATCAGGTTGACGAAGATGGGTGCGTGTTCGAGGCACGGCTTGGCGCACGGCGGGCACCTGCAGCAGGGCCCACAGCACACCCCCGTGCAATGCCACTATGAAGGCGACGACGCGCCAAGCTGCCATGGGCTGAGCTCCGAACGGCCTTGTGACCTGCACCTGGCGCTGGCGGCCGACGCCGACGCCGGCTGCGTCGCGCCGGCTGCGCTGCGATTGACTCGCCGTGTGTCGATCGTGGGGACTGACGAACTCACAGTGTGGTGTTGGAGGCGATGGGCAGGAGAGGAGGGCAGCGAACGCGGTGCCCGAGGCGGGCCGCCGGCGACGGCGCAAGGACAGGTGAGCACAATCTCCAGAAAGTATAAATACGAATGCGAGAGATTCGCATGAGTGATTGATCAGGACGACGCGATTCTTGAAAGGTTGCTTGAGAACCGCCCGGCCCCGTTGGATTGGTGTGTGGGTTTACCCGCGATATCGAAATTCGAGATTGCCCACCGCCTTCGCTATTGAATTTCACAGTGTCAGGCTGCGGCCGTATCGTCCGCCGCTCTAGCTGTGCCGGGCCCGGCACGCCGTCCATCCACGTACAGGAGATTGCCCAATGACTCGCCGCATTCCGTTGCTGACCGTCGCCGCAGCCGTGGCGTTTGCAGTTTCCACGCCCGTCACCGCTCAGAAGGCCGTGCAGTCCATCGGCAAGGGCGAAGGCCAGGTCGACATCGTCGCGTGGGCCGGCTACATCGAACGCGGCGCGACCGACAAGAACTTCGACTGGGTCACCGACTTCGAGAAGAAGACCGGCTGCAAGGTCAACGTCAAGACCGCCGGCACCACCGACGAGATGGTGGCGCTGATGAACGAAGGCGGCTTCGACCTGGTCACCGCCTCGGGCGATGCCAGCTCTCGGCTGATCCGCGGCAAGAAGGTGCAGCCGATCAATGTCGACCTGATTCCCAGCTACAAGAACATCGACCCGCGGCTGCAGAAGGCGCCCTGGCACTACGAGGGCAACACCCACTACGGCGTGCCCTACCAGTGGGGCTGGAACGTGCTGATGTACAACAAGGACGTCTTCAAGGACAAGCCGCCGACCAGTCTGGAACGTGGTCTTCGAGGAGCAGACGCTGCCCGACGGCAAGAGCAACAAGGGCCGCGTGCAGGCCTTCGACGGCCCGATCTACATCGCCGACGCCGCGCTGTACCTGATGAAGAAGAACCCGGCGCTCGGCATCAAGGATCCGTACGAGCTCAACGAGGCGCAGTACAAGGCGGCGCTCGACTTGCTGCGAGCGCAGCGCAAGATCGTCGGCAAGTACTGGCACGACGCCTTCGTGCAGATCGACGACTTCACCAACGAGGGCGTGGTGGCCTCGGGGAGCTGGCAGTTCCAGGCCAACATCCTGGGCTCGAAGAAGCGGCCGATCGCCACCGTGGTGCCGGTGGAAGGTGCCACCGGGTGGGCCGACAGCACGATGATGCATGCCGAGGCGAAGAACCCGAACTGCGCGTACATGTGGCTCGAGCATTCGCTGAACCCCAAGCTGCAGGGTGACCTGTCGGCCTGGTTCGGCTCGGTGCCTGCGGTGCCCGCGGCCTGCAAGGGCAATGCGCTGCTCAAGGACGACGGGTGCGACCGCCAGGGCTACAAGGACTTCGCGAAGATCTCGTTCTGGAAGACGCCGACCACCAAGTGCGCGAGGAGATCGACCAGTGCGTGCCGTATCACAAGTGGGTCTCTGACTACATCGCGGTCCTCGGCGGCCAGATAGAGTGGCCACCCCCGAAGCGGCTTACGCCGCTCCCCAAGGGCGACGCCAGCGGCCCGGCAAAGCCGGTTCCGCGGCGTCTGCTTGATGGCGCTGGGTATGACAGCGGCAGTTCAACTCGACAACGTAGCCTGCGTCTTCGGCAGCGGGTCGGCGGCGGTGCGCGCCGTGGACGGTGTCGACCTGACGATCGAGGCCGGTGAGTTCTTCACCTTGCTCGGGCCTTCGGGTTCGGGCAAGACCACCTGCCTGCGCATGATCGGCGGCTTCACGTTGCCCAGTTCGGGCCGCATCCTCATCGGCGATGAGGACATGTCCTTGCGCCCGCCGTATGCGCGGCCGGTGAACACGGTGTTCCAGGACTACGCGCTGTTCCCGCACATGAGCATCCGCGACAACGTGGCCTATGGCCTGATGGTGCGCAAGGTGGCCAAGACCGAGCGGCACCGCCGCGCCGATGAACTGCTGGCGCTGGTGGAACTGGCAGGGGTGGGTGACCGGCGGCCGGCGCAGCTGTCCGGCGGGCAACGCCAGCGTGTCGCGCTGGCGCGTGCAATTGTCAACGAGCCGCAGGTGCTGTTGCTGGACGAACCGCTCTGGGCGCTCGACCTGAAGCTGCGCACGCAGATGCAAAGCGGGTGAAGGCGCTGCAGCGGCGGCTGGGCATCACCTTCCTTTTCGTTACGCACGACCAGGACGAGGCGCTGTCGATGAGCGACCGCATCGGCGTGTTCAACCAGGGCAAGCTGGAACAGGTGGGCACGCCGCATGCGGTGTACAACGCGCCGGCCACGCGCTTCGTGGCGAACTTCGTCGGCGCAGCCAACGTGCTCGACGGCGACGCGGCGCAGCGCCTCACGGGCCGGGGGCGGCAGCGCGATGCTGCGGCCGGAGCGCATCCGCCTCGGCGCGGCCGACGGCGCACGTGCCAGCGGCGCGGTGCGCGAGGTGCAGTACTTCGGTGCCTTCACGCGCCTTAAGGTCGACGCGGCCGGTGCGCTGCTGCAGGCCGACCTGCCCGAAGCCCCCGGCACGCAGCCTGGCCGGCGCCTGGCGAAGCGGTGCACCTGCATTGGGACGCGGGCGCGGTGCATGCGCTCGACGTGGAGCCGGTGGCGTGAACACCGCGCTGGCCTTGCCCGCCCCGGCCGGCGGGCCTGGCAGCGCCGTTTCTCCGACCTGCTGTACACGCGCCGCGGCTTGCTGCTGCTGGCGCTGCGGCGCCGCCGCTGCTGTGGTTCGGCGTCATCTACCTGGGCTCGCTGTTCGCGCTGCTGGCCAACGCCTTCTTCGGCATCGACGACTTCACCGGCCAGGTGGTGCGCGAGTTCACGCTGCAGAACTTTCGTCGAGATCGGCAACCCGGCCAACCTGGACGTGGTGCGCCGCTCGGTGACGATGGCCGTGGCCGGTGACGCTGGCCTGCGTGGCCATCGGCATTCCCGCTGGCCTACTACATGGCGCGCTACGCCACCGGCGCGCAGAAGGCGCTGCTCTACATCGCGGTGATGCTGCCGCTGTGGTCGAGCTACCTGGTGCGGCTGTATGCGTGGAAGCTGCTGCTGGCGCAAGCGAAGGCGCGATCTCGTGGCTGGCGCAGCGAGACTGCACCTGGTGCTGGCTGCTCGACGCACGTGCTGAGCGCTGCCCTGCGGTCGGCGGGCCGAGCTTGAGCTTTTCGGCCATCGGCACCTTCATCGTCTTCGTCTACATGTGGCTGCCGTTCATGATCCTGCCGGTGCAGGCCGCCATCGAGCGCATCCCACGGTTCGTACATCGAAGCCTCGGGCGACCTGGGCGCGAACCGCGGCACTGACCCTGCGCAAGCGTGATCCTGCCGCTGGCGCATGCCCGGCATCGCCGCCGGGCTCGATCTTCACCTTCAGCCTGACCCTGGGCGACTACATCATTCCGCAGGTCATCGGCGACAGCACGCTGCTACATCGGCCAGGTGGTCTACATGCAGCAGGGCGTGGCCGGCAACCTGCCGTTTGCCGCGGCCTTCTCGCTGGTGCCGATCGTCGTCGTCGGCATCTACCTGTGGCTGGCGAAAACGCATGGGGGCCTTCGATGCGCTCTAGGTCGGCGCGCAGGCTGGCCCCTGAAGACGGCAGCCTGGGGTGTCATCGCCTTCCTGCATATCCCGCTGGCGCTGATCATCCTGTATGCCTTCAGCGCCGAGGACAAGAGCTACGTCTTCCCGCCGCCGGCACTCACCACGCAGTGGTTCGGCGTGGCCTGGCAGCGCGAGGACGTGTGGGCCGCGATCCGGCTCAGCTTCGAGGTGGCGGCCTGGCCTCCACCGCCATCGCGCGTGGTGCTGGGTGCGCTGGCCGCGGCGGCGCTGGCGCGCACCACCTTCTTCGGCCGCGAGGCAGATCTCGCTGCTGCTGATCCTGCCGATCGCGCTTGCCCGGCGTCATCACCGGCATCGCGCTGCGCTCGGCCATACGGCACGCTGCACATTCCGTTCTCGTTCTGGACCATCGTCATCGGCCATGCCACCTTCTGCGTGGTGGTGGTCTTCAACAACGCCATCGCACGGCTGCGGCGGCTGAACCCGAACCTGATCGAAGCCACGCATGGACCTTGGGTGCCGACGGCTTCCAGACGCT
>CAWFQP010000036.1:0-220893 GCA_963818005.1 uncultured Pseudomonadota bacterium
TCCTTCATCACCGCCAGGATGCGCCTGGGGTCGCGCAGGATCGACAGGTTGGCCAACGGGTCGCCATCCACCAGCAGCAGGTCGGCGAGCCAGCCTTCCTTGATGGCCCCCAGGTCGTGCCCGTGCATCATGATCTGCCCGCCATAGATCGTGGCCGAGCGGATGGCTTCCATCGGCGTGAAGCCCAGGTATTTGACGAAGAACTCCAGGTCGCGCGCGTTCTGGGAGTGCGGGTTGAAGGCGAAGCCGTAGTCGCCGCCGGGCAGCACGCGAATGCCGCGCTTGTGCATCTTGCTCAGCGAATCCAGCGCCGCGTCCCACTCTTCCTGGTAGCCCCAGGAGATGGCGGTTTCGCGCGTCACGCCCCAGGGCTCGGCTTCGTTGAGCAGCGCGTAGAGGATGGCGTATTCCGGGGGCAACGAAGACCTCGTCGCGCACGGCTTCCAGCATGTCCAGCGTCTCGGTGTCGGTGAAGCTGGCGTGGTAGATCAGCCGGATGCCGTGGCGCAGCGCCTGCTGCACGCTGGCCTTGCTGCGCGCGTGCACGATGATGCGCTTGCCGCGCATCTTCACTTCCTCGGCCGCGGCGGCTACTTCGGCATCGGTCATCCAGGTGGTGTGCGAATCGGCGCCGGGCACGAAGTTGTCGCCCGACAGGTTGAGCTTGATCGAATCGACGCCGTACTTGAGGAACATGCGCACCACCTTGCGCATGTCTTCGGCGCCGTTGACGTTGACGCCGAAGCTGAATTCGGGGAAAGGCAGGTGCGGCAGCGTCTCGTCGCCCAGGCCGCCGGGCACGGTGATCTCCTGGCTGGCGGCCAGGTAACGCGGGCCGGGGATCTGGCCTCCGTTGATGGCGTTGCGCGTGACCACGTCCAGCCGCGGCTTGGCGCAAGCCGCACCCAGGCAGCTGGTGAAGCCGGCTTCGAGGTACTTCTTCGCCACCTTGGCGCACCACAGCACATGCTCCTCCAACGGCATGGTCTGGATGGCGGCCAGGTCGGCGGCGTCGTTCCAGCTGAAATGCGTGTGTGCCTCCACCATGCCCGGCATCAGCGTCGCGCCGGCGCCGTCGATCACGGTGGCGCCGGCCGGCGAGATCGGCGCCGTGCTGCGGCCGACCTGACGGATGCGGTTGCCCTGCACCAGCACGCTGCCGCTGTAGGGCAGGGTGCCGGTGCCGTCGAGGATGCGCACGTTGGTGAACAGGGTGTTGCCCATGACGGTGCTCCTCATGCGGCCCAGCGGGTGATCGTCGCCGGCGTGCCGGTGCGCACCGGGCGCGCCTGGCCGACCGGCGGCGCGCGGTGGAACTCGCCGTCCTTCATCACCGCCAGGATGCGGCTCTTGTCCTGCAGGACGCTGATGTCGGCCAGCGGGTCGCCGTCGATCAGCAGCATGTCGGCCAGGCAGCCTTCGCGGATGTAGCCGAGCTGCTTGCCTTGCTTCATCATCGGCCCGCCCCAGGCGGTGGCCGACAGCAGCGCTTCCATCGTGCTCATGCCCACGTGCTTGACGAAGTACTCCAGGTCCTTGGCATTGCTGCCGTGCGGCGTCCAGGCGAAGCCGTAGTCGCCGCCGGGCAGGATGCGGATGCCGCGTTTGCGCATCGCCTTCATGCTCTCGATGGCGGCTTCCAGCTCGCGGTGGTAGCCCATCTTCTTCGTCACCTCGGGCGTCAGGCCCCATTGGCTGGCGTTGTGGCAGGTGTTGATCAGCCAGGCCAGGCCGGGGGCGACGAAGTGCTCGAACTTGTGCGCCTCGAGCATGTCGAGCGCCTCTTCGTCGGCGAAGCTGGCGTGGTAGATGACTTCGATGCCCTGGCGCACGCATTCCTTGATGGCCCAGGTGCTGCGCGCATGCGCGGCGACGCGCTTGCCCCAGGCCTTGGCCTCCTGCACGCACACGCGCGATCTCCTCGGGCGTGAACTGGCTCATCTCGCTCGGCATGCCGGTGATCGATTCGCCCGACAGGTTGATCTTCAGCGTGTCGACGCCGTACTTGGCGAACATGCGCACGCAGCGGCGCATCTCGTCGGCGCCGCTGACGATGGCGCCGAAGGCGAACTCCGGTTGCGGCAGGTGCGGCGCGGTGGTGTCGCCCAGGCCGCCGGGCACGGTGATCTCCTGGCTGGCGGCCAGGTAGCGCGGGCCGACGATGGTGCCGTCGTTGATGGCATTGCGGATCACCACGTCCAGCCGCGGCTTGGCGGCGGCCGCGCCGACGCAGCTGGTCCAGCCCATGTCGAGGTAGCGCTTCGCGACCTCGGCGCACCACAGGATGTGCTCTTCGGGCGGCATGCGCTGGATCGCGTCCAGGCTCGGCTGGTCGTTCCAGCTGAAATGCGTGTGCGCCTCGACCATGCCCGGCATCAGGAAGGCGCCGGCGCCGTCGATGGTCGGTGGCGCCCAGCACCGGCTGGCTGCGCTGGCCGTAGCCGGTCTTGACGCACGCGGCTGATGCGGTTGCCCTGCACCAGCACGTCGCCGGTGAAGGGCGCCTCGCCGCCGCCGTCGAAGATGCGCACGTTGGTGAACAGCACGTCGGCCATGTCAGCTCCTCTGCGACGCGAGAAAGTCGCGCAGCTCGCGCGCGCATTCCTCGGGCCGCTCGATCGGTGTCCAGTGGCCGCAGCGCGGCAGCACCACCACGCGCGCCGAGGTCGCGCCATGGAAGCGCTCGGCGAGCGCGCGCACGGCCTGCGGCGGCGCGACGCCGTCTTCGTCGCCGGTGACCAGCAGCACCGGCAGCCGGCAGCTCGACACGTCGGCAGCCTGCGCATCGGCCAGCGCCTCGCAGCTGCGCGCGTAGGCCTCGCCTGACTGGCGCATCAGGCTTTCGCGCACGAAGGCCAGCGCCAGCGGCAGGCGCTGCCGCGTGTCGTTGGACAGCGCTGCCTGCAGCAGCGTTTCGGTGATGTCCTGCATGCCGGCCGTGCCTTCGCTGCGCGCCTTGCCCGCGCGGGCGCGGATGCCGGTGCGCGCCGTGTCGGTGGGCGCGGCCAGCGGGCCGAACAGCGCCAGGCTGCGCACCAGCTTCGGCTGCGCCACCGCCAGGTGCTGGCAGACGATGGTGCCCATCGAGTGCGCGACGAAGTGCGCGCGCGCGATGCCGAGCCGGCCGCACACCAGGGCCAGCGCCTCGGCGAAACGGGCGATCGACAGTGGACCCTCGGCCGCCTGCGACCGGCCGCTGCCGGGCAGGTCGACCCGCAGCACGCGGTGGCGTGACATCGCCGGCATCAGCGGCGTGAAGGTGTTGGAGCTGCCGCCCAGGCCGTGCACGCAGACGACGGCATCGCCTTCGCCTTCGTCCTCCACCGCGATGCGGTCGATCAGGTGCAGCGCCATGGTTTACTGGAAGCGGTTCTCGATGGCACCAATGCCATCGATCTCGATGCGCACCACGTCGCCCGCGCGCAGCCAGCGCGGCGGATCGAAGCCCATGCCCACGCCGGCCGGCGAGCCGGTGGCGATGACGTCGCCGGGGTACAGCGTCAGCCCGCGCGAGCAGGTCTCGATCAGCGTCGGGATGTCGAAGATCAGGTCGCGGGTGTGCGCGTCCTGCCGCAGCTCGCCGTTGACCCAGCCGCGCACGCGGGTGTCGCGGCCGTCGAGCTCGTCGGCGCTGACGATGCACGGGCCCATCGGGCAGAAGGTGTCCAGGCTCTTGCCCAGGTCCCACTGCATGTGGCGCACCTGCAGGTCGCGCGCGGTGACGTCGTTGACGATGGTGTAGCCGAAGACATGCTCCATCGCCCGCGAACGCGGGATGTCGCGCCCGCCGCGGCCGATGACCACGGCCAGCTCGGATTCGTAGTCGATCTGCGTCGGACACGGCGCCAGGCAGGCGCACCGCATCGAACGGGCCGACCACGCATTCGCCCAGCTTGGCGAAGACGATGGGCCACAGGTCTTCCTTCGGCAGGCTGTCGCGGAACACCGTGGTGGCCAGCTCGGCCGCGTGCGCGCGGTAGTTGCGCCCGGCGCAGAACAGGCTGCGCAGCGGCCGCGGCAGCGGCGCGCGCAGGCTGACCACCTCCGCAGGCAGCCGAGCGCCGGAAGCACAGGGCAGGCGTTCGCCCAAGGCCAACGACTCGATCAGCCCGAGCGCACCGCGCGAGGCATCGGGCACGGCCAACGGCGTGACCTCGCGGCCGCAAGGCGAAAGGGTGCCCACGTGGTCGCGTCCGCCCCAGGTCCAACTGGCGATGCGCATCGAGCCTTGTCTCCGTGACCCCCTGTGCAGCGGGCCTGCCGAGCGCCGGTGCTGCGGGTTAACGATGTAGTTTTGAGACTTGTGTCTCATTTGTGGATCGATGCATCATACGGGCGGGCCCCCAGACAGCACAAGAACAACCCGCCTCGGCGAATCCCCGGACTTACCCTCATGTCCCGACCCCGGCTCAGGCTCAGCCAGGCGCCCGCGCCGCCGGAGCGCGGCGTCAAGGCTTCGACCTTCAACCTGCTGCTGGACACGGCCATGACGCTGATCCGCAGCGACGGGCACGTGCCCTCGGTGGCCGAGGTGGCGCTGCATGCGAAGGTGTCGCGCGCCACGGCCTACCGCTACTTTCCCAGCCGGAGTGTGTTGACCACCGCGGTGATCGACAGTTCGCTGGGGCCGGTGCGCAGCTTTTCCGACGACGGTCTGGCCGGCCGCGAGCGGCTGCACCAGCTGTTCAAGAAGACCTTCCCGCGCTTCAAGGAGTTCGAGGCGCAGCTGCGCGCGGCGGCGCAGCTGTCGCTGGAGCAGTGGGCGCTGGAGCGCGCCGGGCTGCTCGACGAGGAGCCCTACCGCCGCGGCCACCGCATCGGCATCCTCGAGCATGCCCTCGCGCCGCTGGCTGCCGATCTGCCGCCGGCCGTGCGCGATCGCCTGCACAAGGCGCTGTCCGTGGTCTACGGCATCGAGCCCTATGTGGTGCTGAAGGACATCTGGGGTCTCGGCGATCGCGAAGTGGAGCGCATCGCGCTGTGGATGGCCGATGCGCTGGTGGACGCCGCGTTGCGCGAGGCGTCCACCGGTGCCAAGGTACTGCGCCTGGCCAAGCCGCCTGCTCGCAAGCGCAAGCCCTGATCAGCGCCGGCGCGCCAGCGCGGAAGCAATTTCGGCGCGGATTTCGTCGAAGCTGGTCAGCGGCTGCTCGGGTTGCGGCAGCGGTGTGACTTGGTTCGTGGCCGCGTCCCACTGCACCGCACCGTAGACGGCCGGCCGGCCGGTCTTGAGCAGCACCTGCTCGTAGGCATCGCCGCTGGAATAGTGCCAGAACTCATACGGGTAGTCGACGAAGCCGTGGCGGCGCATCAGCGCCGTGATGTCGCGACGGTTGCGCCGTGCCGCGTCGGACAGGAAGGGCGAGCCCATCGGCGTCAGCGCCGACATCTCCAGGTACGGCGCCCCGCGGTCGACCTCGCGCGTCGGGTCGTCCAGGTGCATGACCGAGATATCGATCGCACTGCCCGACATGTGGGTGCCGAACTTGGGCACGCTGGCCACCAGCGCCGAACAGCGCCGGAACATGAACTCGGGTGTGGGCGTTTCCCCGCCCAACTCCCACATCACGCTGTCCAGCACCGCGTCGAAGACCTGGGGCGTGCGGCCCAGGTACTTCTGCATCTCGGGCGTGCGGTAGCCGTCCTCGACGCGCAGGATCCAGCCGCGATGATTCATCTCGGCGGCGGCGCCGATGAAGCCAGGGATCTGGCCATCGCGCAGGTAGTACAGCCGCGGCAGCCCGTTGACGTGCGGCCGCTGCGAGAACTGCACCGTCACGTCCGCGGCAGCGGCAGCCTCCTGCAGCGGCACCATCGGCTCGGCGCACTCGGCCACCGGGTAGGGCAGCACGGACTCGAACATGAAGCGGTAGGCCGCATCGAACTGCTCGGTCCAGTAGCGACGGCGGGCGGTGTCGTCGGTGCTCATCAGGGTTGCATCGTTTCCGCTCGGGGTTGGGTTTGCGTGAGAATGCATCGACAGGACCCACGGTGGGCCGGATGGAGACATTCTGCATGGGCATGCTCGACGGCAAATCAATCGTCGTCACCGGAGCTGGTCGTGGCATCGGCCGCGACTTCGCGCTCGCCATGGCGGCCGAAGGCGCCTCGGTGGTGGTCAACGACCCCGGCGTATCGGAGACCGGCAGCGGCCACGACGCCGGCCCGGCACAGCAGGTGGTGGACGAGATCCGCGCCGCCGGCGGCAGCGCGGTGGCCAATACCGACAGCGTCGCCGAATGGGAGTCGGCCAACCGCATCATCAAGACGGCGACCGATGCCTTCGGCACGCTGCACGCCGTGGTCAACAACGCCGGCATCCTGCGCGACCGCATCTTCCACAACATGTCGGTCGACGAGTGGAAAGCGGTCATCGACGTGCACCTGAACGGCAGCTTCTACATGGCGCGGGCGGCGGCGTCGATTTTCCGCAGCGAGGAGCGTGGCGCCTTCGTGCACATGACCTCGACCTCGGGGCTGATCGGCAACTTCGGCCAGGCCAACTATGCGGCGGCCAAGCTGGGCATCGTCGGACTGAGCAAGTCGATCGCGCTGGACATGGCACGCTTCAACGTGCGCAGCAACTGCATCAGCCCCTTCGCCTGGAGCCGGCTGATCGGCACGATCCCCAGCGACACGCCAGAGCAGCAGGCCCGGCTGGCGAAGATCAAGGCGATGGAGACGAACAAGATCGCGCCGCTGGCGGTGTTCCTGTGCAGCGACGAGGCGAAGAACGTGTCCGGCCAGATCTTCGCGGTGCGCGCCAACGAGATCTTCCTGATGGGGCAGAGCCGGCCGATCCGCTCGGTGCATCGGGCCGAAGGCTGGACGCCGCAGACCGTGGCTTCGCATGCCATCCCGGCGATGAAGGCGGACTTCTATCCGCTGCACCGATCGGCCGATGTCTTCAGCTGGGATCCGATATGAAGCACCCCCGCAGCGCCTTCTGCGCCTCCCCCTCGAGGGGGCACCGCCTGCGGCCCGGCGAAGCCGGTTCCGCGGCGATTGCTCGGAGCGTGCAGCTTGCATGGTGCTGTGCGCGTCGCATGCTGGAGTCGTCGACATGAACACCAGCGACTTCGGCATCCTGTCTTTCGGCGCCTACCTGCCGCGCGCGCGGCTGCAGCGCAAGGCCATCGCTGCGGCCAATGCCTGGTTCGCGCCGGGACTGCGCGGCCTGGCCAAGGGCGAGCGTTGCATCTGCAACTGGGACGAAGACAGCATCACCATGGGCGTGGAAGCCGCCCGCGACTGTTTGACTGGCTTCGACCGCCAAACGCTGACGCAACTGGTGCTGGCCTCGAGCACGCTGCCCTTCGACGACCGGCAGAACGCCGGCGTGGTGGCCAATGCGCTGCAGTTGCAGTCTGCCCTGCGCTCGATCGACCAGGCGGGCAGCCAGCGCGCCGGCAGCACCGCGCTGGCTGCCGCGCTGGATGGCGACTGCGCATCGGGGTTGACGCTGGTGGTGGCTGCAGATGCGCGCAAGTCCAAGGCGGGCAGCACGCAGGAGATGCACTACGGCGATGGTGCCGCCGCCATGCTGGTGGGCCGCGGCGAGCCCATCGCTCGCCTGGTCGCATCGCACAGCGAGACGGTGGACTTCGTGCACCAGTACCGCATGCACGACCGCGCGCACGACTACGCCTGGGAAGAGCGCTGGGTGCGCGACGAGGGCTACCTGAAGATCGTGCCGCGCGCGGTGGCGGCGCTGCTGGCCAAGACAGGCGTCGACGCGGCCACGGTCACGCACTTCTGCATGCCGGGCACGCTGTCGCGCATTGGTGCGGCGGTGGCCAAACGCTGCGGCCTGAACGACGGCGCGGTGCGTGACAACCTGGCCGCCGTCTGCGGCGACACCGGCGTGGCTCACCCGCTGCTGATGCTGGCGGCCGCGCTGGAAGATGCGAAGCCGGGTGACCGCATCCTGCTCGCCGCCTTCGGCGAAGGCTGCGACGCGCTGCTGTTCGAGGTGATGCCGGCGATCGCCAAGCCCAGCGAACGGCGCGGCGTCAAGGGTGCGTTGAGCAGCCGGCGCGAGGACAGCAACTACATGCGCTACCTGTCCTTCAACGGTCTCCTCGATATGGAGCGCGGCATGCGCGCCGAGCCGGACAAGCCGACGCAGATGACCGTGCTCTACCGCAACCGCGACATGATCCAGGGCCTGGTCGGCGGCAAGTGCCGCGTCTGCGGCACGGTGCAGTACCCGCGCCAGCGCTACTGCGTCAACCCGGAGTGCAACGCGCTGGACAGCCAGGACGACTATGCGTTCTCGGAGCGCTCCGGCACGCTGATGAGCTATACCGCCGATTCGCTGACCTACAGCCCCGACCCGCCCACCTACTTCGGCATGGTGCAGTTCGACGGCGGCGGGCGCATGCTGCTGGACTTCAGCGAGGTCGAGGCCGGCAAGATCGACGTCGGCCTGCCGGTTCGGCTGGTGTTCCGCATCAAGGACGCCGACCCGATGCGCGGTTTCGTGCGCTATTTCTGGAAGGCCACACCGGCCTGAAAAGGAGCAAATCGTGGCAAGCGGCATCAAGGACAAGGTCGTCATCCTCGGCATGGGTTGCTCGAAGTTCGGCGAGCGCTGGGACTGCAATGCGCAGGACCTGATGGTCGAGGCCTTCGAGGAGGCGCTGGCCGACGCCGGCATCGAGCGCAAGCAGATCGATGCCGCCTGGCTGGGCACGGCGATCGAGGAGCAGCACCTCGGCAAGTCGGCGGTGCCGCTGGCGATGACCTTGCGCCTGCCCTACATCCCGGTGACGCGGGTCGAGAACTACTGCGCCACCGGCACCGAGGCGCTGCGCGGTGCGGTCTATGCGGTGGCCTCGGGCGCGGCCGACATCGCGCTGGCGCTGGGTGTGGAAAAGCTCAAGGACACCGGCTACGGCGGCCTGCCGCAGCGCGGCCGCGGCGCGCTCAACGACCTGTTCTGGCCCAACCTGTCGGCGCCGGGCTCCTTCGCCCAGCTGGCTGCCGCCTATCGCGCCAAACACGGCGCGGACAAGACCGACCTGAAGCGCGCGATGGCGCACATCTCGGTGAAGAGCCACGCCAATGCCGGCAAGAACCCGAAGGCGCACCTGCGCAACCCGATCACGATGGACGACGTGATGAACGCCAGCATGATCGCCGAGCCGCTGGGCCTGTACGACTGCTGCGGCGTCAGCGATGGCAGCGCCTGCGCCATCGTCTGCACGCCGGACATCGCGCGCGGCCTGGGCAAGAAGGACCTGGTGGCGGTGAAGGCGTTGCAGGTGGCGGTGTCCAACGGCGAGGAAGTGCAGTTCGACCAGTGGGACGGCTCGTACTTCGCGACCACCCGGGTGGCCGCGGCGCGCGCCTACAAGGAAGCCGGCATCAGCAAGCCGCGCGAGCAGGTGTCGCTGGTCGACGTGCACGACTGCTTCTCGGTGACCGAACTGGTGACGATGGAGGACCTGCAGCTGTCGGCCGAGGGCACGGCCATCCGCGACGTGCTCGACGGCTTCTTCGACGCCGACGGTCAGGTGCCTTGCCAGATCGACGGCGGGCTGAAATGCTTCGGCCACCCGATCGGCGCGTCGGGCCTGCGCATGGTCTACGAGATGTACCTGCAACTGCAGGGCCGCGCCGGTCAGCGACAGCGGGGCAGCCCGACCTGGGGCGTGACCCACAACCTGGGCGGCTTCCCCAGCCAGAACGTCGCAGCCATTGCGGTGATCGGCGCCTACGGCGCCTGAAGGAGCCTGCATGGCCGTCGGTGACGACCGATTCGTCGAGATCCGCGATGCGGTGCGCGCGCTGTGCGCCGATTTCCCGGACGAGTACTTCCGCCGCGTCGATGCGGCGCGCGCCTATCCGGCCGAGTTCGTCGATGCGCTGACGAAGGCCGGCTGGCTGGCGGCGCTGATCCCGCAGGACTACGGCGGCTCGGGCCTGGGCCTGGCCGAGGCCAGCGTGATCATGGAAGAGATCAACCGCTGCGGCGGCAACGCCGGCGCCTGCCATGGCCAGATGTACAACATGGGCACGCTGCTGCGCCATGGGTCCGACGGCGCAGAAGGCCAGGTACCTGCCGGCCATCGCCAAGGGCGAGCTGCGACTGCAGAGCATGGGCGTCACCGAGCCCAGCACCGGCACCGACACCACCAAGATCAAGACCAGCGCGGTCAAGCGCGGTGACCGTTACGTGGTCAACGGGCAGAAGGTGTGGATCTCGCGCATCCAGCACAGCGAGCTGATGATCCTGCTGGCGCGCACCACGCCGCTGAGCGAAGTACAGAAGAAGAGCGAGGGCCTGTCGATCTTCATCGTCGATCTGCGCGAGGCCATCGGCCACGGCCTGAGCGTGCGGCCGATCGCCAACATGGTCAACCACGAGACCAACGAGCTGTTCTTCGAGAACCTGGAGATTCCGGCGGAGAACCTGATCGGCCAGGAGGGCCAGGGCTTCAGGTACATCCTCGACGGGCTGAACGCCGAGCGCACCTTGATCGCCGCCGAATGCATCGGCGACGGCTACTGGTTCATCGACCGCGTCAGTGCCTACGTCAAGGAGCGCCAGGTCTTCGGCCGGCCGATCGGCCAGAACCAGGGCGTGCAGTTCCCGATCGCCGAAGGCCACATCGAGGTGGAGGCGGCCAACCTGATGCGCTGGCGCGCCTGCGAGTTGTTCGACGCACACCGGCCTTGCGGCGCCGAAGCCAACATGGCCAAGTACCTGGCGGCCAAGGCCAGCTGGGAGGCGGCCAACGCCTGCCTGCAGTTCCACGGCGGCTTCGGTTTCGCCTGCGAATACGACGTCGAGCGCAAGTTTCGCGAGACGCGGCTGTACCAGGTGGCGCCGATCTCCACCAACATGGTGCTGTCCTACGTGGCCGAGCATGTGCTCGGGCTGCCGCGGTCGTACTGAGCATGACTTCCGCGACCATCAAGCTGTTTCTGCCTCAGGGTGACGCAAAGCGCTTGCGGATTGGTGAGGTTTCCAACTGGACCGGAAAGGCTCTGGCAGCGCCACGCACGGAATTGGATGAGCTGCTGTTGCGTGACGAACTGGAGAGTTCGGGTGTCTATTTCCTTCTCGGTGTAGACGCTGAGACAGGCAAGGATCTGGCGTACATCGGCGAGGCAGAAGTCATTCGCGATCGAATCAAGCAGCATAAGGCTAAGGACTTCTGGAGCTCTGTCGTTGTCTTTGTCAGCAAGGACGAGAACCTGACCAAGGCGCACATTCGCTACTTGGAGAATCGGCTGCTGCAGGAGGCGAGGCTGGTGGGGCGCTACTCACTCGAAAACAGCAACTCAAGTAATCCGAAGCTTCCTGAATCGGACAGAGAAGATATGGAGGTCTACCTGTCTCGCATCCGGCAGGTGTTGCCTGTTCTTGGTTCTGATCTCTTGTCGCCGATCTCGGGTTCGGTCAGGCCTGCACATGCGCAACCGCTGCTCTTCTGCAGAATCAAGAATGCAAACTCACGCGGAAGACGCACCGAAGCAGGCTTCGTGGTCCTTGCGCAGTCGACGGCTGTATTGAACATTCGGCCCTCCGCGGAGACGCAGTATCCCAACACTGTCGCCTTGCGCAAACGACTCATTCAAGAGGGCACGCTGATCGAAAAAGACGGCGTCTATGTCTTCGTGAAGGATGTTGAGTTCAGCAGCCCGAGCGCTGCCGCCGCAGTGATACATGGCGGTAGCGCAAACGGCTTGACTGCCTGGAAGAACGAGAGTGGAACAACACTCAAGGATCTTGAAGATGCCTGATTTGGTGCTCGTTGGCTACCGCCACGGCTACTCAGGCCATGTCGCTCCTGCGGTATATGTCCTGGTGATTGGGGGGCAGCCGTCGCCCGGAGCGTCTTGTTCGGAATCAGCCAAGTCATCATGATCGAAGCTCTGACGCTCAGTTCCATGCCCGAGTCGGCGCAGGCGCTGCGCCCGGCCGTGCGCGCCTTCCTCGACGACGCGCTGCGCGGCCGGCCCATGGACCGGCTCGCGCGGTCGTGGATGGGTTTCGACGCCGAGTTCAGCCGCGCGCTGGCGGCACGCGGCTGGGTCGGTATGACGCTGCCCGAGGCTTATGGCGGAGGCGGCAAGGACGCGTTCCACCGTTTCGTGCTGGCCGAGGAACTGCTGTGCCGCGGTGCGCCGGTGTCGGCGCACTGGATCGCCGAGCGGCAGAGCGGCCCGCTGATCCTGAAGTACGGCACGGCCGCGCAGCGCGACTTCTTTCTGCCGCGCATCTGCAGGGCCGAAGTCTTCTTCTGCATCGGCATGAGCGAGCCGCAGAGCGGCTCCGACCTGGCCGGGCTGCGCACGCGCGCCACACGCACCGACGGAGGCTGGCGCCTCAAGGGCCAGAAGCTGTGGACCACCAATGCGCACCGCGCGCACTACATGATCGCGCTGGTGCGCAGCAGCGGGGCGCCGCAAGACCGCCACCAGGGCCTGTCGCAGATGATCGTCGATCTGTCGCTGCCCGGCGTCACCGTTCGCACCCTCGGCGACCTCACCGGCGACCAGCATTTCAACGAGGTCTTCTTCGACGACGTGCTGCTGCCGCACGACGCGCTCATCGGCGAGGAGGGCGCCGGCTGGGCCCAGGTGACGGCCGAACTGGCCTACGAGCGCAGCGGGCCCGAGCGCATCTACGGCAGCATGGTGCTGTTCGACGGCTGGCTGCAGTACCTGCGCAGCCGGCCTTTGTCCACGCCGGCCGAGCTGGCGCTGGGCGGCCGCATCCTGGCCCACCTGGTGCCGCTGCGCGAGCTGTCGGTGGCGTTGACGGCCAAGCTGGCGCAGGGCGCCAGCCCGGTGATCGAGGCCGCGCTGGTCAAGGACCTGGGCACCGAACTGGAGCAGGCCATTCCCAACCTGCTGGCCGATGCGCTGGCTGCGGACCCACTGGCGGAGCGGCCCGAGGATCTGCTGCGCACGCTGAGCTACGTGCTGCAGGTCTGCCCGACCTTCTCGCTGCGCGGCGGCACGCGCGAGATCCTGCGCGGCGTGATCGCGCGCGGACTGGGGCTGCGCTGATGGACACCTTGCTGGCCGAATCGATCGAGCGCTTGCTGGCCGGCTGCAGCGCGCCGGCCGTGGTGCGCGGGGTCGAGCGTGGCCAGGGCGCGGCGGCGCTGTGGGCCGAGCTCGAGGCTTCGGGATACGCCGATCTGCTGGTGGCCGAAGCCGCCGGTGGTGCCGGTCTGGGGCTGCGCGAGGCCTTTGTGCTGTGGCTGGCCTGCGGCCGCCATGCGTTGCCAGCGCCGTTGGCCGCCACGGCCTGGGTGCGCGCCGCGCTGGCACGGGCTGGGGTGGCCGCGCCGGGCGGGCCGCTGACCTTGGCGGCGCAGTGCGGCCGCGATGCGCACGGCGCGTGGCGCTGCCAGAACGTCCCGTTCGGCGCGCTGGCCGACTGGGTGCTGGTGGGCGATGCACAAGGCGCCGCTTTGCTGCCGGTGGCCAGCGGCGAGCGCCGGCCGAGCGGCGTGTTCGGCAGCCTGCAGGCCCACATCCGCTGGCCGGCGCACCCGGCCGACGCATTGCCGCTGCCCGGGCCCATCGACCTGTTGCATGCCGGCGCCCTGATGACGGCCGTGCTGATGGCCGGCGCGATGCAGCGTGTGCTCGAAGCCACGCTGGCCTATGCCAACGACCGGGCACAGTTCGGCAAGGCCATCGGCAAGTTCCAGGCGGTGCAGCAGCAGCTCAGCGTCATGGCCGAGCAGGTGTTCGCGGCGCGCATGGCGGCCGAGATCGGCTGCGCCGGCGACGGCATCGTGCCGCACCCGCATCGCGCCGCGGTGGCCAAGGCGCGCGCTGCCGAGGCGGCCGAGAAGGTGGTCGCCATCGCCCATGCGGTGCATGGCGCCGTCGGCGTCACCGCCGAATACGACCTGCAGCTGCTGACGCGCCGGCTGCAGGAGTGGCGTGGCGACTTCGGCCCGCAGGGCTACTGGCATGTGCAGCTGGGCCGGGCGCTGGTGGCGGCCAAGGGGCCGACACTGCCCTTCATGCTCGACGAACTGCTGCCCTGAGCCATGACGCTGCAGCAACTGCTCGGCATCGACTGGCCGCTGATCCAGGCGCCGATGGCTGGCGTGCAGGGCCACGCGCTGGCCGCGGCAGTGTCGAATGCCGGTGCGCTGGGTTCGCTGCCCTGCGCGATGTTCGGCCCCGACGCCTTGCGCAGTGAAGTGCAGGCGCTGCGGGCGGCAACCGATCGACCGTTCAACCTGAACTTCTTTTGCCACGTGGCCCCGCAGCCCGACGCCCAGGCCGAGGCCGCCTGGCGCACCGCGCTGGCGCCCTACGCAGCCGAACTCGGTATCGACGCCCAGGCCGCCGCGTCCGGCCCGGCGCGTGTGCCCTTCGATGAAGCAACGGCCGCGCTGGTGGAAGAATTCCGGCCCGCGGTGGTCAGCTTCCATTTCGGGCTGCCGCCGGCGCCACTGCTGGCGCGCGTGCGCGCCACGGGCGCACGCATCCTGTCCTCGGCCACCACCGTCGACGAGGCGCTGTGGCTGCAGACCCATGGCGTCGATGCGGTCATCGCGCAAGGCCTGGAAGCCGGCGGTCACCGCGGTTCGTTCCTGTCGAGCGACCTGAGCCTGCAGCAGGGCAGCTTCGCGCTGCTGCCGCAGGTGGCGCGCGCCGTGAAGGTTCCGGTCATCGCCGCCGGCGGCATCGCCGACACCGCCGGCGTGGCTGCGGCGCTGGCGCTGGGCGCGGCCGGCGTGCAGCTCGGCACCGCCTACCTGCTGTGCCCTGAAGCCACCACCAGCGCCTTGCACCGCGCTGCGCTGCAGGGCGAGGGTGCGCGCCATACCGCGCTGACCAACCTGTTCACCGGCCGGCCGGCACGGGGCATCGTCAACCGGCTGATGCGCGAGCTGGGCCCGTTGCGCGATGCAGTGCCGGCCTTCCCGCTGGCGGCCGCCGCCGTGGCGCCGCTGCGGGCGGCGGCCGAGGCGCGCGGCAGCACCGACTTCACGCCGTTGTGGGCCGGGCAGAACGTCAGCGGCTGCCAGCCGCTGGGCGCGGCCGAGCTGACACGGCAACTGATCCAGGCCTTCAAGGACACCCGGGCATGAGCAACTTCCTGGTCTATCAACAAAGCGGCGCCGTCGTCACGCTGACGATGAACGCCCCCGAAGTGCGCAACGCACTGACCGGCAATGCCGCGGTCGACGAGTTCGTCGCCGCGGTCGAGCGCATCAACGCCGACACGTCAGTGCGGGTGATGATCCTCACCGGTGCCGGCACGGTGTTCTCCTCGGGCGGCAACGTCAAGGACATGAAGCGCTTCACCACCGACGCCGTCACCCCGGCCGAGATCGGCCAGTGGTACCGCAACGGCATCCAGCGCCTGCCGCTGGCGCTGCAGAAACTGGAGGTGCCGAGCATCGCCGCCGTCAACGGCGCAGCCGTCGGCGCCGGCAACGATCTGGCCTGCATGTGCGACATGCGCATCGCCTCGACGAACGCCAGCTTCGCCGAAAGCTTCATCCGCGTCGGCCTGATCCCGGGCGATGGCGGCGCCTGGCTGCTGCCGCGCGTGGTCGGCCTGTCCAAGGCGATGGAGATGTCCTTCACCGGCGATGCGGTCAAGGCCGACGAGGCGCTGGCCATCGGCCTGGTGTCGCGGGTGGTCGCGCCCGACGCGCTGATGGACGAGGCGCGGGCGCTGGCCGCGCGCATCGCCCGCAACCCGGGGCAGACGCTGCGCCTGACCAAGCGGCTGCTGCGCGAAGGCCAGCATCAGCGGCTGGATTCGCTGCTCGAGTTGTCGGCGGCGCTGCAGGTGATCGCGCACAAGACCCCGGCGCATGCCGAGGCGGTCAATGCCTTCATCGAGAAACGCGAGCCGAAGTTCGGCGACGTTTGATCAGCGAGCGCCGGTGCGCGGCGGCGCCGGGCGCAGCTCGGGGCCGCTGACGCGCAGCATCAGCCGCAGGTATTCCAGCCGGGCATGCAGGGCCAGCATCTGGCGGCGCAGCTTGCGCAGGGCCTGCAGTCGCACTTCGAGCTCCTCGGCCAGCGGCATCGGCGGCGGGTTCTGGGGCTGGGGCGGGTTCATGGGAGCAGCGCGGGGTGAGCTGAAGTGGCCCGATGTTCGACGCCATCAGTTCACGGGTCAACCCCGCAACTCGGGTGGACGCGACGGCCTGCTAGATTCGCTTCGGTTGCAAACATGCAGGCGAATCCCATCATGAAGGTGTGCATCTACGGCGCCGGCGCCATCGGCGGCTTCATCGGCACGCGGCTGGCCGCCACGGGCGTGTGCAGCGTGGCGCGGTGGCGCGCGGGCCGACGCTGCAGGCGCTGCGCGAGCACGGCTGGCGGCTGCGCCAGGGCGGCGAGTTGTTGCAGTCGCCTGCCCAGGCCGCCGAGGACCCGCGCGAACTGGGCGTCATGGACCTGGTGGTGCTGGCGGTCAAGGCTCCGGCGCTGGCCGAGGTGGCGCGGCGCATCGCGCCGCTGCTCGGCGCGCACACGCTGGTCTTGCCGGCGATGAACGGCGTGCCCTGGTGGTTTGCGCAGGCCATACCGGCGCTGGCCGGCCCGCCACTGCGCAGTGTCGACCCGGACGGTGCCATTGCCGCCCACATCCCGCTGGCGCAGGTGCTGGGCTGCGTGGTGCATGCCAGCACCTTCACGCCCGAACCCGGCCTGGTCGAGCAGCGCATGGGCCAGGGCCTGATCGTCGGCGAGCCGATGGGCGGCGTGACGCCGCGCGTGCAGCAGTTGGGCGATCTGCTGCAGCGCGCCGGCTTCGAGACCACGCTGTCGGCGAACATCCGCCAGGACATCTGGTACAAGTTGTGGGGCAACATGACGATGAACCCGGTGTCGGCGCTCACCGGCGCCAGCAGCGACCAGGTGCTCGACGACCCGCTGGTGCGGGCCTTCTGTTCGGCGGCGATGCGCGAGGCGGCCGAGATCGGCGCCGGCATCGGCTGCACCATCGCGCAAAGCCCCGACGACCGCCACGCGGTGACGCGCAAGTTGGGCCGATTTCGAACCTCGATGCAGAACGATGTGGATGCCGGCCGCGCCATCGAACTCGATGCGCTGGTGACGGTGGTGCGCGAGATCGCGCAGCGCCTTGGCATCGCCACGCCGAACATCGACGCGCTGCTCGGCCTGACCCGCCTGTTCGCGCGCGTGCACGGCCTGTACCCCGCTGCCGCGGGCGACTGAACAGGGGATCGACTTGAGCCCGACCTTGGATGAGCTGAAGGCCTGGATCGGCCGCAGCGAGACGCTGCACGACATCGCCCAGCCGCTGCCGGCGGCGGCGCTGGCGGCCACGCTGGACCACCCGCCGATGGCGCTGGCCACGGGCCTGCCGCTGCCGCCGCTGTGGCACTGGCTGTACTTCCTGCCATTGCACAGGTCCTCGCAGATCGGGCCCGACGGCCACCCGCGGCGCGGCGGCTTCCTGCCGCCGGTGCCGCTGCCGCGGCGCATGTGGGCCGGCAGCCAGTTCGAGTTCCGCGCACCGCTGCGCCTGGGCGATGCGCTGCAGCGCAGCTCGACCCTGGTCGACGTGTCCGGCAAGTCCGGCCGCAGCGGCGAACTGGTGTTCGTCAAGGTGCGGCACGAGCTGCGCTGCAACGGCGCGGCCGAGCCGGCGCTGGTGGAGTTCCACGACATCGTCTATCGCGATGCGCAGCGGCCCGACGACGCGCCGCCGCCAGCGCAGAGCGCCCCCGACGGGGCCGTCTGGCAACGCGAGCTGCGGCCCGACGAGGTGCTGCTGTTCCGCTATTCGGCGCTGACCTTCAACGGCCACCGCATCCACTACGACCGGCCCTACGCGACGCAGGTCGAGGGCTACCCGGGCCTGGTGGTGCACGGCCCGCTGATCGCCACGCTGCTGCTCGACCTGCTGCGCAGCCATGCGCCGAAGGGCCGAGCTGGCAACGTTCCGCTTCAAGGCGCTGCGGCCCACCTTCGACGGCCGGCCGATGCGCGTCAGCGGCGCGCCGCAGGCCGATGGCAAGACGGTGCGGCTGTGGGCGCAGGACGATGAAGGCTGGCTGACCATGGACGCCACCGCGGGGCTGCGCTGATGCAGCCGCTGCAGGGCCTGACCGTCGTCGCGCTGGAGCAGGCCATAGCCGCGCCCTTTGCCACGCGCCAGCTGGCCGACCTGGGCGCACGCGTCATCAAGATCGAGCGCCCCGGCACGGGCGACTTCGCGCGCGGCTACGACCAGCGTGTGCGCGGCCTGTCCTCGCACTTCGTCTGGACCAACCGCTCCAAGGAAAGCCTGACGCTGGACCTGAAGCAACCGGCCGCGGTCGAGGTGCTGCACCGGCTGATCCGCGACAAGGCCGACGTGCTGGTGCAGAACCTGGCGCCCGGCGCGGCGGCGCGGCTGGGGCTGTCCTACGAGGCCTTGTCGGCGGCCGATGCGCGGCTGATCGTCTGCGACATCTCCGGCTACGGCGACGATGCGCGCCACCCCGGGCCGTACCGCGACAAGAAGGCCTACGACCTGCTGATCCAGAGCGAGGCCGGGCTGCTGTCGGTGACCGGCACGCCCGGTGCGCCGGCCAAGGTGGGCGCGTCGATCGCCGACATCGCCGCCGGCATGTATGCCTACAGCGGCATCCTCGCGGCGCTGCTGCAGCGCCAGCGCGACGGCCGCGGCCGTCGCGTCGAGGTGTCGATGCTCGAGTCGCTGGGCGAGTGGATGGGCTTCCCGATGTACTACGCCTTCGACGGCGCCGAGCCACCGCCGCGCAGCGGCGCCAGCCATGCCACGATCTACCCCTACGGGCCCTTTGCCACCGGCGACGGCAGGACCGTGATGCTCGGCCTGCAGAACGAGCGTGAGTGGGTGGCCTTCTGCGACCAGGTGCTGCAGCAACCGGCTCTGGCGCGCGACCCGCGCTTCCATGACAACGCCGCGCGCAATGCCCAGCGCGAGGCGCTGCATGCCTTGATCATCCAGGCCTTCGCGGCGCTGAGCGCCGAGCAGGTGCTGCAGCGCCTGGACCAGGCGCAGATCGCCAACGCGCGGGTCAACACGATGCAGCAGTTCTGGCTGCACCCGCAGCTGGCGGCGCGACGCCGCTGGCGCGACATCGGCTCGCCGGCCGGCACGATCCCGGCGCTGCTGCCGCCGGGCCACTGGGACGACGGCGAGGGCCCGCGCATGGACCCGGTGCCGGCCCTGGGCGAACACACCGATGCGCTGCTGGCCGAGCTGGGCTATGGCGCCGAAGCGATAACCGCGCTGCGCGCGGCGCATGCCATCTGAGGCGCAACACCATGATTCCGCGCAGCTATCTGTTCGTGCCAGGCAACCGTGCCGAGCGTTTCGACAAGGCGCTGGCCAGCGCTGCCGACGTGGTGGTGCTGGACCTGGAGGATGCGGTCGTCCCGGACGACAAGGCGCTCGCGCGCGCCGCCGTGGCGCGCTGCCTGGCGGCGGCCGATGCGGCGCTGCGCCCGCGGCTGGTGGTGCGCATCAATGATCAGAGCACGCCCTGGTTCGGCGACGACCTGGCGCTGCTGGCCGCGGCCCACGCGCACGGCGTGATGCTGCCCAAGGCCGAAACGCCTGACACGGTGGCCCGGCTGCGCGCCGCCTGCCCCGGCATCGAGGTGCTGGCGCTGATCGAAAGCGCGCGCGGCGTTCTCAACGCCGAGGCGCTGGCTGCGGCGGACGGCGTCTGCCGGCTGGCCTTCGGCACGCTGGACTTCGCGCTCGACCTCGACCTGGCCGACGACCCGTCGGTCGGCCCGCTGGGGCTGGACGCGGCCGCCAGCCGCCTGGCCTGGGCCTCGCGCGCGGCCGACCTGCCGCCGCCGGTGGCCGGCGTCACGCCCGACATCGACGACGCGGCAGCGGCTGCGCGCCGACTTCGCGCGTGAGCGCGCGCATGGCTTCGGCGCCAAGCTGTGCATCCACCCGAAGCAGGTGGCGCTGGTGCATCAATGGCTGTCGCCGACGGCAGCGCAGCTGGACTGGGCGCAGCGTGTGATCGCCGCGGCCGCCGGCTCGTCGGGCGCCGTGCGCGTCGATGGCCGCATGGTCGACAAGCCGGTGCTGCAGCACGCGCAGCGGCTGCTGGCGCGTGCCGAACAGGGCTGAATCGAGGCAGGCCGTGCGGGCTTGACGCGCTGCGGCCGAGGTCGAAGCCCTGCCGGGCTGCGGCGAAGGCCGATGCCGCTCAAGCCGGCGCCGCGGTGTGCAGGTGGCAGGCCACGGAGCGGCCCTGGCGCAGATCGACAAGCACCGGGTCCTCGCTGCGGCAGACGGACATGGCATGCGCACATCGAGGGTGGAAGCGGCAGCCCGACGGCGGGTTCAGCGCACTCGGGACCTCGCCCTGCACGACGACGCGCCGGCGCTGGCGTTCGACCACCGGGTCGGCCACGGGCACCGCCGACAGCAGCGCCTGGGTGTACGGATGCAGCGGTTCGCGGTACAGGTCGTCGCGCGCGGCGATCTCGACGATGCGGCCCAGGTACATCACCGCCACCCGATGGCTGAGGTGCCGCACCACGGCCAGGTCGTGCGCGATGAACAGGTAGGACAGGCCCAGGCGCTGCTGCAGTTCCATCAGCACGTTGACCACCTGCG
Source organism: uncultured Pseudomonadota bacterium (assembly GCA_963818005.1). GTDB lineage: Bacteria > Pseudomonadota > Gammaproteobacteria > Burkholderiales > Burkholderiaceae_C > Rubrivivax. The sequence goes on from CAWFQP010000036.1 coordinate 20,591, forward strand.
CCTGGATCGACACGTCCAGTGCCGACACCGGTTCGTCGCAGATGATCAGGCTGGGCTCGAGCGCCAGCGCGCGCGCGATGCCGATGCGCTGGCGTTGGCCGCCGGAGAACTCGTGCGGGTAGCGATCGGCCATGTCGGGCAGCAGGCCCACGGTCTTCAGCAGCGTGGCCACGCGCTCCTGGTAGGCGTCGCGGTCGCCGGCCAGGCCATGCACCTGCAGCGGCTCGCCGACGATGTCGCGCACGCGCATGCGCGGGTTGAGCGAGCCGTACGGATCCTGGTAGACCATCTGCATGCGGCGGCGAAAGGTGCCGGTGCGTGCCTGTTGCTGGGTGATGTCCTGGCCTTCGAACCAGATGCGTCCGCTGGTGATCGGTTGCATGCGCAGGACGGCCAACCCGGTGGTGCTCTTGCCGCAACCACTTTCGCCGACCAGCCCCAGCGTCTCGCCCGCTGCCAGCGTGAAGGACACACCGTCGACCGCCTTCACCGAGCCGGCCGAGCGCCGCAGCAAGCCCATGCCAGGCAACGGAAAATGCACGCGCAAGTCCTCGACGCGCAGCAGCTCGCCTGCCGCGGTGGCGTTCGAGCTCAGCGGCATCGTGATGGCAGGCGCTCGAGTGGCGCGCGCCAACTTCGCGCAGCAGCGGCCGCTCGGCCGTGCAGATGCGCGTCGGCGCGCTCGCAGCGCGGCGCGAAGGCGCAGCCGGGCGGCAGCCGCGCCAGGTCGGGCGGCTGGCCGCGGATCGGCACCAGGCGCTCGCCGGCCGCGCCGTCGAGCCGCGGAATCGAGGCCAGCAGGCCGCGCGTGTAGGGATGGCGCGGCCGCGCATAGAGCTCGGCGGCGCCGGCCTGCTCGACGATGCGTCCGCCGTACATCACCGCGACATGGTCGGCGTAGCGCGCGACGACGCCCAGGTCGTGGGTGATCAGGATCAGCGCGGCGCCGGTCTCGCGCGGTCAGCGCCTTGAGCAGGTCGAGGATCTGCGCCTGCACGGTGACGTCCAGCGCGGTGGTCGGCTCGTCGGCGATGATCAGCCTGGGGCTGCAGGCCAGCGCCATCGCGATCATCGTGCGCTGGCGCATGCCGCCCGAGTACTGGTGCGGATAGGTCTGCAGCCGGCTGGCGGCATCGGGGATGCGCACCTTGCCCAGCAGGCCCTTGGCCAGTTCGTAGGCTTCGCGCCACGCTTTGCCGCGGTGCACGCTGATCGGCTCGGCCACCTGCAGCCCGACGGTGAGGGCGGGGTTCAGCGAGCTCATCGGCTCCTGGAAGATCATCGCGATGCGGTCGCCGCGGATGGCGCGCATCTGCGCATCGCCGAGCTTCAGCAGGTCCTGGCCCTCGAACAGGATCTGTCCGCCGGTGATGCGCCCCGGCGGGTTCGGGATCAGCCGCATCAGGGACAGCGCGGTCACGCTCTTGCCCGAGCCCGATTCGCCGACGATGGCCAGCGTCTGGCCGGCATCGACGCTGAAGCAGACACTCGTCGACCGCGGTCAGCTCGCCGCGCTCGGTGCGAAAGCGCGTCGTCAGGCGATTCACTTCGAGCAGGGGAGCGGCCACGCCCTCGTCTCGCTGGGTGCTCAGAATCCCATCTTCTTCTTCATCTCCTGGTCGATCCAGATGCGCGCGTGGATCGGCCCCGGCCGGTCGGCGCCGGCGCGCAGTTCGCCGCCGTAGTTCTTCACCCAGGGCCACCAGGCGGTGTACACGTACGGCGCGGGCAGGAAGATGTGCGGCGCCTTGTCGAGGATCTCGCGCACCATCAGCTTGACCTTCACCTGGCGCACGCGCTCGTCGGGCTCGGCGTAGACCGCCGCCATCTTCTTGTCGAACTCGGGGTCGCTGTGCTGCGAGGGGTTCCAGGTCTGCTTGGTGACGAAGGTCTTGCGCAGCGATGTCGTGGGGTTGGTCAACCCGGCCTGCAGGAAGTAGCCCGCCGCGTTGGTCTTGGTGGTCATCGCCGACAGGTAGGCCGGGTACTCCAGCACCTGGATCTCCATCTTCACGCCCACCTTGGCCAGGTAGGCTGCGATCTGCGCGAGCAGGTCGTTGTCCAGGCTGGCGGCCGAGGTCTGGGTCTTGAAGCTGAAGCCGTTGGGATAGCCGGCCTCGGCCAGCAGCGCCTTGGCCTTGGCCGGGTTGTAGGCGTAGAGTTCGCGCACCGATTCGGGCATCTCGGCCAGCGGCTCGTAGTAGCCGATATGGTTCAGATGCATCGGGAAGTTCAGCATCTCGGCGTTGCCGCCGTAGTAGGTCTTGATGATCTCGGCCTTGTTGACGGCCATGTTCAGCGCCCGCCGCACGCGCACGTCGTCGAAGGGCTTCTGGTCCATGCGCAGCGTGATGTAGCTGCCGTTGTTGCTCAGGTACTTGCTCCACTGCAGCTTCGGCGCGCTCTTCTTCAGCTCGTCCACCGCGCTCCAGCGCACGGCCTCCATGATGTCGAGCTTGCCGGTGCGCAGCGCGGTGAGCGCCGTGCTCTCGTCCTTGATGTAGCGGTAGGTGATGGTGTCGGCGAACGGCAGCTTGTACTTCTCGCCGCCGATCGTCTCGCTGTCCCAGTAGGCGGGATTCTTGGTGAAGGTCATCGCGTTGCCCTGCACGTAGTTCGTCAGTGCATACGGGCCGGTGCCGTTGGCGTTCTTCCAGTCCTTGCCCTTGGACTCCATCACCTCCTTGGGCACGATGGCGCTGTAGTAGCCCCAGCCAAAGCGGTAGTCCCACTCGGCGTTGTAGGTGCTTGAAGCTGATCAACACGCTGTGCTTGCCGGTGGCCTCGACCTTGTCGACATGGTCGAAGTAGGTCGGGATCTTCTTCGGGCTCTTGTTGACGCGCTCGAAGCTGTAGACCACGTCGTCGGCGACCAGCTCGCGCGCTTCCATCACGCCGGGCTTGGCCGGGAACATGATGCCCTTGCGCAGCTGCACCTCCAGGCGCCACGGGTTCTCCAGCAGCTTCCAGCTCTCCGCCAGCTCGCCCTTCAGGCCATCGGGCGGCAGCCAGCCGTCGATGATGAAGGCATGCTTGCCGCCATTGCGCCTGGCCTTGCTGAAGTCGGCCACCATCAGCTGCTCGTAGACCAGCCCCGTGTCCTGGTTGAACTTCCATGCCCAGTCCACCGAATCGAAGCTCAGCGGCGAGATGGTGTAGTACACGTTGGCGACGCTGAGCGCGCCGCCGTACTGCGGCTTGTCGGCGGCTGCGGCGGCCGGCTTGGCGGCGCCCGACTGGGCCCAGGCGGGCGCCGCGGCGAACAGTGCTGCCGTGGCCAGGGCGGCCAGGCGATGCGTGGTGTGCAGACGGACCATGGTGTCTCCTTGTGGCTGAGCGCGGATGCGCTCTGGTTGTTCGTTGCTCATCGTGCGCCGCGCATGCGCGGGTCGAGCAGGTCGCGCAGCGCGTCGCCGAAGACGTTGGTGGCGTACACCACCGCGGTCAGGCACAGCCCCGGCGCCAGCGCCAGCCAGGGCCCCTGGAACATGTAGGTGCGGCCGCTGCCCGAAAGCATCGAGCCCCAGGTCGGTGCCGGCGGCGGCACGCCCAGGCCGAGGAAGGACAGCCCCGATTCGGCCAGGATCACCGTGCCCACGCGGGTGGTGAAGAGCACGATGATCGGCGCCATCACGTTGGGCAGCACATGCTTCCATAGGATGCGCGGCCAGGCGGCACCGATCGACTGCGCCGCGTGCACGTACATGTGCTCGCGCACCGACACCACCGCCGAGCGCACGATGCGCGAGCCGCCGATGCCCAGCAGCAGCCCGAGCGTGCCGATGATCTGCGGCATGCCCGGCCCCAGCACCGAGACGACGACGATCAGCACGATCAGGTCGGGGAAGCTCATCCAGGCGTCGACCACGCGCTGCATCAGCAGGTCGATCTTGCCGCCGAAATAGCCGCTGACGATGCCCACCAGCGCCGAGATCAGCGTGGCCAGCGCCGCGGCCGAGCAGCCGATGATCACCGACAGCTGCGCGCCGTAGATGCAGCGCGACAGCACGTCGCGGCCCAGGTTGTCGGTGCCGAACCAGTGCGCCGCGCTCGGCGCTTGCATGCGCTCGAGCGGGGCAATCTCGTTGAAGTCGAAGGGCGCGATGAAGTCGGCGAACACGCCGACGACCACGAACACCAGCAGCACCAGGCCGCCGACCGCACCGAGCGGCTTGTCGCGCCACAGGCGCGCCCAGAAGCCGTGGCCGCGGGTCCTGGTGACGGGCAGGGGCAGGACCGCAGCCATCAGCGCATCCTCACCTTGGGGTCGAGCAAGCCGTAGCTCAGGTCGACCCCCAGGTTGATCAGCATCACCGCCACGCCGACCACCAGGAACACGCCGGTGATGATCGGGTAGTCGCGCTGCTGCACCGCGTCGAGCAGCAGCAGGCCCATGCCCGGGATGACGAAGATCTGCTCGATGATCACCGCGCCGCCGATCAGCAGCGGCGCCTGCAGCCCGATCAGCGTGACCACCGGGATCATCGCGTTGCGCAGCGCGTGGCGCAGGATCACCAGGCGCTCGGACAGGCCCTTGGCCCAGGCGGTGCGTATGTAGTCCTGGCGCAGCACCTCGAGCATCATGGTGCGCGTCATGCGCATGGTGATGGCCGACAGCGCCGCGCCCAGCACGATGCCCGGCAGCAGCATCTGCGACAGGTTGGCCAGCGGCGCAGCGAAGAAGGCCACGTAGTCGACCGATGGCGACCAGCCCCACCAGATCGACGGGAACACCACCACCATCGTGCCGAGCCAGAAGCTGGGCACGGCCAGCAGCAGGATCGAGAAACTGCGCGCGAGGTAGTCGCCCGCGGTGTCCTGGCGCAGCGCCGAATAGATGCCGATGGGCAGCGCGATCAGCAGCCCCACCACCAGCGCGATGAAACCGAGCTCGAAGGTCACCGGCAGGCGTGCGCGCAGGTGCTCGGTGACCGGCGTGCCTTGCCAGAGCGAGTTGCCCAGGTCGCCGTGCAACACGATCGCCGAGACCCAGTGCAGGTATTGCTCCCACATCGGCTTGTCGAAGCCCAGCGCGGCAATGATCTGGTCGCGGCTCTTCTTGTCGGCAGCGACGTCGTTCTGGCTGAGCATCAGGTCGATGACGTCGCCAGGGATCAGGCGCACGGTGACGAAGACGATGATGCTGGCCAGCAGCAGGGTCGGCAACAGCGCCAACAGACGGCGCAGCACATAGCCGCGCATCAGGTCGTCCCCGCTGACGACATGCCCGGGATACCCGCCGCGGTGCACGGGCCAACGCAGGGCCAGGCATGCCGACGCTCGACCATGTGTCTCCTTGGCGGCTTGCTCTCGTGGGCTCGCCAGCTTGAATGATGCGGGCGCGGATATACCCGGGCGCTGGTGTTTTCCCTGAACGCGTCGCGGCGCCGGGTGTTGCCTTGAAGGCCCTGCGAGGCGTGCCCGCGTGGCACGGGAAGCCGCGTTCAGCCGGCGCCGGCCAAGTGCGAAGGCTTCGGCCTCGCGGGCGAATCAACAGGCTCGACCGGCTGCGGCGCGTGTCGACGGCCACAGGGTCGACAAGCCGGTGCCGCAGCGCGCGCAGCGGCTGCTGGCGCGCGCTGCGGTGCAGCCCTAGAACTTGAAGACGACGCCGACCAGCGGGCCGTTGAAGCTCATGCTTTGGATGTGCGAGTCGCTCTTGAAGTCGTAATCCAGGTAGCGCCACGAGCCGATCACTGCGCCCCAGTCGAACTGGTAGCCCACGCCGGCATTGACCTGCCAGGTCAGCTTGGATTCGCCGGTGCCGACGTCCACATAGTAGGGTACGAACCATTTGCGATCCTCGCCCAGATAGGCACGGCCCTTCAGGCCGAGCACGCCGTCCCAGTTGGTGGCGCCGACTTCCTTCGACCCGGACTGCGACACGTTGCCGCCGCTGCCGCTGATCCTCCAGTCCAGCGTGTTGGTCATGTCGATCATGCGCGCGCCGAACAACAGTCCATCGACGCGGCGTCGTCATTCTTCAGCTGGTAGGTGCCGGCGATGGTCCAGATCCAGGTCTTGATGTCGAGATCCAGTCTGGCGTTGACGCCAATGGGCGGCCGCTGGCCACCAATGCTGAAGTCCCTCGACCTGCTTTTCGAGCCACCCAGGTCGGCATAGGCGAAGTCGGTCCACAGGCCCCACTCGCCATTGCGCACTTGAAGCGCGGTGAAGAAGGCCATCTTCAGCGCGTCGAGCACGTCACCCGTGCTGACGTCCACGCTCGGTCCGCCACCGTCCGGCGGGAACGAGGTGGTACCGCCGATGGCCGGGAACCAGCCGTAGAGAGCGGCTTCGAACTGCCAGCCGTCGCTCATGCCCTGGGCCTGCGCCGACAGCGGCGCGGCCACGGCCAGTGCGGCGGCCAATAGGGGTGCGGCCAACAGCTCAGTGCGGGCGGTGGTGGTCATCGGGGCGGCTCCTTTGATTGTTGGTGTCGTTGCTGGCGTGCGAACGACGCGTCGAATTCTGCGCTGAATCCGCATCACATCAGGTATTGGCGGCCTCACCGGCTGCAGATCGGCGGCCGAGCGTCGGTGGGGCACCACGGTGACTGAGATCACGACATGGAGCGGCACGCACGACGGCATGGAACACGCCATCCGCAGCGAAGGACGGATCGAACCCGATGGTGTCACACGGACCGCAGTCGCGACCGACGTCGTTCGCCATCGCACAGCCGCATTCGGGTCTCGTCCGGCCGGCCTTCAATCCTTCGTCTTCATCGCAGACTCGAGCCGGCTGATGTCGGCCGGCGACAGCTGCGGCCGCTCGAGCCTGACCGTCAGCTTGTTCAGCTTGGCGGTCAGCGCGAACGGCGGCTTGTAGTCGGCGTCGTTCACGCCGGTGAGCGTGTCCGAGCCGATATCGAAGCTCTCGTCCCACTGCAGGATCATCGGCAGCGTGCGCGGCATCGGCTTGGTGTCGACCACCTTGCCGTCGACCTTCAGCGTGCCTACGCCGGGGCGGCCGACGCCGCTGAAGTCGTTGAAGGCCAATGTGCCGGCGCCCAGGCCCTCGTACTTGAAATCGAACTCGATGGTGTGCCGGCCCGGCGTCAGCATCTCGGCGCCTTCCCACTTCAGCCGCTCCAGGTCGACCATGTTCCACAACCACACCGGCTTGCCCTTCAGCAGGTAGAAGCCGAAGCCGCCGAAGCGCCCGCCGGAGGTCAGCATCATGCCTTCGGCGCCGCCGGCGGGCACCTCGATGTCGGCGGTGACCGTGTACGAGCTGTTCAGCAGCAGCGGCGAATCGCCCTGCGGCAGGCCGACCATCGCCCGCGTGTAGACGAACTCGGTGCGCCCGGCTGTGATATTCGGCCTGGGCGCCACCAGGCGCGCGGCGACCGAGGCGTCCATCGGGAACACCTGGTACTTCTTCGCCTCGGTGACGAACTTGGCCTTCATCGCCTTGACCTTGTCCGGATGCCTGGCCGCCAGGTCGGTGGTCTGGCTGAAGTCCTCGTTCAGGTTGTACAGCTCGAGCACCTGCTTGTTCAGCGGGTCGGGGTTGGCCGGGCCGAAGGCGTCCCACGGCGCGCGGTTCACCTTGGTGGAGAGGAACCAGCCGTCGTCGTACAACGCCCACTGGCCCATCATCTCGAAGTACTGGGTCTTGTGACGCGTCGGCGCCTTGGCGTGGTTCGCATCGAAGGTGTAGGCGAAGCTGGTGCCTTCGATCGGCGCCTGCTTGATGCCGTCCACGGCCAGCGGCGCCTTGATGCCCGTGACCTCCAGGATCGTCGGCACGACGTCGATGACGTGGGTGAACTGTTCACGCAGCCCGCCCTTGTCCTTGATGCGCGCCGGCCAGGACACCACCATGTTCTGGTTGATGCCGCCGAGTGCCGAGGCGTTCTGCTTGAACCAGGAGAACGGCGTGTCGAAGGCCCACGACCAGCCGGCCGACATGTGGTTGTAGGTCTGATCGGTGCCCCACACGTCGTACCACTTCAGCTGCACTTCGGCGGGCAGCTTGTTCAGGCCGTTGAAGAAGGCCACCTCGTTCGGCGTGCCCAGCGGCCCGCCTTCGGCGCTGGTGCCGTTGTCGCCGTTGATGTAGATGACCAGCGTGTTATCCAGCTTGCCCAGGTCCTGGAAGTGCTGGATCACGCGCCCGATCTCGTAGTCGCTGTACATCGCATAGGCGGCGAAGACCTCGACCTGGCGGATGAAGAGCTTCTTCTCGTCCGCCGTCAGCTTGTCCCACGGCGTGAGCAACTGCGCCGGCCATGGCGCGAGCTTGGTGTTCTGCGGGATCACGCCCATGCGCTTCTGGTTCTCGAAGATGCGCTCGCGCACCTTCTCGTAGCCGTCGTCGAAGAGCTTCATCGCGCGCACCTTGTCCACCCATTCCTGGGTCGGGTGGTGCGGCGCGTGCGTGGCGCCGGCGCGTACTTGATGAAGATCGGCTTGTCGGGCTGCGGTCTGGTGGATGCGCGTCATGTAGTCGATCGCATCGTCGGCCATGCCGGTGACCAGGTTCCAGCCCGGCTTGCCCTGGAACGGGTAGATCTGCGTGGTGTTGCGGAACAGGTTCGGCTGCCACTGGTTGGCGTCGCCGCCGACGAAGCCGTAGAAGTATTCGAAGCCCATGCCGGTGGGCCACTGGTCGAAGGGCCCGACCTGGCTGGCTGCGAAGGCCGGCACGTTGTGGTCCTTGCCGAACCAGGACGGTGGCGTAGCCGTTGTCGAGCAGCATGCGGCCGATGGTGGCCTTGTCGCGGCCGATGATGCTGTTGTAGCCGGGAAAGCCGGTGCTCTGTTCGGAGATCACGCCGAAGCCGGCCGAGTGGTGGTTGCGCCCGGTGATCAGCGCGGCGCGCGTGGGTGAGCACAGCGCGGTGGAGAAGACGCGGTTGTAGCGCAGGCCTTCCTTGGCGATGCGGTCCATCGTCGGCGTCGGGATCACGCCGCCGAAGGTGCTGGGCACGCCGAAGCCGGCATCGTCGGTGATGATCAGCAGCACGTTCGGCGCGCCTTTCGGCGGCATCACGCGCGGCGCCCACCAGGGCTTGGACTGCAGCGCGTCGTCCTTGATTACGCCGCCGAACTTCGGGTCGGGCGGTGGCAGCTGGGTGTTGGGAATGGTCGTCCGCGCGCTGGGTGCACCCAGGGTGCCGGTGACCTGCTGCGCCGCTGCCGGCAGCGCGAATGCCAGCAGCGCTGCGCCTGCAAGCACGAACCGCCGTGTTCCGATGTGCATCTTCTTCCCCCTGCAAATGATGTTGTGCGAAGCATGCTACGCGAGCGGAGCGCGCCTAGAATGACAATTCCGGACAAACAGCATGCCAGCCCCACGAACAGCAAGACGGGCGGCGATGGCGCGCCCGCGCGTTGCCGACGCGGACTGGCTGGTGCGTGCCGGTCCGCTGCGTGGCGTGCCCATGCTGGTCGGCGAGCGCGGCGTCGACGCGGCGGCGCTGCTCGCCGACTGCGGCCTGCCCAGCGCAGGCCCTCGACGATGACGATCACTGGCTGTCCTTCGGTGCCGCAGCGCGCATGCTTCAAGTTGCGGCCGAGCGCAGCGCGCTGGCCCGACTTCGGCTTGCGCGCTGGCCGCGCGGGTCGAGCCCGCGGCGCTGGGTGTGCTGGCGCAACGCATGCTGCTGGCACCCACGGTCGGTGCGGCGCTGCAGCTGCTGCGGCGTGATTTTCACCTGCACGACCGCGGCGCCGTGCCCTATGTGGCCCCACTCGGCGACGGCTGCGTCGCGCTAGGCTATGCGCTGTCGCGCCACGACACCGCGGGCATGGGCGTGGTCTACGACCTGGCCCTCGGCATCGGCCTGAAGCTGCTGCGCTCGCTGAGCGGCCGCGGCTTCGTGGCGCGGCAGGTGAGCTTCGCCCATGCCGCGCCAAAGGACCCGCGGCCGCATCGGCGCTACTTCGCCGCGCCGGTGGTCTTCGATGCGCCGCACACGCAGATCGAGTTCGATGCCGCATGGCTGGAAGAGCCGCTGGCGGCCGGCGAGGCACAGGTGCGCGCGGCGCTGCAGCATGCGGCGCGCCCCGCCGATGCCGACGTGGCGCGCAGCGTGGGCGAGCGTGCGCACAGCGTGGCGCAGGCGCTGCTGATGAGCGGCGGCCTGTGCGAGCAGCGCATCGCGGCCGAGCTCGGCCTGCATGCGCGCAGCCTGCGCCGGCGGCTGGCCGCCGAAGGGCTGGGTGTTCAGACGATCCTCGACGAGGTGCGCGACGAGCTGGCGCGCCAGCTGCTGGCCGAGACGCTGCTGCCGCTGCCCGAGATCGCACGGGCACTGCAGTACGCCGACGCCAGCGCGTTCTCGCGCGCCTTCGCGCGCCGCATCGGCACGCCGCCGGGGCGCTGGCGCGCCCTGCGGATCAAGCCGCCAGCAGCCCCTTGATGACGATGTTGGCCTGGATCTCGGCCGCGCCTTCGAACACGTTGAGGATGCGCGCATCGCACAGCACACGGCTGATGCGGTACTCCACCGCGTAGCCGTTGCCGCCGTGCACCTGCACGGCGTTGTCGGCGTTGGCCCAGGCCACGCGCGCGGCCAGCAGCTTGGCCATGCCGGCTTCGAGGTCGCAGCGCCGGTGCGCGTCCTTCTCGCGTGCGGCGAACAGCGTCAGCTGGCGCGCCACCATCGTCTCCACCGCCATCCAGGCCAGCTTGTCGGCCACGCGCGGGAACTCGATGATCGGCCGGCCGAACTGCACACGCTGCTGCGCATAGGCCAGGCCCAGCTCGAAGGCGTTCTGCGCCACGCCCACGGCGCGCGCCGCGGTCTGGATGCGTGCCGATTCGAAGGTCTGCATCAGCTGCTTGAAACCCTGGCCGGTCGCGCCCCCCAGCAGCGCCTCGTCGGGCACGAAGAAGCCGTCGAAGGCGATCTCGTATTCCTTCATGCCGCGGTAGCCCAGCACCTCGATCTCGCCGCCGCTCATGCCTGCGGCCGGGAAGGGCGCTGCATCGCTGCCGCGCGGCTTTTCCGCCAGCATCATCGACAGGCCCTTGTAGCCGCTCTGGGACGCATCGGTGCGCACCATCAACGTCATCAGGTCGCTGCGCGCGCCGTGCGTGGTCCAGGTCTTGTTGCCGTGGATGCGCCAGCCGCCTTCGCAGCTTTCGGCGCGGGTGCGGATCGAGCCCAGGTCGGAGCCGACATCGGGCTCGGTGAAACTGGCCGTGGGAATGAGCGCGCCGCTGGCGATCAGCGGCAGCAGCCGCGCCTTCTGCTGCGGCGTGCCGTTGCGCTCGATCAGCTCGGCGGCGATCTCGGTGCGCGTGCCCAGCGAGCCCAGCCCTATGGAGCCGCGCGCCAGCTCTTCGGTGACGACGCACATCGCCGACTTGCCCATGCCCGAGCCGCCAAACTCCTCGCCAATGGTCAGGCCGAACACGCCCAGCCGCGCCATCTCGGCGATGACCGCGTCGGGGATCAGCGCATTGCGCAGGTGCCAGTCGTGCGCGGCGGCCGCATGGTCGTCGGCGAAGCGCGCGAACTGTTCACGCACTTCGTACAGCGTCGCATCGTCGTAGCCGGGGTCGCCGAAGCGGCGCGTGGCGGCGCCTTCGCTCAGCAGCGCGGCGATGCGGCGCCGCGTTGCCGGCGCGAAGCCTTGGGTACGCAGCCGCCGCACCGCGACATCGGCATCGAAGGTGCCCAGCGCGCTGCCTTCGCTGTCCAGCGATTCGGCACGGAAGAACTCGCCCTGGCTCATCGGCAGGCCGCCGGACAGTTGCGCCAGGTATTCGGCAAAGGCGGCCTGCAGCAGCAGCGCCTCCAGCTCGCCGAGGCGCTGGTCCGAACGCAGACGCTGTGCCCAGGCCAGCATCTGCTGCAGCGCGCGCACATAGGTCGCGGCCCAGGCCACGCCGTGGGCGCGCGACTGCTCGAGTTGCAGCGCGCGGTCTCGATCGGCATCGGCCTGACGCAGCGCCGTGCGCAAGGCAGCCAGCAAATGCGCCAGCAGTGTTTCGGCGGCCTGCAGTGCCTGCGTGCAATCGACCAGGGATCGATCGTGCTGCATCTCAATCCTTCGAGGCAGGGATGGCGCCGGCCGCCTGCAGCGCGCCCAATGCCTGGTCGTCCAGCCCCAGCAACTGCTGCAGCACCGAGCGCGTGTGCTGGCCCAGGCTCGGCGCCAGCCCGGGCACAGGCTGCGCCAGCGCGCTGAAGTGCAGTGGCGAGGTGGCGGTGAGGAAGCGCCCCACGCCCGGGTGCTCGGTGCGCTGGAACATCGGGTTGGCTTCGGAACAGCGCGGGTCTTCGGCCAGCATCTGTTCGAAGCTGCGGTACGGGCCCCACAGCAGCGCGCGGTCGGTGAAGGCGGCGGCCACCTCGGCCAGCGTGCGCGCGGCGAACCACGGCCGCAGCGCGGTGGAGATCAGCCCACGTGCCGCGTAGCGCGCGGCCTCGTCGTCGAGCTTCAAGCCCAGTGCCGCGGCGGCAGCGGGCAGCGCGTCCTGCAGCGCGGTGGCGCGCAGCAGCGCGTGCCACTGCCGGTCGGTGATGGCCACCACCATCGCCTGACGGCCGTCGGCGCAGGCGAAGCTGTCGCCATAGGCGCCGTAGAGGAAATTGCCGTCGGCGCGGCGCTGCGTGCCGTTCAGTTCCACGTCGGCCAGGTAGCCCAGATTGGCGACGGTGGCCATGGCCACGTCGGACAGCGCCAGCTTGACATGCTGGCCCTGGCCGCTCAGCCGCCAGTGGCGTTCGGCCGCCAGCACGGCCAGCGCCAGCATCTGCCCGGCGGTCACGTCCCAGGCCGGCAGCACATGGTTGACCGGACCGTCGCGTCCGCTGCCGGTGATGCCGGGAAAACCGGCAGCGCAGTTGACGGTGTAGTCCACCGCGTTCGAGCCGTCGGGCGAGCCGCTGAGCTGCACCATGATCAGGTCGGGCCGCAGCTTCGACAGCGCGGCGTAGGACAGCTCGCCGTCCACCGCCAGGTTGGTCAGGAACACCGGCGGCCCGTCGCCCGGCGCGCGATCAGCCGCTGCAGCAGCGCGCGGCCTTCGGCGCTGCGCACGTCGAGTTCCACCGAGCGCTTGCCGCGGTTCAGGCTGCTCCAGTACAGGCTGCGGCCATCGGCATTGAGCGGCAGACGCTTGAGGTCGATGTTGCCGCCGCGCGGGTCGACGCGGATCACGTCGGCGCCCAGCTGCGCCAGCGCCAGGCCGGCACTGGGCGCGGCGACGAAGGCCGAGAACTCGATGACGCGCAGGCCGGACAGCAGGGAAGGGTTCATGGCACTCCACCTATCGAGCGCATTGTGGCCGAGGCCGCCCCAGGGGCAAGCACGGGCTCGGCGGTGGCGTGCGGCTGGGGTACAAAGCGCTGCAGGCCCGTTGGCCGAAGGAAATGCCGCATGAATGCTCCCCAGGACCCCGGTTCGGTGCTGAAGCCGGCCTCGCTGCATACCTGCCAGACCAATGCGGCGCAGGTCGCACGGCTGGACTTCAGTGACGAAAGCTGCTTCGACGATGCGCAGCGCGGCTTCGTCGGCAGCATTCCCGATGCGCGCATCACCACGCCGGACGGCCGGGTGGTCTGGGACCTGTCGGCCTTCGCCTTCCTGGAACACATCGAATCGCCCGACTCGGTGCACCCCAGCCTGTGGCGCCAGGCACGGCTGAACCGCATCCACGGCCTGTTCAAGGTGTGCGATCGCATGTACCAGGTGCGCGGCTTCGACATCGCCAACATCACGATCATCGAAGGTGACAGCGGGCTGATCCTGATCGACCCGCTGATGGTGTGCGAAGCCGCGGCCGCGGCGCTGGCGCTGTACCGAAAGCACCGCGGCGAGCGGCCGGTGCGCAGCGTCATCTACAGCCACAGCCACACCGACCACTACGGCGGCGTCGAAGGCGTGATCACGCCGGCGCAGGCGGCCAGCGGCGAGGTGCGTGTCATCGCGCCGGAGGGCTTCATGGAAGCGGCGATTGCCGAGAACATCCTGGCCGGTGTGCCGATGCGCCGTCGCGGCCAGTTCCAGTTCGGGCCGACGCTGAGCCCCGGACCGCGCTCGCATGTGGACAGCGGCCTGGGCAAGGTCACGGGGCGCGGTACCACCAGCCTGATCGCTCCGAACATGCTGATCACGCAAGCCGTGGAAACGCATGTCATCGACGGCATTCGGATCGTCTTCCAACTCACGCCGGAGACCGAGGCGCCGGCGGAGATGAACTTCCACTTCCCGCAGTTCAAGGTGCTGAACCTGGCGGAGAACGGCTGCCACACGATGCACAACCTGTGTCCGATCCGCGGCGCGAAGACACGCGATGCGCTGGCCTGGTCGAAGTACCTGGACGCGGCGCTGAACGACTTCATCGAAGACACCGATGTCGTCATCGCCCAGCACCACTGGCCGACCTGGGGCCGCGAGCGCGCGCGCCGCTTCATCGGCGAGCAGCGCGACCTGTACCGGCTGCTGCACGACCAGACGCTGCGCCTGATGAGCCACGGCCTGACGCCGCACGAGATCGCCGCGGAATTCAAGCTGCCGGCGTCGCTGGAAAAGAGCTGGCACGCGCGGCCCTACTACGGTGCCATCGCGCACAACGTGCGCGCGGTGTATGCGCACTACCTCGGCCCGTACGACGGCAACCCGGTGAACCTGGATCCGCTGGCGCCGCGTGCCGGCCGGCAAAGTACGTCGAGTACATGGGCGGCGCGGAGGCACTGCTGGCGCGTGCCCAGGCCGACTTCGACGCCGGCCAGTACCGCTGGGTGGTGCAGGTGACGCACCACCTGGTGTTTGCCGACCCGACGAACCAGAGCGCCCGCCAGCTGGCGGCCGACGCGATGGAGCAGCTGGCCTACCAGAGCGAAAGCTCCACCTGGCGCAATGCCTATGCGCTGGGCGCGAAGGAACTGCGTTTCGGCGCGCCGAAACCCGGGGCGGGTGGCGCCGGCATCGTCTCGCCGAAAGTGGTGGCGATGATGCCGATGGCCATGTTCTTCGACTTCCTGGCGATGCGCGTGAACGCGCAGAAGGCCGAAGGCTTGCACTGCTCATCGATTGGGTGATGCTCGACGAAAAGACCACCTGGCGGCTGACCCTGAGCCACTCGGCGCTGAGCCATTCAGTCGGCACTCACGGCGCGGCAGCGATGGCCACGGTGCGCATGGACCGGCCGAAGCTGGCCGCGTGGTCGGCGCCGGCATCGCCTTCGCCGAGGCGCTGGACAAGGGCATGATTGCGGTGGAAGGCGATGCCGGTGCCTTGCAGCGCTTGCTGGGCACGATGGATGGATTCAACCCGATGTTCAACATCCTCGAGCCCTGAAGTGCGGGCGGTTGATGCCGGCGGTCGATGCCGGTTGTGCTGGCGCCATGGTCCCGATAGGATTCCTGCCGCCAATTCTTAGTTCGGAGCCGGCGTGCGCGCTGCTTCGCGCGACTGGCGGTCATCGCGCCGTGAGCGCCGCAGCAGCCACGCCGAATTTCGCAGCCGAGCGCGGTGCTCGGGCAGAGACCGTTTGCCAAAGGTTCCCCATGACACCCCAGACCCCGCCACCGCGCCACTTCTCGATGATCCGCGGCTTTCACATGGCCGACTTCATCACGCTGGGCAATGCCGCCTGCGGGGTGCTGTCGGTGTTCCTGGCGATGCTGTACATGGCCAGCGGCTCGCTCACGCATTTCCTGCTGTCGGCGCTGATGACGCCGCTGGCCTTTGTCTTCGACATCTTCGACGGCAAGGTCGCGCGCTGGCGCCACAAGCATTCGCCGCTGGGCCGCGAGCTGGATTCGCTGGCCGACGTGATCTCCTTCGGCGTCGGCCCGGCCGCGCTGGGTTTTGCGGCCGGGCTGCAGGGCGGCTGGGACGTCGCCATCCTGTGCTACTTCGTCTGCTGCGGCGTCAGCCGGCTGGCGCGCTTCAATGTCACTGCCGAGACGCTCTCGGCCGGCTCGGACAAGGTGGCCTATTTCGAAGGCACGCCCATCCCCACCAGCGTGGTCATCACCGCGCTGCTGGCCTGGGCCGCCTGGCAGGGCGCCCTGGGTGCGCAGCTGTGGGGCGGCGCCTGGCCGATCGGGCCATGGCAGTTGCACCCGATGAGCCTGCTGTTCGCGCTGTCGGGCACGGCGATGATCAGCAAGACGCTGCGCATCCCCAAGTTCTGAAGGCGCCGCTGCAGGCCCGCGCTGCCGCGGATGCATACTCAGGCATGGCCATCACGCATCTGCAACCCGGGCAAGTCGCCGATATCGGCCCGCTCGGGCCAAGGCTGGCAGGTCAGAAGACCGTCGCCTTGTTCAAGTCCGGGCAGCTCGAAGTCATCCGCCTGGTGCTGCCTGCCGGCAAGTCATTGCCGCCGCACAAGGTGGCGGGCGAGATCACCATCCACTGCATCGAGGGTCGGCTCGACATCCAGGCCGAAGGCTGCAGCCACGAACTCGCCGCCGGGCAGTTGCTGTACCTGCGCGGCGGCGTGGTGCATGGCGTGGTGTCGCTCGAGGACGCCTCGGCGCTGGTGACCATCGTCCTGGAATAGCCGCGCCGGGGCCGGCACGGCGGCCTGCCGATCCCGGGCGAAGGCTGCTACTTCGACGCCGCCTTCTTGACGTGCTCCACGGTGATGGCCACGGCCTCGGTGTAGACCGCCTCGACCTGGTCGCCCACCTTCACCAGCTTGAGCTGCGACGGATCGACCGTCACGTCGACGCTGTTGCCCTTGGGGCCGCGCAGCGTGACGACGCTTTCCTTGGTGTTGACTGCCGTGACGTTGGCCATCACCACCACCTGCCGCGCGACCGTGCCGCCGGCCACTGCACCGGCCGGTGCCGGAGCCGAGGCCGCCTGCGAACTGCCCGAACGGACGCTGCCCTTGCCCTTGAGCTCCAGCGTCAGCGCGCGCAGGTACTCCACGGTGACCAGGTCGCCGACGCGGATCTGGTCGAAGTTCTTCGCCTCGGGCGGCACCACCACGTCGACGATCTTGCCCTTTTCGCCCTTGAGCGTGGCGGTGCGCGTGGCGGCGTCCAGCGCCACCACGGTGGCGGTGACCTTGACGACGCCGGCCACGCCGCCCTTGCCGGGCGCGCTGGCGGCCATGACGGCCGCCGTCGGCGCCGTGGCCTGCTGCGCGAAGGCCATGGGGGTGAAGGCGGCGGCGAGCGCCAGGGTCAGGACGATGCGGTGCTTCATGGAAACCTCTCGAGTGATTGATCAGCCGGCATGGCCCCTGCCATGCCGAAGGGCGCGTATTTGACCATGCGCGCCTGACGCGGGCCGTTGGCCGGGAAGGTCGCGCCGCCAACTGCCGCGAGCATGCCTCGCGGACCCCCCATTTGCCGACTTGATCGCATCGCGCGGGGCTCTACGCGCTGGCCGACACCGCCATCGGTGCCGCTGCACCCGTCGCAGGCCGCGGGCGGGATGCGCGCCACCCGACGATCAAGCTCCGATGCTTCATGCCGGCGCGCGCGGGCGCGCTGCACTGCTACTTGCCGGCAGCCACCTTGGCGTCGACCACGGCGCCGTAGACCAGCTCGCGCAGCGCGGCGCGGTGTGGCACGCGCTGTTTCGGGCTTTGCATCATGTAGACGACGAACAGGTCGTTGGCAGGGTCCACCCACATGTAGGTGCCGGCGGCGCCGCCCCAGTAGTACTCGCCCACCGCGCTGCCGCGCTTGCCGGTGGCGGGGGCGGTGCGCACCGCGAAGCCCAGGCCGAAGCCGTAGTCGGCGCCGGGCAGGTACAGCGCCGTGCGCACGACCTGCGAGGAGAGCTGGTCGCGGGTCATCTCCTTGAGCGTGACTTCGCTCAGGTAGCGCTTGCCGCCGAGCTGCCCGCCATTGCGCAGCATCAGCAGGAAGCGGCTGTAGTCGCTGGCCGTGCTCATCAGCCCACCACCGCCGGACTCCATGGCCCTGGGCACACGCGGGTCGAACAGCGCCGAATTGGCGGTGATGCCGTCGCCAGGGAAGGGCTCGGCCAGGCGGGCCTGGCGGTGGCTGTCGGTCACGTAGAAGCTGGTGTCCTTCATGCCCAGCGGCTCGAACAGCTGCGTCTTCAGGAACTGGCCCAGGCTCTGGCCCGAGACCACCTCGACCACGCGGCCGAGCACGTCGGTGGAGTTGCTGTAGTCCCAGGTGCTGCCCGGTTGGTAGGCCAGCGGCAGGGCGGCGATGGCGTCGGCGAACTGCGCGTTGCTGATGCCGCCCTCGGCGCCGATGCGCGCGTCGCGGTAGGCCTGCTTGACCAGGCCCGTGCCGAAGAAGCCGTAGGTCAGCCCGGAGGTATGGCGCATCAGGTCGCGCACCGTCATCGGCCGCAGTGCATCGACGAACACGAGCGCCTTGCCGCCGTTGGCTGCGGCCTTCTCGACGCCGACCTTGACGCCGGCGAAAGCGGGAATGAAGTGGGCCACCGGTGCATCCAGGTTCAGCCTGCCCTGTTCCACCAGCATCATCGCCGCGACGCTGGTCAGCGGCTTGGTCATCGAATAGATGCGGAAGATGTCGTCCACCTGCATCGGCGCGGCCAGCGACGGGTCCCGCTGGCCCACGGCTTCGACGTAGGCCAGCTTGCCGCCGCGCACCACCATGACCACTGCGCCGGGCATCTTCTTCGCCGCCACCTCGGCGCGCATCCAGTCGCCGATCTTCGCCAGACCGGCGCTCGACAAGCCCAGTTCCTCCGGTTTGGCCAGCGGCAGGGGCTGCGCGGCTTCCTGCCGCGGCGCGCCGCTCATGCACCCGGCCAGCAGGACGACGCCGACGGCCAGCATCAGGCGCCGCAACGGGCGCAGGGTCGGGAGGTTTTCAGGCGTCATGAGGGTCTTTCGCAGGTGCCGCGTGGGTCCGAATCCGGCGCATGCTGAAGGGCAGACCCGCCGTCGTCAATCGGCGCTTTGCCCAGTCGATGGCAGGCGCAAGTTGCGCACGGGTGCCAGCGGCCACACCGCCATGGCCGCGTACGCACTCAGGCGGTCGCCAGCCGGTAACGACCTTGTGCGTCGTGCACGACGCGACGTGCAGAGCTGCAGCTCGTCCAGATGCTGTTCGATCGAACGCGCCTCGGCACAGCCGACCCACAGCTCGCTGGCTTCGGGCGGGTAGAGCAGCCGCTGCCCGACCAATTGGTCGAGCTCTTGCGGCCCGCCGGACAGCATCTGCAGCAGCCGCGCCTCGCGTTGATCGATGCGATCGGCAAAGGCACGCAGCAGTTCGCTGAATTGCGCCCGGTCATCGATCACGCCCTTGTGGTGCGAGGTGATCCACACCGACGCCGGCAGCTCGGCCAGCAGCGCCAGGCTGCGCCGGAAGTCGGCCAGGCTGGAGCTCGCGTCGCCGTAGTAGGGCCCGAAGCTGGACAGGTCGAAGTCGCCGATGAAGGCGATGCCCTGAGGCTCGACCAGCAGCACGCAATGTCCGGCCGTGTGCCCCGGCAGGTGCACGGCGCGCACGCGCACGCCGCCCAGCTCCCACACCGCGCCGTCGGCATAGCCGATGGCGTCGGGCCGGGGCTGGTAGTGGAAGTCGAGTTCGATCTTGCGTCGCAGCTTGTCGAGGATGGGCTGTGGATAGCCGTAGTGCCGGCTCAGGCCCTGCCAGCTGCGCGCCGCGTCCAGGTCGGCCTGGTGCACCCACACCGGCTTGCCCGGCATCAGGTGCAGCCCGGCCATGTGGTCCTCGTGCACGTGGCCGAGGATCGCCAGGTCGGCCTCGGCCAGCACGCTGCCCAGGCGGTTGGCCACCTGCGGCGTGTCGAACACCACCGTCGTGTCGGCACCGCGCACCACGACCTGGTTGCCGTCGGGGTACTTGCCGGCCTTGTCGCCGAAGTACACGGTGACAGGGCCGAAGCCGGCGCTGGGGGTGGCATCGGGTGGGATCATGGAGCGGGGTGCGGGCTGCCGAAGTCGTAGGGGCGGCGGGTTTCGCCGGTCAAGCCGGCGGCGCTGCGCACGCCCACCGGCAAGCGGCGCATCAGGTTCTTGCTGTGATTGCGCGCCGCCGCGCGGGCCTGCGGCGCGGCCTGTGCATAGGGCAGCGCGGCGGGGTTGGCATGCGACTGCAGCGTGAGGCTGTCTTCGTCGATCTGCAGCGCGTGGCGGCTCAGCAAGCGCATCAGGACCATCGCGTACAGGTTGTCCTCGTCCTCGTAGTGGCCGCCATCGGCACGGAAGTCCAGCGAAAGCAACGACGGGAAGCGGTCGGGCAGCGCGGCGAAGGCCAGGGGCGGATCGTCGTGCGCATCGACGTAAGGCGAGCGCGGCCATTTGCGGTAGAGCACCGCATCGAGCGTGTAGCCCCGGGCATTCCACTGCTCGACCAGCTTCAACGCCATCTCGGTGGGGATGTTGGCCGACACCGCGGCAATGGCGCGCACCACACCGGACAGCGGCAGCGGGTCGCGCACTTCCAGCGTGTCGTAGCCGGCGCCATGGCGGAAGGCCGCGCCGATGGTCTTGGCGCAGTTCAGGTTCATGTAGTCGTAGGTGATGTCACCGCCGTGATAGTCGGTGACTGACGCCTTCGCGCGGTAGTCATCGTTCAGCCGGCCGAAGAAGGTGCGCAGCGCCTCGCGCTCCGCCGCTGGCACGCCCTGGACGCGGATGCCGATCACCGAACGCTTGTAGACCTCGCCATAGTCCAGGCCGAAGGCGGCCTTCGGTCCGAGCGAGGACTGCGTGCCATACAGGTATTCCTTCTTCGGCACCGCGATCATCAGCTCGTCGGTGTAGAAGGCTCGCGCATGCTTGGGGTCGCGGTCGGCATAGAAGTTGGCCGAATACACCGTGTCGTCGTCGGTGCCGGTGTCGCGCAGTGCCAGCGCCAGGTGGCCGGCCGAGCCGCCCTTGGAGGTGCCGAAGCTCAGCAGCAGCTCCATGTCGTAGGGGTCGGCACGCAGTTGTGTGAAGGCTTCGTCCAGCCGCGCCGGCGGCGGCCCGCCCGGTTCGCCGAAGCCGGCGGCAGAACACAGGCCGGCCGCCAGCAGCGCGACCGCAGCCAGCGCATGGCGCAGCCCTTCGCGCGCCAGCATCTCAGGCGGCGAGCGCGGCAAAGCGCGCGCGCTGCACGTCGGCATTGCCGAAGCTCGAGTCGATGACCATCAGCCGCTTCATGCCCTGGCCGACCATCAAGCCGTTCTCCTGCGCAGAGAAGTGGATGTCCATGCGGCTCCTTCAGCCATCGGTGCGCTGGTACCAGGCGACACCATCGGCGTCGATCCGGCGCGTGGCTTCGCCTCGATGCACCAGGTAGTTCAGGCAGGCCAGACTTTCGCCGGTGGCCAGGTTCAGCAGGCCGGCATCGCCTTCGCCGATGGCGCGTGCGAACAGCGCGGCGAAAACGTCGATCGCGCGCTTGGGCTCGGCCAGCGACTTGCGCAGCCGCGCCAGCGTGCGCAGCTGCGCGGCCGCCAGATAGTCCAGCCGCGCATGCAGCCCGCGGAAGACCTCGTTGTGCGAGGGCAGCACCAGCACGTCGTCGGGAACCTGCGCCTTGATCTTGGCCAGCGAGGCCAGCCAGTCGGCCATCGGGTTCTCGTCGGGCTCGGTCGGGTGCACCGACACGTTGGACGAGATGCGCGGCAGCACCTGGTCGCCGCTGATCAGCAGCTTTTGTTCCGGGCAGTACAGGCAGGCATGTTCCGGCGAATGGCCGGTGCCGACGATGATCCGCCATTCATGCTTGCCGATGCGCAGCAACTCGCCGTCGACGAGGCGCCGGTAGCTGTCGGGCAGGGCATGGATGCGCTTGCCGAAGTTGCCGAAGCGCGCGCGGTAGTTCTCGATGGCGGCGTCGCTCCAGCCGGCGCGTGTGTAGAAGACCACACCGTCGTCCGGTGCCTCGCGGCCGGTGTCGGCGGTGAGCACGCGGCAGTTCAGGTACTCCAGGCGGGTCATCCACAGCCGGCACTTGAACTTCTTGGTCAGCCAGCCGGCCATGCCCACGTGGTCGGGGTGCATGTGGGTGGCGAAGACCCGGCTCAGGCTCTTGCCGTGCGTCGCCTGGCTGAACAGCTGGCGCCAGGCGGCCAGCGTCTCGTCGGTCTTCATGCCGGTGTCCACCACGGCCCAGCCGTCGTCTTCCTCGATGCCCCAGATGTTGATGTGGTTCAGCATCATCGGCAGCGGCATGCGCATCCACACCACGCCGGGTGCCACCTCGAGTGCCGCGCCCGGTTCGGGTGGGCGCTCGAAGGGATAGATCAGCGTTGGCTTGTCGAGCCGGTCGCGGTGCGTGACGGTTTCGGTCATGTCAGCGTCCTTGTCGATCCAGCGCGAAGACACGCCGCGCGTTGGCGCCAAGGAAGGCCCCGCGCGCTTCGTCGTCGAGGCCCAGTGCGTCCATCCCGTCGAGCGCCTTGGCCGGGGCGATCATCGGCCAGTTCGTGCCGAACAGCACCTTGTGCCGGCCGTGGCCGCGCATGAACTCGACCAGCGCGCTCGGATAGCGGCGTGCCGTGTAGGCCGAGCTGTCGATGTAGACGTTCTCGTGCTTCGTGGCCACGGCGATGGCCTCGTCCGTCCAGGGGTAGCCTGTGTGTCCACCGACGATCACGAGTTCCGGGAAGTCCAGCGCCACCTGGTCCAGATAGATCGGCCGGCCGACCTCGGAGGGCATCAACGGACCGGTGTGTCCGATCTGGGTGCAAAAAGGCACGCCCAGCTCGCAGCAGGCGGCATACACCGGGTAGAAGCGCCGGTCCGTCGGCGGCACCTCCCACAACCAGGGCAGCACGCGGATGGCGGCGAAACCCAGCTCGCGCACGCAGCGCCGCACTTCGCGCACCGCCGCCATCGGCCGCGAGAGGTCGACCGAGCCGACCCCGACCAGCCGGTCGGGTGCCTCGGCGACAAAGCCGGCGACCTCGTCGTTGGAGATCATCGTCCGGTGCGGCGCCTCCCACGCACAGATGAGGCTCTTGGCCACACCGCCCTGGTCCATGGCCGCCAGCGTGGCGCTGATCGGCATCGGCTCGGTCGGTGCGGGCACCTTGGTCCAGCGCCGCAGCGAATCGAAGATGCGGTCCTGGCTGTGCCGCAGCGTCGGGTGCTGCGCCCAGGCGTCGATGATCATCGCGGTGCCATGCGAATGGCGCCGTCGATGCGCACCGATTCGCCGTTCATGTAGCCGGTGGTGACCATGAACTCGGCCAGCGCGGCGTACTCGTCGGGTTGGCCCAGGCGCTTGGGGAAGGGCACGGACGCGGCCAGCGCGTCCTTGACGTTGTCGGGCAGGCCGGCCAGCAGCGGGGTCTCGAAGATGCCCGGCAGGATGGTGTTGACGCGGATGCCTTCGCCCATCAGGTCGCGCGCGATCGGCAGCGTCATGCCGACGATGCCGGCCTTCGACGCCGAGTACGAGGCCTGGCCGATCTGGCCGTCCTGCGCCGCCACCGACGCGGTGTTGACGATCGCGCCGCGCTCGCCGTGCTCCAGCGTGGGCAGGGTCATCATGCCGGCGGCGCTCTTGGCGATGCAGCGGAAGGTGCCGACCAGGTTGATCTGGATGATGCGGTCGAAGTTCAGCGTCGGAAAGGCCTTGATCTCGCCGGTCTTCTTGTCGCGGCTGGCGGTCTTGATGGCATTGCCGGTACCGGCGCAGTTGATCAGGATGCGCTCCTGGCCGATCGCCGCGCGGGCCTTGGCGAAACCGGCGTCGACCTGCTCTTCGCTGGTCACGTCGACCTTGCAGAACACGCCACCGATTTCCTTGGCCAGGGCCTCGCCGGCGTCGGCGTTCAGGTCGAACAGCGCCACCTTGACGCCGCTCCTGGCGAGTCGGCGCGCGGTGGCGGCGCCCAGGCCGGAGGCGCCACCGGTGACGATGGCGGAGATGTCGGAAGAGAGCTTCATGGGGTTGCCTTCATGGGTGGTTGTCACTTGTGCGACTGTTCATCGATGAGCGCCACACGCTATGCTGCGCCTTCACATTGTCGTGCCCGAAAAGTCCGAGTCTCATCGCAAAGGAATGCATCATGGCTGAAGCTTATATCGTCGCCGCCGCACGCACCGCAGGCGGCAAGCGCGGAGGCCGCGTCTCGGGCTGGCACCCGGTGGATCTGGCGGCGCAGGTGCTCGATGCGTTGCTCGAGCGCAGCGGCGCCGACCCGGCGCTGGTCGAAGACGTGATCATGGGCTGCGTGCTGCAGGCCGGCCAGCAATCGGGGTGCATCGGCCGCATGGCCGCGCTGGCCTCGAAGCTGCCGCTGAACGTGCCGGGCGTGACCATCGACCGGCAATGTGGGTCGTCGCAGCAGGCGCTGCACTTCGCGGCGCAGGCAGTCATGTCCGGCACGATGGACTGCGTCATCGCCGCCGGCGTGGAAAGCATGTCGCGCGTGCCGATGGCTGTCCTGCCCAAGGTCTACAAGGAAGCAGGCCTGGGCCACTACATGAGCCCGGTGATCCGCGAGCGCTTCCCCGGCCCGGACTTCAGCCAGTTCATGGGCGCGGAGATGATGTGCGAGAAGTACAAGCTGTCGAAGGACGAGCTCGACCGCTTCTCGCTGCAGAGCCACCAGCGGGCCAGGGCGGCCACGCTGGAAGGTGCGTTCAAGGCCGAGATCGTGCCGATCGCGGCGAGGACCGCCGAAGGGCCCGAACTCAACGAAATGCACGTCGCCGACGAAGGCATCCGCATGGAAGCCACGCTGGAGGGCATTGCCGGCGTCAAGCTGCTGCGCGAAGGCGGCTACATCACCGCAGCCAGCGCCAGCCAGATCTGCGACGGCGCGTCCGGCGTGATGGTGGTCAACGAGAAGGGACTGAAGGCGCTTGGAGTCAAGCCGCTGGCGCGCATCCACCACATGACGGTGATCGGCGGCGACCCGGTGATCATGCTCGAAGCGCCGCTGCCGGCGACCCACCATGCGCTGAAGAAGGCGGGCATGAAGATCGACGACATCGACCTGTTCGAGGTCAACGAAGCGTTCGCATCGGTGCCGCTGGCCTGGCTGCAGAACACGCATGCCGACCCCGCGCGGCTCAACGTCAACGGCGGTGCGATCTCGCTCGGCCACCCGCTGGGTGCGTCGGGCACCAAGCTGATGACGACGCTCGTGCACGCGCTGCACGCGCGCGGCAAGCGCTACGGGCTGCAGACCATGTGCGAGGGCGGCGGCCAGGCCAACGTGACGATCGTCGAACGGTTGTAAGCCGCAAAGGAGCGACGCGATGATCCCGCGCAAGCTGTTCAGCCCGGAGCACGAGGAGTTCCGCGCGTCGTTCCGCAAGTTCCTGGAGAAGGAAGTCATCCCGCACCACGAGGCTTGGGAGGAGCGCGGCTATGTCGACCGCGAGGTCTGGCAGAAGGCCGGCGAGAACGGCTTCCTCTGCCCGAGCATGCCCGAGCAGTACGGCGGCGCCGGAGCCGATCGCCTCTACAGCATGGTGATGATGGAGGAGACCTCCAAGGCCCGCACCACCGGCCTGGGTTTCTCGCTGCATTCGGAGATCGTCGCGCCGTACATCTTGAAGTACGGCAGCGACGAACAGAAGGCCAACTACCTGCCGCGCATGGCGCGCGGCGAGATCATCGGCGCCATCGCGATGAGCGAGCCCGGCGTCGGCTCCGACCTGCAGTCGGTCAGGACCAGCGCGGTCAAGGACGGCGAGGGCTGCTACACCGTCAACGGCGCCAAGACCTTCATCACCAACGGCTGGAATGCCGACCTGGTGATCACCGTGGCCAAGACCAACCCGGCGCTCGGCGCCAAGGGCACGAGCCTGCTGCTGGTGGAGCGCGGCATGAAGGGCTTCGAGCGCGGCAAGCGGCTGAAGAAGCTGGGGCTGAAGGCGCAGGACACCTCCGAGCTGTTCTTCGACAACGTCAAGGTGCCCGAAGCCAACCTGCTCGGCGCCGAAGGCCAGGGCTTCGTCTACCTGATGCAGGAACTGCCCTGGGAGCGCATGCAGATCGCCATCGGCGCCACCGCGTCGGCACAGCAGGCGATCGAGGACACGATGGCCTACGTGCGCGAACGCAAGGTCTTCGGCAACCCGGTGGCCAGCTTCCAGAACACGCGCTTCAAGCTGGCCGAAATGCAGTCGCAGCTGCAGATGGCGCGGATCTTCGTCGACCACTGCATGAGCCTGCTGCTGGCCGGCGAACTCGATGCGCCGACCGCGTCGATGGCCAAGCTGAATTGCACCGACATGGCCGGCAAGGTCATCGACGAGTGCCTGCAGCTGCACGGCGGCTACGGCTTCATGTGGGAGTACCCGATCGCGCGAGCCTATGCCGACACGCGCGTGTCGCGCATCTACGGCGGCACCAACGAGATCATGAAAGAGGTGATCGCGCGTTCGATGGGGCTCGGCAAGTAGGTTTGCCGATGGCGGCGATCGATGGACGCATGCCAGTGCTCGTCGGTTGCGGCGATGTCACCGACCTGGACACGCCGGCTTGGCGACAGCCTCGGCCGGCCTGGCCACGTGCACCCTGGCGCGGACGGCCGCAACATCTTCACACCCGGCTGAGCACAGGCGTCGATACGTATGAACCCAGGCAAACAAGCCACGCAGTACCCGGACCGGCTGGCCTTCATCATGACCATCACGACGAGACGGCTTGACGTCGGTCCGACGGCCGCGACGCGGCGGCCTTGCAGGTGCAGTGCTCAGCTCGCGCCGAGGCGTTCGACCGGCCTGATGTTCAGGTACAGCGGCTGCGGCGACAGCGTGCCGCGCAGCAGCTTCAGCGTGCAGTCGCGATGGATGCGGCCTTCGTCCAGCGTCTGGTGCAGGCGGTCGACCGAGTCGATGGCCACGCCGTCCAGGCCGATGATGAGGTCGTCGCGCCGCAGGCCGGCCAGCTCGGCGGGGCTGCCCTTGTCGATGCCGAGCACGCGCACGCCACCGCTCTGCGCCAGGCCGTAGGCCAGCACCACGCGGCGGTGCAGCGGCGCGCTGCTGCCGGCCACGCCGATGTGCGCGCGCTTCACGCGGCCGTGCTGCAGCAGTTGCGGGATGACCCAGCTGGCGATGTCGATCGCCACGGCAAAACAGATCGCCTGCGCGCCGCGGATGATGGCGGTGTTGACGCCGATCACCTCGCCGCGCGAATTCAGCAACGGCCCGCCTGAATTGCCCGGGTTCAGCGCCGCATCGGTCTGGATCACATTCGGGATCAGCCGGCCGTTGCTGGCGCGCATGCTGCGCCCGAGCGCGCTGACGATGCCCGAGGTGACGGTGTGTTCGAAGCCCAGCGGGTTGCCGATGGCGATGGCGATCTCGCCGCGCTTCAGCCCGACCGAGCTGCCCAGCGGCGCGTGCTGCAGGGCGCCTTGCGAGAGTCCGTCGATGTGCAGCACGGCCAGATCGGTGTCGGGGTCGTCGCCGACCCAGCGCGCTTGGTACTCGCGTGCGTCGTCGAGTGACACGCTGAAGGCCGGTTTCGGCCGGCCTGGCGGAAAGGCGACGCGCCCCGAGCGCACGACGTGCGAATTGGTCAGCAGGTAGCCGTCGGGGGTGAAGAGGAAGCCCGACCCGGCGCCGCCCGGGTTGTCCTGGCCGGCCGAGCCGCCGATGCGCACCGCGGCCACGCTCGGCCCGACGCGTTCGACCACCTCGCTGACGGTGCGCGAGTAGGCGTCGAGCAGGAAGGCGTCGGGGGCTCCCATGCGGTTTCTCCGGTGAACCGGGAAACTGGGGCCGCACCGCGCCGAATCAAGGGGTCTGGCCGGCGCGCAGGCGATCGAGCGTGTCGCGGATCAGGTGTCCGGCGATCGAAAAACGAGGCGGGATGCCGGGCAGCGCGTCGAGCTCGAACCAGCCGGCGGCCTCGATCTCGTCTGGCTGCGGCACGATCTCGCCCCCGGCCCATTCGGCCGTGTAGGCGACCATCAGGCTGTGCGGGAAGGGCCAGCTCTGGCTGCCGTAGTAGCGCAGGTTGCGCACGGTCACGCCCACTTCTTCGGCGACCTCGCGGTGCACACACTCTTCCAGCGATTCCCCCGGCTCGACGAAGCCGGCCAGCGCACTGAACATGCCCGGCGCGTAGTGCGGTGACCGGGCAAGCAGCAGCTCGCGACCGCGCCAGATCAGCACCATCATCGCGGGACTCAGCCGCGGGTAGGCGGCGTGGCCGCAGGCCGGGCACTTGCGCGAGCGTTCGTGCGCCTGCGCTTCGGTGGGCGTGCCGCAGACGCCGCAATGGCGGTGCGCGCGGTCCCATTCCAGCACCTGCGCGGCGCGGCTGGCGACGCCCATCAGCGCATCGGGGAACTGCATCATCGCCGCGCGCAACGCGCTGCGGCGCCAGCCGGACGGCACCGACTCAGCTGCAGCGCCCAGCAGTCGAGCTCGTCCAGCCGTCCCAGGTAGTGGCGCGAGCGCGCCAGGCCCTCAAAGCCGAGCAGCGCCTGCGGCTGCAGCGCGGTGTCGTCGGCCTCCGGCAGCAGCAACTGTCCGTCGACGAAGGCGAAGCACCAGGCCAGCGGCGTGGCGTCGGCCAGCGGTTGCACGGCGGGCACGAAGATCATGCGTCGACGCTCGGCGCGGTGTTCGGCACGATCGGTGATTCGTCGACGGCGTCGATGCGCAGCGGCAGCACCTCTTCCTTCAGCGGCAGCGGCGCGCCCGAGCCACAGCGCGTGGCGCAGGTGGTCGTCGCGCGGCGCCAAGGTGTTCGGGTGCACCAGCACGTCGAGGCCGTCGCGGTTGAGCATCAGCCAGGGCACGAAGACTCGCGAAGACCTCGGGGGCGAAAGCCACCTGGTACATCGCCGCGCTGTGCGGGCCCACCGGCACGTCGTGCCAGCGGCCCAGTTGCACGGCGAAGCGCTCGGCGATGCGCTGGCGCAGCGTCTCGGCAGCGCCGCGTGTCGCGACCGGGTCGTAGTAGACGTGCGCGTGGTAGCTCAGGATGGCGGCTGTCGGCTCGGACGACATTCGCGGGAGTGGGTGGGTTCATGGTGCGTCGATCCGCAGGTCGTGGATCGCGGGGCTGGAAGCGTACTATGGCCGACTTCCATTGGTCGATGAGGTGATCGTGACGGATCGACGATCGTTCATCGGCAGCGTCGCGGGCGGTCTTCTCAGCTCACCCGCCATCAGCCTTGGCGCAGCAGCCCACGAAGGTCCCGCGCATCGGCGTTCTCGCCAACTCCGAGAGCACCGCGTGGGACGCCTTTCGCCGCGGGCTGCGCGAACTGGGCTATGTCGATGGCCAGAAATGTCGCGATGGAATGGCGCTGGGCGGACGGCAAGGCCGATCGCTATCCCGCGCTTGCGGCCGAGCTCGTGCAGTTGAAGGTGGACCTCATCGTCACATCGAGCACGCCGGCGACCCTGGCCGCGAAGCAGGCGACCAGCACGATTGCGATCCTGATGCTGAACTCTGCGTATCCCGACAAGATCGGCCTCGTGGAAAGCCTCGCCCGACCGGGCGGCAACATCACGGGCTTCAGCAACGTGGCGCCGGAACTGGCGGGCAAGAAGCTGCAGCTGCTCAAGGAGATGGTGCCGAAGGTCTCGCGCGTGGCCGTGCTGTGGAATCCGGCGAACCCGCTCGAAGTCATGGGGTTCCGGGACATGCAGGCGGCGGCTGCCGTGGTCGGCCTGGAGATCCAGTCGATCGAGGTGCGTGGGCCGGACGACTACCCTGCGGCCTTCGCGGCCGTGACGGCAGGCCGTGCCGATGCCCTGCATGCCTACGTCAACCCGGTCAACTCCAGAAACTACCAGCTGATTGTCGACTTCGCATTGAAGAGCCGGCTGCCGAGCAGTTTCGACGAGAGACTCTTCGTCGTGGCCGGCGGTCTGTTCTCGTATGGGTCGAGTTTCATCGATACCTACCAACGCTCTGCGATCTACGTCGACAAGATCCTGAAGGGTGCGAAGCCCGCCGAGATGCCGATCCAGCAGCCGACGAAGTTCGAGTTCGTGATCAACCTGAAGACGGCCAAGGCGCTGGGCCTGACGGTTCCCAACTCGCTGCTGCTGCGCGCCGACGAGGTGATTCAGTGACGCAAGCGACGCGCTGGAGTCGGGTCAGCGCGCGTGGGCGCCGCGGACACCAGTCAGGTGGTGGTGCCGCTTGGATCCTTGGTTGGCTCACCGCCCGTGGTTCATCGCACGGCGCAAGCGTACGATGACCGGACTTCTGGGGTGATCGGTGGCGGATCGGCGGGTGTTCATCGGCGCTGTGGCGGCGGGATTGCTGGCCTCGCCTATGCGTGCCATTGCCCAGCAGCCCACGAAGATGCCGCGCATCGGCATTCTCGCCAACAATCCGAACCCGCTCTGGGACGGACTTCGCCAGGGACTCGGCGAATTGGGCTATGTCGACGGGCGAAATGTCACGTTGGAATGGCGCTGGGGCGAAGGGAAGGCAGAACGCTATCCGACTCTCGCGACGGAACTCGTTCAGGCGAATGTGGGCCTCATCGTCACGTCGAGCATGCAGGCGACCCTGGCCGTCAAGCAGGCGACGAATTCGATCCCGATCGTGATGCTGAACTCGGCCTATCCCGACAAGATCGGGCTGGTGCAAAGCCTCGCCCGCCCCGGCGGAAACATCACGGGCTTCAGCAACGTGTCACCGGAACTCATAGGCAAGAGGCTGCAGATCATCAAGGAACTGGTGCCGAAGGCCTCCAGCGTGGCGCTCATGTGGAATCCGGCGTTCCCGCTCGAGCAGATGGTGTTCCGCGACGCAACGGCGGCGGCTGCTGCGGTGGGCGTGGAGCTTCGATCGATCGAGGTGCGTGCGCCGGACGAGCACGCTGCGGCATTTGCGGCATTGACGGCGAGCCGCGCAGACGCCTTGCACGTCTTTGGCAACCCGGTCAACTTCAAGAACGTCCAGCCGATCGCAGACTTCGCGCTGAGGAGCCGCCTGCCGAGCAGTTTCGACGAGAAGAGCTTCGTCGTCGCCGGGGGCTTGTTCTCGTATGGTTCCAACTACGCCGACACCTACCGGCGCGCTGCGACCGTCATCGACAAGATCCTCAAGGGTGCGAGTCCCGGCGATCTGCCCATCCAGCAGCCGACCACCTTCGAGCTGGTGCTCAACCTGAACACGGCCAAGGCCTTGGGCCTGACGATCCCCAATTCAATCCTGCTGCGCGCCGACGAGGTGATCCAGTGACCGGTTGATTTCGATCAACGCGCGGCCGCGGCGAACACCAGGCAGGTGGTCGTGCCGTGCGCGTACAGCTTGCCGTCGGGGCCGACGATGCGCGCCTCGGCGGTGGCCAGCTGCCGGCCGCAGTGGATGCACCTGGCCGATGGCGCGCAGCGGGCCGCTCTTCGGTGAAGCGGCGCGCACGATGTTGATGCCCAGCTCGGCCGTGGTGTAGCCCTGGCCCGCCGGCAGCATGGTGTGCACCGCGCAGCCCAGCGCCGAGTCGAGCAGCGTGGCGTACCAGCCGCCGTGCACGCTGCCCAGCGGGTTGTAGTGCTTCAGCTGCGGCGTGCCCTGGAACACGGCGCTGCCCTTGTCGACCTCGCACCAGCGCGAAGTCCAGCGTCTCGCGCGATGTGCGGGTAGGGCAGTTCGCCGGCCAGCATCGCCTGCATGATCTCGCAGCCCGCTCTTGCCGGCCACCTGCTCGGGCGTCGACACGCCGGGCCTGGCCGCCGCCGGCCGCATGCGCCGGCGCACGGCTGCGAGTTCTTCGGTCCAGGCGCGCCAGCGTGGCTTCGGTGCTCATGCATGTCTCCAAATAGTTGCATATACAATAATTGTAGCTACAATCACATTCATGGGCAACGCAGAAACCAAGCCGCAGGGCTGCACCAACTTCAAGCTGCGCCAGCTGGCGCGCCGCGTGTCGCAGCACTACGACGCCGAAGTCGGCCAAGGCCGGCCTGAAGACCACGCAGTACTCGCTGCTGTCGCACGTGCTGCAGCTCGGGCCCGATCCGCCCCGGCGACCTGGCGGCGGCGATGACGATGGACGCCTCGACGCTGACGCGCAACCTGCAAGCCGCTGGTCGCCGCCGGCTGGCTCGAGCTGGCGGCCGGCGACGACGGGCGCAGCCGCCTGCGTCAGCATCACCGCCGGCCGGCCGCGACAAGCGCGCCGAGGCGCAGCGCCACTGGAAGCGCGGCGCAGGAGAGCGCTGAACGCAGCTGCTCGGCATCGAGCGCGTGCGCGCGCTGCATGCGCTGGTCGACGAGTCGCTCGAGCGCCTGGCGCCGGCCGCACGCTGGAGACGACGATGAATAGACCGCGCTCACGCCGCGCTGCGCCGCTGGCCGCTGTGGCTGGTGCTGCTGGCCGCGGCCGGCACCTTCGCGCTGACCATGGGCACGCGCCAGACGATGGGCCTGTTCCTCGGCTCGCTGAACACCGCCACCGGCCTGGGCCTGGGCAGCATCAGCCTGGCCTTCGCCTTCGGCCAGCTGTGGTGGGGGCTGACGCAGCCCTTCGCCGGCGCGATGGCCGACAAGGTCGGCGCCGGCCGCGTGCTGCTGCTCGGCGTGCTGCTGGTGGCCCTCGGCACCTTCATCACGCCCTTCATGACCAGCACCGCCGGGCTGATCTTCGCCATCGGCGTGCTCGCCGCCGGCGGCGCCGGCATGGCCGGGCCGGCGGTGCTGATGGCGGCCACCACGCGGCTGATCGCCGCCCGAGAAGCGCGGCATGGCCACCGGCATCGTCAACGCCGGCGGCTCGTTCGGCCAGTTCGTGATGGCGCCGATCGCCGGCGCGCTGATGCTGGCGCTGGGCTGGGCCAGCGCGATGCAGGTGCTGGGCGCTGATCATGCTGCTGGCGCTGCCGGCGGCCTGGGTGCTGCAGGGCAACTGCGCTGCAGGCCGGCGCCGGCGCGGCGCAGCAAGGCCGTGGGCACGCGCGAGGCCATCGCGCACGGCGCTGCGCGACCGCAGCTTCCTGCTGCTGGGCGCGGGCTTCTTCGTCTGCGGCTTCCACGTCGCCTTCCTGGCCACGCACCTGCCGGGCGTGGTCGCCTCCTGCGGGCTGCCGGCTGCAGTTCGGCGCCTGGTCGCTGGCGCATGCTGGGCCTGTTCAACATCGTCGGCAGCGTGGCCATGGGCTGGGCCGTCGGCCGCTGGCGCATGAAGTCGCTGCTGTCGCTGGTCTACGCGGCGCGCGCCGTGGCGGTGCTGCTGTTCCTGCTGGCGCCGAAGACCGGCACCGGTGATGCTGGTCTTCGCCGCGGTGATGGGCCTGACCTTCCTGTCCACCGTGCCGCCCACCGCCGGGCTGGTGGCCAAGTTCTTCGGCCCGGCGCAACATGGCCACGCTGTTCGGCATCGTGATGCTGTCGCACCAGGTCGGCGGCTTCCTCGGCGCCTGGCTCGGCGGCAAGGTGTTCGAGGCCACCGGCAGCTACGACTGGGTCTGGTACATCGACATCGTGCTGGCCGTGGGCGCGGCGCTGATCCACCTGCCGATCCGCGAGGCGCGCGTGCGTGCGTGCGGCCGCCGCATGAAGCACGGCGCGGACGCATGAACCCGCGCACCCGCGCGCTGCTCGAGGCGCCGATCCTGCCGACGCTGCTGCGCCTGGGCGCGCCCAACGTGCTGGTGATGCTGGCGCAGGCCGGCGTCGGCCTGATCGAGACCTACTTCGTCGGCCAGCTCGGCACCGATGCGCTGGCCGGCATGGCGCTGGTGTTCCCGCTGGTGATGCTGATGCAGATGATGTCGGCCGGCGCGATGGGCGGCGGCATCGCCTCGGCCATCGCGCGCGCGCTGGGCGCGCAGCGGCGCGACGATGCCGATGCGCTGGTGCTGCATGCGCTGGTCATCGCGCTCGGCTTCGGGCTGCTGTTCACGCGTGGCGGTGCTGGGCGGCGGGCGCTGGCTGTACACGCGCATGGGCGGCAGCGGCGGCGCGCTGGACGCGGCGCTGGTCTATTCGAACTGGGTCTTCGCCGGCGCGGTGCTGGTGTGGCTGTTCAACTCGCTGTCGGCGGTGATCCGCGGCACCGGCAACATGGCGCTGCCGGCCATCGTCACCGTGCGTCGGCGCGGTGCTGACTGGTGCCGCTGTCGGCGCTGCTGATCTTCGGCTGGGGGCCGCTGCCGGGCCTGGGCATCGCCGGCGGCGCGCTGGCGCTGCTGGCCTACTACCTGCTGGGCAGCGTGGCGCTGGCGGTCTACCTGTGGTCGCGGCACAGCCTGCTGCGGCCGTCGCTGCGCGGCGTGCGGTTGCGCTGGCGCGCTGTTCGGCGACATCCTGCGTCGTCGGCCTGGTCGGCGCGGTCTCCACGGTGGTGACCAACCTGACCATCGCGCATCTCCACCGCGCTGGTCGGCGGCTTCGGCACCGCGGCCATCGCCGGCTACGGCACCGCGTCGCGGCTGGAGTACCTGCTGGTGCCGCTGGTCTTCGGCCTGGGCGCGCCGCTGGTGGCGATGGTCGGCACCTGCATCGGCGCCGGCCAGCGCGAGCGCGCGCTGCGCGCCGCCTGGATCGGCGCGGCGCTGGCCTTCGCCATGACCGAAGCCATCGGCCTGTGGGCCGCGGCTTTCCCGCACACCTGGCTGCGGCTGTTCAGCGAGCGACCCGGCGATGCTCGAGGCCGGCACGCTCGTACCTGCGCACCGTCGGGTCCGTTCTACGGCTTCTTCGGTCTGGGGCTGGTGCTGTACTTCGCCTCGCAGGGCGCGGGGCGGCTGAAGTGGCCGGTGGTCGGCAACATCGCGCGGCTGATCGTGGCCGCGCTCGGCGGCTGGCTGGCGCTGCACTGGGGCGGCAGTCTGGTGCAGGTGTTCGTCGCGCAGGCCGCGGCGCTGGTGCTGTACGGGCTGGTCAATGCCGGGTCGATTGCCGGCGGCGCCTGGTTCGGGCCCCTGGCCTGGCCGCGGCGCAAGCCCGCCGCGGCCGCTGCCGAAGCCGCCGAAGGTGCGCGGCTTCGCTAGGCCACAGGCCGAGGCGCAGTGCCGGCCGCGTTCAAGCTAGGGTTTGTTTCGACCCGAAGCGGCGGCTACGCTCGAGCCGATGGGCCATGTCTTCGTCAGCCACAGCAGCAAGGACCGCGCGCAGGTCGCGCGCCTGGCGAGCTTGCTCGACGCCCAGCACACGCCGTACTTCCTCGACTACGACCCGGAACTCGGCATCCCCGCGGGGCGCCGCTGGGAGGACGAGCTGTACTACCGCCTCGCCGGTTGCGAGGTGGTGCTGTATGTGTGCAGCGAGAACAGCAACGCGTCGAAGTGGTGCTTTGCCGAACTGGCGCAGGCGCGCGCGCTGCGCCGCACGGTGGTGGCGCTGCGCTTGAGCGGCGCCGCGCTGCCTTCGCTGCTGACCGACACGCATGCGGTCGTCGACTTCGACGCCCCGGCCGAGGAAGTGCGGGCGCGGCTGCGCAACGCGCTGGCCTTGTCCGCCAGTGCCGCGCCGGAGCGTTTCCCCTGGGACGGCCGCCGCGCGCTGTACCCGGGCATGCTGGCCTTCGACGAGGCCGATGCCGCCATCTTCTTCGGCCGTGACGACGAGACGCGCGATCTGCTCGGCGTGCTCGATCGCGCGCGCGTGTCCGATACGCGGCTGGTGTGCGTGGGCGGCGCCTCCGGCAGTGGCAAGTCGTCGGTGGTGCGTGCCGGCGCGCTGCCGCGTCTGCGACGCCGGCGCGACGACTGGATCGTCTGCGGCCCGGTGATCGCCGGCCCGATGCTGCTCGATCAACTGGCCGAGCGCTTGATCGGCTGCTTTGCCGGCAAGGCGCCGGCCTTCGGCACGGTGCGCAAGGCGCTCGCAGCCCTGGCGCGCGAGGCGGCACCCGACCCGGCACCGCTCGATGCCCTGCTGCGCAAGCTGCGGCTGGCCGGTGGCGGCCGTGCCGAGCGCAGCCTGCTCTGTGTCATCGACCAGGGAGAGCGGCTGTTCGCGCCCGATGCTTCTGCTTCGCTGCGGCTGCTTGGCGCCTGCGCCGCGGCACGGGCCTTGCCGCTGCAGATCGTGCTGACGCTGCGCTCGGACCACATCGACCGCCTGCAGGCGTGCCTGGCCGCGATGTCGGCGCGCTGCGAGTGGCTGTCGATCGGCCCGATGGCGGCGGCGTGCGTGGCCCAGGTGATCGAGGGGCCGGCACAACTGGCGCGGCTGCGCATCGAGCCGGCCCTGGTGGCCACGATGGTGGCCGACGCCGGCCGCGACGACGGCTTGCCGCTGCTGGCCTTTGCGCTGCACGAGCTGTGGCAGCGGCGCGGCCGCGACCAGGCCACGCTGTCGCTGGCCGACTACACCGACGTGCTCGGCGGCCTCGAAGGCTGTGTCGCGCGCCGCGCCGAGGCGGTGGTTGCGGCGCTGCAGCCTGCGGCCGAACAGCTGGCGCTGTTGCGCCGCACGATGACGCGCATGGCGCGCCTGGGCGACGGCGAGCGCTTTGTCAGCCAGCCGATTGCCATCGACAGTGTCGCGCCCACCGTGCGCCCGATCATCGACCGGCTGGTCGACGAGCGGCTGCTCGTTACCCGCGATACGCAGCTGGAAGTGGCACACGAGGCGCTGCTGCGCGCCTGGGACGCTCTGCGCGGCTGGCTCGACGCCGACCGGCGCTTCCTGGCCTGGCAACGCGACTGCGCGGCGGGGCTGCGCGCCTTCGTCGCCACCGGGCGCGACATCGCTGCGGTGCATCTTTCGGGGCAGGCCCTTGCCGCAGCGCAAGCCTGGCTGGCGACGCACCGCGAGGCCATGGGTGCCGAAGCCGCGGCCTGGGTCGAGGCCAGCATGGCACGCGCCGAGCGCGCCGAGCGGCTGTCGCGCGAGGCGCAGATCAGGCATCTCGCGGCGCAGGGGCAGGTGATCCTGGCCTGCGACCCGCCCGAGGTCGGCGAGCGCGGTCTGCTGCTTGCCATCGAGGCGTTGCAGCAGGCGCGCGACCTGCCGAGCGCCCGCTTCGAAGCCGACCAGGCGTTGCGCCAAGGCCTGGCCCTGCTCGGCCGGCGCGTGCAGGCGGTGGACGCCGGCAGCGATGTCGCTGCGCATGCCTGGGCAGCGCATCCGAAGGCGCCGATCGTCGCCTTCGGCATGCGCCGATGCGCGCGTGCGCGTGTGGAACCTGCAGACCCGGGCAGTCGAGGACCTGCCGCGCCTGAGCGCTGCGGTGGACCTGCTGCGCTTCAGTGCGGATGGCCGGTGGATGGCGGCCAGCGGGGGTGGCCGCGTGCTGCTTTGGGATCTGCAGGCCAACAAGCTGGTCTCGATCGCGGCCGTGCTGCCGGCCGAGCCTGAAGCGGAATTCGGTACGGCCAGCGCCATGGCCTTCAGCCGTGCCGGCGACATGCTGGCGGTGGCCTTCGTCCATCGTTGCCTGCTGTGGCAGACGGCCCAGCCGGAGCAGCCGGCGCTGGCCTTGCCCGAATCGGCGACGCCGCTGGTCAGCCTGGATTTCAGCGCCGACGGGTCGGTGCTGGTCGAGCAGGGTCTCGGCGGCCCGGCCGTGTGCTGGCGCTGGCGCGACGGCGCGCGCATCGGCGCCATCGGCGAAGGCGGCAACCAGGTGCTGGTCAGTGCCGACGGGCGCTGGGTCGGCTCGGCCGGTCCGGGCAGCTACGTCGCAAGTCTGTGGGACACCTATCTGCGCGAGAGTCACCGCTTGGCGAACAACGGCGCCAAGCTGGCCTTCAGTGCCGACAGCCAATGGGTGGCGATGGCCTCGCCCGAACATTTCGCCAAGCTGTGGCGGCTGCCGGAGCGCTCGGTCGCGCAGCGCTGGCGTCACCACGCGGAGGTGTGGGATCTGGATTTCAGCCCCGACGGCAAGAAGCTGATCACCCAGGCGAAGAACGGCGTGGCGCATGTCTGGGACACCGACGAGGGTGTCGAACTGGCGCGGCTGATCCACGCACAGACCTTGCGAGGCGTGCGCTTCGCCGGCGACAGCCGCCTGGCGGTGACGCTGAGCGCCGCGGGCACGCTGACGGCCTGGGACAGCGAGGAGTTGCGTCATCCGCGCACCTTGCAGTTCCGCCTGGCCACGCTGGGCGTGGCCTTCAGCCCCGACGGGCGGCTGCTGGCCGTCGGCGTACGCGAGGGCCTGGGCGCGATCGCCCCGCATCTGATCGATCTGGAAAACCTGCAGGCCGTGGCCGAGTTGCGTCTGGCCGCGGACGGCCCTGCGGTCAACGCTGCCGACCATGCGCGCCAGTTGCTCGACGCGCAGCGCCAGGCCTCGGCGGCCGCGACACGCAGCGCCAGCGGTCGCTGGCAGACGCTGCAGCCGTCGAAGAAGGAGCTGACAGTCGTCGACGGCGCGCTGGATGCCGATGCGGCGCGCAGCGCCGTGCCGCGCTGCACGTTGCGCCACGATCATGAGGTGCGCCACGCCATCTTCAGCCCGGACGAGCAGCACCTGGCGACGGTGAGCGAAGGCGACCACGTGCGCGTCTGGGACCTGGCGCAGGGCGTGGAGATCTCGCGCCTGACGTTGCCACTGCCGAACGTGGCCGACGCCGCCTTCAGCCCCGATGGCCGCATCATTGCCACCGCCGGCTGGGATGGGCTGGTGCGCTTGTGGTGGTGGCGCGTCCAAGAACTGGTGGCCGATGCGCGCGGCCGCGTCACGCGCGAACTCAGCGCCGACGAGCGGCAGCGCCACGTGCCGGAGCAGCCTGAAGCCCGTGCGTCGGCCGCGGCGCGTCCGGCATGAAGCGCTACCTGGCGCACGGGCCCTGCCTGAACGATCCGGGCGAACTGCTGTTCTTCGACGCCTGGGTCTGGCCTTGCACCCACCCGCTGATTCGCCCCGGCAACCTGGCGAGCGGCGACATCGGCTACCCGGTGGCCGAGCTCTGGCCCCAGCAGCTGCTGCAGGCGCTGCAGGCCGCCGGGCTGGCGCTGACGCCGGGCGAGTTGCTGTGGTCCGGCGCCGCGCCGGCGCAGCCGGGCGAGTTCTCGCCGGCCATGGCCGAACTCGCGGCCGAAGCAGGTGCGCTCGGCGGCGAAGGCATGTTCCTGCCCCTGCACTTGCCCGCCGGTGCCGCGGACACCGACGCCTGGCTGACGCGCATCGACCTGGCACTGCGGCACATCGCCGCCCGCCTGAGCCGGCGCGGGCACCGCGTGGCCAGCAAGCAGTTTGCCGATGCGATCACGCGCGTCTTCAAGCCCGGCTGGCAGCTGGCCGTGGCGTTGCTGCTGCCGGCCTTTCCGCGTCTGGACCGGGCCTTCGCGGACGTCGATGCCTACGCCGCTTTCCTCGCCGACCCGGGCACGCTGGCGCGGCGCGAGGCGCTGTATGCCTGGCCGGCGCAGCTGGGGCGCAACCCGCTGTCGTATGTGGACCTCGTTGCCGAGCTCGCCCAGGCCGCCGCCGACTATGTGGCCTGGATCGAAGCATCCGGGCTGGCCTCCGGCCGCGCCGCGGTGGAACTGC
Organism: uncultured Pseudomonadota bacterium; assembly: GCA_963818005.1. Lineage (GTDB taxonomy): Bacteria > Pseudomonadota > Gammaproteobacteria > Burkholderiales > Burkholderiaceae_C > Rubrivivax. The sequence continues at coordinate 59,830 of CAWFQP010000036.1, forward strand.
TGTGGACGCTGGACGATCCGCGACATGCCGATGCGCTGGCCGCCGCGGTGCAGACGGCTGCTGAACGCGGCACGGCGCATTTCGGTGCGCGCGGGCTGGCGCCAGGCGAGTTTGCAGGCCTGCCCGGCGACGGCCCGGCGGCGCTCGTCAGCCGGCGGCCGCGCGGCTATCCTAGGTTCTGACCGGGTGCGATCGGTGTCAGGCGTTCACTCCCAGATCGAACGCGCGTATGCCGCCAGGTCCACGCCGTCGCCGGTGGACTGGCTGTCGGACGTGGCCGGCTGCGCAGTGCGTGCCGCGCCGGGACAGATCGGCTCGAAAAGCGCCGCCACCTCCGGCGTGATGAAACGCGAGAGCCCGCCCCACAGGTGGCGGTCGCCTCGCGCGGCCTGCTGCGTGACGTAGAAGCGCTGCGGCACCAGCAGGTGCAGCTGATGCTGCGCGCGCGTCATCGCGACGTACAGCAGACGGCGCTCCTCCTCGAGCTCGGCAAGGCTGCCGGCCGACATCTCCGAGGGGATGCAGCCGTCGACCACGTTGAGCACGTAGACCGACGACCATTCCTGTCCCTTGGCGGAGTGGATCGTCGACAGGATCAGGTAGTCCTCGTCGAGATGAGGTGCGACCACCTCGCTCGTGGCTTCGGGCGGGTCCAGCGTCAGCTCGGCCAGAAAGGCGTCGCGCGATGCGTAGCCGCCGGCCAGCCGTTGCAGCTGCTCCAGGTCCGCACGGCGCGCGGCGGCGTCTTCGTGCAACCGCTGCAGTTGCGGCAGGTACCACTGCAACGCGTTGTGCAGCAGTTCGGGCCAGGGCTCGGATTGCATCGCCTGCAGGCAGGCCAGCAGCGCCGCCCAGTTCGCGGCGGCGCTGGCGGGTGGCCGGAAGTCGCGACGCGCCGCCTGCGGGTCGGCGGCCGTCTCCATTGCATCGAGCAGCCGCCGAGCGCTGGCCGGGCCCATGCCTTGCACCAGCTGCGCGACGCGAAAGCCCGCCAGCCGGTGGCGAGGGTTTTGCTGCCAGCGCAGCAGCGACAGCAGATCCTTCACGTGTGCGGCTTCCAGGAACTTCAGCCCACCGAACTTCAGGTACGGGATATTGCGGCGGGCCAGCTCCAGCTCGAGCGCGGCGCTGTGGTGGCTGGTACGGAACAGCACCGCCTGGCGCTTGAGCCGCAGCCCGGTTTCGCGCTGCGCCAGCACCTGGTCGGCCACCCAGCTGGCCTGCTCGGCGTCGTCGCCGACACTGACCAGCTGCGGCACCGCGCCCTGTTCGCGGTCGCTCCACAGCGTCTTGGCGAATCGCTCCGGCGCCAGCGCCATGACGGCGTTGCAGGCACGCAGGATCGGCTGGCTGGAGCGGTAGTTGCGCTGCAGCGTCAGCACCGTCGCGGGTGGCTGATACTGCGACGGAAAATCGAGGATGTTGCGTACCTCGGCCGCGCGGAACGAATAGATCGACTGCGCATCGTCGCCGACCACTGCCAGCCCGTGGCCTTCGGGCTTCAGCGAGCGCAGCACGCGCGCTTGCAAGCGGTTGGTGTCCTGGTACTCGTCGACCAGCACGTGCTGGAAGCGCGTGCCCAGTTCGCGCGCCAGCGCCGCATCGTCGAGCAGGTGGCTCCAGTACAGCAGCAGATCGTCGTAGTCTAGGACGCACTGCTTTTGCTTTTCGGCGACGTAGGCGCGAAACAGCGCCTTCAATTCCTCCGGCCATTCGGCACACCACGGAAAGCGCTGCTGCAGCACCGTCGCCAGCGTTTCCTGGCTGTTGAGCACGCGCGAATAGATGGCCAGGCAGGTACTCTTCAGGGGGAAACGCTTGTGCGTGTTCGACAGACCCTGCTCGTGGCGCAGCAGGCCCATCAGGTCTTCGCTGTCGCCGCGGTCGGCGATGGTGAAGGCCGGGTTCAGCCCGATGCGCGGTGCATGCTCGCGCAGCAAGCGCGCCGCCACACTGTGGAAGGTGCCGGCCCAAGGCAGCGAGGGCGCCTGCTGCGTGGCGCCGAAGCCCAGCGCGCGATGCAGCACGCGGCCGACGCGGCGCTGCAGGTCGGCGGCGGCGCGGCGCGAAAAGCTCAGCAGCAGCAGGCACTGCGGGTCGGCCCCGTCGAGCACCAACCGGGCCACGCGCGCTGCCAGCGTCTGCGTCTTGCCCGAGCCGGCACCGGCGATGATCAGCAGCGGCGGCGTGTGTTGCGCGCCGCGACCATGGAACACTGCCTCGCGCTGCTCGTCGTTGAGCTTGTCGAAAGGACCCTCACGCGCCGGGTCGGGTCGGGTCGGCAGCGGCGTGGCAAGCATCGGGCAGGGCGGCGGCAGGGTGCAGCCAAGTCTATACTGGATGGACATACAGAAGCCCTCGCAGTCCGCGGCTTGAAGCGCGGCGTGCCGAACCTCATCTTCCGGGCTCGTACAAGATCGATCGCTGCAAAGGCCCGGCATGCTGTTGATGTTCATCCTGTTGCTGCTGCATGCCTACGTGGGCTGGCGGCTGATCCCGGCGCTGGGCTTGGCGCCGGCGCTGCAGTGGCTGATCGTCGCACTGCTGCTGGCGTCGTGGCTGCTGATGCCGCTGGCGCTGTGGGCCCGGCGCATCCGCGCGCAGCCGTGGTCGGACCGCCTGGCCTGGACCGGGCTGCTGCTGATGGGGCTGTTCTCGTCGCTGTTTGTGCTGACGCTGCTGCGCGACGTGCTCTGGCTGCCGCTGTGGGCCGTGTCCTTCAGGTGGGCCTTGCCCGGCTGGCTGGCGCCGGCCTCGGCCGTGGCGGTGCCGGTGCTGGCCGCGCTGTTCACGCTGTGGGGGCTGCGCAATGCGCTGCGTACCGCCGAGGTGGTGCACGTCGACGTGCCCATCGCGTCGCTGCCGCCGGGGCTGCAGGGTTTCAGCATCGTGCAGATCAGCGACGTGCATGTCGGGCCGACGATCAAGCGCGCCTACCTGCAGGCCATCGTCGAGCGCATCAACGCGCTGGGTGCCGACATGGTGGCAGTGACCGGAGACCTGGTCGACGGCACGGTGCGGGAGCTGGCGCACCACGTGGCGCCGCTGGCCGCGCTGAGTTCGCGCCACGGCACCTTCTTCGTCACCGGCAACCATGAGTACTACAGCGGCGCCCAGGCCTGGGTCGACGAGTTGCGTCGCCTGGGCCTGCGCGTGCTGATGAACGAGCATGTGCTGCTGAGGCACGGCGGCAGCTCGCTGGCACTGGCCGGCGTGGCCGACTTCAGTGCGCACCACTTCGACGAATCGCACCGCAGTGACCCGCAGGCCGCCATCGCCGGCGTGTCCGACGAGGTGCGGGTGCGCGTGTTGCTGGCGCACCAGCCGCGCAGTGCGTCGGCCGCGGCGGCAGCCGGCTTCCAACTGCAGCTCTCCGGACACACGCACGGCGGGCAGTTCCTGCCGTGGAACTTCCTGGTGCGCCTGCAGCAGCCCTTCACCGCCGGGTTGAACCGATGGCAGGACTTGTGGGTCTACACCAGCCGCGGCACGGGCTACTGGGGCCCGCCCAAGCGGCTGGGGGCGCCGTCGGAAATCACGCACCTGCGCCTGGTGGCTGCGTGAAAGATACTTGGCGTGCAGGCGACCAAAGACGACATGTTGTCCACAAGGAGCTTTTCGTGATGACCCGCCGTACCCTGCTGTCTCTGTTTTCTGCCGTCGGCTTGGCGCCGGCTGTCGTGTCTGCCCAAGGCAAGCGGGGCGCCATCTACAAGGTCACGTTCACCGATGCCGAATGGAAGAGCAGGCTCAGTCCGGCGGCCTACGACGTGCTGCGCCACGAGGGCACCGAGCGCGCCTTCACCAGTGCGCTCAACAACGAGAAGCGCAAGGGCACCTACCACTGCGCCGGCTGCGACGCGGCGCTGTTCACGTCGGACATGAAGTTCGACAGCGGCACCGGCTGGCCAAGCTTCTTCGCCACGCTGCCCGGCGTGTTCGGCGAGACCGTCGACCGCAAGCTGTTCATGGCGCGTACCGAATACCACTGCGCCAACTGCGGCGGGCACCACGGCCATGTCTTCAACGATGGCCCTGCACCCACCGGCAAGCGCTACTGCAACAACGGCGTGGCGTTGAAGTTCGTGGCGGCCGCATGAACGGCGCACCACACCTCCTGCGCGGCGCCATCCTGTCGCTGGCGCTGGCGGCGTTGCCGCCCTGGGCCGCCGCCCAGAGCACGGCCAAGGCGGTCTTCGCCGGCGGCTGCTTCTGGTGCGTGGAGGCCGATTTCGACAAGGTGCCGGGCGTGCTGTCCACCACCTCGGGCTACATCGGCGGCAAGGTCGCGAACCCCACCTACGAACAGGTGACGACCAAGACCACCGGCCATGCCGAGGCGGTGGAAATCGTCTTCGACCCGGCCAGGGTGAGCTACGAGCAACTGCTCGAACATTTTTGGCGCAGCATCGACCCGACCACCAAGGACCGGCAGTTCTGCGACTCGGGATCGCCTTACCGCACTGTGATCTTCGCGCTCGACGCGGCGCAGTTGAAGGCGGCGCAGGCCTCGCTGGCGGCGCTGGACAAGAGCAAGCCCTTTGCCGAGCCGATCGTCACGCAGGTCGCGCTGGCCGGCCAGTTCTACGCGGCCGAGGACTACCACCAGGACTACTACAAGAAGAATCCCGTGCGCTATCAGTACTACCGCACGACCTGCGGCCGCGATGCGCGCCTGAAGCAGTTGTGGGGCAAGGCGCCTTGACCAGCCTGCCGGCTGCCGGCGCTGCACCTCAGGCGGCGCGCCGGTTCTTCGCGCGCTCCACACGCTGCAGCGACCGCTCCAAATCGTCGTTGCCCAGGCGCGGCAACGCTTCGCCGGGCCGGCGGCGCGAACGTGCGACGCGCTGCTGCGCGTTTTGCCGGCTCAAGGTCATCATCGATGCCTGCGCGGTGCAGCGCAGCACGGTGCCCTCGGGCCAGCCCTTCTCGCGTGGCGAGTACAGCAGCAGCAACTGATCGCTGCCGATGTTTGCCGGCACGTCTGGCGTCAGGCGCTGCTGCGTCAGCAGCAGCACCCGCTTGTCCAGGCCGCGCGCCACCCCGACTTCGTAGACCACGTTGGCATTCAGCCCGCTCAGATCGGCGATGACCACGCCACAGCGGCGGATCACGGCCAGCGAAAGCCGCAAACGAGAAGGCCCGCCCTCTCGCGAAGGCGGGCCTCGGGGCGGGGGCCGCCGTCTACTCGAGCCGAACCTCGACGCGGCGCGCCTCGGCGTTGGGGCCGGTACCGGTCAGCTGCTCGGGTTTCTGCAGCTGGATCCTGTCATCGGGCACGCCGATCTGCTTGAGCGTGTCATGCACCGTGAGGGCGCGCTGCTTGGCCAGTTCGGCGTTCGCCGCCGGGTCGCCGGTGGCGTCGTGGTAGCCGCTGATGACGGCCTTCTTGCCGCTGGCCACGCCCTTCACCACGTCCACCAGCGCGTCGGCTGCACCACCGGCCAGTTCGGCCTTGCCGGTGGCGAAGTAGAACTTCACCACACCGCCTTCGACCTTGAAACTGGCGACGTCGAGGGACAGCGGCACCGCCACCACGGCAGTCGCCGTCGGCGCGGCGGCACCGTGGCCCGCGGCCGCCGTGTTGCCGCTCGGGATGGGCAGCAATGGCACGATCAGCAGCGCGACGATGTTGATGATCTTGATCAGCGGGTTGACGGCCGGGCCGGCGGTGTCCTTGTACGGGTCGCCGACGGTGTCGCCGGTGACGGCGGCCTTGTGCGTCTCGCTGCCCTTGCCGCCGTGGTGGCCGTCCTCGATGTACTTCTTGGCGTTGTCCCAGGCGCCGCCGCCGGTGCACATGCTGATGGCGACGAACAGCCCGGTGACGATGGTGCCCATCAGCAGGCCGCCGAGCGCGGCCGGGCCGAGAGCCAGGCCGACGACGATCGGCACGACCACCGGCAGCAGCGACGGGATCATCATCTCCTTGATCGCGGCCTTGGTCAGCATGTCGACCGCGGTGCCGTACTCGGGCTTGGCCGTGCCTTCCATGATGCCCTTGATGTCGCGGAACTGCCTGCGCACCTCGACCACCACCGATCCGGCGGCGCGGCCCACGGCCTCCATCGCCATGGCGCCGAACAGGTAGGGGATCAGGCCGCCGATGAACAGGCCGACGATGACCTTCGGATCGCTCAGGTCGAAGCTGATGCTCATGCCGCGCGCTTCGAGCGAGTGCGTGTAGTCGGCGAACAGCACCAGCGCGGCCAGGCCGGCCGAGCCGATGGCGTAGCCCTTGGTCACCGCCTTGGTGGTGTTGCCCACCGCGTCCAGCGGGTCGGTGATGTCGCGCACGCTCTTCGGCAGCTCGGCCATCTCGGCGATGCCGCCGGCGTTGTCGGTGATCGGGCCGTAGGCGTCGAGCGCGACGACGATGCCGGCCATGCTCAGCATCGAGGTGGCGGCGATGGCAATGCCGTACAGGCCGGCCAGGCCGTAGGACACCATGATGGCGACGCAGACGAAGATCACCGGCCAGGCGGTGGAACGCATCGATACGCCCAGGCCGGCGATGATGTTGGTGCCGTGGCCGGTGGTCGAGGCCTGTGCGATGTGCTGCACCGGCTTGTACTGCGTGCCGGTGTAGTACTCGGTGATCCACACCAGCGCGGCGGTCAGCACCAGGCCGACGGCGCAGGCGCCGAACAGCTTCATGTGCGTGCCCGCGCCGATGGCGTCGGCGGGCATGACCATCGTGGTCACGAAGTAGAAGGCGATCAGCGACAGCACGCCGGCCACGGCCAGGCCCTTGTACAGCGCGGGCATCACGTTCTTCATGCCCGGGCTGGCCTTGACGAAATAGCAGCCGATGATCGAGGCGATGATCGACACGCCGCCCAGCAGCAGCGGGTACACCACGGCCTGCATGGCGGCGCTCTTCACCACCAGCGCGCCCAGCGCCATGGTGGCGATGATCGTCACCGCGTAGGTCTCGAACAGGTCGGCCGCCATGCCGGCGCAGTCGCCGACGTTGTCACCGACGTTGTCGGCGATCACCGCCGGGTTGCGCGGGTCGTCCTCGGGGATGCCGGCCTCGACCTTGCCGACCAGGTCGGCGCCGACGTCGGCGCCCTTGGTGAAGATGCCGCCGCCCAGCCGCGCGAAGATCGAGATCAGGCTCGAGCCGAAGGCAAAGCCGAGCAGCGGCTTGAGCACCGCCGAGAGCGCGGCGTTGGCCGGCGCGCCGCCGACCAGGAACCAGAAGAAGATGCCCACGCCGAGCAGCCCGAGGCCAACCACCAGCATGCCGGTGATGGCGCCGCCCTTGAAGGCGACATCGAGCGCCGGGCCGATGCCGCGGGTGGCGGCCTGCGCGGTGCGCACGTTGGCGCGCACCGACACGTTCATGCCGATGAAGCCGCAGGCGCCCGACAGCAGCGCGCCGAGCACGAAGCCGACTGCGCTGGTCACGTCCAGGAAGACGGCGATCAAGACGGCAAGCACCACACCGACCATGGCGATGGTCTTGTACTGGCGTGCCAGGTAGGCGGCGGCACCTTGCTGGATGGCGCCGGCGATTTCCTGCATGCGGGCATTGCCCGCGTCCTGCTTCAGGATCCAGCTGCGCTGGATGAAGCCGTAGAGCACGGCCGCCAGGCCGCACACCAGCGCTATGTTCAGCGCCATGGAGGTCGAGATCAAGATGGTTCCTTTACGAGTTTCCGACTGCGGTGGTTGCGTCCCATGACTCTCGCCCATCGAAGCGGCTGGGCACAACCGAGACGGGGGGGCGGATCGCGGGGCGCATACTACGGGAAAACGCGCAGCGTTCGGCTGGGTGTTTTCCTGCGGGGCACCGAGGGGGTGCATCGTCAGGGCGTCGCAAGAGGCAGTTTGTAGAATTCGCGCCAGCCAGCAACGAAAGAGCCGAGATGAGCCTGCACAACGTCACCCCGGGCGCCAAGGCGCCGGACGAGTTCAACGTCATCATCGAGATCCCGATGAACGCCGACCCGATCAAGTACGAGGTCGACCACGACAGCGGTGCGCTGTTCGTCGACCGCTTCATGAGCACGTCGATGCACTACCCGTGCAACTACGGCTACATCCCCAACACGCTGGCCGACGATGGCGACCCGGTGGACGTGCTGGTGGTCACGCCGGTGCCGCTGATCCCGGGCGTGGTGGTGACCTGCCGGCCGCTGGGCATGCTGACGATGGACGACGAGGCCGGCGGCGACAACAAGCTGCTGGCGGTGCCGATCGACCGCATCCTGTCGATCTACACCCAGTGGAAGAAGCCGGAGGACCTGAACCCGTTGCGGCTGAAGACCATCCAGCACTTCTTCGAACACTACAAGGACCTGGAGCCCGGCAAGTGGGTCAAGGTCAGGGGCTGGGAAGGCCCGGACAGCGCGCGTGCCGAGGTCACCTCCGGCATGGCCAACTGGTCCAAGGAACAGCAGAAGAAGTAGCGCCGCGCCTCAGGGCACGGCACCGGCGCGGAACGGGTTGCGCTCGCGCAGTTCGTCCACATAGGCCTCGATGCCTGCGCCTTCGCGCTCCAGGTGGCGGGCCACCGCATCGGCGAAGCCGGGATGGCTGAGCCAGTGGGCCGAATACGTCAGCACCGGCAGCAGCCCGCGCGCCATCTTGTGCTCGCCCTGCGCGCCGCCTTCGAAGCGCGCATAGCCCTGCGCGATGCACCAGCTCAGCGGCTGGTAGTAGCAGGCCTCGAAGTGCAGACAGGGCACGTACTCGATGCTGCCCCAGTAGCGCCCATAGGCATGCCGTTGCCCGGGATCGACGGCCAGCAGTGAGCAGGCCACGCGTCGGCCGCCACGGTGCGCCACGAACATCACCCAGTGCTGCGCCATCGTGCGCTGCATGCGCACGAAAAAGTCGCGCGTCAGGTAGGGCGTCGAGTGGTGCGCCGCGTAGGTCAGCGTGTAGCAGTGGTGAAAGAAGTCCCACAAGCTGCTGTCGATCTGCTCGCCGGCATGCACCGTGAACGAGACGCCGGCTTCGGCCACGCGGCGGCGCTCCTGCGCGATCTTCTTGCGCTTGTCGCGCTGCAGCCCGGCCAGGAACTCGTCGAAGTCCGCATAGCCTCCGCCCGGCCGGTTGAGCCAGTGGAACTGCACGGTCTGGCGCAGCATCCAGCCTTCGTCGGCGGCAGCCTGGCGGTCGGCGTCGTCCATGAACAGCAGGTGCGCCGACGACAGCCCGCCGCGCTCGCCGATCTGCCGCAACGCATGCAGCAGCAGCCGGCGGGTGGCAGCATCGCGCGCCAGCAGCCGGCTGCCCGGCACTGGCGTGAACGGCACCGCGCTGAGCAGCTTGGGGTAGTAGCGCTGGCCGTGGCGCTGGTAGGCATCGGCCCAGGCCCAGTCGAACACGTACTCGCCGTACGAATGGCCTTTCAGGTACAGCGCGCAGGCGCCGAGCAGTTCGCCGCCACGTCGCAGGCACAGCAGCTGGTTGACCCAGCCGGTGTCTGCCACTGCGCTGCCCGATGCATGCAGCGCCAGCAGGTACTCGTGGCGCATGAACGGCGTCGGCGTGGCCTGTGCATCGAGCAGGGCGTTCCACGCCACGGGGTCCACCTGTGACGGGTCGTCATGAAGGTGGGCGAGGGTTATCGGTGCTCGACGCGGTCGCTCTCATGCGTGGGGGCGGGGCGCAGCTGATCTTAGGGGCAAGCGGGCAGCCTGGTCGTCGTATGTGCTTGCGCCAAAGAGGCGCAGCCGGCACGTTCTTGGTGCCGGGCGTTGGGTGTGCAGCGAACCGTTTCGGGTCACGGGCGCGCGTCCGGCCGGACAAGGGTCGGCCACGAGCCAACGCTGCATTGATCCATGTTTAAATCGTGGCCGTGCAAGGCTCTCCCGAGGTCGGACCATGAAACAGATCACTGCCGTCATCAAGCCCTTCAAGCTGGAAGAGGTGCGCGAGGCCCTGGCAGACGTCGGCGTGTCGGGCCTGACGGTTACCGAGGTCAAGGGCTTCGGTCGCCAGAAGGGCCACACCGAGTTGTACCGTGGCGCCGAGTACGTGGTCGACTTCCTGCCGAAGATGAAAGTCGAGGTGGTGGTCAAGGATGCCGATGTCGAGCGCTGCATCGAGGCCATCGTGCGCGCGGCCAAGACGGGCAAGATCGGCGACGGCAAGATTTTCGTCACGCCGGTGGAGCAGGTCGTGCGCATCCGTACCGGCGAGACCGACGAGGCTGCCGTCTAGCGTCTCAGGTGCGCGAGTAGTCGTCCGGCGCGGTGGCGCCGGCGGCCAGTTGTCCTAGGCGGTGCAGCAGCGGCTGCGCTCGGCAGTCCACCTGCAGCAAGGCGCGCTGCGCCGGCAGGACGAAGCCGTTGTCGGCCATGTCGGCGACGAAGGCCAGCAGGCTGTCGTAGTAGCTCTCGGTGTTGAGCAGGCCCACAGGTTTGTCGTGGTAGCCGAGCTGGCGCCAGGTCCAGACCTCGAACAGTTCTTCCAGCGTGCCGATGCCACCGGGCAGGGCCAGGAAGGCATCGCTGCGCTCGGCCATCAGGCGCTTGCGTTCGTGCATCGTCTCGACGACGTGCAGTTCGCTCAGGCCGGTGTGGCCGAGTTCGCGCTCCATCAGCGATTGCGGGATGACGCCGACCACGCGGCCGCCGGCCGCCAGCGTGGCGTCGGCCACCTCGCCCATCAGCCCGGCGCGTCCGCCCCCATACACCAGCCGCCAGCCCAGGCGGCCGATCAGCGTGCCGGTTTCGCGCGCCGCGGCGGCGTGCGACGGCTTGCGCCCCGACCTTGACCCGCAGTACACGCAAATCGAAAGCGGGCGAATCGCGGAGGGCGGCGAGGCGGGCATCAGGCAAGTTGGCGGTTGGCGGCTGCTGGGGACCTGGGCAATCCATTGTGCATGGCCGCCGTCACTTCGTCTTGCGTTTGGCTGTCGGCCAGTACACCAGCTCGGTGCGGCTGAGCAGGTCGTGCAGAAACTGTCGGCGCCGGTTGAAACGTGACAGCCAGGCGTACACCAGCACGCCGGCCATCAAGACCAAGCTGATGGCGACGCCACTGTGCAGTCCTGCCAGGTAGGTAAACATCAGGGCCGGCACGAACCACAGCCAGCTGAGCACATAGCGCAGCCAGGCGCGTGCGGTGCCGACCGGCTGGCCGTCTGTCAACAGCAGCCGGACATGCCAGGTCTTCATTGCCACGGTCTGACCGCCGTGTGACCAGAACCAGGTGAAGTACAGGCCAAGCACCAGGAACAGAAATAGCTTGCAGCCCGCGCATGCCGATCAGCGCATGCCGCTGCTGCGTGGCCAGTCCGTAGGCCAGCGCCGCGATCATCAACACGCCGAACAGCAACACTCCCTCGTAGACAAAGGCGGCGAGGCGGCGCCGCAGGCCGGGCGCCGGGGCCGGCACGCCGGCGGCGACGGCGCTCATTGCGCCGCCGAGGCGGCCGCAGCGTTGCTCTGGGGCCCGGTCCGGGGCAGCAGCGTGCTGCGGTTGACCTGGTCCTGGCTGGCGGCGATTTTCGGCTGCCCGATCTGGGCGTGCGCTGGCGGAGAGGCTGTCTTCGAGATCAACGTGGTGCTGGCCCCCGGCTTGGCCTGCACCACGGTGGGAGCGACGGTCTTGGATACCGCTGACATCGATGGAGCAGTGACGAGATTGTTCTTCTGCACCGATGCGGTGGCCGCGGTCCTGGACGGCTCGCCGGTCGGTGTGCGGACGGTGGCGTGGCTGGTCTTCGGCACCGTCTTGGCGCTGTTGGCCAGGGCGCGGCGCTCTTCGGCTGGCAGCGCCAGATAGGCGTCCCAGCGGGCCTGCCGCTCCTGGGGGCTGATCTGGCGCGCCTCCTGGAACTGCAGCCGGGCGCGACCGCGCTCCTCGGGAGTCATGCGCGCCCATTCGGTCATGCGCTCCTGGATGCGTTGACGCTCTTGCGGCGGCATCGAGGGCAGTCGGGCCGCGATTTCAAGCCACTTCTGCTTGCGCGTCGCGTCGATGGCCTGCCAGTCCTTCTTCAGCGGCGCCAGGGCCGACTGCTGGGCCGACGTCAGCGAGACCCATGGCGGGCCACCGGCGCTGGTGACCGGCGGTGGGCTTGGGGGTGTCTGGGCGTATGCGGTGCCAGCCCACGCGATGCAAGCCACCACCATGGCCAAGACGACACCTGGCAAGTAGGCGTGAGCGATGCAGGCGCTGGGTGCTCGGTCACTGTTCGGGTTGCTTCAGGAAGGCCACGAAACCGGGATCGCCGTAGGCTTCGGGCGGCAGGTCATCGGCCAGCAGGGCCGCATCGACTTCGGCCGCGGCGTGGATCTCGGCCTGGTTGTGCAGGTGCTGGATCAGCACCAGGCCCAGCACCAGCAGCATCAGCGGCAGCACCGAGGCCAGGCGCAACCACCCGGACGGCGACTGCCCCAGGGCGATGCTGCCTTGCGACACCTGGAAGGCCGGCGCCATCGCCGGCTGGGCCAGGCGCACCTGGCGGGCGCGGGTCACCGCCTGCTCGCGGGCGACACGCAGGCGCTCGGACAAGTCGTGAGGCAGCTTTTCCGACTGTTCGGCCAGGTGCGAGGCCACGCGCAGTGCAAACCGCGTCTGCAGGGCGTCGAGGTCAGCCCGGCGGCTTCGAGTCGGTCCGTTCATGGCTTCAGTCCCTTGGCGGCAAGCGCCTTCGCCAATGCATGCACTGCCCTGGAACAGTGTGTTTTCACACTGCCCTCAGTGCAGCCCATGACCAGCGCAGTTTCCGCGGTATTCAGTTCTTCCCAGTAACGCAGCAGGAAGGCCTCGCGTTGACGTGCTGGCAGAGCGGACACTTCGGCGTCGATCAGGGCCAGCGTCTGCTCGCGCGACAGCCGGTCCGCCGGGCCCTGGGAGGCCCAGCTGCCGTCCACGGCCTCCAGCGTCTCGAGCAGGTCGAAATCGCCGTCTTCGCTGCCGCCTTCCAGTTCGGAGAAGTTCTGCACGGCCGCCTGGCGCACTTTTTGCCGGCGGAACCAGTCCATCGTGGCATTCGACAGGATGCGGCCGAAGATCAAGGGCAGCTCCGCCACCGGGCGGTCGGCGTACTTCTCGGCCAGCCGGATCATCGAATCCTGCACGATGTCGAGGGCCGCGTCCTCGTCGCGTACGGCATAGGCCGTGCGTTTGAAGGCCCGCTTCTCGGCGCTCTTGAGGAAATCGGACAGTTCTTTGTCGTTGGCCAAGGGCTTGCGGGTCCCGGGGTGCCCCAATTCGGACCCGCACGATTATCACATCGGGCCCAGCGCAGGCCGGGAGCGGTCGGGCCGATGGCATAATGCCGCTTCGCACAAAGAGCTCCACTGCCGGGAGCCCGGTGGCCCGACCCGGGCATCGGAGATCCGGTCAAGCAGCTGTCCGATTCCGCCTCACGAGGGCGCGAGGAGGGACACCAATGGTTTTTCGCCCAGAGAAAATCGCAAAGGGTCAGACATGGACATTTCCCCCGCGGAAGTCAAACGCGCCGCGTCGGCGCAAGCTCCCTCCCACACACCGCAAGAGCTGAACGGCTCGGACATCCTCGTTCGCTGCCTGCAGGCCGAACAGGTCAAGTACCTCTGGGGCTACCCCGGCGGCGCGGTGCTGTACATCTACGACGCGCTGTACAAGCAGGAAACGATCCAGCACATCCTGGTACGCCACGAGCAGGCCGCGGTGCATGCCGCCGACGGTTATGCGCGCGCTACCGGCGAGGTCGGCGTGGCGCTGGTGACCTCCGGCCCGGGCGTGACCAATGCCGTGACCGGCATCGCCACCGCGTACATGGATTCGATCCCGATGGTCATCGTCACCGGCCAGGTGCCGACGCCGGCGATCGGCCTGGACGCCTTCCAGGAATGCGACACCGTCGGCATCACGCGGCCGATCGTCAAGCACAACTTCCTGGTCAAGGACGTGCGCGAGCTGGCGGCGACGCTGAAGAAGGCCTTCCACATCGCCCGCACCGGCCGGCCCGGCCCGGTGGTGGTGGACATCCCGAAGGACGTGTCGCTGAAGACCTGCGCCTTCCAGCTACCCCGAGCGTGTCGAGATGCGCTCGTACAACCCGGTGAAGAAGGGCCACGGCGGCCAGATCCGCAAGGCGGTGCAGCTGCTGCTGGGCGCCAAGCGGCCCTACATCTACACCGGCGGCGGCGTCATCCTGGGCAATGCCTCGAACGAGCTGCGCCAGCTGGTCGACCTGCTCGGCTTCCCCTGCACCAACACGCTGATGGGCCTGGGCGCGATGCCGGCCAGCGACCCGCGCTTCCTGGGCATGCTGGGCATGCACGGCACCTACGAAGCCAACATGACGATGCAGAACTGCGACGTGCTGCTGGCCGTGGGCGCGCGCTTCGACGACCGCGTCATCGGCAACCCGAAGCACTTCGCGTCGGTGGAGCGCAAGATCATCCACGTCGACATCGACCCGTCGTCGATCTCCAAGCGCGTGCGCGTCGACATCCCGATCGTCGGCGACGTCAAGGACGTGCTGCAGGAGTTGATCCACCAGCTCGGCGAAGCGCACAGCCGGCCCGACGCCGCGGCGCTGTCCGACTGGTGGAAGCAGATCGCCGAGTGGCGCAAGCGCGACTGCCTGAGCTTCAAGAACAGCCACGAGGTCATCAAGCCGCAGTTCGTGGTGAAGAAGCTGTGGGAGCTGACCAAGGACCGCGACACCTACATCACCTCCGACGTCGGCCAGCACCAGATGTGGGCGGCGCAGTACTACGGCTTCGACGAACCGCGGCGCTGGATCAATTCCGGCGGGCTGGGCACGATGGGCGTGGGCCTGCCCTATGCGATGGGCATCAAGCTGGCCAAGCCCGAAGCCGACGTGTTCTGCATCACCGGCGAAGGCTCGATCCAGATGTGCCTGCAGGAGCTGTCGACCTGCAAGCAGTACGACACGCCGGTGAAGATCGTCTCGCTGAACAACCGCTACCTGGGCATGGTGCGGCAGTGGCAGCAGCTGGACTACGGCGGCCGCTATTCGCACAGCTACATGGATGCGCTGCCCGACTTCGTCAAGCTGGCCGAGGCCTATGGCCACGTCGGACTGCTGGTCGAGAAGCCGGCCGACGTGGAAGCCGGCGCTGCGCGAGGCCATCCGGCTGAAGGACCGCACCGTGTTCCTCGACATCCGCACCGACCCGACCGAGAACGTCTGGCCGATGGTGCAGGCGGGCAAGGGCATCACCGAGATGCTGCTGGGGTCCGAAGACCTGTAGCGCGGCGGGCTGCCGGCCGCGCACGCCGGCGTTACCGCGCCGGCGCGGCGAGGCCGGCGGCGCACGCGCGACGCAACTTCGGACAAGGATCTTTTCAACTCGCAACGCGTGGCCAAGGGCCGGCGGTTACCGCCGCCGGCATCGAAGAGCGCGCAGGACGACATCACATGAAACACATCATCGCAGTGCTGCTGGAAAACGAGCCCGGCGCACTTTCACGCGTCGTGGCGCTGTTCTCGGCGCGCGGCTACAACATCGAGAGCCTGACGGTCGCGCCCACCGAGGACCCTTCGCTGTCGCGCATGACCATCGTCACCACCGGCTCCGACGAGGTGATCGAGCAGATCACCAAGCACCTGAACCGGCTGATCGAGGTGGTCAAGGTGGTCGACCTGACCGAAGGCAGCTTCACCGAGCGCGAGCTGATGCTGATCAAGGTGCGCGCCGTCGGCAAGGAGCGCGACGAGATGAAGCGCATGGCCGACATCTTCCGCGGCCGCATCGTCGACGTCACCGAAAAGAGCTACACGCTCGAACTCACCGGCGACACGTCCAAGCTCGACGCCTTCCTGGTGGCGATCGACCGCGCCGCGATTCTCGAGACGGTGCGCACCGGCGCCAGCGGCATCGGCCGCGGAGAGCGGATCCTGAGGGTGTAGGGTAGGCTCCTGACGGGAGCCCTTGAAGGTTACTTTTTCACTTGACGGAGAGAAGCATGAAGGTCTACTACGACAAGGACGCCGATCTGAGCCTGATCAAGGGCAAGAAGGTCACGATCGTGGGCTACGGCTCGCAGGGCCATGCGCACGCGCAGAACCTGAGCGACAGCGGCGTCAAGGTGACGGTCGGGCTGCGCAAGGGTGGCGCGTCCTGGTCCAAGGTGGAGAAGGCCGGGCCTGAAGGTGGCCGAGGTCGTCGAAGCGGTGAAGGGTGCCGACGTGGTGATGATGCTGCTGCCCGACGAACAGATCGCGGCCGTCTACCGCGACGCGATCGAGCCGAATATCCGCGAAGGTGCATCGCTGGCCTTCGCGCACGGCTTCAACGTGCACTTCGGCCAGGTCGTGCCGCGCGCCGACCTCGACGTGTGGATGGTCGCTCCGAAGGCGCCCGGCCACACGGTGCGCGACACCTACAGCCGCGGCGGCGGCGTGCCGCACCTGATCGCCGTGCATGCCGACTGCAGCGGCAAGGCGCGCGACCTGGCGCTGAGCTATGCCGCGGCCAACGGCGGCGGCAAGGCCGGCGTCATCGAGACCAACTTCCGCGAGGAGACCGAGACCGACCTGTTCGGCGAGCAGGCGGTGCTGTGCGGCGGCACGGTGGAGCTGATCAAGGCCGGCTACGAGACGCTGGTCGAGGCCGGCTACGCGCCGGAGATGGCCTATTTCGAGTGCCTGCATGAGCTGAAGCTGATCGTCGACCTGATCTATGAGGGCGGCATCGCCAACATGAACTACTCGATCAGCAACAACGCCGAGTACGGCGAGTACGTCACCGGACCCAGGATCATCAACGCCGAGACCAAGGCGGTGATGAAGCAGGTGCTGGCCGACATTCAGAGCGGCGAGTATGCGAAGAGCTTCATCCTCGAGAACCGCGCCGGCGCCACCACGCTGATGTCGCGCCGCCGCCTCATGGCCGACCACTCGATCGAAGTGGTCGGCGAGAAGCTGCGTGCGATGATGCCGTGGATCAAGGCCAACAAGCTGGTCGACAAGAACCGCAACTGAGTGCTGTCCGCCGCAGTCGATGAAGAACGAGCCCGCCTCGACACTGGAATCGACGATCGAGGGCGATGCGCCCTTGCGGCCCCGCCGCAAGGGCATCTATGTGCTGCCCAACATGATCACGCTGGCGGCACTGTTCGGCGGCTTCTACGCCATCGTCATGGCCATGAACGGCCGCTTCGAGAACGCGGTGATCGGCGTGTTCTGCGCGATGGTGCTCGACAGCCTGGACGGCCGCGTCGCGCGCATGACCAACACGCAAAGCGCCTTCGGCGAGCAGATGGACAGCCTGTCGGACATGGTCAGCTTCGGCGCCGCGCCGGCGCTGATCGTCTACGAATGGGCGCTCAAAGGCATGGGCAAGCTCGGCTGGGTGGCGGCTTTCGTCTATTGCGCGTCGGCCGCGCTGCGCCTGGCGCGCTTCAACACCAACATCGGCGTCGTCGACAAGCGTTGGTTCCAGGGCTTGCCCAGCCCGGCCGCGGCGGCGCTGGTGACGGGTTTCATCTGGGTCATGGACGATGCCGGATTCAAGCAGGCGGGGCGCATCGACTGGCTGGCCTGGGGCGCGATGGCGGTGACGCTGTACGCCGGACTGACGATGGTGACGAACGTGCCGTTCTACAGCTTCAAGGACCTGGGCCAGCGCCGCTCGGTGCCCTTCATCGTGCTGGTGCTGATCGCATTGGGCATTGCCGCGGTGAACCTGCATCCGCCGCTGGTGCTGTTCGGTGCCTTCTGCGTGTACGGCCTGTCGGGCTACGTGGTCTACGCCCGGCGCAAGACCAAGGGCAAGCCGGTGAGCGTGATCGCGATCTCTACCGACGAGCCCGACGAGCGCGGGCTTCACTGAGCGCTGACCCCGTGCTATATTCGAAACCATGTCTTCGCGCCGTCCCGCCATTTCGCTACTGCTTCTAGGAGTGCTTCGGGCGCGCTGATCTCGCACATCTTTTCGATTTCGATCAACGGCCCGTCAGCTCACGCAACGGGCCGTTTGCTTTTGTCGACGTTGCGTGTCCTACCCACCCAGAGGTTCGACCATGACCATGCTCACCCGACCCGCCGCCAAGTACCGTGCCTTCGCGCCGGTGCCTCTGACCGACCGACGCTGGCCCGACGCGGTGCTGGACCGGCCGCCACTGTGGTGCAGCGTCGACCTGCGCGACGGCAACCAGGCGCTGATCGAGCCGATGGACCCGGCGCGCAAGCTGCGCATGTTCGAGATGCTGGTGCGCATCGGCTTCAAGGAGATCGAGGTCGGCTTTCCCTCGGCCTCGCAGGCGGACTTCGATTTCGTGCGCCTGCTGATCGAGCAGAAACTGATTCCCGACGACGTGACCATCCAGGTGCTGACGCAGGCGCGTGAGGAGCTGATCCGCCGCACTTTCGAATCGCTGGCCGGCGCGCCGCGCGCCATCGTGCACCTGTACAACGCGGTGGCGCCGGTGATGCGCCGCGTCGTGCTGGGCCTCGACGAGGACGGCATCGTCGATCTCGCGGTGCGCCACGCACGGCTGATCCAGCAGCTGGCCACCGCGCAGCCCGGCACGCACTGGACCTTCCAGTATTCGCCGGAGATGTTCTCCGGCACCGAACTGGCCTTCAGCAAGCACGTGGTCGATGCGGTGACTGCGGTATGGCAACCGACGCCGCAGCACAAGTGCATCATCAACCTGCCGTCGACCGTGGAGCACAGCACACCCAACATCTTTGCCGACATGATCGAATGGATGCACCGCCACCTGCAGCGGCGCGAATCGATCGTGCTGTCGGTGCATCCGCACAACGACCGCGGCACCGGCACGGCGGCTGGCGAGTTCGCGCTGATGGCCGGTGCCGACCGGCTGGAAGGTTGCCTGTTCGGCAACGGTGAGCGCACCGGCAACCTCGACCTCGTCAACGTTGCGCTGAACCTGTACTCGCAGGGTGTGTCGCCGGGGCTGGACTTCTCGAACATCGATGAGATCCGCGCCTGCGTCGAACACTGCAACCAGCTGCCGGTGCATCCGCGCCATCCTTACGTGGGCGAGCTGGTCTACACCTCGTTCTCAGGCTCGCATCAGGATGCGATCAAGAAGGCCTTCGCCGCGCGCCAGGAACGTGGAGAAGAGGGCGAGATCTGGGACATGCCCTACCTGCCGATCGACCCGAAGGACCTGGGCCGCAGCTACGAGGCGGTGATCCGCGTCAACAGCCAGTCGGGCAAGGGCGGCATTTCCTACCTGCTCGAAACCGAATATGGCGTCGAACTGCCGCGCCGGCTGCAGATCGAGTTCAGCCAGGTTGTGCAGGCAGTGATGGACGTGCAGGGCCGCGAGATGAGCGCGGCCGACATCTGGAGCGTGTTCGAGTCCGAGTACCGGATCGACGGCCGGCTGCTCGAAAGCTACCGCCTCGACGAGGAAGGATACGGCCGTGTGCGCCTGAATGCGTCGCTGTGCATCGACGGCCAACCGGTGGGCTTGAGCGGGCAAGGCAACGGGCCGGTGGACGCCTTCGCGGCTGCGTTGCAGGCGACCTTCGATGCCGAAGTCCAGGTTCTCGACTACCACGAGCACGCCATCGGCAGCGGCGCGAAGGCGCGCGCCGCGGCCTACATCGAGATGCGCATCGGCGATCGTCGTCTGCACGGTGTAGGGATCGATGCCGATATCGTCGCGGCATCGTTCAAGGCGCTGCTGTCCGGCATGGCACGCGCGCAGGCGCTGCTCCCGGCCGTGGCGGACAGCCCCTTGGCAGACTAAAGTGGATTGAGGAGGCAAACACCATGAGCGACAAGCTGATCATCTTCGACACCACCTTGCGCGACGGCGAACAATCACCCGGCGCGTCGATGACCAAGGACGAGAAGCTGCGCATCGCGCGCCAGCTGGAGCGCTTGCGCGTCGATGTCATCGAGGCCGGCTTCGCCGCGTCGAGCAATGGCGACTTCGACTGCGTGCGCAGCATCGCCTCGCACATCAAGGACTCAACCGTGTGCTCGCTGGCGCGCGCCAACGACCGCGACATCGCACGCGCGGCCGAGGCGCTGAAGCCTGCGGCGAACGCACGCATCCACACCTTCATCGCCACCAGCGAACTGCACATGCAGAAGAAGCTGCGCATGACGGCTGACGAGGTGTTCGAGCAGGCGAAGCTGTCGGTGCGCTTTGCGCGCAAGCTGTGCGCCGACGTGGAGTTCTCGCCCGAGGACGGTTACCGCTCCGACCCCGACTTCCTGTGTCGCGTGCTCGAGACGGCCATCAACGAGGGCGCGACCACTATCAATATCCCAGACACCGTCGGCTACGCGGTGCCAGAGCTCTATGGCCAGTTCATCCGCAACCTGCGCGAGCGCATTCCGAACTCGGACAAGGCGGTGTGGTCGGTGCACTGCCACAACGACTTGGGTCTTGCGGTGGCCAACTCGCTGGCGGGCGTGATCATCGGTGGCGCACGCCAGGTGGAATGCACGATCAACGGACTCGGTGAGCGTGCCGGCAACTGCTCGCTCGAAGAAGTGGTGATGGCAGTAAGGACGCGCCGGGACTACTTTGACCTGGAGCTGCGCGTCGACGCCTCGCAGATCGTGCCTGCCTCGCGGCTGGTGGCGCAGACCACCGGCTTCGTGGTGCAGCCGAACAAGGCGGTGGTGGGCGCAAATGCCTTCGCGCACGCTTCGGGCATCCACCAGGATGGGGTGTTGAAGGCGCGAGACACTTACGAGATCATGCGTGCCGAGGACGTGGGCTGGTCGGCCAACAAGATCGTGCTGGGCAAGCTGTCGGGCCGAAACGCCTTCAAGCAGCGACTGCAGGAGCTGGGGATCGAGTCGGAGTCCGAGGCCGACATCAACGCGGCCTTTGCACGCTTCAAGGACCTGGCTGACCGCAAGAGCGACATCTTCGACGAGGACATCATTGCGCTGATGGGTGACGAGAGCGTGACCCACGATCAGGAGTACTACCGGCTGCTGTCGCTGGCGCAGCATTCGGAAATCGGCGAGCGAC
The DNA here is from genome assembly GCA_963818005.1 of uncultured Pseudomonadota bacterium. Lineage (GTDB taxonomy): Bacteria > Pseudomonadota > Gammaproteobacteria > Burkholderiales > Burkholderiaceae_C > Rubrivivax. The sequence goes on from CAWFQP010000036.1 coordinate 80,731, forward strand.
CGCATGCGCGAGTCGCTTTCGCAGCCGGCGCGGTGGAGCACCACGCCGAAAGCGACGGCAACGGCCCGGTCGATGCCAGCTTGAAGGCCATCGAATCCAAGGTGAAAAGTGGCGCCGAACTGCTGCTCTATTCGGTCAATGCCATCACATCGGGCAGCACAGAATCGCAGGGTGAAGTCACCGTGCGTCTGCAACTGGGCGGCCGGGTGGTCAACGGCGTGGGTGCAGACCCGGACATCATCGTGGCGTCGGCCAAGGCGTATCTGGCAGCGCTCAACAAGTTGCAGAGCAAGGCCGAAAGAGTGGCAGCGCAGGGTTAGAAGCAGCCCGACTGCCGTTGCGAGACGGATGTCGGCAGTCGACGAGCCCGGGTGTGGCTATCGCACTGGACCGGACGGGCCGATTTGCGCGGATGCAACAGGTTCGAATCGATCGCAGGCGTAACTTGAGGAAATTCCAGCAAGTTTTTGATCTTGCGAGTTTTTTTCCGATCCCATACACTCGTATCGGATCGTTAAGGAGTTGTCGTGGTGCGTTGGTTCCGTTCATCCTGGCTGCGGCACTCCCTGTTGGTCATGGGCTTGACCGTCTCCGGTGCCCATGTGCCGATGGCCAACGCGGCGCAAGGTGGCACGGGCAGCGCCGTCAAGGCCATGACCAAATCGCCCAGCGTGGCGCCGAAGCTCAAGAGCAGCCGGCAGGTTCGTGCCGTCAGCGGCAAGCGCACCACCGTGGTCAAGGCCGCGCCAGCCCGCCCGACCCTGGGCCAGCTCTATGGTTTGCATGCCGCCGACGATCCGCTTGACCTGAAGTCGAGCGTCGCCCTGGTGATCGATCAGGATACCCAGCAGGTGCTGTTCAGCAAGAACCCGCAGGCGGTGCTGCCGATTGCCTCCATCACCAAGCTGATGACGGCCCTGGTCGTGACCGAGGCCGGCTTGCCGCTGGACGAGGTGCTGAGCATTTCCCAGGACGATGTGGACACCGAGAAAGGCAGCCGTTCGCGCTTGACCGTGGGCACGCAATTGACCCGCGGCGAGATGCTGCTGCTGGCGCTGATGTCATCGGAGAACCGTGCTGCGCATGCCCTCGGGCGGCACTATCCGGGCGGTATGGACGCCTTTGTCGCGGCGATGAACGCGAAGGCGCAGTTGCTTGGCATGACCGGCACGCGCTATGTCGAGCCCACGGGTCTGTCCAGCCAGAACCGCGCCAGCGCCAATGACCTGGCCCGCTTGGTCGATGCGGCCTATGCCCACCCGATCATTCGCGAACTTTCGACCTCGCGCGAGGCACAGGTAGGCGTCGGCAACCGTCAATTGCAGTTCCGCAGCACCAACGGCCTGGTGCGCAATCCCGAGTGGGACATCGGCCTGCAGAAGACGGGCTACATCTCCGAGGCCGGTCGCTGCCTGGTGATGCAGGCGCAACTTGCCGGCCGCAAGTTGATCTTGGTGCTGCTGGATTCGACAGGCAAGTACTCGCGCATCGGGGACGCCGAGCGCATCCGCAAGTGGCTCGACCATGCGCTGCCGTCGGCGTCGGCACAGGCCACCATCACCCGCTTCTGAGCGCCCCTAGGCCGGCCGGGGCCGGCCGTCCCCCGCGGGGATCAAGGAACAGTTTCCCTGAGAGCCCGAGGCAGGGGAGTGCCGAGCTGCGCCAGCCCTCAGCCTGCACGGTGGCCGAGGGCCGCCGAGATCTGCGCAGCCGTGGCCTTGACACGCTCCATCCAGCCTTCTTCCAGGCGGTCGGCAGGCGCGGAGATCGACAGCCCGGCGACCAGCTTGTTCTGGTCATCGTAGATGCCCGCCGCCATGCAGCGCACGCCCATCTCCAGCTCTTCGTCGTCTCGCGCCGTGCCCTGCCTGCGCACGCCGGCCAGTTCGCGTTCCAGCGCAGGCAGTGCCGTGATGCTGTTGCGCGTGTGCCCTGCCAGCCCCGTGCGTGTTGCATAGGCGCGCACCTTCTGTGGGTCGTCCATGGCGAGAAACAGCTTGCCGACCGAGGTCAGATGAAGCGGCGCGCGCCCGCCGATGGCTCGCACCACCTGCATGCCTGAGTGTTCGCTGTAGCTGCGCTCGATGTAGACGATCTCGTCGCCCTGGCGCATGGACAAGTTCACCGGCTGATGCGTCAGTTTGTGCAGGTCGCGCATCGGGGCGAGGGCAGCCTCGCGCACGTCGAGCCGTGCCTTCACCAAGTTGCCCAGCTCTAGAAGGCGCATGCCCAGCCGGTAGCTGCCGGCATGCGGCCGGTCGACGAAACCGCCGAGAGCCAGATCATTGAGGATGCGGTGCGCGGTGGACGGGTGCAGCCCGGTTTCGCCGCTGATCTGCTTCAGCGACACAGGATCCTGGTGCGCAGCCAGCACCTCGAACAGCGCGAAGCTGCGTCCGAGCACCTGGATCGCGGGCTTGTGGCTGTCCTTGTCCTTCACGGAACCGATTGTGGGGTTGTTTAGGTGATTCTGCATTGCGGAACATCAGATTGCATGTCGGTATGGTTTGTGGACCACGGTCTTGCTGGGTCTTGGGCTGTGCGCTGACCAGCGCCGGGGCGGCACAAAGCCTGCCGGCGCTGGCGCCGTCACGGGTCTCGGAGTATGCAAACTCGGCGTCCGCCAGACCGTTCGGCGACCATGGCCTGCTCCGTCGATGCTGCTGGCGGCGCAGGATGTGGATGCCGCGAAGCGCCTGATCGACCGTGGCGTGGCTGCCGACGGATCGCAGGGCTTGCGCGGCGCGTTGCCAGCCCATGCGCACTTCTTCAGCGCCGGCGATGCCGCACGCCATGTGCGCGCCGGCCTGTATCCGCTGTCCGGCCAGCTGCGCCAAGCCGGCATGGAGGTGCCTGTGCAGGCAGCCGCGGCCTGGCTCGCGTCGCGCCGTGTGCTGCTGGTGCAGACTGGGCGCATGACGCTTGCCCCTGCCGAGGGACTCGAATGGGTCGACGGCGGCCTCGGTGACCATCTCACCTCTTACGACGGCCAGTTCCGGCGCGCCAGAGGGCAGGCGACGGCGCTGGACTGGATCGCTTCCGGCGCGACCGCCAGCCACGGCAGCGACATCGAGCCTTGCAATCACTGCAGAAGATTGCGCATCCGCAATGGTTGCTGTGCACTACCTGCAGGGCAGCATCGCGATCGAGGCTTACCGGAAGAGCGTGCTCTGGCCGCAGCAGTCTCTGTTCGTCGGCGAGCCCCTCGCCGCGCCTATTGCGCGGCGTTGAAGCGTACTTGCGCCTATTGCGTGGCGTTGATGCGTGCTGCGCGCCCCTTGCGCGGCGCTGATCAGGCCAGGGCAAAGGCAGCGTCGCGGCCGGAGCGCACCGCGCCTTCCAGCGTGGCCGGGTAAGGCCCTGCCACGTAGTCTCCGGCAGCCCATAGCCGCGGCGCGATGGCCTGCGCCGGGCGCTGCAGGCCGGGCGCGCAGCGGAAGGTGGCGCGCTTTTCGGCGGTCACATGCAGCACGCTCGGTACCACCGGCCAGGTGCCGGCTGGGAAGGTCGCCTGCGCCTGCGCCAGCGTGGCGCCGGCAGTGACCTGCAGGCCGCGTTCGACCCAATCGCGCGCGCCACTGACGACGAAGGCGAATACGCCGGCCGCGCCGCCCAGCGCGCCCAGGTCGAAGACGAACTGCGCCGGTGCCGTGTCGTCGGCATGCAGCGCCAACATCGGCAGCGCCAGGCGCGCGCCAGCGCATTGCAGGTAGACGGTGACGATGGGTTCGTAGCGCAGTGCGGCGGCCTGGTGCGACCAGTCGGGGGCGAGCGTCGCGCTCAGGCGTGCTGCCTCGGCTGCACTGCAGGCCAGCACCACCGCGTCGAAGCCCAGGCCGTCCAGCCGCCAGGCCGTGCCTTCTCGCTGCAGGCTACGGACCCGCGCTGTGGTGTTCAGGCCCACACCCTGGCGCTCGAACCAGGCGGAAGCCGGCTGCGGCAGCAGCGCGCCCAGCGGCGCGCCCGGCAAGAGCAGGTCCGACGAGCCGGGGCCGCTGAACAGCGCATCGCGCAACACGCGCAGGAATACCGCGCCGCTGGCCTGCGCGGCCGGGGTGTTCAAGGCCGCCACGCACAGCGGCTCGATCAACTGCTGCCGCACTTTGGTCGGCAGCCGGTGGCACAGCTGGGCCACGCTCAAGATCGTCGGCGCAGCGAAAGCGCATTGCCGCCCAGCGCGTGGCTGCCGCCAGCAGCCCCAGGCGTTCGCCCCAGCCCCAGCCCGATCGGCCCAGCACGGCGCGCACGAAGGCCGGCAGCGGAGCACCCGGGCGCAGCGTGAGGCCTTGGCCGTCGGGGTATTGCAGCGCCAAAGGCAGCCGGCGCAGCAGCGTCATGGGGTCGGCGCCGACCAGGCGCATCAGTTCCAGTGTGGCCGTGTACGCGCCGATCAGGATGTGCTGGCCGTTGTCGAGTGCATGCCCGCCCACCTGCACCGTGCGCGCCCGGCCGCCGGGCTGCGGCGCCATCTCGAAGACCTCGACCTCGTGTCCCGCCCGGCGCGCATGCACCGCCGCGGCGATGCCGGCCCAGCCGGCGCCGACCACGGCCACGCGCAACGCAGTCAACGGCCGCGCCAGTGGGTGCGCCACGCGATCCACAGCTTGCGCAGCGGCGTCAGCGAGGTGCGCTGGTGCAGCACGCGAAAGCCGTCGGCCTCGATCTCGCGCAGCAGGGTGCGGTAGATGTTGGCCATCATCAGCCCGGGCTTCTGGGCGCGGCGGTCGGACTCGGGCAGCAGCGCGAAGGCTTCGTCGTAGAGCTTGTGCGCGCGCTCGGCCTGAAAGCGCATCAGCGCCTCGAAACGTTCGCTGTAGCCCCAGGGCGAGTCGCGCTTGAGGATCTCCTGCGCGCGCACGTCGAACTGCTGCAGCTCCGACATCGGCAGGTAGATGCGGCCACGGCGTGCATCGTCGCCGACGTCGCGGATGATGTTGGTGAGCTGCATCGCCAGGCCGAGGCGGTGCGCGTACTGCACCGTGCCCGCGTCGCTGCGGCCGAAGATGTTGGCCGCGACCTCGCCGACCACGCCGGCCACCAGGTGGCAGTAGCGCTGCAGGCCGGCAAAGTCGAGGAAGCGGGTCTGCTGCAGGTCGATCTGGCAGCCTTCGATCACCGCCTGCAGGTGCGCCGGCTGGATGTCGAAGTCGGCGGCCAGCGGCATCAGCGCCTTCATCACCGGGTGGCTGGGACGCCCGGCATAGGCCGCTTGCACCTCCTGCCGCCACCAGGCCAGCTTGGCCGCGGCCACGCCGGCGTCGCTGGTCTCGTCGACCACGTCGTCGACTTCGCGGCAGAACGCGTAGAAGGCGGTGATCGCGGCGCGTCGCGGCGCCGGCAGGAACAGGAAGGCGTAGTAGAACGACGAGCCGCTCGCGGCAGCCTTGTCCTGCACGTACTGCTGCGGGCTGATGGCGGCCTGGCCGGCGGGCGTGTTCATCATTGCATGCGCAGGGCGCGCCACAGCAGCGCTGGCGCATCCCTGCGGGCCAGCACCGGCCGCGTGCGAACACTGGCGAAGTCCATGGCGGCGATTTTCTCAAGAATCCGCAGCCCGCCCTGGACCACCAGGCGCAATTCCCAGCCAATGCGTCCGGGCAGGCGCAAGCGCCAGCGGCGCACCCTCGGCCATCAGCGCGCCGGCCCATTGCGCCAGGTCGCGCACCAGCGCGCGCATGGCCGCGTCGTCGGCCTGGTGCAGCAGTCGCTCCAGGTCCAGGCCATGGCGCTGCAGGTCGGCCAGCGGCACGTAGACCCGACCGCGCGGCAGGTCCACGCTCAGGTCCTGCCAGAAGTTGATCAACTGCAGTGCCGAGCAGATGGCATCGGACTGGCGCAGCGACAGCGCATCGCCGACGCGGTACAGGTGCAGCAGCAGCCGGCCCACCGGGTTGGCCGAGCGTGCACAGTAGTCCAGCAGCAGGGCCCGGTCGGCATAGCGCGGGTTGCGCACGTCCTGCTCGAAGGCGTCGAGCAGCGCATGCAGACACTGCGGCGGCAGCGCGTGCTGGCGGATCGCCTGCGCCAGCGACGGGAACACCGCAGGCCAGCGGCCGCTGTCCGCCCGGCCCGCCAGCGCGGCCTGCAGGTCGGCGCGGTAGGCCGCCAGGTCGGCCTGGCGCTGCGCGGCGTCGGCATCGCCTTCGTCGGCCAGGTCGTCGGCGCTGCGTGCAAAGCGGTACAGGGCCAGTATTGTCGGACGCAAGGCGGCCGGGCTCAGCAGCGATGCGACGGGAAAGTTTTCGTAGTGCTGCTCGGCCACAGCTGCATTGTCCATGCCCGAGCAGGACGCGCCGCCGGCTTCGCAGGGCCTGGGACGCTCGGGTCGGGTTGGCGATGGGCGCAGCCTGGTTCAGTGCCAAGCCGGCTGCCGCCCTGGCCAGCTAGAATCCACCTTTTGCCGGGTTGCTGAAGGGGGCCGTCGGGGGCCCCCTCGCCGTTTTGCAACTCCAGTGCCGCGCGGGTGGCGAAATTGGTAGACGCACCAGGTTTAGGTCCTGACGCCTTCACGGGCGTGCCGGTTCGAGTCCGGCCCCGCGCACCAGACATCATCAGTCGGAAAGAGCCCATCATGGCCGTGAATGTGGAAACCCTTGACAAGCTGGAGCGTCGCATCACGCTGACGCTGGCTGCCAACCAGATCAGCAGCGAGGTCGAGTCGCGCCTGAAGAAGCTGTCGCGCACCGTCAAGGCCGCGGGCTTCCGGCCCGGCAAGGTGCCGATGTCGGTGGTGGCGCAGCGCTATGGCTATTCGGTGCAGTACGAGGTCATGAACGACCATGTCGGCCGTGCCTTCAGCGACGCCGCCGAGCGAGGCCAAGCTGCGCGTGGCCGGCACGCCGCGCATCACGCAGAAGGACGACGCGCCGGAAGGGCAGATGGTCTTCGACGCCACCTTCGAGGTCTATCCCGAGGTGCAGATCGGCGACCTGTCCGCGGCCGAGATCGAATCGGCCAGCGCCGAGGTCACCGAGGAGGCCATCGACCGCACGGTCGACATCCTGCGCAAGCAGCGCCGCACCTTCGCGCAGCGAGCGGCCAGCGAAGGCGCGGTCGAGACCGACCGCGTCACCATCGACTTCGAGGGCACGATCGACGGCGAGGCCTTTGCCGGCGGCAAGGCCGAGGCCTTCCAGTTCATCATCGGCGAAGGCCAGATGCTGGAGCAGTTCGACAAGGTCAGTGCGCGGCATGAAGGTGGGCGAGTCGAAGACCTTCGCGCTGCAGTTCCCGGCCGACTACCACGGCCAGGACGTGGCCGGCAAGGAAGCCGACTTCCGCGTCAGCGTCACCAAGATCGAGGCGCAGAAGCTGCCCGAGGTGGACGAGGCCTTTGCCAAGGCGCTGGGCATCGAGGACGCCACCGTGCAGGGCCTGCGCGACAGCGTGAAGAAGAACCTGGAGCGCGAGGTGCGCATGCGCGTGCTGGCGCGCAACAAGGCGGCGGTGATGGACGCGCTGGTTGCCGCGTCGCAGCTGGAGCTGCCCAAGGCGCTGGTCGGCAGCGAGCTCGAGCGCCTGATGGCCTCGGCCCGCGAGGACCTGAAGAAGCGCGGCATCAAGGACGCCGACACCGCGCCGCTGCCGCAGGACCTGTTCCAGGGCCAGGCCGAGCGCCGCGTGCGCCTGGGCCTGGTGGTGGCCGAACTGGTGCGTGCCAACAACCTGCAGGCCAAGCCGGAGCAGTTGCAGGCGCACATCGAGGAGATGAGCCAGAGCTACGAGAAGCCGGCCGAGGTGATGCGCTGGTACCTCAGCGACCGCAGCCGCATGGCCGAGGTCGAGGCGCTGGTGATCGAGAAGAACGTCACCGAATTCGTGCTCGTCGCGCGCCAAGGTCACGCCCAAGGCGATGGCCTTCGACGAGCTGATGAACGCCTGAGCGGCGCCGGCCGCCGGGCCCGGCGCAGCGCTGCCGCTCGGGCTCCATAATGGCCCGCAGCCACTGAACTTTCCCGAGGATTCGCATGAGCGCTCTTGACACCGTCGGCCTGGGCATGGTGCCCATCGTCATCGAACAATCCGGGCGCGGCGAGCGGGCCTACGACATCTACAGCCGGCTGCTGCGCGAACGCGTGATCTTCCTGGTCGGCCCGGTCAACGACCAGACCGCCAACCTGGTGGTGGCCCAGCTGCTGTTCCTGGAAAGCGAGAACCCCGACAAGGACATCTCGCTGTACATCAACTCGCCGGGCGGCAGCGTCAGCGCCGGGCTGTCGATCTTCGACACCATGCAGTTCATCAAGCCGGACGTGTCCACGCTGTGCATGGGCATGGCGGCGAGCATGGGCGCCTTCCTGCTGGCCGCCGGCGCCAAGGGCAAGCGCAATGCATTGCCCAATTCGCGCATCATGATCCACCAGCCTTCGGGCGGCGCGCAGGGCCAGGCCACCGACATCGAGATCCAGGCGCGCGAGATCCTGAAGTTGCGCGAAAGCCTGAACTCGATCCTGGCCGAACGCACCGGCCAGAGCCTGGACAAGATCAAGCTGCGACAGCGAGCGCGACTTTTTCATGTCCGCCGCCGAGGCACAGGCCTACGGGCTGGTCGACAAGGTCATCGAGCGGCGCGGTTGAAGACGGTCGGCAAGCCTGCAGCAAGGCGCCGAAACGGCATCAATTTCGACGCGACGAGCGCGCCCCGAGCTTGCACTATGATGACCCCATTGACTCTGCGGCACTTCCAGCGTAAGCACACCCATGGCTGAAAAGAAGGGCGCCTCCGGCGAGAAGGTTCTGTACTGCTCCTTTTGCGGCAAGAGCCAGCATGAGGTGAAGAAGCTCATTGCCGGGCCGTCGGTGTTCATCTGCGACGAGTGCATCGAGCTGTGCAACGACATCATCCGCGACGAGGTGCCGGCCGATGGCGCGCTGGCCAAGTCGGCGAAGTCGGACCTGCCGATCCCCAGCGAGATCAAGACCAGCCTGGACGCCTACGTCATCGGCCAGGAAGTGGCCAAGCGCACGCTGTCGGTGGCGGTCTACAACCACTACAAGCGGCTCAAGCATGCCGGCGGCGCGAAGGACGAGGTCGAACTGACCAAGAGCAACATCCTGCTGATCGGGCCCACCGGCTCGGGCAAGACGCTGCTGGCGCAGACGCTGGCCAAGCTGCTGAACGTGCCCTTCGTCATCGCCGACGCGACCACGCTGACCGAAGCCGGCTACGTGGGCGAGGATGTCGAGAACATCATCCAGAAGCTGCTGCAGAACTGCAACTACGACGTCGATCGGGCGCAGCGCGGCATCGTCTACATCGACGAGATCGACAAGATCAGCGCGCAAGTCGCGACAACCCGTCGATCACGCGCGACGTGTCGGGCGAGGGCGTGCAGCAGGCGCTGCTCAAGCTGATCGAAGGCACGATGGCCAGCGTGCCGCCGCAGGGCGGGCGCAAGCACCCGAACCAGGATTTCCTGCAGATCGACACGACCAACATCCTGTTCATCTGCGGCGGCGCCTTCGACGGGCTGGAGAAGGTCATCCAGAACCGCACCGAGAAGTCGGGCATCGGCTTTGCCGCCACCGTGCACAGCAAGAGCGAGAAGAAGGTCTCCGACCTGTTCCGCGAGGTCGAGCCCGAGGACCTGATCAAGTTCGGCCTGATCCCCGAACTGGTGGGCCGCCTGCCGGTGGTGGCCACGCTGGGCGAGCTGACCGAAGAGGCGATGGTGCAGATCCTGACCGAGCCGCGCAACGCGCTGCTCAAGCAGTACCAGAAGCTGTTCGCGATGGACGGCGTGGAACTCGAGATCCGCCCGTCGGCGCTGGCGGCCATCGCGCGCAAGGCGCTGGCGCGCAAGACCGGCGCGCGCGGCCTGCGCTCGATCCTGGAGTTCGCGCTGATCGACACCATGTTCGACCTGCCCAACCTGGACGGCGTGGCCAAGGTCGTGGTCGACGAGCACATCGTCGAAGAAGGCAGCAAGCCGCTGCTGGTCTACCGCGAGCCGGCCAAGACCAAGGCCAGCGCCTGAGCGCGGCTGTCCGCCGCGGTCGGGCCCTGCCGCCCGCCGCACCTTGCATTTTTCGCCTCGGGCCCCAAGTCGGTCTGAGAAAGAGAGGTTCCAATGTCCGGACATCCGATCCTGCCGCCCGATCCGATCACGCTGCCGCTGCTGCCGCTGCGCGACGTGGTGGTGTTCCCGCACATGGTCATCCCGCTGTTCGTGGGCCGGCCGAAGTCGATCAAGGCGCTCGAAGCGGCCATGGAAGCCGGCCGCCAGATCATGCTGGTGGCGCAGAAGGCCGCCGGCAAGGACGAGCCCAAGGCCGACGACATGTTCGACGTGGGCTGCGTCTCCAGCATCCTGCAGATGCTGAAGCTGCCCGACGGCACGGTGAAGGTGCTGGTCGAAGGCATCCAGCGCGCCAACACCAAGCTGATCTCCGACAACGGCGAGCACTTCGTCGCCGAGGTCGAGCCGATCCCGCTGTCCACCGAAGCCTCGCCCGAGATCGAGGCGCTGCGCCGCGCGGTGACGCAGCAGTTCGACGCCTACGTCAAGCTGAACAAGAAGATCCCGCCGGAGATCCTGACCAGCATCGCCGGCATCGACGACCCGGGCCGCCTGGGCGACACCATCGCCGCGCACCTGCCGCTGAAGCTCGAGGCCAAGCAGTCGGTGCTCGACCTGTTCGCGGTGCCCAAGCGGCTGGAGCGGCTGCTCGAACTGCTGGAGCACGAGGTCGACATCCTGCAGGTGGAAAAGCGCATCCGCGGCCGCGTCAAGCGGCAGATGGAAAAGAGCCAGCGCGAGTACTACCTGAACGAGCAGGTCAAGGCGATCCAGAAGGAACTCGGCGACGGCGAAGAGGGCGCCGACCTCGAAGAGCTGGAGAAGAAGATCGCCGCCGCGCGCATGAGCAAGGAAGCGCGCAAGAAGGCCGAGGGCGAGCTGAAGAAGCTCAAGCTGATGTCGCCGATGTCGGCCGAAGCCACGGTGGTGCGCAACTTCATCGACACGCTGGTCAACCTGCCGTGGGCGAAGAAGACCAAGATCAAGCACGACCTCGGCCATGCCGAGGAGGTGCTCAACGAAGACCACTACGGCCTGGAGAAGGTCAAGGACCGCATCCTCGAGTACCTCGCGGTGCAGCAGCGCGTCGACAAGGTCAAGGCGCCGATCCTGTGCCTGGTCGGGCCCGCCGGGCGTGGGCAAGACCTCGCTCGGCCAGAGCGTGGCGCGCGCCACCGGGCGCAAGTTCGTGCGCATGGCGCTGGGCGGCGTGCGCGACGAGGCCGAGATCCGCGGCCACCGCCGCACCTACATCGGCTCGATGCCGGGCAAGGTGCTGCAGAGCCTGACCAAGGTCGGCACGCGCAACCCGCTGTTCCTGCTCGACGAGATCGACAAGCTGGGCATGGACTTCCGCGGCGACCCGTCGAGCGGCGCTGCTCGAAGTGCTCGACCCGGAGCAGAACCACCGCTTCAGCGACCACTACGTCGAGGTCGACTTCGACCTGTCCGACGTGATGTTCGTCGCCACCAGCAACAGCATGAACATCCCGCCGGCGCTGCTCGACCGCATGGAGGTCATCCGCCTGGCCGGCTACACCGAGGACGAGAAGCTCAACATCGCGCGCCGCTACCTGCTGCCCAAGCAGCAGAAGAACAACGGCGTCAAGGACGCCGAGCTCGAGGTCACCGACGGCGGCCTGCGCGGCATCGTGCGCTACTTCACCCGCGAGGCCGGCGTGCGCTCGCTCGAGCGCGAGATCTCCAAGATCTGCCGCAAGGTGGTCAAGGGCATCCAGCTGAAGCAGTACCAGGGCAAGGTGGTCGTCACCGAGGACAACCTGAACGAGTTCCTGGGCGTGCGCAAGTTCGACTTCGGCCGCGCCGAGATGAAGAACCAGGTCGGCCAGGTGGTCGGCCTGGCCTGGACCGAGGTCGGCGGCGACCTGCTCACCATCGAGGCGGCGGTGATGCCGGGCAAGGGCAACATCATCCGCACCGGCTCGCTCGGCGACGTGATGAAGGAATCGGTCGAGGCGGCCCGTTCGGTGGTGCGCGCGCGCGCCGCGCGCCTGGGCATCAAGGACGACATGTTCGAGAAGCGCGACATCCACATCCACGTGCCGGATGGCGCCACGCCGAAGGACGGCCCGAGCGCCGGCGCGGCCATGACCACGGCCTTCGTCTCGGCGTTGACCGGCATCCCGGTGCGAGCCGACGTGGCGATGACCGGCGAGATCACGTTGCGTGGCGAGGTCACCGGCATCGGCGGCCTGAAGGAGAAGCTGCTGGCCGCGCATCGCGGCGGCGTGCGCACCGTGCTGATCCCCGAGGAGAACGTCAAGGACCTGCAGGACATTCCGGAGAACGCCAAGAACAACCTCGAGATCGTGCCGGTGCGCTGGATCGACAAGGTGCTGGAGGTGGCATTGGAGCGCATGCCCCAGGCACTGCCGGAGGACGAGCCTGCCAAGGAGGTGCCGAAGGCTGCCGAAGGCACGCCCGCGGCCGGTGCCGAGGTGTTGCCGCATTGAGCCGTGCGGCCCCGCACGCCGGGCGTGTGAGGTTTGCACAGCGGCCCGCGGCCGATCTATAATGCGGGCTTCGCTCGAAAGGGCGAATGGTTTGAAGGCACTGCGGGAGTAGCTCAGTTGGTAGAGCGCAACCTTGCCAAGGTTGAGGTCGAGAGTTCGAGACTCTTCTCCCGCTCCAGTTCTTGAAAGGGAAGCCCTAGGCTTCCCTTTTTTGCGGTTCGCGGCGCGGTAGCAAAGCGGTTATGCACCGGATTGCAAATCCGTCCAGCCCGGTTCGACTCCGGGCCGCGCCTCCACCACTCCCCGAATGCTGCTGATCGCCCGGCCGGCGGCCGGCCTGGCGGGCCGCCACATCAGAAGCTGAGCCGCAGCCCGGCCATCAGGCCCCGCCCCGGCAAGGGCGCCAATGGCCGCACCGTGCCGATGGTCGTGGCGTTGTAGGCCAGCTCGTTGGTCACGTTGTTCGAGGCGCAGGAACAGCAGGCCGTCCGCCCCGGTGAACTTGAGGCTGTAGCTCGCCGCCACGTTGACGATGGTATAGGCCGGGGTTGGCACATCGTCGGTGGGCACGCGGTCCTGCTCGGCGGCGTAGATCACTTCCGCGCGCGCCGCCCAGGGCCCCAGGCTCCAGTTCGCGCCAGCCGTCAGCCGCAGCGGCGGTATGCGCGGCAGCGGCTGGTCGCTGCCCTCGTTGGTGGCGCGCATGGTGTCGAGCTTGCCGACCAGGTCGACCACGTTGGCACTGTCGAGCACCCGCCAGGTGCCTTCGAGCTCGATGCCGTACAGCTTGGCCGGCACGCCGGTGAAGGCGAACTCCGGCACGGGGCCCTCGTCGGTGTCCACCAATTGCCCGGTGGCCAGCAGCGCGATGTAGTTCGAGAAGTCGCTGTAGAAGGAGCCGGCCTTGAACAGGTTGTCGCCGTCCTTCCACTGCGCCGCCACGTCGAGGTTGACTCCCCTTTTCGATGCCCTGGTTCGGATCGCCGACCTCGTAGGCGCCGGTCGCGATGTGCAGGCCGTTGGCATACAGCTCGTAGAAGCTTGGCGCGCGCTCGGTGTAGGCCAGGTTGCCGCTCAGTTGCCATGACGTCGACAGGTCGTAGATGCCGCCAACGGCTGCACTGAAGGGCGTGAATGAGCGCGATTGCGCGGGGCCGAACTGGGTCTGGCCAGGGCCGTCGCCTTCGGAGTCGACCTTCGCATGGCCGATGCGAGCACCGAAGCTGAGCTTGGCCGGGCCCAGAGACCACTCCTCGAGCGCAAACATCGCAAACTGGCGTGTGGTGTTGCTAGGTACGAAGGCTTCGTCGCCCAGCGCCGAGAAGTCGGCGTTCTCGGTCTGCAGGCCGAACACGCCGCCCAGGCTGCCGCCACCCAGCTTCAGAGGGGTGTGCTCGGCCTGCAGGCGCAGGTCGGAGCCCTTGTTCTTGAAAGTAGTGGCCACCGAGCCGGCCTCGATCTCCTGGTGCTGGTAGTCAGACACCAGCCACTGGCCGCCGACGGCGCTGATGAAGCCGCCCAGGTTGCGCACCTCGCCGGCGAAGGTCAGCTTGTTCAGGACCATGTCGATGGTCACGTCTTCCTCGGCCACCGTGCCGTAGTCGCTGCGGAAGGTGTCGAGTGACGCGCCAAAGTAGCCCTGGTCCCAGACCATCGATCCGCCGACGGCGCCGCCATAGCTTTCGCTGGCCGAATTGATGATGGTGTCGGACTGCACCCGTCCCACGCTTTCTGTAGGGCGCTGGTACCACGGCACCTTCATGTCATCCGTTTTGCGCCAGAAGCCGTCGGCATGAAAGGCCAGCCCGTTGCTGCCGGTCTCGACGACGGCGCCGGCGCCGCGCTCGGTGGCCGGCCCGCCGTAGCGCAACTCGGCCGCACCCAGGGTGTCGTCGACGGCGGCCTTGGGGATGCGGTTGTCGATCGCATTCACCACGCCGCCGATCGCACCGCCGCCATAGAGCAGCGCTGCCGGCCCACGCAGCACTTCGATGCGCTCGATGACCAGCGGGTCGATCGGTACCGCATGGTCGTAACTCAGTGCCGCGGCGTCCAGCGGCACGCCGGAGTTGCTCAGGATGCGGATGCGGTCGCCGTCCTGGCCTCGGATCATCGGCCGGTTCGCATTGGGCCCGAAGTAGCTGGAGGACAGGCCCGGCAGGCCGTCCAGTGTTTCGCCCAGCGTGCTGCCTCGGCGCAGCACCAGCGCATCGCCACTGAGCACGCTGGTGGGTGCGGAAATGGCAGTCGAGCGCAGAGGGTTGCCGGTGACGATGACGCTGGATGTGTTGGATGGCGTGGTCGAAACTTGCGCCAGCAACAGGCCGGGACTGAGGGCGATGGCGGTGGCGGTCGTGGTGGCGCGCATGCAATGCGGCCGAGAGCAAATGGAGGTCATGGCAGGATCCTGTGACCGCGGACGAAGGCCCGCCGCCGCAGCAGCAGCGGGTGTCGATGCGATGGAAAGCGGGGGGCCGTCGCTCGGACGGCCGGCGGACAGTCTCAGGCCGTGCCGGGTGGACCGCGAGCCAGATACCCCGCGGCCTGGGCAGCCAGCAATGGCATGGGCAGCGCCTGCAGGGGCTGTTGCAGCGGCGACATGGCGCCGGGCTCGACGAAGCCGAAGCCGAAGCCGTCGGCATGGCTCAGCTGGTCGTAGATCCGGCAGTCGCCTGCATCGTGGTGCTGGGCGAACAGCGCCTCGAGCACGCCATGGGAGTGCTCTGCATGCGCGTTCGGCGGACCGTCGGCATGCTTCACCCGGTGCAGCAGGCCGAGGGCCTGCGTCAACAGCAGCGCGCAGACCAGCACGCCGGCCAAGGATCGGCGCAGAGCTTGGGCAACGAGGCTGCGGTGCATGATCCGGCGGTGGGGCCCGGCAGTTTAACAATCGCTGCCACGCATAATCCGCCGGCCCGCCCGGGTGGCGAAACTGGTAGACGCAGCGGACTTAAAATCCGCCGGACCCGCGAGGGGCCGTACGGGTTCGATTCCCGTCCTGGGCACCACCCACCGAGGATGCCTCATGGCCCTGTTCGACATGTCCTCGCTGAACCCGGGCGTTCGCAAACGCGAGGTGTTCGGCTGGGCGATGTATGACTTCGCCAACTCGGGCTACACGACGGTGGTGATGACGGCGGTGTTCAACGCCTACTTCGTCGGCGTCGTTGCGGCCAACGCCTCCTGGGCGACGCTGGCTTGGACCAGTGCGCTGGCGCTGTCCAGTGCCGTGGTCATGCTGACGATGCCCTCGCTTGGCGCTCTGGCCGACCTGCGCGCCAACAAGAAGCGGCTGCTGGCCTTCAGCACGGCCGGCTGCGTGCTCTTCACCGCGATGCTGGCGCTCGCCGGACCGGGCGATCTGTGGATGGCCATCGCCGCCGTCGTGCTGTCGAACATCTTCTACGGCTATGGCGAGTCGCTGAACGCGGCCTTCCTGCCCGAGCTGGCGCGGCGCGATGCGCTGGGCCGCGTGTCCGGCTGGGGCTGGAGCTTCGGTTACTTCGGCGGCATGCTCACGCTCGGCCTGTCGCTGGGTTATGTGCTGTGGGCTCAGGGGCAGGGCATTCCGGCAACCCAGTTCGTGCCGGTGACGATGCTCATCACCGCGGTCGTCT
Source organism: uncultured Pseudomonadota bacterium (assembly GCA_963818005.1). Taxonomy (GTDB): domain Bacteria; phylum Pseudomonadota; class Gammaproteobacteria; order Burkholderiales; family Burkholderiaceae_C; genus Rubrivivax. Next base: position 96,841 of record CAWFQP010000036.1, read on the forward strand.
ATGCGCTGGCCTCGCTGGCGACCTTCGTGCTGCTGAACGAGCGCGCCGTGCCCCAGCCCACGGCGCTGCGGGAAAGTGGCCTGTGCGCCTCGCTGGCGCGGCTGGCACAGACCTGGCGCCGTGCGCAGGAATACCGCGACTTCTTCTGGCTGCTGGTGTGCGCTGTGGCCTACCAGTCGGGCATTGCCGTGGTCATCGCGCTGGCGGCGGTGTATGCCGAGCAGGTGCTGGGCTTCAAGCAGACGCAGACCATGATGCTGATCTTCCTGGTCAACATCGCCTCCGCCGTGGGCGCATTCGCCTTTGGCTACTGGCAGGACCGCATCGGTCACCGCCCCGCGCTGGCCGTCACGCTGGTCGGCTGGATCGTGATGACGCTGCTGGCCGTGGCGGCGACCGGCCCGGGGCTGTTCTGGGTGGCCGCGGTGGTGGCCGGGCTGTGCATGGGTTCCAGCCAGTCGGCCGGCCGGGCAATGGCCGGGGCCTTCGCGCCAGAGGATCGGCTGGCCGAGTTCTTCGGGCTGTGGACCTTTGCCGTGCGCCTGGCCACCATCCTCGGGCCGATGACCTATGGCCTGGTGACGCTGCTCACCGCAGGCAACCACCGCATTGCCATGGTGTCGACCGGGTTGTTCTTCGTCATCGGCCTGATCGTCCTGGCCAAGGTGAACGTGGCGCGCGGCGTGGCGGCGGCGCAAGCAACCGCCGGACGTGTCACGGGGCAACCGGCCTAGAATTCGGGTTCAGAGATCTTTGGCACAGGAGCAAGCAACATGAAGGTTCTGGTACCCGTGAAACGGGTTGTCGACTACAACGTCAAGGTGCGGGTCAAGAGCGACGGCAGTGGCGTGGACATCGCCAACGTCAAGATGAGCATGAACCCCTTCGACGAGATCGCCGTCGAAGAGGCGGTGCGCCTGAAGGAGAAGGGCGTGGCCACTGAGGTCATTGCCGTGTCCTGCGGCGTCACCCAGTGCCAGGAAACGCTGCGCACCGCGATGGCCATCGGCGCCGACCGTGCCATCCTGGTCGAGAGCAGCGAGGAGCTGCAGCCTCTTGCGGTGGCCAAGCTGCTGAAGGCGCTGATCGACAAGGAGCAGCCGGGTCTGATCATCCTGGGAAAGCAGGCCATCGACGACGACTGCAACCAGACCGGCCAGATGCTCGCCGCCCTCGGCAAGCTGCCGCAGGGCACCTTTGCCAGCAAGGTCGAGATCGCTGACGGCTTGGCCAGCATCACCCGCGAAATCGACGGCGGCGCCGAGACGCTGAAGCTGAAGATGCCGGCCGTCATCACCACGGACCTGCGCCTGAACGAGCCGCGCTACGTGACGCTGCCCAACATCATGAAGGCGAAGAAAAAGCAGCTCGAGGTGTTCAAGCCCACGGACCTGGGCGTGGACGTGAGCTCGAAGATCAGGACGCTGAAGGTCAGCGAGCCGCCCAAGCGCGGTGCCGGGATCAAGGTGCCGGACGTCGCCACGCTGGTGGACAAACTCAAGAACGTTTCGAAGGTGATCTAAATGGCCTCACTTGTCATTGCCGAACACGACCACAAGTCGATCCGAGGTGCCACGCTGAACACGGTCACTGCCGCGCTGCAGTGCGGTGGCGAGGTGCATGTGCTGGTGGCCGGTCACAACGCCGGCGCTGCCGCGCAGGCTGCCAGTCAGATTGCCGGCGTCGCCAAGGTGCTGCATGCCGACGGCGAGCAGTTCGCCCACGGCTTGGCCGAAAACCTGGCAGCCCAGGTGCTGGGCCTGGCGTCGAACTACGGCCACCTGCTGTTCCCGGCCACCGCCTCGGGCAAGAACGTCGCCCCGCGCGTGGCCGCCATGCTGGACGTGGGCCAGATCTCCGACGTCACCAAGGTCGTCAGCGCCGACACCTTCGAGCGGCCGATCTATGCCGGCAACGCCATCGCCACCGTGCAGAGCGGCGACAGCGTCAAGGTGCTGACCGTGCGCACCACTGGCTTCGACGCCGCGGCGGCCAGCGGCGGCAGCGCTGCGGTGGAAAACGCCGCAGCCGTCGCGGACAGCGGCATGTCCACCTTCATGGGCAGCGAGATCGCCAAGAACGACCGCCCCGAACTCACCGCCGCGAAAGTCATCGTCAGCGGCGGCCGCGCCATGGGCAGCAGCGAGAAGTTCAACGACGTGCTCACGCCGCTGGCTGACAAGCTCGGTGCAGCGCTCGGCGCCAGCCGTGCCGCGGTGGATGCCGGCTATGCGCCCAACGATTGGCAGGTCGGCCAGACCGGCAAGATCGTCGCGCCGCAGCTGTACATCGCCTGTGGCATCAGCGGGGCGATCCAGCACCTGGCGGGCATGAAGGACAGCAAGGTCATCGTGGCCATCAACAAGGACCCGGAGGCACCGATCTTCAGCGTCGCCGACTACGGCCTGGAGGCCGACCTGTTCAGCGCCGTGCCCGAGTTGGTCAAGAGCCTGTAGGCCTGCGCACCGGGATCAAGAAGGGCTCCCTTCGCGGAGCCCGCTTTGTCGCTGGCGACTGGCCGTGAGCTACCACGCCTCTGGCGGTGCTGAGCGCGATGCCGCTCGAGCCCATGTAGGCGCGTTGTTGTCGCCCGAGTGACAGGCGCCGCCACGGTGTGCCACGCACACTGCGGCGGCTGAAAAACCGCCCATTTCCATACGGAGTCTACCTTGCCACTGCCCGCCGCCCTTGCGAAGCTGCCGCTGCCGATCATCGGCGCGCCGCTGTTCATCATCAGCCACCCCAAGCTCGTCATCGAGCAGTGCAAGGCCGGCGTGGTCGGCTCGATGCCGGCGCTGAATGCGCGCCCGGCATCGCAGCTAGACGAGTGGCTGGCCGAGATCACCGAGACCTTAGCCGCCTACGACCGTGCCCACCCCGAGGCACCGTCGGCGCCTTTCGCCATCAACCAGATCGTGCACAAGAGCAACGACCGGCTCGACCACGACATGCAGATGTGCGCCAAGTACAAGGTGCCGATCGTCATCAGCTCGCTGGGTGCGCGCGTCGAGGTGAACCAGGCGGTGCATGGCTGGGGCGGCGTGGTGCTGCACGACATCATCAACAACACCCATGCGCGCAAGGCCATCGAGAAGGGCGCCGACGGGCTGATTCCGGTGGCGGCCGGCGCGGGTGGCCATGCTGGCGTGAAGAGCCCCTTTGCGCTGGTGGCCGAGATCCGCGAGTGGTTCGATGGCCCCATCGCGCTGTCCGGGGCCATCGGCACCGGCGCCGGCGTGCTGGCGGCGCTGGCCTGCGGCGCCGATTTCGCCTACATCGGTTCGGCCTTCGTGGCCACCGAGGAGGCACGCGCCTCCGACGCCTACAAGCAGTGCATCGTCGAGTGCAGCAGCGACGACATCGTCTACTCGAACCTGTTCACCGGCGTGCACGGCAACTACCTCGCGCCGTCGATCCGCAACGCCGGCCTCGACCCCGAGAACCTCGAGCACAGCGATCCCAGCAAGATGAGCTTCGGCAGTGACTACGGGGCCAAGAAGGCGTGGAAGGACATCTGGGGCTGCGGCCAGGGCATTGGCGCAGTCAAGCAGGTGGTGCCGGTGGCCGAGTTGGTGGCGCGGTTGAAGCGCGAGTACGCGCAGGCGCGGCAGCGCATCGGCGTCGCCTGAGCCCATGGCGCGCCGGCTGCTGATTCAGCGCGCGACGGTCTTCGACAGTGCCGCGGGCGTGCTGCGGCCGCATTGCCGCATCGTCATCGAGGGAGAGCGCATCGCCGCGGTGACGGACGAGGCGATCACGGTCGACGATGTCGCGCAGACCATCGATGCCGAGGAGCGCGTCGTGCTGCCGGGGCTGATCGACGCGCACGTGCATGTGGTCGCGGCGTCACACGACCTGTCCGGCCTGGCGCTGCAGCCGCCGTCACTGGTGACGGCGCAAAGCAGCCGCATCCTGCGCGACATGCTGATGCGCGGCTTCACCACCGTGCGCGACGCGGCCGGTGCCGACTTCGGCCTGCAGGAGGCCGTGGCGCGCGGGCTGTTCGAGGGGCCGCGGCTGTTCATCGCCGGCTTCCCGGTGTCGCAGACCGGCGGCCATGCCGACATGAGGCCGAAGGGCGTGCGCCAGCGCGAATTCTTCTGCACCTGCGCCGGGCTCGGCCTGATCGGCGCCATCGCCGACGGCGTCGGCGAGGTGCGGCGCGCGGTGCGCGAGCAGGTGCGCAACGGGGCCAACCAGATCAAGATCATGGCCGGCGGCGGCATCGCCAGCCCCAGCGACCCGCTGGAGGGCACGCAGTTCTCGGTGGAGGAGCTTCGTGCCGCCTGCGAGGAAGCCGAAGCCGCGAACCTGTACGCAATGGCGCATGCTTATTCGCCGCGGGCGGTGACGCGTGCGGTCATGGCCGGCGTGCGCTCGATCGAACACGGCAACCTGATCGACGCGGCCACGGCACGGCTGATGAAGGCGCATGGCGCGTTCCTCGTGCCGACGCTGTCGACCTATGCCGCACTGGCCGACGAGGGCAAGCGCCTGGGCTGGTCGATGGCGATGCTCGACAAGCTGGACAAGGTGCATGTGCGCGGCATCGAATCGCTGCGCATCGCCAAGGCCGAGGGCGTGCCGATCGTCTTCGGTACCGACTTGCTCGGTCACATGCATGCGCGCCAGTCGGGCGAATTCACGATCCGTCTCGGTGCGCAGACGCCGGTGGAGATCCTGCAGGGCGCGACCATCGTGGCCGCGCGGCTGATGCGCCAGGAGGGTCAGCTCGGCCAGCTGGTGCCCGGGGCCTTCGCCGACCTGCTGATCGTCGATGGCGACCCGACGCGCGAACTGGCGATGCTGGCCGAGCCCGAGCGCGGCCTGCGCCTGCTCATGCAGGGTGGACGCATCGTGCGCGATCGGCTGTCGGCCCGCTGACGCCCGTCGCTCCGCCATCAACCCGCGACCGCCATCGCCATCGCGGCGGCGCCGGATGCGATCAGGCCGAGCGCCCACACCGCATCCAGGTCGAGCCAGGTCGACCTCAGCGCGCGCAAGCCGAAGTAGCGGTAGACGGCCCAGGCGATGCCAAGCCCCGAGCCGACCATCGCCGCGGTATGCACGAGCGCGACGCTGAAGGCGATGCCGACGCTGGAGCGCATCAACATCCTCAGCGCTTCGTGGCCGAAGCCCACGGCCGTCGCGGCCTCGGTCTGCACGGCCGCTGTCTCGCACAGACCCATCCACATCGGCAGCAGCATCAGCGCGGCACCGTGCGCGGTGGCCATCAGGAACGACCACAGCGCCAGCTGTGTGGGCCGCACGCGCGCCAGCGCAGCGCGGATGGCGGCGCCAGACCAGTCGCGACACGCCGAACAGCAGCACCAGCGCGCCGGCGCCGAGGCGGATCTCGCGGTCCCACTGCAGCATCAGGCTGAGCAAGGCAAACGGCACCAGCACCAGCGCCATCGCCAGCAGGTGGCCGACACCCAGCGGCAGCCAGGTGGCGAACACGGCGCCGTCGCGCTTCTCGCCCATGCCGTTGGCGACGGCCAGCGGCCAGCCCATCGCCGGGTTCAGCCCGTGATAGGCGCCGATGGCGACGACGCCGGCCCACAGCGACACGCTGGCCGGGGCATCCACCCTGCGGTCACACCGACGGATAGCAGAACGAATCGGTCGAGCAGTCGCCGCCCTGCAGCCGGATCTGGTGCGCGCCGTATTCGGCCCCGAAGTCGACCATGAAGTTCTTGGTCCAGCGCGATGCCGCCGCCAGCGCCGACGTGGCACATCACCTGCCGCCCGGGCACACCCTCGGGATAGAACTGCTGGTCCCAGGGGCTGTACAGCGAATTGGTGAAGTACACGCGCTTGCCGTCGCGGCTGATCTCGGTCATCTGCGGGCCGCCGCCGAAGGCCGAACCGTTGGGGTGCGCGGTGCGCCGCGCGATGCCGCCGAGGTGCACGCTGCCGGCCAGCCGCGGCTGCATCGGGTCGGTGACGTCGTACTGGCGCAGCTCGCCGGTGCCCCAGCAGGCCACGTACAGAAAGCGGTCGTCCAGCGACAGGTCGATGTCGCTGATCAGCGGCGGCACCGCACCGAAGCCCTTGAGCAGCGGCGGCAGCAGCGCCGCGTCGGCCGGCTCGGGCGGGATCGTGGCCGTCTTCTTCGCCTGGAACTTGCCGTTCTCGCGGTACCAGGTCCAGATCGAGCCTTCGAGGTTGGTGGTGTCGACCACCACGCCGACGAAGCCGTATTCGCGCGTCGGGTCGTGCGCCGGGCGAACCTCGAGCGGCATCTGGTGGTTCGCGCCGAGGTCGATGCGTCTGCACGTGCTTGCGTCCGCGCAGGTCCCAGAAGTGCAGCGGCGTGGCCGTACTTGTTGGCCAGCAGGTCTTCGGCGACGATGCCGTTCTCGAACTGCGGCGGCAGGCCCCATTCGCTGGACACCATGTAGTCGCGCGGCAGGTTCCACCAGAAGTCGTAGTGCAGCTTCTGCGGGCCGCGCTCGATCTCCCACTGGCCCAGGATCTCGAAGCTCTCGCAGTCCATGAGGAACACCCCGGCCGGCCCCTGCGTGCCGTCGGCACCGGCGCCGCCGAGCGTGCTGATGTAGATGCCCTCGGGGCCGCAGTGCACGGTGTGCGGGCGCGAATAGCCGGTCTTGCGCACGACCTCCTCGGGCTCGATGATGCGCGCGATGGTCGGGCGTGTCGGGTCGGGCTGGGTGTCGACGATGTAGATGCGCGACGAGCGGATGTCCGGGCATGACCAGGTAGCGCCGCTGCAGGAAGGCATGGCCGGACATCGGCGACAGCGCGGAGCTGCAGGCGTTCCAGCCGAAGTGATGGAATTCGTCGCCCCGGTAGGGCATGTCCAGCCGGTACAGCACCTGGCCATAGCGGGCCGAGGCCGGATCGACGTCGACCACGGCCAGCGCATCGGGCCGCGAGGCGTCGGGCGAGAGCAGTGCGGTGTAGGCGATGCGCTCGGCGTCGGCCTCCATCGCCAGAGCCGGCGACGGGTGGAAGGTGGGATCGGTACGCAACGATTCGAGCATGGCGGGCTCCTGCAGGGCATGGTAGGCGGCCCGGCTGCAGCGACCAGGAGGAGGTGCACCGGCCGCGCCGGGTCGCCTGCTAGTGTGCGCCGCGGTTCCAGAACAGACAAGGCCCGCGCAGCGGGCCTTGTCGATGGCGGCGGGCCCGCCTCGCGGGCCTGCTGCGGCGCTCAGGTCCCGCCCGGGTTCACCGAGGTGAATCGAGCCTCCGGCCGGTCGTCGGCGCGGTGGATCGTGGTCACACCCTTCTTCATCGCCCAGGGCCGCAGCTGGTGGTGCAGCGGGATGCTGTGCACCTCGTCGCGAGTGGCGACCAGCGCCTCGCGGATCAGCGCGTTGCGCTTGGCCACGTCGGTCTCGGTCTTCATCGCGTCGACCAGCGCGTCGATCTTCGGGTTGCTGATGCGGCCGTAGTTGAAGTTGCCGTCGGCGCCGGTGGTGCGCGTGCGGATCAGCGACTGCAGCGAGTACTGCGCGTCGAAGGTGGCCACGCCCCAGCCCAGCAGGTAGGCCGAGGTGTCGAAGTTCTGCAGCTTCTGGATGAAGATGGCCATAGACTCGGCGACCAGCTTGGTCTTCACGCCGATGCGCGCCCACATCGCCACCAGGTTCTGGCAGATCTCCTCGTCGTTGACGTAGCGGTTGTTCGGGCAGTTCAGCTGGAACTCGAAGCCGTTCGGCATAGCCGGCGTCGGCCAGCAGCTTCTTCGCGCGCTCCGGGTCGGCCTTGACGGCGACGTCGATGTCGGCCGTGTGGCCGTTGACACCGGGCGCGACGATGATGCCCGCCGGCAGCGACAGGCCGCGCATGGTGTTGCGCTTGATCGCCTCGCGGTCGATGGCGATCGACAGCGCCTCGCGCACGCGCTTGTCCTTGAACGGGTTCTTGCCCTTGACGTCGCTGTACTTCAGCTCGGGGCTGAATTCGTCGAGCGCGATGAAGATGGTGCGTACCTCGTGGCCGTCGACGATCTTCAGCTTCGGAGTCCTGGCGCAGCCGCGCCACGTCCTGCACCGGCAGGTCGGTGAGCATGTCGACGTCACCCGACAGCAGCGCCGCGACGCGCGTCGGGTCGCTCTTGATCGGCGTGTAGATGACCTCGGTGACGTTGCCGCTGTGCTTGCCCCACCAGTCCTTGTTGATCGTCATCGTCAGGCGCTGGTCCGGCGTCCAGCCGGTGATCTTGTAGGGGCCGGTGCCGTTGACGTTGCGCGAGGCGAAGTTCTCTTCCTTGGCCTTGTAGTCCTGCGATGTTGGTGGTCTTGTTCTTCTCCGCCCACGCCTTGCTCATGATGCGGAAGTCGATGATGTTGCGCAGCAGGATCGGCTGCGGCGCCGACAGGATGAAGTCGACGGTGTGGTCGTCGATCTTCTTGATCTCGGCGACGCCGGTGACGAAGATCTGCATCGTGCCCTGCGGCTGCTTGATGCGGCCGAAGGAGAAGATCACGTCGTCGGCGGTGAAGGGGCTGCCGTCGGCGAACTTGACGCCCTTGCGCAGTTCGAAGCGCACCTGCGTCGGGCTGATCATCGTCCACTTGGTGGCCAGCGCCGGCTCGACCTCGAATTTTTCGTTGTAGCGCGTCAGGCCCTCGTACGAGTGCATCAGGATCGCGAGCGTCGTGGCGTGGTTCTGCGAATGCGGGTCCAGCGTCAGGATGTCGTTCTGCGCCGCCCAGCGCAGGGTTTCGGCCTGTCGCCGTGCCGGCCGCGGCGGCGCAGGCGATCAGCCGCCGCCGTCAGTAGGGAACTGAGCTTCATGGGCTACTCCAGGGATTCGGAAGGCGGAATGCTAGGGCAAGCCGCGCGCCGGGCGCGGCGGGGAAAGCCCGTGACCCTTTGGGCAGCACGGCCGGTGACCCGCTGGTTGTCAGTTTGCGGAAGGGCGGCCGCGGTCCAATGGGCACCCGACGGGGCATTTGCGGCCCGGTGCTACAGTGCCAGCCGGGACGGCGAGCGAACAGCGTTCGTCCCCATGCGGGCCGTGCAGCACAGGCCAGGCCCGCGTCGCAATCCGCCAACCGGTGAAGCCGTGGACAGCGGAAGGTTCTTCAACCCATCAAAGCCGGCGGAAACCGCGGGTGAAAGGTGAGCGCAAGATGATGCAGCAATACAGGTCCAACTCGTACCTGTTCGGTGGCAACGCCCCGTACGTCGAGGAACTCTACGAGGCCTACCTCGACAACCCCGGCAGCGTGCCCGACAACTGGCGCGCCTACTTCGACCGGCTGCAGAACGTGGCCGCGGTCGATGGTTCCGAGGCTCGCGACGTGGCCCATGCGCCGGTGGTCGAATCCTTCGCCCAGCGCGCCAAGGCCAATGCCTTCGCGCTCAAGGCCAGCGACGCCGACCTGGCGGTGGCGCGCAAGCAGGTGCATGTGCAGTCGCTGGTGGCGGCGTACCGCTTCCTGGGCAGCCGCTGGGCCGACCTGGATCCGCTGCAACGCACCGAGCGGCCGAAGATCCCCGAACTGGAGCCGGCGTTCTACGACCTGTCCGAGTCGGACATGGACATCATGTTCTCGGCCGCAAACACGTATTTCGGCAAGGCCGAGAACATGACGCTGCGCGAGATCATGCAGGCGCTGCGCGAAACCTATTGCGGCTCGATCGGCGCGGAGTTCATGCACTGCACCGACCCGGCCGAGAAGCGCTGGTGGCAGGAGCGGCTGGAGAGCGTGCGCAGCAAGCCCAGCTTCACGGCGGCCGAGAAGGTGCACATCCTCGACCGCCTGACCGCCGCCGAGGGCCTGGAGCGCTACCTGCACACCAAGTACGTCGGGCAGAAGCGCTTCAGCCTGGAAGGCGGCGAGAGCTTCATCGCCAGCATGGACGAGGTGGTGCAGCGTGCCGGCGAGCGCGGCGTGCAGGAGATCGTCATCGGCATGGCCCACCGCGGCCGCCTGAACGTGCTGGTCAACACGCTGGGCAAGCTGCCCAAGGACATGTTCGCCGAGTTCGACCACACCGCGCCCGAGGACCTGCCTTCGGGCGACGTCAAGTACCACCAGGGCTTTTCCAGCGATGTCGTCGACGCCCGGCGGCCCGGTGCACCTGAGCCTGGCCTTCAATCCCAGTCACCTGGAGATCGTCAACCCGGTGGTCGAGGGCAGCGTCAAGGCGCGCATGGAACGCCGCGGCGACAAGGAAGGCGATCAGGTGCTGCCGGTGCTGGTGCACGGCGACGCCGCCTTTGCCGGCCAGGGCGTGGTGATGGAGACGCTGGCGCTGGCGCAGACGCGCGGCTACTACACCGGCGGCACGGTGCATCTCGTCATCAACAACCAGATCGGCTTCACCACCAGCGACCCGCGCGACACCCGTTCGACGCTGTACTGCACCGACGTGGTCAAGATGATCGAAGCGCCGGTGCTGCACGTCAACGGCGACGACCCCGAGGCCGTGGTGCTGTGCACCCAGCTGGCGCTGGACTACCGCCAGCTGTTCAACAAGGACGTGGTCGTCGACATCGTCTGCTTCCGCAAGCTCGGCCACAACGAGCAGGACACGCCGAGCCTGACGCAGCCGCTGATGTACAAGAAGATCGCCAAGCATCCGGGCACGCGGCGCCTTTACGGCGACAAGCTGGTGGCGCAGGGGGTGCTGAGCGCCGACGGCCCGGACCGCATGGTCAAGGAACTGCGCGCGGCGCTCGACGAAGGCAAGCACACGGCCGCCCCGGTGCTGACCAACTTCAAGAGCAAGTACGCGGTCGACTGGGCGCCGTTCCTCGACCGCAAGTGGACCGATTCGGCCGACACCGCGCTGCCGCTGGCCGAAGTCAAGCGCCTGGCCGCGCGCATCACCAGCGTGCCGGACAGCTTCAAGGTGCATCCGCTGGTCGAGAAGGTCCTGGCCGACCGCGCCGCGATGGGCCGCGGCGAGATCAACGTCGACTGGGGCATGGGCGAGCACCTGGCGTTCGCCTCGCTGGTGGCCAGCGGCTATGGGGTCAGACTGTCGGGCGAGGACTGCGGCCGCGGCACCTTCACCCACCGCCATGCGGTGCTGCACGACCAGGACCGCGAAAAGTGGGACACCGGCATCTACGTGCCGCTGCAGCATGTGGCCGACAACCAGGCGCCCTTCGTCGTCATCGACTCGCTGCTGTCCGAGGAGGCGGTGCTGGCCTTCGAGTACGGCTACTCCTCGGCCGAGCCGAACACGCTGGTCATCTGGGAAGCGCAGTTCGGCGACTTCGTCAACGGCGCGCAGGTGGTCATCGACCAGTTCATCGCCGCGGGCGAGGTCAAGTGGGGCCGTGTCAACGGCCTGACGCTGATGCTGCCGCACGGCTACGAAGGGCAGGGGCCGGAGCATTCGTCGGCGCGGCTGGAGCGCTTCATGCAACTGGCGGCCGACAACAACATGCAGATCGTGCAGCCGACCTCGGCCAGCCAGATCTTCCACCTGCTGCGCCGCCAGGTGGTGCGGCCGTTCCGCAAGCCGCTGATCATCCTGACGCCGAAGTCGCTGCTGCGCGCCAAGGACGCGACCTCGCCGCTGTCGGAGTTCACCAAGGGCGAGTTCCGCACCGTCATCGGCGCCAGCCGCGCCGAGGTCGAGGCCGACAAGGTCAAGCGCATCGTGGTCTGCTCGGGCAAGGTGGCCTACGACCTGATCCGCCGCCGCGACGAGAAGAAGGCCTGGGACGTGGCGATCGTGCGCGTCGAGCAGCTCTACCCATTCCCGCACAAGGCCTTCGCCGCCGAACTGAAGCGCTATGCGAACGCCACCGAGGTGATCTGGTGCCAGGACGAGCCGCAGAACCAGGGCGCCTGGTTCTACGTGCAGCACTACGTGCACGAGAACATGCTCGACGGCCAGAAGCTGGGTTATGCCGGTCGCCCGGCCTCGGCCTCGCCGGCGGTGGGTTATGCCCACCTGCACCAGGAGCAGCAGAAGGCGCTGCTCGACCAGGCCTTCGGCAAGCTCGAAGGGCTTCGTCCTGTCCAAGTAGCGCGATGCCGGACGCTTTGCGCCGGCATCGATTCGCTCGTTGGGCCGGACGCTGGTGCGCCGGTCAACTTGCGATCAACAACCAACGATCCGAGATGACCCATGTCAATTGTTGAAGTCAAGGTACCGCAGCTGTCCGAATCCGTGGCCGAGGCCACCTTGCTGCAGTGGAAGAAGAAGCCCGGCGAAGCCGTCGAGATGGACGAGATCCTGATCGAGATCGAGACCGACAAGGTGGTGCTCGAGGTGCCCGCACCGGCCAGCGGCGTGCTCAGCGAACACGTGGCGGCCGATGGCGCCACGGTCGCCGCCGAGCAGGTGATCGCGCGCATCGACACCGAAGCCAAGGCCAGCGCAGCGGCCGCGGCCACGGCCGCACCGGCAGCCGCCGCGGTGGTCGCGCCGGCTGTGGCGGCCCCGGGCAAGGGCGACGTGGCCATGCCGGCCGCGGCCAAGCTGCTGGCCGAGAACAAGCTGTCGACCGCCGAGGTGCCGGGCACCGGCCGCGATGGCCGCGTCACCAAGGGCGACGTGATCGGCGCGCTGGCCGTACCGAAGGCAGCGCCCAAGGCCGCGCCCGCCGCAGCGCCGGCCGTGGCCGCGCCGCTGCCGCCGGTGGCCGCGCCGGCGATGGCGAACCTCGGGGAACGCCCCGAGCAGCGCGTGCCGATGTCGCGCCTGCGTGCCCGCGTGGCCGAGCGGCTGCTGCAGTCGCAGTCCACCAACGCCATCCTGACCACCTTCAACGAGGTCAACATGGCCCCGGTGATGGACATGCGCAAGCGCTTCCAGGAGCGCTTCGAGAAGGAGCATGGCGTGAAGATCGGCTTCATGAGCTTCTTCGTCAAGGCGGCGGTGGCCGCGCTGAAGAAGTTCCCGCTGCTCAATGCCAGCGTCGACGGCACCGACATCGTCTACCACGGCTACTTCGACATCGGCATCGCCGTGGGCTCGCCGCGCGGCCTGGTGGTGCCGATCCTGCGCAATGCCGACCAGATGAGCTTCGCCGACATCGAGAAGAAGATCGCCGAGTTCGGTGCCAAGGCGCGCGACGGCAAGCTGTCGATGGAAGACCTGACCGGCGGCACCTTCTCCATCAGCAACGGCGGCGTCTTCGGTTCGATGCTGAGCACGCCGATCATCAACCCGCCGCAAAGCGCGATCCTGGGCGTGCATGCCACCAAGGACCGCGCCGTGGTCGAGAACGGCCAGATCGTGGTGCGGCCGATGAACTACCTGGCGATGAGCTACGACCACCGCATCATCGACGGTCGCGAGGCCGTGCTCGGCCTGGTGACGATGAAGGAGGCGCTGGAAGACCCGTCGCGCCTGCTGTTCGACATCTGACACCCGCTGCGCTGGGAGGCCGTCATGAGCCTGGTCGACGAACTTGCCCGCCTGGAGGAGATGCGTGCCCGCGGCACGCTCTCCGAGGACGAATTCCAGCGCGCCAAGGCCCGGTTGATCGCCACCCAGGCCGAAGCGCCGAGCACGGCCGCCGCGGCGATCAACCGCCTGCGCCGCAGCCGCAACGACAAGTGGCTGGGCGGTGTCTGCGCCGGGCTGGGTCAGGTCTCGGGCATCGAGGCGTGGATCTGGCGGCTGATGTTCGCACTGCTTTTCATGTTCGGCGGCACCGGAGCGGTGGTCTACCTGCTGCTGTGGATCTTCGTGCCGCTCGAATGAGCGCTTTCACCTTCTAGAGAAACCCATGTCCAACGCATTCGACGTCGTCGTCATCGGCGGCGGCCCCGGCGGCTACATCGCCGCCATCCGCGCCGCCCAACTGGGCCTGAACACCGCCTGCATCGACGAGTGGCAGAACGCCCAGGGTGGGCCGGCACCGGGCGGCACCTGCACCAACGTCGGCTGCATCCCGAGCAAGGCGCTGCTGCAGTCCAGCGAACACTTCGAGCACGCCGGCCACGCCTTTGCCGACCATGGCATCGGCCTGGACAACCTGAGCATCGACGTGGCGAAGATGCTCGGCCGCAAGGACCAGGTGGTCAAGCAGAACAACGACGGCATCCTCTACCTGTTCAAGAAGAACAAGGTCAGCTTCTTCCACGGTCGAGGGTCCTTCGTCAAGGCGACCGAAGGCGGGTTCGAACTGTCCGTGGCCGGCGCCAAGCCGCAGCTGCTGACCGCGCGGCATGTGATCGTCGCCACCGGTTCGAATGCGCGGGCGCTGCCCGGCGCGGCCTTCGACGAGGAGCGCATCCTGTCCAACGACGGCGCGTTGCGCATCGGCGCCGTGCCCAAGACCCTGGGCGTGATCGGCTCCGGGGTCATCGGCCTGGAGATCGGCTCGGTGTGGCGTCGGCTGGGCGCGCAGGTGACCGTGCTCGAGGCGCTGCCGGTCTTTCTCGGTGCGGTGGACGAGCAGATCGCCAAGGAGGCGCACAAGGCCTTCACCAAGCAGGGCCTGAAGATCCAGCTCGGCATCAAGATCGACAACGTGAAGTCCGGCAAGAAGGGCGTGACGGTGGCCTACACCGACAGCGCCGGTGCCGCGCAGACGCTCGACTGCGAACGGCTGATCGTCTCCATCGGCCGCGTGCCCAACACCATCGGGCTGAACGCCGAAGCCGTGGGCCTGGCGCTCGACGAGCGCGGCTTCGTGGCGGTGGACGATCACTGCCGCAGCAACCTGCCCAACGTCTGGGCGGTGGGCGACGTGGTGCGCGGCCCGATGCTGGCGCACAAGGCCGAGGAAGAGGGCGTGGCCGTGGCCGAGCGCATCGCCGGCCAGCACGGGCATGTCGACTTCAACACCATCCCGTGGGTCATCTACACCAGCCCGGAGATTGCCTGGGTCGGCCAGACCGAACAGCAGCTCAAGGCGGCAGGGCGCGCCTACCGGGCCGGCACCTTTCCGTTCATGGCCAACGGCCGGGCGCGCGCGCTGGGCGACACCACCGGCATGGTGAAGATGCTGGCTGACGCCGCCACCGATGAGATCCTGGGCGTGCACATCATCGGCGCAATGGCCAGCGAACTGATCGCCGAGGCCGTGGTGGCGATGGAGTTCAAGGCCAGCAGCGAGGACATCGCGCGCATCTGCCATGCGCACCCCTCGTTGAGCGAGGCCACCAAGGAAGCGGCGCTGGCCGTAGACAAGCGCACGCTCAACTTCTGACCGACGCCGGTCGATGGGCGTCCGCGCGCTCTACGAACGCACGCTGGCCGAACGCGGCTACCGCGCCGACGAGGCGCAGCTGCGCGCCATCGACGCGCTGGAGCGCTGCGAGAACGAGTGGCTGGCCTACCTGCGCCGGCGTGGCAACGCGCTGGCGAAGATGATCGTCCGCCCGCCGATCCCGCGCGGCGTGTACATGCACGGCGGGGTAGGGCGCGGCAAGAGCTTCCTGATGGACTGCTTCTTCCAGTCCGTGCCGCTGAAACGCAAGACGCGGCTGCATTTCCACGAGTTCATGCGCGAGGTGCACCGCGAGTTGCAGGAGCTGCGCGGCACGGTGAACCCGCTGGAAGAACTGGGCAAGCGCATCGCGCGGCGCTTTCGCCTGATCTGCTTCGACGAGTTCCACATCGCCGACGTCACCGACGCGATGATCCTGCACGGCTGCTGGAGGCGCTGTTCGCCAACCGGGTGAGCATCGTCACCACCTCGAACTTCCGCCCCGACGCGCTGTACCCGAATGGCCTGCACCGCGATCGCATCCTGCCGGCGATCGCGTTGCTCGAGCAGCACCTGGAGGTGCTCAATGTCGACGCCGGCACCGACTACCGGCAGCGCACGATGGACCAGGTCAAGGTCTACCACTCGCCACTCGGCCCCGAAGCAGATGCGCGGATGCTGGCTGCTTTCGACAAGCTGGCCGAGGTGCGCGACGAGGAGCCGCGGCTGCACATCGAGCAGCGCGAACTGCGCGCGCGGCACCGCGCCGGCGGCGTGGTCTGGTTCGATTTCGCGCAGCTGTGCGGCGGGCCGCGCTCGCAGAACGACTACCTGGAGCTGGCCTCGCGCTTCCATACGGTGCTGCTGTCCAATGTGCCGGCCATGTCGCCGCGGCTGGCCAGCGAGGCGCGGCGCTTCACCTGGCTGGTCGACGTGCTCTATGACCGGCGCGTGAAACTGATCCTTTCGGCCGAGGTCGAACCCGAGTTGCTGTACACCGAGGGCCCGCTTTGCCACGAGTTCCCGCGCACCGCCTCGCGCCTGCAGGAGATGCAGACAGTGGCCTACCTGTCGTCGACGCGGCGCGACGTGGACACCGCGCTGACATGAGTCACGCACGGCATTTGCATGCCGTCTGTTTGGGCCTGCTGCTGGCGCTGGGCGCTGCGGTGCACGCCCACGAACCACCGTCGGACGCGGCCCAGCGCCAGCAGATCAAGACGGAGCGTGCAGCGGCCGAAGCACGCTACAAGCAGGCCGAGGCCGACTGCAACCAAGCGCTTCGCCGTCTCCGGCTGCATCGCCGAGGCGCAGACGCAGCGACGCGAGGCCATGACCGACCTTGCGCATGCGCGAACTCGTGCTCGACGAGGCCCAGCGAAAGGCCGATGCCGAGGAAAGTGCGCGCCGGGTACAGGCCAAGCAGGCCGAGGCGGCGAGCAAACCGCCGCCGCAGCCGCGAGCCGCCTCGGCGAGCGCCAGCGCGGCGTCGTCGGCCGCTGCGGGCCGCGCGCCCAGCGAGCGTGCGCGCCAGCGCTCCAGGACCGCCGAAGACGCCACGGTCGCCGCTGCACGCGTGGCCGCCCAGCAGCGGCGCGCCAGCGAGGCGGCCGCGCACCGTCAGGACGTGGAGCAGCGTCATGCCGAACGCAGCAAACGGAGCAAGAAGTCAGCAGCGCCGCTGCCGGTGCCGTCTGCAGCCAGCGTGGCCGCCACGGCGAGCGCGCCGGCGCGCTAGGCGTTTGTCAGGCGCGCACTTGTGTTCAGGCCGGCGGGTCGACGCGCAGGATGGCCAGCGACAGGTTGTCGCCGCCGCCGCGGGCGCGCTGCCGCGCCTTGTTGACCATCATCTCGCTGGCTTCGCGCGGCGGCAGCGCACTCAGGATCGCGCCCAGTTCCTTGGGCGTGAAGTAGTGCCACAGCCCGTCGCTGCAGGCCAGCAGCGCATCGCCGAATTCGAGTCGGTCGATCTGCGACAGCGAGATCGGCGGATCCTGGTGCGTGCCCAGGCAGCCGGTGAGCAGGTTGCCCTGCGGGTGCGTCAGCGCTTCGTCTTCGGTGAGGCGGCCCTCGTCGATGAGCCGCTGCACGAAGGAGTGGTCGGTGGTGCGCATCACCATCTGCGGCCCGCGGAAGTGATAGACACGCGAGTCGCCGGCATGGGCGATGGCGCATTCCAGCGTCGGGTCCACCAGGAAGGCCGCCAGCGTGCTGTGCGGTTCTTCCTCGGAAGTGAGCGCCGTCAGCTTGATCATCAGGTGCGATTCCATCACCACCTGGCGCAGCGTGGCGGCGGCGTCGTCCTTCGACGGCACGTAGCGCTCGAAGATCTGCCGGGCCGTAAGCATCACCTGGTCGGCGGCCTTGCGTCCACCGCTCTTGCCGCCCATGCCGTCGGCCACGATGCCCAGGGCGCAGCCCGGCACCCGGTCGTGGACGAAGATCTCGACCTGGTCCTGCTGGTAGGCGCGGTCACCCCGGTGCAAGCCGGTGGCCGCCAGGATGCGGAACGCCTGTTCTGGTGCAGTCATGACTGCGAATATAAACTCGCGGGCATGGCTGAAAGTCCGCAAATCAATGACAACCTGCACTCGGTTCAGCGGCAGTTGATCGAACTTCGCATGGAGCATGCGGACATGGACGACATGATCGACCGTCTGGCGCTGAGCCTGCCGCACGACGACCTGGCCGTGCGGCGCCTGAAAAAGCGCCGCCTGCTGCTGCGCGACCAGATCTCGCGCCTGGAATTGGAGCTCGATCCTCCGACGCCCGCTTGAGTGCGCCGGCCACCGGCCCGGGTGGGCTGCAGAAAGCGATGGACGGCAGCCTGTCCCAGGCGGTGGCGCTGGCCTTCTCCAGCCAGGGTGCGCTGGTGCGCAGCGATCCGTCGCTGGCGCAACGCGAGGTGCAGCAGCGCCTGGCCGAGCAGGTGGTGCGGGCCATCGAACAACGCGGCGCGCTGGTCGCCGAGGCCGGCACCGGCGTCGGCAAGACCTTTGCGTACCTGGTGCCGCTGCTGCTGTCGGGCCGGCGGGCGCTGGTCAGCACCGCCACCAAGAGCCTGCAGGACCAATTGTTCCTTCGCGACCTGCCGCGCCTTTGCGATGCGCTGGGCGTGCCGGTCACGCTTGCACTGCTTAAGGGCCGATCCAGCTACCTGTGCCTGCAGCGCCTGCAGACCGCGCGGCAGGGTGCCGAACTGTCCGACCGCTGGGCGCTGCGCACCCTGGCGCGGGTCGAGGCCTGGGCGCAGGCCACGCGCAGCGGCGACCTGGCCGAGATCGAGGGCCTGGACGAACGCTCGCCGGTGATCCCGCTGGTCACCTCGACGCGCGACAACTGCCTGGGCAGCGAATGCCCGCAGTTCAAGGCCTGCCATGTGATGCAGGCGCGGCGCGAGGCCATGGCCGCCGACGTGGTGGTGGTCAACCACCACCTGTTCTTCGCCGACATGGCATTGCGCGACAGCGGCGTGGCCGAGCTGTTGCCCACCGTGGACGTGGCCGTCTTCGACGAGGCCCACCAGCTGGTCGAGGCCGGCGTGCAGTTTCTGGGGACCACGCTGGGCAGCGCACAGCTGATCGACTATGCCCGCGACCTGCTGGCCGTCGGGCTGCAGCAGGCGCGCGGACTGCGCGACTGGAACCTGCTGGCCGCAACGCTGGAAAACGCCGGGCGGCAGCTGCGGCTGCTGTGCGCCGGGCCGCTGCGCGAAGTGCGCGGCGTGATCAAGCTGCGCTGGGAAGAGCGCGCGGTATCCGAGGACTGGGAAGCCGGCCTTCAGGCGGTCGCCGAGGCCGCGCAGGCGGTGGTCGAGGCACTGGCCGAACTCAGCGCCATCGGCCCGGACTTCGACAAACTGAAAGAGCGCGCACGGTCCGTGGTCGAGCTGGCGGCACTGTTCGTGCGGCCGGCCGCAGCCGACCGGGTGCGCTGGATCGACCTGTCGCCGCAGCAGGCGCGGTTGGCGGAGTCGCCGCTGGATATCCGCGAGATGCTCAGCGAGCAGCGGCGCGCCGCGCCGAAGGCCTGGATCTTCACCTCGGCCACGCTCGGCGATGACGACCAGCTCAGCTGGTTCACTTCAAGCACCGGGTTGGAGGATGCGGTGGCGCTGCGCGTGGGCAGTCCCTTCGACTACGCCAGGAACGCCCGCTTCTGGGTGCCGGCGCGGTTGCCCAAGCCCAACGACAGCGCGCACCCGGCAGCGGTGGGCGAACTCGCTGCACGCTGCGCACAGGCGCTGCGCGGCCGCACCTTCGTGCTCACCACGACACTGCGCGTGCTGCCGCTGATCGCCGAGGCGCTGCGTCAAGCGCTGCAGCGCGACGCCGTGGCGATGGAGCTGCTGGTGCAGGGCAGCCAGCCGAAGCGCGCGCTGCTGCAGCGCTTCGGCACCGGGCGCGACTGCGTGCTGGTCGGCTCGCAAAGCTTCTGGGAGGGCATTGACGTGCCCGGCGATGCGCTGCAGTGCGTGCTGATCGACAAGCTGCCTTTTCCGCCGCCGAACGACCCGCTGGTGCAGGCGCGGGTGAAGCAGATCGAAGCGCGCGGTGGCAATGCCTTTGCCGAGTATTTCGTGGCCGAGGCCGCGGTGTCATTGAAGCAGGGCGCCGGGCGCCTGATCCGCAGCGAAACCGACCGCGGCCTGCTGGTGGTGTGCGACCCGCGGTTGCGCCAGATGAACTACGGCGCGCGGCTGCGCGCCGCACTGCCGCCGATGGCCGAGCTGTCCGACGAGGCGCAGGTGTTCGAGTGGCTGGCTGACCTGGCCGCTTCGCACTGAGTTTCCACGGGCGCGCAGCTTGCCTGGCCGCGCCCGACACCGGTGCTGCCCGTGGCACGCGTCGAGCGAGCGCCGCCGAGCCGCACTTGCCGGTCCGCCAGCGGTGTCCCCTCGAGGAGGAGCGTCGAAGGCGCTGCGGGGGTGGTCCGCGTCAGTTCCAGATGTGCCACCAGGCCTTGCCGGTCCGGCGCAGGCCTTCGCTGGGCAGCTTGCTGTTCGGGAAGTTCTTCACGAACACGCGGTTGGCATCGTCGCGCAGCGTGTCCAGGCCGAGCCGGTCGTAACCCTGCACCATGATGTACAGCGCCTCTTCCGTGGCGGGTGCGCCTTCGAATTCGGTCACCGCCTGCTGGGCCCGGTTGACGGCGGCGACGTAGGCGCCACGGCGGAAGTAGTAGCGCGCCACATGCAACTCGTAGTCGGCCAGCGTGTTCAGGATGTAGTCCATGCGCAAGCGCGCATCGTCGGAATAGGGCGACTGCGGAAACTGCGTGACCAACTGCTTGAAGGCCTGGTACGCATCGCGCGACGCGCGCGAATCGCGCTCGGCCAGGTCCTGCCCGGCCAGGCTGCCCATGACGCCGATGTCGTCGTTGAAATTGATCACGCCGCGCAGGTACAGCGCGTAGTCCAATGCTGGGCTCGACGGGTTCAGCTTGATGAAGCGTTCGATTGCCGCCAATGCCTGCGCACGTTCACCGCTGCGCCAGTAGGCGTAGGCCAGGTCGATCTGGGCCTGCTGCGCCAGTATCGTGCCGGCGGCCCGGCCTTCGACGCGTTCCAGCGTCTTGATGGCTGCGTCCCAGGCGCCCGAGGCCATGTCCGACTTGGCGTCTGCATACAATTGCTCGACACCCGGGGGCAAGCCCGACGCACCGGCCTGCTGGCCCGGCGCGGCCGGGGGCGGCGTCTTGTCGGAACTGCAGCCCGCCAATGCCAAGCCCAGCACCAGCAAGCACGCCGCAGTCGAGCGCCAAACATGAAGAACCGTCATTGACATGGTGGCACCGGCGGCGCCCGCGTCGGCAGGGGATGAGGACGGCGCGGATTATAGGGAGCGCACCGTGTCATCGAGAGCGGGCGGCGCCGACGACCCGGCTGACGGCGATGAGGCGGCCGGGGCCTTCGAACTTCGCGAGATGACGGTCGACGCGGCGCATCATGGCCAGCGCCTCGACAAGGTGCTGGTCAGCCTGGCTGCGGAGTTCTCGCGCAATCATCTGCAGTCGCTGGTCGAGCGCGGCCATGTGCAGGTGGACGGCAAGCCGGCCCAGGTGGTGGCGCGCAAGCTGCGCGCCGGCCAGCAGGTCCGGCTGGAACTGGTACCGACCGAAGAGAGCCGTGCCTTCCGGCCGCAGCCGATGGCGCTGACCATCGTCTTCGAGGACGAGCACCTGATGGTGGTCGACAAGCCGGCCGGCCTGGTGGTGCATCCGGCGGCGGGCAACTGGTCCGGCACCTTGCTGAACGGCCTGCTGGCCCACCATGCCGCGGCCGTTACGCTGCCGCGCGCCGGTATCGTGCACCGGCTGGACAAGGACACGTCCGGCCTGATGGTGGTGGGCAAGACCCTGGCGGCAGTGACCGCGCTGTCGCGCGCCATCGCCGCGCGCGAGGTGAATCGCCATTACCTGGCGCTGGCCCACGGCAGTGTGCCCTGGGACGACAAGAGCGTCGACGCGCCCATCGGCCGTGATCCGGTGTCGCGTGTGCGCATGGCGGTGCTGGCCTCGGGCAAGCCGGCGCGCACCGAGCTGCGGTGCGTCGGGCGGGCTGCGGCGCACAGCGCGCTGGCATGCACGCTGCACACCGGCCGCACCCACCAGATCCGCGTGCACCTGTCATGGCTGGGCCACCCGCTGGTCGCGGATGCGCTGTACGGCGGCGCGAGCGCGCTGGGCATGATGCGCCAGGCGCTGCATGCCGCGCGACTGCGGCTGCAGCATCCGATCGGTGGCGGCTGGCTGGATTTCGAATGCCCGCCGCCGGCGGATTTCGCCCGAGCCTGGTCGCAGGTCGCGCAAGGTTGAAGCCGCCGCGCCGGCGGCGGCGCTACAATGCCGGACAACTGGCGCTGCGCCCGCATCCGGCAGACCGACCCGGGCCGCATTCCCCGCCATCCATCCGCCGCCAGGGCGCCGGACTTTCGACTGTCGAGTAGCACCAGGGCAAGCTGAATACGGCGCGTCCCTGTTGACATGAGCTTCGATCCACCGACGGTGCGTGACGCGCCGCGAATCACGGGTGAACCCCGCGGCCTTCGGGCCTTGATCCAACCACAAGCACGTTGTCCATGAATACACAGGATGCGAAACGCGTCCTCGAGACCGCGCTGATCTGTGCCCAGGCGCCACTGCCGCTGCGCGAGATGCTGGTGCTGTTCGACGAACAGGTCGGCCCCGACACGCTGCGCAGCCTGCTCGACGAACTTGCCGTCGACTGGCAGGGCCGCGGTTGCGAGCTGGTGTCGCTGGCCTCGGGCTGGCGCTTCCAGAGCCGACCGGAGATGCGCGAATACCTCGACCGGCTGAATCCGGAGAAGCCGCCGCGCTATTCGCGCGCGGCGATGGAGACCTTGGCCATCATTGCCTACCGCCAGCCGGTCACGCGCGGCGACATCGAGGACATCCGCGGCGTTGGCGTGACCACACAGATCATCAAGGCACTGGAGGACCGTGGCTGGATCGAAACCATCGGCTACCGCGAGACCGCGGGCCGCCCGGCCCTGTACGCCACCACGCGCAACTTCCTCGACGACCTGGGGCTGGACAGCCTGGACCAGTTGCCGACGGTGATGAGCGTCGATGGCGGCGCTGCGGCAGGCGACGCCATGCCCGCACAGCAGCCCTCGTTGCTGGACGCCACCGACAAGGCGGCTGCGGTCGAGGCTGACGTCCCGGCTGCCGATACCGACACACCACCCCCTGCTCCCTTGTCCGCCGAGTCACCCCCCGCCACCCAATCTGCCAACGCATGAACCCACAAGATTCCGCACTGCCTGGCCAGCCCATGCCGCCGACCGACACGGCGAACGGTGCTGCGCCGGAGCAGACCGTGTCGCAGGAAGCGACCGTTGCCGTCGCGAAGCGCCGTCGCGCGCCACGCAAGAAGCCCGTTGCGGTGGGCGCCGAGGCGACTGAATCCGCACCGCAGGCAGATCAGCCGGTCGGGTGGGTCGGCGAGCCCGCTGCCGTGCCGGCCCGAGCCGAGCCCGACAGCCCGGCGGACAGCTCCGAGTCGCGCCAGGACGGCGAGGCCCGAACCGATCATCCTTCGGTGACTGAGAGCGGTGCCACACCGCGCGAAGGCGGCCGGCGCAACCGCAACCGGCGGCGCGGCCGGCGCGGTGGCGATGCGGCGCGTGAGCTGTCCGGCGACGGCGCGAGCGACGCCACGCCCGGTGCCGAGGGCCAGCACGCCGCAGCTGAAGCGCGCCTGCACCTGCCCCAGCCCGAGGTCGGGGAGGTCTTTGCCAACGTGGTGTCGGGCGCCTACGACGTCGAGGCCCCGCCGGCAGAAGACGAGAGCCTGCCGCTGGTGCCGCCCAAGCGCGTGCTGGCGCCGGAACCCGACGCTCCCAAGCTGCAAAAGGTGCTGGCCCAGGCCGGCATCGGCTCGCGCCGCGACATGGAACAGCTTGTGGCCGAAGGCCGCATCACCGTCAACGGCGAGCCGGCGCATGTCGGCCAGCGCATCTCCTTCGGCGACCAGCTGCGCATCGACGGCAAGGTCATCAAGGCACGCATCGCGCCGCCGCCACCGCGCGTGCTGGCCTATCACAAGCCGGCCGGCGAGGTGGTCACGCACGACGACCCGCAGCACCGGCCGACAGTGTTCCGGCGTCTGCCGCGCCTGCCTCAGGGCAAGTGGCAATCGGTAGGGCGGCTGGACATCAACACCGAAGGGCTGCTGCTGTTCACCAATTCAGGCGAACTGGCCAACCAGTTGATGCACCCGCGCTTCGGCGTCGAACGCGAGTACGCGGTGCGCGTGCTTGGCGTGGTCGACCAGGCCGAGCGCGAGCGCCTGCTGCAGGGGGTGCCCATCGACGGCCAGACCTGCGGCTTCAAGAGCATCGAGGATGGCGGCGGCGAAGGCGCCAACCGCTGGTACCGCGTGGTCATCACCGAAGGCCGCAATCGCGAGGTGCGCAAACTGTTCGAGGCCGTGGGCCATGCGGTCAGCCGACTGATCCGCGTGCGCTACGGCTCGGTGGTGCTGCCACGCGGCTTGCGCCGGGGACTGTGGGTCGACCTGGACGAGGTCGATGTCTGGACATTGCGGCGGATGGCGCGGCCCGGTCCGCGACCGCCCGGCCCGCATGGCGAAGGTGCCGAGACCGGTGCGCCGCAGCCACGTGGCGATGGCGAGCGCCGCGGCCGCCGCGGCGGCCGCAAGGACCGGCGCCGAGACGGCGGCGAGCGTGCTCCGCGCGTCGGCGCGGCAATGCCCTTCGAGCGCCCGGAACGCGGCGCGAGGCCCGAGCGCGCCGAGCGCGGTGAAGGCGGCCCGATCCCCAACCCGCTGCAGCAGACCTTCGACAAGCGCGCCATCCAGCAGGCCCGTGCACAGCGCGAAATCAACGAGGACGGGCCCATCCCCAACCCGCTGCAGCAGACCTTCGACAAGCGCGCCATTCAGCAAGAGCGCACACGCCGCGTCGAAGTCAGCGAGGACGGCCCGATCCCCAACCCGCTGCAGCAGACCTACGACAAGCGCTTCGTGCAGAAGGGACCGGGGCTGAACCTGGGCCGTGGCGGCGGAGGTGGCGGTGGTGGCGGGAAGAAGAAGCCGGCCGCAGCGCGCCAGCCTGACCCGATGCAGACCGCTGTGGGTTATATCGGTGCCGATGCCTTCACGCGCAAGTCGGCAGCCGGCCGCGGCGGCCGGCCGGGGCGCGGCAAGCCGGGGGGCCGCAGCGGCGGGAGTGGTCGCGGCCGCTAGGCCCCGCCGCGAGAGCCAGGGCAGCAGCCGTTGCGGCTGCCCTGGCGGGTTAGAATGCAAGGCTTTGCCAAGTCCTTGATTCAGGAGAGTTTTTTCATGGCCACCGAACGTACCCTGTCGATCATCAAGCCCGATGCCGTGGCGAAGAACGTGATCGGCCAGATCTACGCCCGCTTCGAGTCCGCCGGCCTGAAGATCGTTGCCGCGCGCATGTCGCAGCTGTCGCGTGCCGAGGCCGAAGCCTTCTATGCCGTGCACAAGGCGCGCCCGTTCTTCAACGACCTGGTCAGCTTCATGATTTCGGGTCCGGTGATGATCCAGGTGCTGGAAGGCGAAGGCGCGATCGCGCGCAACCGCGAGCTGATGGGCGCCACCGACCCGAAGAAGGCCGAGAAGGGCACGATCCGTGCCGATTTCGCCGACAGCATCGATGCCAACGCCGTGCATGGCTCCGACGCTGCCGAAACTGCCACGGTGGAGATCGGCTTCTTCTTCCCGGGCATGGCCATCCACAGCCGCTGAGGGCGTCGCGCGGTGATGGCGCAACAGCGCATGAGCGCGCCGGGCCGCTCCCAAGCGCGAATCCCGACGTGCGCAGCGCAGAGGATCGTCCATTGAGCGCGGTCAACCTTCTGGCCTTCGACCTCGACGGCCTGGCAGCCTACTGCGACGGCCTGGGGGAAAGGCGCTTTCGCGCGCAGCAGTTGTTCCGCTGGCTGCACCAGAAGGGCGAGGCGGATTTCGTGCGCATGTCCGACCTGGCGCGTTCGCTTCGCGACAAGTTGGCTGCTGGGTCGGTGGTGGCTGCGCCGGCCTTGATCAGCGAGCAGGCATCGGCCGATGGCACCATCAAGTGGCTGTTCGATGTCGGCCAGGGCGATGCGGTGGAGACAGTCTTCATCCCCGAGGACGAGCGCGGCACGCTGTGTGTGTCGTCGCAGGCCGGCTGCGCGGTGGGCTGCCGCTTCTGTTCCACAGGCCACCAGGGATTCAGCCGCAACCTCGGCACGGCCGAGATCGTCGGCCAGCTGTGGTTTGCCGAACGCCGGCTGCGCCAGCGGCTGCAGTTGCCAGAAGGCGAGCGTGCGATCAGCAACGTGGTGATGATGGGCATGGGCGAGCCGCTGCAGAACTACGCAGCACTGCTTCCCGCGTTGCGCGTCATGCTCGACGACCATGGCTATGGCCTGTCGCGGCGCCGCGTCACCGTCTCCACTTCGGGCGTGGTGCCGATGATCGACCGGCTGCGCGATGATTGCCCGGTGGCGTTGGCGGTGTCGTTGCACGCGCCGAACGATCCGCTGCGCAGCGAACTGGTGCCGCTGAACCGCAAGTACCCGCTGGCCGAGTTGCTGCAGGCCTGCACGCGCTACCTGGACGCAGCGCCGCGCGACTTCATCACGCTGGAGTACTGCATGCTGCACGAGGTGAACGACACGCCCGAACTGGCGCACCAGTTGGTGCGGCTGGTGCGCGGCCTGGAAGGTGACGCGCCGGCGCTGCGCTGCAAGCTGAACTTGATCCCCTTCAACCCCTTCCCCGAATCGGGGCTGCACCGCTCGACGCCGCAGCGCGTGACGGCCTTCGCCGAGATGCTGCGCGAGGCCGGCGTGGTGACCACGGTGCGCAAGACCCGCGGCGACGACATCGCCGCGGCCTGCGGGCAACTGGCCGGTGAGGTGCGCGACCGCACGCAGGTGCACGAGCGCATGCGCCGCGAGCCGATCCGCATCCATGCCGCGGCGTCAGGCGGAGGCGTGGCATGACGCGCCTGAATCTTGGCCTGCCGGCCGGTCTGCTGGCCATCGCGCTGGCCGGCTGCACCAGCACCGTCACCCGCACCGAGGCCAAGGCCGATGCCAACGAGGCGCCGGCCAAACCGGACGCGCAGTCGTTGCAGCGCAGCGCCGCCGTGCGCCTGGAGCTGGCCTCGTTGTACTTCGGCAAGGGCGAGTACCAGACCGCGCTGACCGAGGTCAAGCTGGCCCTGCAGGCCAACCCCGAGTACGGCGCCGCCTACAGCCTCAGCGGCCTGATCTATGCGGCGCTGGGCAACATGGCGCAGGCCGATGCCAGCTTCACGCGGGCGCTGCAGATCAACCCGCGCGACGGCGACACCATGCAGAACTATGGCTGGGTGCTGTGCCAGAACAAGCGCTACGCGGAGGCCGAAGCGCAGTTCCAGCAGGCGCTGGTGCAGCCCAACTACCGTGGCGCCGCGCGCACGTTGCGCGCGATGGGTCTTTGCCAGGCGCGCGACAACCGGCTGGCCGACGCCGAAGCTTCCTTGATGCGCTCTTACCAGATCGACCCGAGCAGTGCCGAAACGGCGTACACCCTGGCCGATGTGCAATACCGCCGCGGCCAGTACGAGCGTGCGCGCTTCTATGTCGATCGTGTCAACAAGTCGGCCGAGCAGTCGAACGCGCAGACGCTGTGGCTGGGCGCACGCATCGAATACAAGCTGGGCAACCGGCCGCTGGCCTTCGGCCTGGGCGACCAGCTGCGCAAGCGTTACCCGCAGTCGCCGGAGGCGCTGGCCTATGAACAGGGCCGCTTCAATGACTGAACCGCAAGCTGCCGCGGGCGCGGGCGGGCGCGGGCGCCGGTGCGTTGCTGCGCGCGGCCCGCGAGCGCCAGGGCCTGCACGTGGCGGCGCTGGCCGCAGCCATCAAGATTCCGCAGCGCAAGCTCGAGGCGTTGGAGGCCGGCCGCTTCGAGGAACTGCCTGATGCCACCTTCACCCGCGCCCTGGCGATGACGGTGTGCCGCGCCTTGAAGATCGACGCCGCGCCGGTGCTGGCGCAGTTGCCGCAGTTGGGCAGCGACCGCCTGGCCGCCGCCACGGGGGGTCTGAACGCCCCGTTCCGCGACCGTCCGGGCCGCGCCGAGCCAGCCAGCAGCTTCAGCCCCTTGCGCCACCCGCTGTCATGGGCCGCGCTGGCGGTGCTGGTGGCGGCGGCGGTGGTGTTCCTGCTGCCGGCCGGCTGGTGGGAAGGCTTCATGCCTGGCAGCATGTCGTTGCCTGCGGCACCGGCGTCTGCCGTGCAGCCCGCGGCGTCACCCGGGGCGTCGACGCAGCTGCCGGCCTCGGCCGCGGCGTACATCCCGGCCGCCGCGCCAGTGCTCGCCGCCAGCGCGGCGTCGGCGCCGATGGTGGAGGTGGTGCATTCGGTGCCTGGTGCCGATACCAGTGCCAGTGCGGTGGCCGACGCCGCCGCCGGCCTGGCCGTGCTGCGTGCCACCGACGCCACCTGGGTCGAGGTGGTCGATGCCGGTGGGCAGGTACTGGTGCAGCGCCAGCTGCAGCCCGGTGAAAGTCTGGGCCTGAACGGCAGCTGCCCTTCAAGCTGAAGATCGGCAATGCCGCAGCCACGCAGCTGCAGTTTCGTGGGCAGGGCGTGGACCTGGCCCCCGTCACGCGCGACAACGTGGCACGCCTCGAATTGAAGTGACGCGCAAGACCATGAAGCCCGAACCGCTCGCCGAGGCGATCCTGCCCGCCACGCTGGGCCCGCGGCGCACGCGCCAGGCGGTGGTGCGCTGGGGCAGCCACGCGCTGACGATCGGCGGCGACGCCCCCGTGCGCGTGCAAGCCATGACCAACACCGACACGGTCGACGTCATCGGCACGGCCATCCAGGTCAAGGAACTGGCCCAGGCCGGCTCGGAGCTGGTGCGCATCACCGTCAACACGCCCGAGGCGGCGGCGGCGGTGCCGCACATCCGCGAACAGCTCGACCGCATGGGCCTCGCCGTGCCGCTGATCGGCGACTTCCACTACAACGGCCACCGCCTGCTCAGCGAGCATCCGGCCTGCGCCGAGGCGTTGAGCAAGTACCGCATCAACCCGGGCAACGTCGGCAAGGGCGACAAGGGCGACCGCCAGTTCGCGATGATGATCGAAGCGGCGATGCGCCACGACAAGGTGGTGCGCATCGGCGTCAACTGGGGCAGTCTGGACCAGGAACTGCTGGCTGCGTTGATGGACGAGAACGCCGCGCGCGCCGAGCCCTGGGACGCCAAGTCGGTGATGTACCAGGCGCTGGTGCAGAGCGCGCTCGCTTCAGCCGACCATGCACGCGAGCTGGGCATGAACCCCGACCAGATCATCATCAGCTGCAAGGTCAGCGGCGTGCAGGACCTGGTCACCGTGTACCGCGCGCTGCATGCGCGCTGCGACTATGCGCTGCACCTCGGCCTGACCGAAGCCGGCATGGGCACCAAGGGCACGGTGGCCTCGGCCGCGGCGCTGTCGGTGCTGCTGCAGGAAGGCATTGGCGACACCATCCGCGTCAGCCTGACGCCGATGCCCGGCGAGGCGCGCACGCAGGAAGTGGTGATCGCGCTGGAGATCCTGCAGGCGCTGGGCCTGCGCAACTTCAACCCCAGCGTCACCGCCTGCCCGGGTTGCGGGCGCACCACCAGCGAGACCTTCCAGGTGCTGGCCAAGCGCATCGACGACCACCTGCGCGCGATGATGCCGGTGTGGAAGACGCGCTATCCCGGCGTCGAGAACCTGAAGGTGGCGGTGATGGGCTGCATCGTCAACGGTCCCGGCGAGAGCAAGCATGCCGACATCGGCATCAGCCTGCCCGGCACCGGCGAGGCGCCGGCCGCGCCGGTGTTCATCGACGGCGCCAAGGCAATGACGCTGCGCGGCGAGGGCATCGCCGAAGAATTCCACCAGATCGTCGAGGACTACATCGAGCGGAGATTCGGCACCCCCCCGTAGCGCCTTCGGCGCTCCCCCCAGGGGGCGCCGCTGGCGGCCCGGCGAAGCCGGATCCGCGGCGGCCGCTCGATGACCGCCTTGCGACAACAACACATGGCAGAACTGATCCAGGCCGTCAAAGGCATGAACGACATCCTGCCGCCGGAATCGGCGCGCTGGGAATGGCTTCGAGCACAAGGTGCGCGAGCTGATGTTTCGCTACGGCTACCTCAACGTGCGCACGCCGATCGTCGAGCCCACGCCGCTGTTCGTGCGTGGCCTGGGCGAGGTCACCGACATCGTCGAGAAGGAGATGTACTCCTTCGTCGACAGCATGAACGGCGACCCGCTGACGCTGCGCCCCGAGGCCACCGCCGGCGTGGTGCGAGCGGTCAGCGAACATTCGCTGCTCTACGACGGCGGCAAGCGGCTGTTCTACATCGGGCCGATGTTCAGGCACGAGAAGCCGCAGCGCGGGCGCTATCGCCAGTTCCACCAGGTCGGCGTCGAGGCGCTGGGCTTTGCCGGGCCCGACGTCGATGCCGAGGTGATCCTGATGGCACGCTCGCTGTGGCGCGACCTGGGCCTGCCCGATGTGCGGCTCGAGCTCAACAGCCTGGGCCAGCCCGACGAACGCCGCGCCCATCGCGCCGCGCTGGTGCAGCACCTGGAGCAGCACCGCGAGCTGCTCGACGCCGACGCGCAGCGCCGCATCCACAGCAACCCGCTGCGCATCCTGGACACCAAGAACCCGGCCATGCAGGCGCTGGTGGACAACGCGCCGAAGCTGATGGACTACCTGGGCGAGGCCTCGCTGAAGCACTTCGACGCGGTGCGTGCGGTGCTCGATGCGGTCGGCCAGCCCTACCGCATCAACCCGCGGCTGGTGCGCGGCATGGACTACTACAACCTGACGGTGTTCGAGTGGGTCACCGACAAGCTCGGCGCTCAGGGCACGCTGTGCGGCGGCGGCCGCTACGACGGGCTGTTCGAGCTGATCGGCGGCAAGCCGGCGCCGGCGGTGGGCTGGGGCCTGGGCATCGAACGTGTGCTCGACCTGCTCAAGCAGGAAGGCATCGAGCCCGAAGCGCGCGTCTGGGATGCCTATGTCGTGATCCCCGATGCGGCAGCACTGCCCGCGGCCACGGTGACTGCCGAAGTGCTGCGTGCGGCGGGCCTGTCGGTACTGCTGCACGCCGCCGGCAAGGACGGCCCGGGCAGCATGAAGTCGCAGTTCAAGCGCGCCGATGCCAGCGGTGCGCGCCATGCGCTGATCTTCGGCGCCGACGAGCTGGCGCGCGGCGAGCTGTCGATCAAGCCGCTGCGCGACGCCGCGGCGGCGCAGCGCACCCGGCCGCTGGCCGAGGTGGCGCAGTGGGCGCATGAACTGCGCACCGCATAATCCGGCACCTTTCAGCACCCGTCTTTCTCGAACGCCCCATGGCACAACCTCTAGACCTGCAGGAGCAGGAACAGCTCGACGCGCTCAAGTCCTTCTGGAAGACCTACGGCAACCTGATCACGTGGGCGCTGATTGCCGCACTGGCGGTGTATGCCGGGCTGAACGGCTGGAAGTGGTGGCAGCGTGACCAGTCGGCCAAGGCTGCAGCCATGTTCGACCAGCTCGAGTTGGCTGCGCAGGGCGGTGACGCGCAGCGTGCCGGGCAGATCTTCAACGACCTGAAGGAACGCTACCCGCGCACCGTGTTCGCCGAGCAGGCCGGCCTGGTGGCCGCGCGCGTGCAGTTCGACCGCGGCCAGGCCGACGCCGCCAAGGCCAGCCTCACCTGGGTCGCCGACAACGCCAGCGAAGATGAATACAAGACCGTGGCCCGCCTGCGCCTGGCCGGCCTGCTGCTGCAGGCCAAGGACTTCGACGGCGCGCTCAAGCAGCTCGATGCCGCCAAGGCGCCGACCTTCGAAGCGCTGGTGGCCGACCGCCGCGGCGATGTGCTGCTGGCCCAGGGCAAGACGGCCGAGGCGCGCAGCGCCTACCAGGCGGCCTGGAAGGCGATGGACGAGAAGGTCGAGTACCGGCGCCTGATCGACGCCAAGCTCACTGCACTGGGCGCACCGCCGGCAGCTGCGTCGGCCGCGGGCGCCGCCAAACCCGCGCAGGCCGGCAAGTGATGCTCGGGCGCCGCCGTGCCTTTGCCGGCTGGGGCGCCCTGCTGGCGCTGGCCATGCTGGCCGGCTGCGCGGGCGACAAACCCAAGCCCAAAGCGTTGGAGACGGTGGTGCCGAAGATCGCGGGTCGCCAGGTGTGGGCGGCCAAGATCGACGGCGTGCGCTTTCCGCTGTCGGTGGTTTCGCGCGGCGGCAACTTCATCGTTGCCTCGAGTGGCGGCACGCTGCTGGGTCTGGAAGCCGAAACCGGCCGCCAGCTGTGGACGGCCGATGCCGGCGGCACGCTGAGCGCGGGCGTCGGCAGCGACGGGCAGTTCCATGCGGTGGTGACCACCGACAACAAGTTGGTCACCTTCGAAGGCAGCAAGGAGCTGTGGCGCGAGCAGCTGAAGTCGCGCGTCAGCACCGCGCCGCTCGTCGCCGGTGAGCGTGTCTTCGTGATGGGTGTGGACCGGGCGGTGCATGCCTACGATGCCAAGGACGGCAAGCGGCTGTGGACATTGCAGCGCCCGGGTGAGGCGTTGACGCTGCTGCACATCGGCGTGCTCACGGCGGTGAAGGACACGTTGATCGCCGGGCAGGGCCCGCGGCTGGCTGGCATCGACCCGATGCGCGGCACGCTGCGCTGGGAGGTGCCGGTGGGTTCGCCGCGTGGCACCAACGAGGTCGAGCGCCTGGCCGACCTGATCGGCCCGGCGCTGCGGCTGGGCACGATGCTTTGTGCGCGTTCGTTCCAGGCCGCCGTGGGCTGCGTCGATACCGCCACCGGCCGCTTGCTGTGGGCACGCAACACCGGTGGCGTCAATGCCATTGGCGGCGACGAGGAACTGATCTTCGGCGCCGATGCCACCGACCGCATCGTCGCCTGGAAGGCGGCCAGCGGTGAGACCGCATGGAGCAGCGAGGGCATGCTGCTGCGCGGCTTGAGCGCGCCGGCCAGCGTCGGCCCGACCGTCGCCTTTGGTGATTTCGAGGGCTACGTTCACTTCCTCGACCGCAAGGACGGCCAGCCGCTGCTGCGTCTTGCGACCGATGGCTCGCCGGTGGTCGGCCGGCCGGTGCTGTCGGGCAGCACACTGCTGGTGGTGACGCGCAACGGCGGACTGTTCGCGTTCCGGCCGATATGAAGCCGGTCCTGGCCATCGTTGGCCGGCCCAACGTCGGCAAGTCGACGCTGTTCAACCGGCTGACGCGCAGCCGCGATGCGATCGTCGCCGACTTTGCCGGGCTGACGCGCGACCGCCACTATGGCGACGCCAAGGTCGACGGCCGCGAGTTCATCGTCGTCGACACCGGCGGCTTCGAGCCCGACACCAGCGACGGCATGCTGCGCGAGATGGCCAGGCAGACGCGCCAGGCGGTGGCCGAGGCCGACGTGGTGCTGTTCGTGCTCGATGCGCGCGCCGGTTTGAGCGCGCAGGACCATGAGATCGCGCGCTATTTGCGCAGCACCGCGCCGCGCGTGCTGCTGGCGGTGAACAAGGCCGAGGGCATGAGCGAATCGCCGCGTCTGGCCGAATTCCACGAACTCGGGCTGGGCGAGCCGCACCCGGTCTCGGCGGCGCACGGGCAGGGCATCCGCAGCCTGATCGAGGCCGCTTTCGAGGGCGAACCCGAGCCCGAAGCCGAGCCGCTGGAGGAACTGGGCGCCGACAAGCCGATCCGCCTGGCGGTGGCGGGCCGGCCCAACGTGGGCAAGTCAACGCTCATCAACACCTGGCTGGGCGAGGAGCGGCTGGTGGCCTTCGACCAGCCCGGCACCACGCGCGACGCCATCCACGTGCCCTTCGAACATCAGGGCCAGCGTTTCGACCTGATCGACACGGCCGGGCTGCGCCGCAAGGGCCGGGTGTTCGAGACCATCGAGAAGTTCTCGGTGGTCAAGACGCTGCAGGCCATCGCCGATGCCAACGTGGTGCTGCTGTTGCTGGATGCGACTCAGGGCGTGACCGACCAGGATGCGCACATTGCCGGCTACATCCTCGAATCGGGCCGCGCGGTGGTGCTGGCCGTCAACAAGTGGGACGCGGTCGATGCCTACCAGCGCGAGATGCTGGAGCGCTCGATCGTGCAGCGCCTGGCCTTCTTGAAGTTTGCCCCGGTACAGCGCATTTCGGCGAAAAAGCGCCAGGGCCTGGGCCCGCTGTGGAAGGCCATTGGCGACGCCCATGCCTCGGCGGTAAAGAAGATGCCCACCCCGGTGCTGACGCGACTGCTGCTCGAGGCGGTGCAGCATCAGGCGCCCAAGCGCGCCGGCAACTTTCGACCCAAGCTGCGTTATGCGCACCAGGGCGGCATGAATCCGCCGATCGTGGTGATCCACGGCAATTCGCTGGAGCACGTGACCGATGCCTACAAGCGCTACCTGGAAGGGCGCTTTCGCGAGCATTTCAAGCTGGTGGGCACGCCGATGCGGGTCGAAATGCGCTCGTCGAAGAACCCCTTCGTCGACAGAGGGTCATGACGGGCATGCTGCCGCGCACGGCGGCACCGCGGTGCCTGTGATAAGGTCCCCATTCCAAGAACTTTCATCACGGAGCATATCGTGAGCAATAAAGGGCAGTTGCTGCAGGACCCGTTCTTGAACCTGCTTCGCAAGGAGCATGTTCCGGTGTCCATCTACCTGGTCAACGGCATCAAGTTGCAAGGACACATCGAGTCCTTCGACCAGTATGTGGTCCTGTTGCGCAACACCGTCACACAAATGGTCTACAAGCACGCCATCTCGACGGTCGTGCCAGGCCGAGCGGTGAACTTCAACGCCAGCGAACCTGGCGAGCAGGCCTGAAGCCGGCGCGGCACTTGCGGGCGTTGGCATTTCGGCCTTGAGCTCCTCTTTGTCCCCATCGGCCACGCAGGCGCGACCGGCCACGCGCGCTGTTCTCGTGGGGGTGGACTTCGGCAAGGACGCGGGCTTCGACGCCACGCTGGACGAACTGGCATTGCTGGCCCAGGCGGCCGGCGACGAGCCGGTGGCGCGCGTCGTGGCTCGCCGCAAGGCGCCCGATGCAGCGCTGTTCGTCGGCTCCGGCAAGGCCGACGAGATCAAGTCGCTGGTGCTGTCCGCCGGCGCGCAGGGCGTGATCTTCGACCAGGCCTTGAGCCCGGCGCAGCAGCGCAACCTGGAACGCCACCTCGGCGTGTCCGTGGCCGACCGCACCGGCGTCATCCTCGACATCTTCGCCGCGCGCGCGCAAAGCCACGAAGGCAAGCTGCAGGTCGAACTGGCGCGGCTGCAGTACTTGGCGACGCGGCTGGTGCGGCGCTGGTCGCACCTGGAGCGGCAAAGCGGCGGCATCGGGCTGCGCGGCGGCCCGGGCGAGGCGCAGATCGAACTGGACCGGCGCATGATCGGCGAGCGCATCAAGTCGGTTGCGGCACGGCTCGAAAAGGTCAAGCGCCAGCGCGGCACGCAACGCAAGGCGCGCGAGCGCCGCGGCACTTTCGGTATCTCGCTGGTCGGCTACACCAACGCCGGCAAGTCCACGCTGTTCAATACGCTGGTCAAGGCGCGTGCGCTGGCCGCCGACCAGCTGTTTGCCACGCTGGACACGACCACGCGCGCGCTGTGGCTCGGCGACGAGGCCGGCTCGGTGTCGCTGTCCGACACGGTGGGCTTCATCCGCGACCTGCCGCACAAGTTGGTCGAGGCCTTCCGGGCCACGCTGCAGGAAGCGGCCGAGGCCGACCTGCTGCTGCACGTGGTGGATGCGTCCAGCCCGCTGTGGATCGAACAGTGCGCCGAGGTCGAGCGTGTGCTCGACGAGATCGGTGCATCCCAGCTGCCGCAGGTGCTGGTCTTCAACAAGTGCGACCTGCTCGAGGCTTCGCGCCGCCCGCGGCAGGCCGCCGACTGGGTCGCACGCGCCAACGGGCAGCGCGTGCGCCGAGTCTTCGTCAGTGCACGCGATGGCGAGGGCATAGAGGTACTTCGCCAGGTGCTCGCCGAGGCCACCAGCCAACGCTTGAATGCCGCCGCCTCAGCCCCAACTGAGGTCCCTGATCCGCGTTCGCTTCCCCTGGCCTCGGGCCTTTCATCCACCCCCCACAGCCCACAACATGTCTGAGACCCACCCTGAGCGGCAGACGCCCGGCCTTGGCGATGTCGCCAGCGCGGCGTCGGCCCTGCTGTGCGCGCTGCTGCGCCTGCCGCAACGCGCGGCCCGCGGCCGCGACACGCTGGTGCTGAACGGACGCAACGAGGGCCCGCCCGACCTGGACGAACTGTGGCGCGACTTCAACCGCAAGCTCAGCGGCATGTTCGGCGGCAAGGGCGGCGGGCAGCGGTCCAACCGCAACCCCGAGCGGCCGCCCGATGGCGGGCCGCCGTTCCAGCCCAGCATGAAGAGTGCCGGCATCGGCGCCGGACTGATCGCCGGCGTGGTGGCGCTGGTCTGGCTGGGCAGCGGTGTGTTCATCGTCCAGGAAGGCCAGCAGGCGGTGGTCACGTCGTTCGGGCGCTATGCCTACACGGTGGACGCAGGCATCCAGTGGCGCTTTCCGTACCCTTTCCAGGCGCACGAGACCGTGCCGGTGACGCAGTTGCGCTCGGTGGAAATGGGCCGCAACACGCCGGTGCCGGCCACCGGGCTGCGCGATTCGTCGATGCTGACGCAGGATGAGAACATCATCGACATCCGCTTCACGGTGCAATACCGGCTGAAGGACGCGCGCGCCTTCCTGTTCGAGAACCGCAGCCCGGACGAGGCGGTGGTGCAGGCTTCGGAATCGGCGGTGCGCGAGGTGGTCGGGCGCAGCAACGTCGACGCGGTGCTGTATCAGGCCCGCGACGTGCTGGCCAGCGATCTGCTGAACTCGGTGCAGGCGCAGCTCGACCGGCTGAACACCGGCATCCAGGTGGTCAACGTCAACGTGCAGTCGGTGGCGGTACCTGAGCAGGTGCAGGCCTCGTTCAACGACGCGGTCAAGGCCACGGCCGACCGCGACCGCTTCAAGAACGAGGGCCAGGCCTATGCCAGCGACGTGATACCGCGGGCGCAGGGTACGGCTGCACGGCTGCGCGAGGAGGCCGAAGGCTACCGTGCGCGTGTCGTATCCATGGCCGAAGGCGATGCCGAACGCTTCCGCTCGGTGGTCGACGAATACAAGAAGGCGCCCGGCGTCACCCGCGATCGGCTGTACATCGACACCATGCAACAAGTGTTCGGCAACGTCAGCAAGGTGATGGTTGACAGCCGCAGCGGCTCGAACCTGCTGTACCTGCCGCTGGACAAGCTGATGCAGCAGGCCGGCGGCGCTGCGGTGGCCGCGCCCGCACCGGTGCCGGCCGAGGCGCCGGCCGCCGCAGCCACCGATTCCCGTTCGCGCGATGGCGGCCGCAGCCGCGAGCGCGAAGTGCGCTGAAGCCCGGGGCAGATGACATGAATCGAATCGGAATTCTTTCTGCTGCAGCGCTGGTGGCGCTGATGCTTGTGGCCTCGACGATGTTCATCGTCGACCAGCGGCAGGTGGCGGTGGTCTTCGCGCTGGGCGAGATCAAGGAAGTCATCACCGAGCCGGGGCTGAAGTTCAAGCTGCCGCCGCCGTTCCAGAACGTGGTCTTCCTGGACAAGCGCATCCAGACGCTGGACAACTCGGAGAACCGGCCCATCTTCACCGCCGAGAAGAAGAGCCTGGTGCTCGACTGGCTGGTCAAGTGGCGCATCAGCGAACCGCGTCAGTTCATCCGCAACAACGGCACCGATTTCCGCAACCTGGAGAACCGCCTCGGCCCGGTGGTGCAGGCGGCATTCAACGAAGAAGTCACGCGGCGCAATGTCTCCGGCGTGCTGTCGGTCGAGCGCGAGAAGGTCATGCAGGACGTGCTCAGGCGCCTGGCCGACGAAGCCAAGGCCTTCGGCATCGAGGTCGTCGACGTGCGCATCAAGCGAGTCGACTTCGTCGCCGACATCACCGATTCGGTGTTCAAGCGCATGGAGTCCGAGCGCAAGCGCGTGGCCAACGAACTGCGCTCGCAGGGCATGGCCGAAGGCGAGAAGATCCGCGCCGATGCCGACCGCCAGCGCGAGGTCATCGTTGCCGAGGCCTACCGCGATTCGCAGAAGGTCAAGGGCGAGGGCGATGCCAAGGCTTCGGCGCTGTATGCCGAATCCTTCGGCCGCGACCCCGCTTTCGCCAGGTTCTACCGCAGCCTGGAGGCTTACCGCTCGAGCTTCCGCACGCGCTCGGACGTGATGGTGGTCGATCCGAACAGCGAGTTCTTCCGGGCCATGCGCGGCACGGTGGACTCGAAGTAGCGCCGCGCGGCCGCAAGCGCCGACCCATGTCGGACCTGTTGCTCGGCGCAGTCGCCCTGATGCTGGTGCTGGAGGGGCTGCTGCCCTTCCTCAGCCCAGGCCGCTGGCGCGCGATGTTCGAACGTGCCACGCGGCTCAGCGATGGCCAGATCCGCTTCTTCGGCCTGAGCAGCATGCTGATCGGCCTGGTGCTGCTGTTGATCTACTGGAACTGAACCTGCGCGCTTGCAAGGCGGCAGCAGGGCGCTCGGTACAATGAGCGTTTCCATTCCCGGGTCCAACATGTCGTCTGCGTGGCTGCTGCCGGAGCACATCGCCGATGTCTTGCCGGCGCAGGCGCGGCGCATCGAGGAGCTCCGGCGCAAGCTGCTGGATCGCTCGCGCAGCTACGGCTTCGAGCTGGTCATGCCGCCGCTGCTCGAGCACCTGGACTCGCTGCTCACCGGCACGGGCCATGAGCTGGACCTGCGCACCTTCAAGCTGGTCGACCAGCTCAGCGGCCGCACGCTGGGCCTGCGCGCCGACACCACCCCGCAGGCCGCGCGCATCGACGCCCACCTGCTCAACCGCCAGGGTGTGACCCGTCTGTGCTATTGCGGCCCGGTGCTGCACACCCGGCCCAGCGCGCTGAGCTCGCGCGAGCCTTTGCAGTTCGGTGCCGAGATCTTCGGCCACGCCGGTCTGGAGGCCGACCTGGAGGTGCAGGACCTGGCGCTCGATGCGCTGCACTGCACGGGCATGGACGGGCTGCTGATCGACCTGGCCGATGCCCGGCTGGTGCGCGGCGTGCTCGCCGGGTTGCCGATCGAGGCGGCGCAGCTGCAGGACGTCGTGGCGGCGCTGTCGAAGAAGGATGCGGCGACGGTCGAGTCGCTGTCGCAGGGTTTCCCGGCCGAGACCCGGCGGGCGCTGCGCGAGCTGCTGACGCTTTATGGCGGCAAAGAGGTGCTCGACATCGCGCGGCGCGTGCTGCCGCAGCGCGCATTGATCGGCGCGGCGCTGGACGACCTGCAGTGGCTGGCGGCCCACCTGACGCGCGATCATCCGCAGGTGCGGCTGGGTTTCGACCTGTCCGACATGAGCGGCTATGCCTACTACAGCGGTACGCGCTTCGCCATTTACGGGGGCGCCTCCAGCGATGCGCTGGTGCGCGGCGGCCGCTACGACGAGGTCGGCGCGGTGTTCGGCCGGCGCCGGCCGGCGGTCGGCTTCAGCCTGGACCTCAAGGTGCTGGCCGACCATGCGCCGAATCCGCCGCGGGCCAGTGCGGTGCGTGCCCCATGGGGCGAGGACCTCGAGCTGCGCGCGGCGGTGCGCCGCCTGCGCGAATTGGGTGAGACGGTGCAGTGCGTGTTGCCGGGCCACGACAACGAAGGCCAGGAGTTCGACTGCGACCGCGAACTGGTCTCGATCGACGATCAATGGGTGCTGCGCTCGCTTTGAGGCGAGGGCGGTGGCCGCTCAGCAGCCGGAAGGGATCGCTTGAACATGAAGCAGGGTCAGCAAGCCGTTCGCGGCCGCAACGTCGTCGTCGTCGGCACCCAGTGGGGCGACGAAGGCAAGGGCAAGATGGTCGACTGGCTGACCGAGCACGCCCAGGGCGTGGTGCGTTTCCAGGGCGGCCACAACGCCGGCCACACGCTGGTCATCCGCGGCCACAAGACAGCGCTGCAGCTGGTGCCCTCGGGGGTGATGCGCGATGGCGTGCGCTGCTACATCGGCAACGGCGTGGTCGTCGACCCGGCGCATCTGTTGCAGGAGATCAAGCGGCTCGAGGCGGCCGGGCTGGAGGTGCGCTCGCGCCTGTTCGTCAGCGAGTCCTGCCCGCTGATCCTGCCCTTCCACGTGGCCGTGGACCTGGCGCGCGAAGGGTTGCGCGAAAGCAGTGGCGCCGGCAAGATCGGCACCACCGGCAAGGGCATCGGCCCGGCCTACGAGGACAAGGTGGCGCGCCGTGCGCTGCGCGCGCAGGACCTGAAGCACCCGCAGCGCTTTGCGCGCAAGCTGCGTGAGCTGGTGGAGCTGCACAACTTCGCCCTTTGCGGCTATCTCAAGTCGAAGCCGGTGGACTACCAGGCGGTGCTCGACGAATCGATGCTTGCGGCCGAGCAGATCCGTCCGCTGCTGAGCGACGTCGGCTATGCGCTGCATCAGGCGCACCTGGGCGGCGCCAACCTGCTGTTCGAAGGCGCGCAGGGCACCTTGCTCGACATCGACCACGGCACCTATCCCTTCGTCACCTCGAGCAACTGCGTGGCCGGCAACGCCGCGGCCGGCTCGGGCGTCGGCCCGGACATGCTGCACTACGTTCTGGGCATCACCAAGGCCTACACCACGCGCGTGGGCAGCGGCCCGTTCCCGACCGAGCTGCCGATGGACCTGCCCGGCAGCGTCGGCCACCATCTGTCCACGGTGGGACAGGAGCGCGGCACGGTCACCGGCCGGGCGCGGCGTTGCGGCTGGCTCGATGCAGCGGCGCTGAAGCGCTCGACCATCATCAACGGCCTGTCGGGCCTGTGCATCACCAAGCTCGACGTGCTCGACGGCCTGGCCGAGATCAAGGCCTGCATCGGCTACAGGCTCGGCGGGCGCAGCATCGACGTGCTGCCGCTGGATGCCGACGACGTGGCGGCGTGCGAGCCGGTGTACGAGAGCTTCCCCGGCTGGAACGAGAAGACCGCCGGGCTCACCCAATGGGACCAGCTGCCGCTGAACGCGCGGCGCTACCTGGAGCGCGTGCAGGCGTTGATCGGCACGCCGATCGACATGGTCTCGACCGGGCCGGACCGCGAGCATACGATCCTGCTGCGCCACCCCTACCAGGGCTGAACGCCCAAGCCTTTGCATCACCACCCATCGGAAGACCCACATGCTCACCGACGACGGCAAACACCTTTACGTGTCCTGGGACGAGTACCACATGCTCACCGAGCGGCTGGCGCTGAAGGTGCACAACTCGGGTTGGCCCTTCGACCAGATCCTGTGCCTGGCGCGCGGCGGCCTGCGCCCCGGCGACGTGCTGTCGCGGGTGTTCGACAAGCCGCTGGCGATCATGTCGACCAGCTCCTACCGCGCCGAGGCCGGCACGATCCAGGGCCGCCTGGACATCGCCAAGTACATCACGCTGCCCAAGGGCGAACTGGCCGGACGGGTGCTGCTGGTCGACGATCTGTCGGATTCGGGCGTCACGCTGCAGGCCGTGGTCGAGCGGCTGCGCGGCATGCCGTCGATCAGTGA
The DNA here is from genome assembly GCA_963818005.1 of uncultured Pseudomonadota bacterium. GTDB lineage: Bacteria > Pseudomonadota > Gammaproteobacteria > Burkholderiales > Burkholderiaceae_C > Rubrivivax. The sequence goes on from CAWFQP010000036.1 coordinate 138,012, forward strand.
ACTGCGCTCGGCGGTGATCTGGGTCAAGGCCGCGTCGACCTACACGCCCGACTATTTCGTCGAGCACCTGCCCACCAGCCCGTGGATCCACCAGCCCTTCGAGGAATACGACAACCTGCCCCCCGACAAGCTGGCAAAGAAGTTCGTTGTCTGACGGGCGCACGAGGGAAGGGAAAGGGATCGGCATCACCGATCCCCACTCTTCGAGTCAACATCTGCAGCCCAGGAAGGGACTCGGTCACATGAACGCGACCGTCGGCCCGGCTTGCAAGCCGGGCCCGTCGAGTCCCTCACGCACAGCACGCAGGTGCAGTGCTGCGGGCACAAAGACAAAGGGCCGGCACTTGCGTGCCGACCCTTATCATTTTTGGTGCCCAGGAAGGGACTCGAACCCCCACGGAGTTACCCGCTAGTACCTGAAACTAGTGCGTCTACCAATTCCGCCACCTGGGCACTACAACGAAAGATTTTATCATCAAAGAAACCATCAATCCGGCCCCTGGCGTTCCCGGCGCTGCATTGCTCAGCGAAGTGGAAGGCCAGGTCGAAGGCCACCAGGACGGGCACGGCTTCGTACGTCGCGACGACGCACAGCCGATGATCTACCTGTCCCCGCAGGAGATGCGCACCGTGCTGCACCGCGACCGCGTGCGTGTGCGCATCGTGCGCTACGACCGCAAGGGCCGCCCCGAAGGGCGCGTGCTCGACATCATCGAGCGGCGCAAGGCGCCGATCATCGGCCGGCTGCTGCACGAAGCCGGCATCTGGCTGGTGGCGCCCGAGGACCGGCGCTATGGCCAGGACATCATGGTGCCGAAGAACGCCACCGCCAATGCCGCGGTCGGGCAGGTGGTGTCGATCGAGCTGACCGAGCCGCCATCGATGTACTCGCAGCCGATGGGCCGCGTCATCGAGGTGCTGGGCGAGATCGACGACCCCGGCATGGAGATCGAGATCGCGGTGCGCAAGTATGAGGTGCCGCACCGCTTCTCGCCACAGACGCTGGCCCAGGCCGCGTCGCTGCCCGACAAGCTGCGCCCGACTGACCGGCGCCACCGCATCGACCTCGCCGACGTGCCGCTGGTCACCATCGACGGCGAGGATGCACGCGACTTCGACGACGCGGTGTACTGCGAGCCCTTCACGCGCGGGCGCGGCAAGAGCCTGTTCAAGGGCTGGCGGCTGATCGTCGCCATCGCGGACGTCAGCCACTACGTCAAGCCCGGCGAGCCCATCGACGACGATGCCTACGAGCGCGCCACCTCGGTGTACTTCCCGCGCCGCGTCATCCCGATGCTGCCGGAGAAGCTGTCCAACGGCCTGTGCTCTCTGAACCCCGAGCAGGACCGGCTGGCGATGGTCTGCGACATGGTCATCGACGGCGAAGGCGCGATCGATGCCTACCAGTTCTATCCGGCGATCATCTGCTCGCACGCGCGGCTGACCTACACCGAGGTGGCGGCGGTGCTGGCCAACACCCGCGGGCCCGAGGCGCAGAAGCGCGCCGACCTGGTGCCGCACCTGCTGCACCTGCACGAGGTCTACCGCGCGCTGCTGAAGCAGCGTGCCAAGCGCGGTGCGGTCGACTTCGAGACCACCGAGACGCAGATCGTCTGCGACGAGAACGGCCGCATCGAGAAGATCGTGCCGCGCACGCGCAACGAGGCGCACAAGCTGATCGAGGAAGCCATGCTCGCGGCCAACGAATGTGCAGCCGGCTTCATCGCGGCGGCCGACCATCCGGCGCTGTTCCGCGTGCATGAGGGCCCCACGCCCGAACGCCGCGTGACGCTGCAGAACTACCTGCGCGCGCTCGGCATCGGCTTGCACCTGAGCGACGACCCGACGCCCGGCGAGATCCAGACCATCGCGCTGGCCACCAAGGACCGGCCCGACGTGACGCAGATCCACACCATGCTGCTGCGCTCGATGCAGCAGGCGGTGTACACCAGCGCCAATGCCGGGCATTTCGGCCTCGCCTACGGCGCCTATGCGCACTTCACCAGCCCGATCCGCCGCTATCCGGACCTGCTGGTGCACCGCGTCATCAAGGCCATCCTGGGCGAGAAGCGCTACCAGCTCGATGCCGCACTGGTGGCGCGCATGCCGCCGGCGCCGACGCGCCGGCCCGGCAAGGGCCCGGCCAAGCCGGCCAAGGCGATGAGCAAGGAGCTGGAAACCTGGGAACTGGCCGGCGCGCACTGCAGCGCCAACGAGCGCCGCGCCGACGAAGCCTCGCGCGACGTCGAGGCCTGGCTGAAGTGCCGCTTCATGCGCGAGCACCTGGGCGAAGAGTATTCGGGCACCGTCAGCGGCATCACCAGCTTCGGCCTGTTCGTCACGCTCGACGCGCTGTATGTCGAAGGCCTGGTGCACATCACCGAACTGGGCGGCGAGTACTACCGCTACGACGAGGTGCATCAGGAACTGCGCGGCGAACGCTCCGGCGCGCGCTATGCCGTGGGCACGCGGGTGCGCGTGCAGGTCAGTCGGGTCGACCTGGACAGCCGGCGCATCGATTTCCGCCTGGTGCGCGACAGCGAGCCGGGCCTGCCGCTGACGCGCGCGCGCGGCGAGCGAGCCCGGGCGCAGAATGCGGTGGAGGAACTGGCCTCGGTGCAGGAGGCCGACCGCGCCGGCAAGGCTGCGGCGCGGCGCAAGACCGGCAAGAAGACGGCCTTGTCGGGGGCAGCCGTGGCCAAGGCGCCACGCAGTACGCGCGACCGCAAGACGCCGACGCGCACACGCCGCTGAGGCTACGGCTGCTGGCGCCGCGCAGCGGCGGCCTCGCGCATCGCTTCCGTGAGCGCGCCAGCGCGCAACGCCAGGCTGGTGGGCGAGCGCGCCAGCAACAGGTCGGCTGCGCGGCCGTGCAGCCACGCTGCCGCCAGCAGCGCCTGCTGTGCCGACGGCGCATCGCCTCGCGTCGCGGCCAGCTGGGCCCAGAAGCCGCCGGCCCAGCCGGCCAGCACGTCGCCGGTGCCGCCGCCGGCCAGCAGGCCGTTGCCGGTGGGGTTGATCCACGCGCTGCCATCGGGCAAGGCGATCACGCTGCCCGAGCCCTTGAGCAGCACCATGCAACCATGGCGCTGCGCCATCGAGCGCGCGGCAAGCAGACGATCGGCCTGCACCGCGGCGACATCGCAGCCCAGCAGCCGCGCGGCTTCCAGCGGGTGCGGCGTCAGCACCGTCACCTGGCCGCGAGCTGCGCGCGCCTGCAGCGCCTGCGCCAAGGCCTCGTCGGCGGCCACGGCATGGATCGCGTCGGCATCGAGCAGCAGCCGCGGGCAGCGCGACAGCAGCACCGGCAGCGCCTCGCGCACGGCCATGCCGCCGCCGCAGCCGCAGACCACCGTGCATCGCGCCAGCGTGGCCGGGTCGCCGCGCCACCACTGCGGCCTGAACATCGCTTCCGGTTGTTGCAGGTCGCAGGCCATGCCGGCGGCATCGAGCAGGCTGACGAACACCCGCCCGGCGCCGCTGGCCAGCGCGGCGCGCGCCGCCAGCAGTGCCGCGCCGGTCATGCCGGGCGCCCCGCCGACCACGACCAGGTCGCCGTGGCTGCCCTTGTGGCTGGCGTGGGCGCGCGGCGGCAGCGCATGCATCGCATCGGCGCCGCTCAGCATCGCTGCCGGCGGCACGTCGTCGGCCGCCACGCCCAGCGGGTCGTACCAGACCTGTCCGGCATGGTCACGGCCCAATGCCGTGAACAGCCCCGGCTTCAGCGTCAGCAGCGACAGCGTGTGCGTCGCCAGCACTGCTGCTGCGCCCAGGCGCTGGCCGGTGTCGGCATGCAGCCCCGAAGGCAGGTCGACTGCCAGCACCGTCGTCGCCATGCCATTGATAGCGGCGATGGCCTCGGCGATCGCGCCCTGTGGCGCGCGCGACGCGCCCAGGCCGAGCAGCGCGTCGATCGTCAGGTCGGCTGGCTCGGCGGGCGGCTGCGCAGCCAGCGGCACGCCGGACTGCATGGCCGCGGCCAGCGCCAGACGGGCGTCGTCGGGCAGGCGTTGCGCATCGCCGAACAGCGTGGCCGTGACATCGAGTCCGGCGCGGTGCAGATGGGTGGCGGCGACCAGCCCGTCACCGCCGTTGTTGCCCGGCCCGCAGGCCACCCAGACGCGCCGCGCATGCGGGGACACGGCCAGCGCCAGGCGGGCGACGCCGAGGCCGGCGCGCTGCATCAGCGCATGGGGCGCGTGCCGGGCCAGCGCCGCGGCTTCGATCGCGCGCGAGGCCGCTGCGTCGTGCAGCGGCGCCGGCGCATCACCGGGCAGGATGCGGATCGGTCGGACGGGGGAGGGCGCGGACATGGCGGATCGCTGCATTGTGCGGCAGCCATGGCCGCCGATCAGGCGTTCAGCCGCTGCGGCCCGAGGCCGCTGAGGTCGATGGCCGGCTCGCGCGCAGCCATCAGGTCGGCGACGATGCGCGCCGAGCCGCAGGACAAGGCCCAGCCGCTGGAGCCGTGGCCCAGGTTCAGCCAGATGCCCGGGCTGCGGCTCGGGCCGAGAACCGGCGGGCCGTCGGGCAGCATCGGCCGCGCACCCTTCCAGGCGCTGGCCTGCGACAGCCGCGCCGCGCCCGGAAACCAGTCGTCCAGCACCTTGTACAGCGTGCGCAGTGCGGCGTCGTTCATGCGGCCGGGTGCACCGCCGAGTCTCGGCACTGCCGGCCACGCGGATACGCTGGCCGAGCCGCGAGATGGCGACCTTGAATTTCTCGTCCATGACGGCGCCGCGCGGGCCCAGCGAGGTGGGCAGTTCGCTCTGGCTCAGCGGCGCGGTCACCGAGTAGCCGTACACCGGTGCGATCGGCAGCGACAGGCCCATCGATTTGAGCAAGCGCGCGCTCTGGTGGCCCGTGCACAGCAGCACAGCGTCGAAGACGGCTTCGCTTGCGCTGCCGCTGGCCAAGTCGCGGCACGACAGCCGGGGGCTGGTGCCCGGACTCAGCGAAAGCACCTCATGCTGGAACAGGAAGCGCGCGCCATGGCTCTGCGCCTGCGCCTTGATCAGGTGCGCAAACTGGCGGCAGTTGCCGACTTCGTCCTGTGGCAGCGAGATGCCAGCCTGCAGCGGCATGGCCGTGTTCAGCCCGGGTTCCAGCTGGTGGCACTGCGCCGCGTCGAGCAGTTCGAAGGCGACCTGCAGTTCGCTGAGCATGCGCAGCGAGGCCTGGGCCTGGGCCAGATCGCGCGCGCCGCGCAGCAGCACCAGCACGCCGCGCGCCTGTTCGTATTCCAGGTCCAGCGCCTGGGTCAGCGCATGCAGGCGCTGGCTGCTGTAGAGCGCCAGCTGGTACAGGCGACCACGGTTGGCCTGGTAGACCGCCGGGCGGCAGGCACGCCACCAGCGCCAGATCCATGGCAGTTGGCCCAGCACGTTGGCGCCGCCGAAGCGCACCGGCGCATGCGGGCCGAACAGGTGGCGCAGCACCTTCATTGGCATGCCCGGCGCCGCCCATGGAGTGACGTATCCTGGCGCGATCACGCCGGCGTTGGCGAAGCTGGTCTCGCTGGCCACGCCGGCATGGCGTTCGTAGACCGTGACCTCGTGTCCGTCGGCGGCGAGTTCAAACGCACTCGTGACGCCGACGATGCCGGCGCCGATGACGGCGACGCGCACGCTGTCAGTGCCCCGGGGCCGCGAGCTCGCGCTCGATGGCCAGCGAGACGTCGAGCACGGTGTCGTCGCACATCGAAGGCGCCCAGACCATCAGGCCCACGGGTAGTTCGTCCTCGCCCTGGCAGGGCAGCGTCAGCGCGCAGCCGTCCAGGTAGTTGACGACCGAGGGATTGCGCAGCAGCAGCGCATTGGCCGCAAAGAAGGCCTCGTCGTCGTCGAGCAGCGTCTGCAGCGGCGGCGCGACCATCGGCACCGTCGGGCAGATGAAGGCGTCGATGCCGCGGGCCGAGGCTTCCACCTGCGCGATCCAGCGGCGCCGCGCCTGCAGACGGTCGATGTAGTCGGCCGCGCCGATGCCGCTGCCGCTGCGGATGCGCGCCAGCACGCGCGGGTCGTAGTCGGCCTGGCGTGCATCGAGGCGGCCGCGGTGCCAGGCCCAGGCCTCGGCCGCGCCGATCTGGCCGCTGCTGACGGCCGGCAGGTCGTCGTCCGGCAGCGCCACTTCGACGATCTCGGCTCCGGCACCGCGCAGCCGCCCCAGGCAGCGCTCGAAGGCGCGCGCCACGGTGGCATCCAGGCCGTCGAGCATGCCGCCCAGCGGCAGCGCCAGGCGCAGCGCGCGCAATGGCCGGCCGCGCAGGGTCACCCGTCGCGCCGCCAGCACCTCGTGCAGCAGCACTGCGTCGCGCACGCTGCGCGTGATGGCGCAGGCAGTGTCGAGCGTGAAGGACAACGGCAGGCAGCCTTCATTGGGTGTCAGCGCCTGGGTGTTCTTGAAGCCCACCAGGCCATGCAGCGCAGCCGGCACGCGGATCGAGCCGCGCGTGTCCGAGCCCAGCGCCGCCCAGGCGGCCCCGGCCGCCACGGTGACCGCGCCGCCGGAGGTCGAGCCGCCGGGGATGCGCGGCGTGGCGTCCAGCGCCAGCGTGCCGGCATTGGCCGGCGTGCCATGGTGCGGATTGATGCCGATGCCGGAGAAGGCGAATTCGGTCAGGTTGGTGTGGCCGATCAGTGCGGCGCCGGCACTGCGCAGCCGCGCCACCGCCGGGCTGTCGGCCGCGGCCGGTGCGGCGTCGGCCATCGACTTCGAAGCCGCCGTGCTGGGCATGCCGGCCACGTCGAACAGGTCCTTCACCGACACCGCCAGCCCGGCCAGCGGCGGCACCGGTGCGCCGGCGGCACGCTGCGCGTCCACCGCCGCGGCCGCAGCGCGCGCCATGGCATCGAAACGGCGCACGAAGGCATGGCGGCAGGGTGGTGCGTCGGCGGCGGCGATGGCGCGCTCCAGGTCTGCGGCGGCGAGCGAGCCGGCCGGCGGCCACTTCGGCCGCTGCGCTGACCAGGTCGGCGGCAGGCCCGCGTGCTAGAATTTCAGTGTTTGCTGATGCGTGCATCGCGACGATTGTCGCAGCAGCTGCAGCGCCTTCAGCAGACGACGCCGCGAACCCGGCCACCGAACGGTGCCGCCCTCCCTGAGGGCGGTTGTAGGCCGGAGTTCAAGACCCAACCTTCGGAGTAAACATGACTGTATCCATGCGTGAGATGCTGGAAGCCGGTGTCCATTTCGGACACCAGACGCGCTTCTGGAACCCCAAGATGGCCCCGTACATCTACGGCCATCGCAACAAGATCCACATCATCAACCTCGAGAAGACGCAGCCGCTCTTCCTCGACGCGATGAAGTTCGTGCGCCAGCTGGCCGCCAAGCGCGGCACGATCCTGATGATCGGCACCAAGCGCCAGGCGCGCGAGGTCATCGCCCTGGAAGCGCAGCGCTGCGGCATGCCCTATGTCGACCAGCGCTGGCTGGGCGGCATGCTGACCAACTTCAAGACGGTCAAGGCCTCGCTGAAGAAGCTGAAGGAGATGCAGGCGCAGAAGGAAGCCGGCATCGACCAGATGATCAAGAAGGAAGGCCTGATGTTCGCGCGCGAGCTGGCCAAGCTCGAGAAGGACATCGGCGGCATCCAGGACATGAACGCGCTGCCGGACGCGATGTTCGTCATCGACGTCGGCTACCACAAGATCGCCATTGCCGAAGCCAAGAAGCTGGGCATTCCGCTGATCGGCGTGGTCGACACCAACCACTCGCCGATCGGCATCGACTACGTCATCCCCGGCAACGACGATTCGGCCAAGGCCGTCGCGTTGTATGCGCGCGCCGTGTCCGACGCCGTGCTCGAAGGCAAGGCCAACGCCACCAGCGACGTGGTGCAGGCTGTCAGTGCCGCCGGGGACGAATTCGTCGAGGTGCGCGAAGGCGCCTGAACGCGGGTGCCGGTGTGCCCGATGCCGGCCTGAACGGCCGCGTCGGGCTGCCGGCGACCCACCACCGGCTTGCCGCGGCATTCGCGCCGGCCGGGTTTGTCATGGAGTAAAGAGATGTCCGCAATTACCGCAAGCATGGTCGGCGCGCTGCGCGCCAAGACCGATGCGCCGATGATGGAATGCAAGAAGGCCCTGACCGAAGCCGACGGCGACATGGAGCGAGCCGAGGAGATCCTGCGCGTCAAGCTCGGCAGCAAGGCCGGCAAGGCCTCGTCGCGGATCACCGCGGAAGGCGTGGTCGCCGCGTCGGCCCACGGCCAGGGAGCCGCGCTGGTGGAAGTGAATTGCGAGACCGATTTCGTCTCGAAGAACGACGACTTCCTGGCCTTCAGCCAGGCGGTGGCCGACCTGGTGGCCAGCCGCAACCCGGCCGACCTGGCCGCGCTGGCCGCGCTGCCGCTGTCGCAAGCCGGCTTCGGGCCCACCGTCGACGACGTGCGCAAGGGCCTGATCGGCAAGATCGGCGAGAACATCAGCGTGCGTCGCTTCAAGCGCTATGCCGACGGCGGCCCGACTGGCGCGCTACCTGCACGGCACGCGCATCGGCGTGCTGGTCGAGTTCGACGGTGACGAGGTCGCCGCCAAGGATGTGGCCATGCACGTGGCGGCGATGAAGCCGGCAGCGCTGTCCTCGGCCGAGGTGCCTGCGGAACTGGTCGACAAGGAGCGCAAGATCGCTGCCGAGAAGGCCGCAGAATCCGGCAAGCCGGCCGAGATCGTCGCCAAGATGGTCGACGGCGCGGTGCAGAAGTTCCTGAAGGAGGTCTCGCTGTTCGACCAGGCCTTCGTCAAGGCGGCCGACGGCAAGCAGACCGTGGGCGCGATGCTCAAGGACAAGAAGACCACCGTCAAGGGCTTCACGCTCTACGTGGTGGGCGAGGGCATCGAGAAGCGTGCCGACGACTTTGCCGCCGAAGTGGCGGCCCAGGTGGCGGCTGCCAAGGCACAGTGAGCTTTGCCCGGCGCCGGGAGCCTGCCGGCGCGCCTTACACTTGCCTCCATCGCTGATCGGAACCCGTTGCATGCCGGCGTACAAGCGCATCCTGTTGAAGCTGTCTGGCGAAGCCCTGATGGGCGACGATGCCTACGGCATCAACCGCGCGACGATCGTGCGCATGGTGCGCGAGATCCAGGACGTCACCGCGCTGGGCGTCGAGGTGGCGGTGGTCATCGGCGGCGGCAACATCTTCCGCGGCGTGGCCGGCGGTTCGGTGGGCATGGACCGCGCCACCGCCGACTACATGGGCATGCTGGCCACGGTGATGAACGCGCTGGCGCTGGCCGACACCATGCGCCAGGAAGGCATGACCGCGCGCGTGATGTCGGCCATCGCCATCGAGCAGGTGGTCGAGCCCTACGTGCGGCCGAAGGCGCTGCAGTACCTGGAAGAGGGCAAGATCGTGGTCTTCGCCGCCGGCACCGGCAACCCCTTCTTCACCACCGACACCGCCGCGGCGCTGCGCGGCGCCGAGATCGGCGCGCAGGTGGTGCTGAAGGCCACCAAGGTCGATGGCGTCTACACCGCCGACCCGAAGAAGGACCCTGCAGCCACGCGCTACGCCAACATCAGCTTCGACGAGGCGATTGCCAAGAACCTGCAGGTGATGGACGCCACCGCCTTTGCGCTGTGCCGCGACCAGAAGCTGCCGATCAAGGTGTTCAGCATCTTCAAGTCGGGTGCGCTGAAGCGCGTGGTGCTGGGCGAGGACGAGGGCACCCTGGTGCACGTTTGACTCATCGTGTGGTGATCATGAGCATTGTTGACATCAAGCAGACCGCCGAACACAAGATGGCCCGCTCGGTCGAGGCCTTCAAGGCCGAGTTGCAGAAGATCCGCACCGGCCGCGCCCACCCCGGGCTGCTCGACCAGGTGCAGGTCGACTACTACGGCTCGCAGGTGCCGATCAGCCAGGTGGCCAACGTCACGCTGATCGACGCGCGCACCATCGGCGTCCAGCCCTGGGAAAAGGGCATGGGCGCGAAGATCGAGAAGGCCATTCGCGAATCCGGCCTGGGCCTGAACCCGGCCTCGCAGGGCGACCTGGTGCGCGTGCCGATGCCGCCGCTGACCGAAGAGCGCCGCAAGGAGCTGACCAAGGTGGTGCGCCACGCCGGCGAGGAAGCCAAGGTGGCGGTGCGCAACCTGCGCCGCGACGCCAACGAGCACCTGAAGAAGCTGCTCAAGGACAAGCTGGCCACCGAGGACGACGAGCGCCGCGCGCAGGACGAGGTGCAGAAGCTCACCGACCGCACCATCGCCGAGGTCGACCGCCTGGTGCATGGCAAGGAAGCCGAGATCCTGGCGGTCTGAGTCCGGCCCACTGCCGACGCCGTGAACTTCTCCGACACGCCCCGCGACTCCACCGTGCCGCGCCATGTGGCGGTGGTCATGGACGGCAATGGCCGCTGGGCGCGCAAGCGCTACATGCCGCGCGTCTACGGCCACAAGCAGGGCGTCGATGCGCTGGTGCGCGCGGTCAATGCCTTCGCCGACCGCGGCGTCGACTACCTGACGGTGTTTGCCTTCTCGTCCGAGAACTGGAAGCGCCCGTCCGAGGAAGTCTCCGGCCTGATGGGCCTGGTGCTGGTGGCGGTGTCGAAGTACCTGACCAAGCTGGCCGGCGACGGCGTGCGCGTGCGCATCGTTGGCGACCGCTCCAAGGTCTCGAACAAGCTGCGCGACGCCTGGGAGTACGCCGAGCGCAGCACCGCGCACAACACGCGCATCAACCTGTCGGTGGCCTTCAACTACGGCGGCCGCTGGGACATGGTGCAGGCCTGCCGCCATGCCATGCTCGACGGCGTGCACCCCGAGGCGCTGGACGAAGCGGCGCTGTCGCGCTACATGGCGCTGAGTTTCGCCCCCGACCCGGACCTGTTCATCCGCACCGGCGGCGAGATGCGCATCAGCAACTTCCTGCTGTGGCAATCGGCCTATTCGGAGTTCGTCTTCACCGAGCGCCTGTGGCCGGATTTCGACGAGACCGACATCGACGCGGCCATCCAGGCCTACAGGCAGCGCGACCGGCGCTATCGGGGGCATCCCGACGGAAGAACTGGTGCCCCAGGGCATCTGACGTCGATGCTCGGACAGCGCGTCCTCACCGCGGTCGTGCTGCTGGCGCTGCTGGTGCCAGCGCTTGCTTGCGCCGCTTGGCCTGGCCCTTCAACCTGCTGACCCTGCTGCTGATCGGCGCCGCCGGCTGGGAGTGGGCGACGCCTGAACCAGTGCCGCATGGCCCCGTCGCTGGGCATGGGCCTTGGGCTGGCGCTGGCCTGTGCCGCGGCGTTGGCCGCGGGCTGGTCCTTGCAACCGCCGGCGATGGCCTGGTGGCTGGCGGCCGCAGTGTGGGTGGTGGGCGGTGCGCTGGCGTTGCGCAGCGGCCCGTCGCTGTGGCCGCAGCTGCCGCGGCTGGCGCGCCTGGCGCTGGGCCTGGCGGCGCTGTGGGCCGCCTGGCTGGCGATGAGCCATGCGCGCAGCATCGGCATCAACTTCATCCTGTCGGTGTTCTGCCTGGTGTGGGTGGCCGACATCGCCGCCTACTTCGGCGGGCGCCGCTTCGGCAAACGCAAGCTCGCGCCGAGCATCAGCCCAGGCAAGAGCTGGGAAGGCGTGTACAGCGGCATGGCCGGCGTGTTCGTGCTGACGCTGGCTTGGCGCGCGATGGAATCGCACTTCAACGCCGACAGCGCTGAGCCTGTACGGTCAGTTGCTGGCCCACCTGGGCCTGCTCGGCGGCCTGGCGGCGCTGGCCTTCCTGGCCGGCATGAGCGTGGTCGGCGACCTGGTCGAGTCGCTGGTCAAGCGCGCCGCCGGTGCCAAGGACTCCAGCCGGCTGCTGCCCGGCCATGGCGGCGTGCTCGACCGTGTCGACGCGTTGCTGCCGGTGTTCCCGCTGTCGCTGGCGCTGCTCAGCCTTTGAAGGACCGATCGCCCGTGCAGCGCCAGCGACTCGTGATTCTCGGCTCCACCGGCTCCATCGGCACCAGCACGCTGGACGTGGTCTCGCGCCACCCCGAGCGCTTCTCGGTGCTGGGCCTGAGCGCGATGCAGCGCATCGATGAACTCATCGCCCAATGCCGACGCTGGCAGCCGCGCTGGGCGGTGGTGCCCGACGAAACCCGTGCCCGCGTGGTGCGCGATGCACTGCGCGAGCAAGGCGTGGCCACCCAGGTGCTCAGCGGCGCGCAGGCGCTGTGCGACATGGCGGCCGACCCCGAGGTCGACAGCGTCATGGCGGCCATCGTCGGCGCGGCCGGCCTGCCGCCGTGCCTGGCCGCGGCCCGCGCCGGCAAGCGGCTGCTGCTGGCCAACAAGGAGGCGCTGGTGGTCGGCGGCGCGCTGTTCATGCGCGCGGTGAAGGAGGGCGGCGCGACGCTGCTGCCGATCGACAGCGAGCATTCGGCGATCTTCCAGTGCCTGCCGCAGCAGCGCAGCCAGTGGCCGCAGACCGTCGACCACATCGTGCTCACCGCCTCGGGCGGGCCGTTTCGCACCCGCGATCCGGCCACGCTGCACAGCGTCACGCCCGATGAGGCCTGCGCCCATCCGAACTGGGTGATGGGCCGCAAGATCTCGGTCGATTCGGCGACGATGATGAACAAGGCGCTGGAGGTGATCGAGGCGCGCTGGCTCTTCGACCTGGCACCCGAGCAGGTGCGGGTGGTGATCCATCCGCAGAGCATCATCCATTCGATGGTGGTGTGCCGCGACGGCTGCGTGCTGGCGCAGCTGGGCACGCCCGACATGCGCGGCCCGATCAGCTACGGGCTGTCGTTCCCGCAGCGCATCGAGTCCGGCGCGGCGCGCCTGGACTTCAGCACGCTGGCGGCGCTGACCTTCGAGGACGCCGACGCGCAGCGCTTCCCCGGGCTGCATCTGTCGTGGGCCGCGCTGCGCGGCCCCGAGGGCAGCACCACGGTGCTGAACGCGGCCAACGAGGTGGCCGTGGCCGCCTTCCTGGACCGGCAGATCGGCTTCGATGCGATCCACCACATCAACGCCGAGACCATTGCCGCGGTGCTGCCGCAGCTGGGCGAGGCGCCGGCATTGGACGACCTGCTGGCGCTGGACGAGCGTGCCCGCGCGCACGCGCGGCAGCGTGCACTGGAGCTGGCGCGATGATCACCACCGTGCTGGCCTTCCTGGTCACGCTGGCCATCCTGGTGGTGGTGCACGAATACGGCCACTACCGCGTGGCGGTGGCCTGCGGCGTGAAGGTGCTGCGCTTTTCGGTCGGCTTCGGCCGCGTGCTGTGGCGCCGCCAGAGTGGGCCCGACGCCACCGAGTTCGTCGTCTCGGCGTTGCCGCTGGGCGGCTATGTGCGCATGCTCGACGAGCGCGAGGCGCCGGTGCCGGCCGACGAGCTGCACCGCGCCTTCAACCGCCAGCCGCTGTCGCGGCGCGCGGCCATCGTCATCGCCGGGCCGGCCGCCAACCTGCTGCTGGCCGTGCTGCTGTTCGCCGCGGCGCAGTGGCTGGGCACCGAGGAGCCGCGTGCGGTGATCAGCGCGCCGCTGCCGGCCAGCGTGGCCGAGCAGGCCGGGCTGCGTTCGGGCGACTGGGTGCGCGCCGTCTCGCGCGACGGCAACGAATGGACCGACGTGCGTTCGATGAACGACCTGCGCTGGCAGATCACGCAGGCGGTGCTCGATGGCGAGCCGCTGCAACTGTCCGCCGGCGACCGCCGCGGTGGCGGCACACGCACCGTGAAGCTGGACCTGCCGCGCCTGGGCACGCGCGATGTCGATGCCACGCTGATGCGCCAGGTGGGCCTGGGTGCGCCGTACAGCGAGGCGGTCATGGGCGAGGTCAAGGCCGGTGGCCCGGCCGCAGTCGCCGGGCTGCGTGCCGGCGACCGCGTGCTGAATGTCGATGGCCAGCCGGTGGCCGACGCGCAGGGCCTGCGCGAGCGCATCCGCCAGTCGGTGCGCGACGGCGCGGCACTGCCGATGCGCTGGCAGATCGACCGCGACGGCCGTCTCGTCGACGTGGAGCGTACTGCCGCGGGTTCTGGACGAGAACGGCACGCGCATCGGCCGTGTCGATGCGTTCATCGGCAAGCCGGTCGAGATGGTGACCGTGCAGCGCGGCGTGTGGGAAGGGTTGCACCTCGGCGTCGAGCGCACCTGGGAATTGAGCGTGCTGACCGTCAGGATGCTCGGCCGCATGCTGGTCGGCGAGGCCTCGCTGCGCAACCTGAGCGGGCCGCTGACCATCGCCGACTATGCCGGGCAGTCGGCGCAGCAGGGCATCGGCTACTACCTCGGCTTCCTGGCGCTGGTCAGCGTCAGCTTGGGCGTGCTCAACCTGCTGCCGTTGCCGATGCTCGATGGCGGACACCTGATGTATTATCTTTTCGAGGGGTTGACCGGCCGTCCCGTGTCCGAATTGTGGTTGGGCCGGCTGCAACGCGGCGGCATCGCCATCCTCCTGGCCCTGATGTCGGTGGCCCTCTTCAACGACGTGGCCCGCTTGCTGGGCCTGCATTGACCTCCTCGCCCATGCCCCTTGTGTCCCTGTCGCGCGTCGCCATGAGTGTGTTGCGCTGGGTGATGGCCTGCGTGCTGCTCGCCGCCGCGCTGTTCGCGCCGGCGGCGCATGCCGTCGAGCCCTTCGTCATCAAGGACATCCGCATCGAGGGCATCCAGCGCACCGACCCGGGCACGGTCTTCGGCGCGCTGCCCGTTCGCATTGGCGATACCTACACCGACGAGAAGGGCGCCACCGCGCTGCGCGCGTTGTTTGCCACGGGTCTGTTCAAGGACGTGCGCATCGAGATCGAAGAGCAGGTCGTCGTTGTCGTCGTCGACGAGCGCGCGATCATCGCCACCGTGTCCTTCGTCGGCCTGAAGGAATTCGAGCAGGACGTGCTGCTGAAGTCGCTGCGCGACGCCGGCATCGGCGAGGGCCTGCCCTTCGACCGCGCGCTGGTCGATCGGGCCGAGCAGGAGATCAAGCGCCAGTACCTGTCGCGCAGCCTCTACGGCGCCGAGGTGGTGACCACGGTGACGCCGATCGAACGCAACCGCGTCAACGTCACCTTCACGATGACCGAAGGCGATGCCGCGCGCATCCGCGAGATCCGCATCGTCGGCGCGAGCGCGTTCAGCGAATCGACGCTGCTGAGCCAGTTCGAAGCCAGCCCGAGCGGTTGGCTCAGCTGGTACACCAAGAGTGACCGCTATTCCCGCGCCAAGTTGAATGCCGACCTGGAGACCTTGCGCGCCTGGTACCTGAACCGCGGCTTTCTCGAGTTCACGATCGAGTCGACCCAGGTGACGATCTCGCCGGACAAGCAGGACATCACGGTCACCATCAGCATCCGCGAAGGCCAGGTCTTTACCGTCACGGGCGTGCGGCTGGAAGGCAACTTCCTCGGCCGCGAGGATGAGTTCCGCGCCCTGGTCGGCGTCGAGCCCGGCGGCCCGTACCGCGGCGATGAAGTGGCCGCCACCGTGCGGCGTTTCGTCGACCTGTTCGCGAACTTCGGCTTTGCCTTCGCACGGGTGGAGCCGCGGCCCGAGATCGACCGGGATGCGGCGCGGGTGGCGGTGGTCTTCGTGGCCGATCCGCTGCGCCGGGTGTACGTGCGACGCATCGATGTGGCCGGCAACACGCGCACGCGCGACGAGGTCATCCGGCGCGAGTTCCGGCAGTTCGAGGCGTCCTGGTACGACGGCGCGAAGATCAAGGTCTCGAAGGAGCGCGTCGACCGGCTGGGCTTCTTCAAGGCGGTGTCGGTCGACACCGTCGAAGTCGCGGGCACACCCGACCAGGTCGATCTGGTGGTCACCGTCGAGGAAAAGCCCACCGGCAACCTGTCCGTCGGTGCCGGCTACTCCAGCGCGGAGAACCTGACGCTGACCGCCTCGATCCAGCAGGAAAACGTCTTCGGCTCGGGCCACTTCCTGGGCCTGTCGATCAATACCGGCGCGAGCAACCGGACGGTGGTCGTCAACACCCTGGATCCGTACTGGACGGTGGACGGCGTGTCCCGCGGCTTCGACCTGTACTACCGCAACTCCAGCCCGCTCAACAGCTTCGGCGACAGCTACAGCCTCACCACCTGGGGCGGCTCGGTGCGCTTCGGCGTCCCGTTTACCGAGCGGGACACGGTCTTCTTCGGCGCGGGCTACGAGCAGACGCAGGTCGGCGACGACGACTTCCTGCCCAACAGCTACTTCCTGTACCGCCAGCAGTACGGTCCGTCGAGTTATGCCTTCCCGCTGACGGTGGGCTGGTCGCGCGACGGACGCAACAGCGCCATCTTCCCCACCGAAGGCCGCTTCTACCGCGCCAATGCCGAGGTCAGCGCGTTGGGCGACCTTCAGTACGCCCGGTTCAACCTGCAGGCGCAGCAGTATCTCGGGCTGCCCTACAACCTGACACTCGGCTTGAATGGCGAGATCGGCTGGGGCATCGGCATCGGTCCAAGGGACTACCCGGTGTTCAAGAACTTCTACAGTGGCGGTCTCGGGTCGGTGCGGGTGTTCGAGCAGAACTCGCTCGGCGTCATCGACCCGACCGGGGCCTTCATTGGCGGCACCCGCAAGCTGAACGTCAACGCCGAGCTGTACATCCCCGTACCTGGCATGGGCAACGACAAGAGCTTGCGCTTCTTTGCCTTCTTCGACATCGGCAACGCCTGGGGCGAAGACCAGTCGATCACCTGGGACAGCCTGCGCGCTTCCACCGGGTTGGGCATCAGCTGGGTCTCGCCGATGGGCCCGCTCAAGCTGAGCTACGGCACGCCGGTCATGTACCAGGGAACCGATAGAATCCAACCTTTCCAATTCCAGATCGGGACCAGGTTCTGATGAAGATGCTGCCGCTGACCACCCGGATGCTTGCTGCCACGGCATCGGCCGCGCTGCTGTCGTTGTCGGTCGGGGCCATGGCACAGGAGTTGAAGATCGGCTACGTGAACAGCGAGCGTGTGCTGCGCGAGGCCGCACCGGCAAAGGCGGCGCAAGCCCGCCTGGAGGGCGAGTTCAGCAAGCGCGAGAAGGAGCTGTCCGAACAGGGTGTTCGCCTGAAGGCTGCCGCCGAAAGGCTGGAAAAGGAAGCGCCGACGCTGAGCGAGAGCGAGCGTGCACGACGCCAGCGCGAACTGGTCGAACAGGACCGGGAAATGCAGCGCAGGAGCCGTGAGTTCAAGGAGGACCTGACGCAGCGCAAGAACGAGGAACTGCAGGCCGTGGTGGAGCGCGCGAACCGCGTCATCAAGCAGATCTTCGAACAGGAAAAGTACGACGTCATCCTGCAGGAAGCGATCTTCGCCGGGCCGCGCGTCGACATCACCGAAAAGGTGATCAAGGTGCTGAACAGCGCGCCGCCGGCCGCGCCGCGCTGAGCGCCGATCCCGCAGGCCTGGATGTTCGAGGTCCGCACCGGCGAACTGGTTGCGCAACTGGGCGGTGAACTGCTCGGCGATGCCGGGCTCGCCGTGCGCGGCATCGCCTCGCTGGAGGCCGCCGGCCTGCATGACATCGGTTTTCTTTCCAGTCCGCGTTACCTCGCGCTGCTTCAGCAGTCGGCTGCCGGCTGCGTGATCGTCGGCCCGGCCCAGCGCGACGCGGTGAGCGCGCGGCCCAGTGCGATCGTCAGCGCCGACCCGTATCTCTACTACGCGCGGTTGACGCAGTGGTGGGCAGTTCGCACGCGCAAGCCGCCGGCTCTGGGCGTGCATCCGAGCGCGGTCGTCGAACCCGGCGCCGTCATTCACGACGAAGCCAGCATCGCCGCACTGGCGCATGTCGGCGAAGGCGCGGTCATCGGCCGCGGCGTGGTCATCGGACCGCAATGTCATGTCGGTGCCCATGCCGTCGTCGGCGAGCACACCCGGCTGGCTGCACAGGTGGTGATCGGCGAGCGCTGCCGCATCGGCGCGCGCTGCATCCTGCACGGCGGCGTGGTCATCGGCGCCGACGGCTTCGGCTTCGCGCCGGTGGAGGGGCGCTGGGAAAAGATCGAGCAGCTGGGTGCGGTGGACATCGGCGACGACGTCGAGATCGGCGCCAACAGCTGCGTCGACCGCGGTGCGCTGCGCGACACGGTGCTGGAGCACGGCGTCAAGCTCGACAACCTGGTGCACATCGCGCACAACGTGGTCGTCGGTGCGCACACTGCGATGGCGGCCTGCGTGGGCATTGCCGGCAGCACGCGCATCGGCGCGTTCTGCACCTTCGCCGGCCAGGCCGGCGTGGTCGGACATGTGCAGATCTGCGATCACGTGCACGTCGGCGCAGCCTGCGCGGTGACACGTTCGATCCACAAACCGGGCAGCTACGGCGGCTTGTTCCCCTTCGACGAGAATGGCGTGTGGGACAAGAACGCAGCCACGCTGCGCCAGTTGTATGCGCTGCGCAACCGCGTGCGGGCAATCGAGGCCAAGAACCGATGACGATGGACATCCACCAGATCCTGAAGAAGCTGCCGCACCGCTACCCGCTGCTGCTGGTCGACCGCGTGCTCGAGTTCGAGCTCGGCAAGCGCCTGCTGGCCGTGAAGAACGTGACCATCAACGAGCCCTTCTTTGTCGGCCACTTTCCGTCGCGGCCGGTGATGCCGGGCGTGCTGATCCTCGAGGCCCTGGCACAGGCCGCGGCGCTGCTGGCGCTGGAAAGCTCCGGCGTCGAGATCGACGAGAAGACGCTGGTGTATTTCGCCGCCATCGACCATGCCCGCTTCAAGCGTCCGGTCGAGCCGGGAGACCAGCTGCTGCTCGACGTCACGCTGCTGCGGCTGCGCCAGGGCGTGCAGCGTTTCCAGGCGCAGGCGCGTGTCGGCAGCGAACTGGCTGCCGAAGCCGAGATGATGTGCGCGATCCGGCGCGCCCCTTGACACCGGCCGTGGCGCACATCCACCCCACGGCGATCGTCGACGCCGCTGCCGAGCTGGACGAGACGGTCGAAGTCGGCCCCTACACGATTGTCGGCGCCGCGGTGCGGGTCGGCGCCGGGACGAAGATCGGCTCGCACTGCGTCATCGAAGGGCCGACCTCGATCGGCCGCGACAACCGCATCGGCGCCTATTGCGCGCTCGGCGGGGCGCCGCAGGACAAGAAGTACGCCGGCGAGCCGACCGAACTGGTCATCGGCGAGCGCAACACGATCCGCGAGTACTGCAATTTCAACCGCGGCACCGTGCAGGACGCCGGCGTGACCCGGATCGGAGACGACAACTGGATCATGGCCAACGTGCACATCGCTCACGACTGCCAGGTCGGCAGCCATGCGGTGATGGCCAACTACTCGGCGCTGGCCGGGCACGTGCAGCTTGGCGACTGGGTCATCGTCGGCGGCCTGTCGGGCGTGCACCAGTTCTGCAAGGTCGGTGCGCACGCGATGATCGGCTTTTCCAGCGCCGTGTCGCAGGACGTGCCGCCGTTCATGATGGTCGACGGCAACCCGCTGGCCGTGCGCGGCTTCAACCTCGAGGGACTGCGCCGCCGCGGTTTCGACGCCCAGCGCATCGGCGCCGTCAAGCAGATGCATCGGCTGCTCTACCGCCAGACGCTCACGCTCGAGCAGGCCCGCGAGGCGATCGCTCAGCTGGCCGCCGAGCTGCCGGCCGCCGCTGCCGACGTCGCCATGATGACCGGCTTCCTGGCGCAGGCGAGTCGCGGCATCGCGCGCTGAAGCTTCGATGCTCCCGGCCGAACAACCTGTGCCGCGCTTCGGCATGGTGGCCGGCGAGGCTTCGGGCGACCTGCTCGCCGCGCTGCTTTTGTCGGGCTTGCAGGAGCGCTGGCCGGGGCTGCAGGCCGCCGGCATCGGCGGACCGCGAATGCTGGCGCTGGGCTTTCAGTCCTGGTGGGCGAGCGAGCGCCTGGCCGTCAACGGCTTCGTCGACGCACTTGGGCACGTGCCGGCCCTGTGGTCGATGCGCCGCGAACTCGGCGCGCGCTTGCTGCGTGAACGGCCAGCGGTCTTCGTCGGCATCGATGCGCCCGACTTCAACCTCGGGCTCGAACAGCGGCTGCGCCGCGAAGGTCTGCGCTGCGTGCATTTCGTCTGTCCGTCGATCTGGGCCTGGCGCGGGGGACGCGTCAAGCACCTCGCGCGCTGCACCGACCATGTCTTGTGCCTGTTCCCGTTCGAGCCGGCGCTGCTGCACCGGGCCGGCATCGGCGCGACTTTCGTCGGCCACCCATTGGCCGACCTGATTCCAACGCAGGTGCCGCGCGCGGCTGCCCGTGCCGCACTCGGCCTGGCCGAGCAGGACGTGGTGGTCGCGCTGCTGCCGGGCAGCCGCCGGGGCGAGGTGCATCACGTCGGGCCGGTGTTCCTGCAGGCGGCGGCGCTTCTGCAGCAGCGCCGCCCGGGCTTGCGCTTTGTGTTGCCGGCTGCCGGCGGGCTGCATGCGGCGCTGCAGGCGCTGCGGCTCGAGCATGCGCCGGGCCTTGCGGTGGAACTGCTCGACGGCCGCTCGCACGAGGCACTGGCCGCCTGCGACGTGACGCTGATCGCCAGCGGCACGGCGACGCTGGAGGCGGCGCTGTTCAAGCGGCCGATGGTCATCGGCTATCGTGTGCATGCACTGAACGCTTGGCTGTTCAGGCGCATGAGCTACCTGCCGTGGGTCGGCCTGCCGAACATCCTGTGCAACGAAGCGCTGGTCCCGGAGCTGCTGCAGCAGGACTGCACGGCGCCGGCGCTGGCCGATGCCGTGCTCGCGCAGCTGGACGATCCGGCAGGGGCCGAAAGGCTGGCCGTACGCTTCACCGAACTGCACCTGCTGTTGAGGCGCGACACCGCGCGCTGTGCCACCGATGCGATCGCGCAGGTTCTTGAAGCCTGAGCAGCTGGGCCTGGGCTGGCAGGGCCCGGGGCTGCTGGCCGGCGTCGACGAGGCTGGCCGCGGTCCGCTGGCCGGCCCTGTGGTGGCTGCCGCGGTGATGCTCGACGAACTGCAGCCGATCAAGGGCCTGGCCGATTCGAAGACGCTGTCGCCGCGGCGGCGCGAGCGGCTGTATGACGAGATCCGCGCCAAGGCGCTGTGCTGCTGCGTGGCCGAGGCCAGCGCACAGGAGATCGATCGGCTCAATATCCTGCAGGCCACCTTGCTGGCCATGCGCCGCGCGGTCGACGGGCTGCGATTGCGTCCGCACCGCGTGCTGGTCGACGGCAATCGCCTGCCAGTGCTGGCCATGCCGGCGCAGGCCATCGTCAAGGGCGATGCCAAGGTGCAGGCCATCGCCGCCGCGTCGATCCTGGCCAAGGTGCATCGCGACCGTCTGTGCCTGGAGCTGCACGAGCGCTACCCGCAGTACGGCTTTGCCGCCCACAAGGGCTACCCTACCGCCGAGCATCTGCTGGCGCTGCGCACGCATGGCGCCTGCGCCGAGCACCGGCGCAGCTTCGCGCCGGTGCGTTTGGTGACCGATGCGCCATGATGGCCGTGCCGCTGCCGATCCGCTCGCGCGACAACCCCAGCCTGGTGCAAGTGCGCCGCGCGCTGCGCGACCCCGGCGCCTACCGCCGCGATGGCGCCCTGATCTGGCTGGAGGGCGACCACCTGCTGCGCGCCTGCCTGGCCCGCGGCCGGCCGCTGCAACAGGTGCTGGTGGCCGAATCGGCCTGGGCGCAGCCGGCGCTGCGCGGCCTGGCCGAACAGGCGCAGCGCGTGCTGCTGCTGCCGGATTCGATGTTCAAGGAGCTGAGCACGCTGGAGTCGCCGGCTTCCATCGGCGCGCTGATTGAGCGGCCGGCCGGCACGGCGTTGCGAGCCGACCTCCCCACGGTTCTGCTCGATCGGCTGCAGGATGCCGGCAACGTCGGCAGCATCCTGCGCAGCGCCGCGGCGCTGGGCGTGCGGCAGGTGGTGGCCCTGAAGGGCACCGCGGCGACGTGGTCGCCGAAAGTTCTGCGTGCCGGCATGGGCGCGCACTTCGCGCTGCATCTGCACGAGGGCCTGCAACTCGACGATCTGCAGCCGCTGACGCTGCCCTGGGTGGCCACCAGTTCGCATGCGCCGCAGCTGCTTCACCGCTGCACGCTGCCGGCGCCTTGCGCCTGGGTGTTCGGCCACGAAGGGCAGGGCGTGTCGGCGCCGCTGATGGCACGCTGCGTGCTGACCTTGCGCATCGCCCAACCCGGCGGCGAGGAATCGCTGAACGTGGCCGCCGCGGCGGCCATCTGCCTGCACGAAAGCGTGCGGCAGCGCGACGCTCAGTAGACCAGCCGGTCCGGGCGGATGTCGCGCAGGATGGTGGTGGCGATCTCCTCGATCGACTTGTGCGTCGACGACAGCCAGGCGATGCCGGACTTGCGCATCATCAGCTCGGCCTCCAGCACCTCGTAGCGGCAGTTCTCCAGCGACGCGTACTTGCTGCCCGGCCGCCGCTCGTTGCGGATCTGCGAAAGCCGCTGCGGGTTGATCGACAGGCCGAAACACTTGATCTTGTGCTGGGCCAGCGCAGGCGGCAGCTTGCCGCGCTCGAAGTCCTCTGGGATCAGCGGGTAGTTGGCCGCCTTGATGCCGTGCTGCATGGCCAGGTACAGCGAGGTCGGGGTCTTGCCGCTGCGGCTGACGCCGACCAGGATGACGTCGGCGCTGTCCAGGTTGCGCGCCGACTGGCCGTCGTCGTGCGCCAGCGAGAAGTTGATGGCGTCGATGCGGTCGTGGTATTCCTCGCTCTTGGCGGCGTCGGAAAAGCGCCCGATGCGGTGGTTGGACTTGACGCCGAACTCTTCTTCGAGGGGCTCGACGAAGGTGCGGAACATGTCCAGCACCAGGCCCCTGCAGGCCTCGGTGGTGAGTACGCGGCGGATTTCGTCGTTGACCAGCGTGATGAAGACGATCGGCCGTTTGCCTTCGTGGTCGGCCGCCTGGTTGATCTCCTCCAGCACGGTCCAGGCCTTGTCGACCGAGTCGATGAAAGGCCGGCGCACGTGCCGCGGCCGCGTCGGAAACTGCGCCAGGATCGAGTTGCCGAAGGTTTCGGCCGTGATGCCGGTGCCGTCGGAGATGTAGAACACGGTGCGATTGGGCATGATCTGGGCGGCGGGCGTCGAACCCCCGAGTAGTGCGCGGATGATAGGGAAGAACTCCTTAGAATCCGCCGCAACAGCCCCCGCGTCGACACCTGAGCATGCAAGCCCACGGCCAGCCCGAAGAACGACAAGACGCAGCCGTGCGCCGCCCGGTCGGCCCCATGGGAGCACCGCCTTTGTCACATCACGGAGCCTTCCCATGTCATCCACCGCACTGGCGACCGCCCTGGTCGTACCCTTCGAGCACCTGAGAATGTCCGACGTCGAGTCGGTGGGCGGCAAGAACGCCTCGCTCGGCGAAATGATCAGCCAACTGGCCGCCTCCGGCGTGGCCGTGCCCGGCGGCTTCGCCACCACGGCGTTTGCTTTCCGCCAGTTTTTGCAGCACGACGGCCTGGCGCAGCGCATCCAGGCGCGGCTGGCCAAGCTCGACACCGACGACGTGCGCGCGCTGGCCGAAGCCGGCGCGATGATCCGGCAGTGGATCGTCGACACGCCGTTCCCAGACGACCTGCAGGCGGCGGTCAGTGCGCAGTTCGAGATGTTGACGCGCGACCACCCCGGCGCGTCCTTCGCGGTGCGCTCCTCGGCCACCGCCGAGGACTTGCCGGACGCGTCGTTCGCCGGCCAGCAGGAGACCTTCCTCAACGTCGTCGGCATCGAGATGGTGCTGCACAAGATGAAGGAGGTTTTTGCATCCCTCTACAACGACCGTGCCATCAGCTACCGCGTGCACAAGGGCTTCGCGCACGGCGACGTGGCGCTGTCGGCCGGCGTGCAGCGCATGGTGCGCTCCGACCTGGCCTCGGCCGGCGTGATGTTCACCATCGACACCGAGTCCGGCTTCAAGGACGTGGTCTTCATCACCTCCAGCTACGGCCTGGGCGAGACGGTGGTGCAGGGCGCCGTCAATCCGGACGAGTTCTACGTGCACAAGCCGACGCTGCGTGCCGGAAAGTTCCCGATCATCCGGCGCAGCCTGGGCAGCAAGCTGATCCGCATGGAGTTCGCCAGCGAGCAAGAGCGCGCCGCGGGCGGCCACCTGGTTCGCAGCGTCGATACCGCCCCAGAACTGCGCAACCGCTACTCGCTCAGCGATGCCGACGTGATCGAACTGTCGCGCTACGCGCTGATCATCGAGCAGCACTACGGCCGGCCGATGGATATCGAATGGGGCAAGGACGGCCAGGATGGCAGGCTGTACATCCTGCAGGCCCGGCCCGAGACAGTGAAGAGCCAGGCAGAAGGAAAGGTCGAGCAGCGCTGGCGACTGACCGGCGATGGCGCGAAGAACGTGGTGCTGGCCGAAGGCCGAGCCATCGGCCAGAAGATCGGCACCGGCCCGGTGCGGCTGATCCGCTCGCCCGCCGAGATGGACCGCGTGCAGAGCGGCGACGTGCTGGTCACCGACATGACCGACCCGAACTGGGAGCCGGTGATGAAGCGCGCCGCGGCCATCGTTACCAACCGCGGTGGGCGCACCTGCCACGCAGCGATCATCGCGCGCGAGCTCGGCATCCCCGCGGTGGTCGGCTGCGGCGACGCCACCGACAAGGTGCAGGACGGCGCGCTGGTCACCGTGTCCTGCGCCGAGGGCGACACCGGCTTCGTCTACGACGGCCTGCTGGAAACCGAGGTCAGCGAGGTGCAGCGCGGCGACATGCCGTACTGCCCGATCAAGATCATGATGAACATCGGCAACCCGCAGCTGGCCTTCGACTTCGCGCAGATGCCGAACTCGGGCGTCGGCCTGGCGCGGCTGGAATTCATCATCAACAACAACATCGGCGTGCACCCGAAGGCGATCCTCGACTACCCGAACATCGACACCGACCTGAAGAAGGCGGTGGAATCGGTGGCCCGTGGCCACGCGTCGCCGCGCGCCTTCTACGTCGACAAGCTGGCCGAAGGCATCGCCACCATTGCCGCGGCCTTCTGGCCGAAGAGCGTGATCGTGCGGCTGTCGGACTTCAAGTCCAACGAGTACCGCAAGCTCATCGGCGGCTCGCGCTACGAGCCCGACGAGGAGAACCCGATGCTGGGTTTTCGCGGCGCCTCGCGCTACGTCAGCCCCGAGTTCGCCGATGCCTTCGCGATGGAGTGCGAGGCGCTCAAGCGGGTGCGCAACGACATGGGATTGAGCAACGTCGAGATCATGGTGCCCTTCGTGCGCACCGTGCGCCAGGCGCGGAAGGTCACCGAGATGCTGGCCGAGCGCGGCCTGAAGCGCGGCCAGAACGGATTGCGCCTGATCATGATGTGCGAGGTGCCGAGCAACGCGATCCTGGCCGATCAGTTCCTGGAGCACTTCGACGGCATGTCGATCGGCTCCAACGACCTGACCCAGCTGACGCTGGGCCTGGACCGTGATTCCGGCCTGGCGCAGCTGGCCGACGACTTCGACGAGCGCGACCCGGCCGTCAAGGCCCTGATCTCGCGCGCCATCACCGCCTGCCGCGCCACCGGCAAGTACGTCGGCATCTGCGGCCAGGGGCCCAGCGACTATCCGGACTTTGCCGACTGGCTGGCGCAGGAAGGCATCGTCTCGATCTCGCTGAACCCAGACACGGTGGTCGAGACCTGGCAGCGCCTGGCCAAGCGCTGAGTGCAGGCCGCGCTCGGGTCCGGCCTTAGGGAAATGCCTAGTCGGGCTTGCGAGCGCTTTGCGCCGTCTGTCAGAAAGCTGTAAGGCCGGGACGAAAAAGTCCATCCGGACCTGAAGAACCCCATGCTGAGCTTCCTGAACATCGCGCAACTGGTGCTGTACATCGCCTTGCTGGCCCTGGCCGGCCAGGCGCGTTCTGTACGTGCTGGCCGGGCCGAAGCGCGAGCAGAACATCTTCTACCAGCTGCTGCAGATCGTCAGCAAGCCCTTCACGCTGCTGGTGCGCAAGATCACCCCGAGGCAGGTGGACGACCGCCATGTGCCGGTGGTCACCTTCTTCCTGCTGCTCATCGTCTACGCGGTCGTGACCTTCGAGAAGATCGCGCTGTGTGTCGAATCAGGCATGGAGGGGTGCAAGTGAAGGGCCTGGCCTACCTGTGGCTGAAGGGCCAGGCCATGGCGTGGCTGGTCATGGGCCGCAATGCTCAGGCGCTGAGCGTGTTCGATCAGATGGCGCGGCGCTATCCCGACGCCGCCTACCCGCGTGCCAGCCGTGCACACCTGCATGCCCAGGCCGGCCGCCATCAGGCCGCGCTGGACGACTACGACGCGCTGCTGCGCCTGAAGGCCGACGACGCCCGCACCTGGTTCAACAAGGGCTTCGTGCTCGAGCTGCTGGGGCGCTGGGACGAGGCGCTGGCGGCCTTCCGAACGGTCCACCGAACTCAGCCCCGAACTCGACCGCGCCTGGTACGGCCAGGGCCTCGTGTTGATCCGCATGCAACGCTTCGACGAGGCCATCGTCGCCCTGAAGCGCAACACCGAACTGCAACCCATGAGTCCTCACGGCTGGTATCAGCTGGCCCGGGTTCATGTCGACAGGAAGCAGCCCGACGAGGCGGTGAAGATCATTCGCCACCTCAAGGGCTTCGAGCCGAAGGTCGCCGCGCAACTGGAGCGCGAGACCGGACTTCTCGTTGGCAGCACGGGGCCTTGAGCCGTGCGCTGGGCTGCAGCGGCCGTTGGGACCAACCAAAAGGGGTGATGCAATGCAAGTCAGTGAGAAGCTTCAGAGCTACTGGCAGAAGAACCTACGGATCACGGGGATCCTGATGTTCATCTGGTTCGTGGTGACCTTCGTGGTCGCCTATTTCGCGCGCGACCTGAACTTCAACTTCTTCGGCTGGCCGTTCAGCTGGTGGGTTGCGGCGCAGGGTGCATTGGTGGTGTATGTGGTGATCATCGGGTACTACGCGTACTACATGAACCGCCTCGACATCGAATACGACGTGGCCGAGGAGGAATGACATGGCTGGCCTGAGTTTCGAACACGGCACCGGCTCTTCCGCCGATGCCAACCGCGCGTTCAAGAAGCAGCTCAACAAGGTCTATGGCTGGTACACCGGGGGCTTCATCGCCTTCGTGATCGTGCTGGCGATCTTCGAGCAGATGGGCTTGAGCCGGCAGTGGATCGGCTTCGTCTTCCTGTTTGCCACCGTCGCGCTGTATGCCGGCATCGGCATCATGAGCCGCACCTCCGATGCGGCCGAGTACTACGTCGCCGGACGACGCGTGCCCGCGGTCTACAACGGCATGGCCACCGGCGCCGACTGGATGAGCGCGGCCTCGTTCATCGGCATGGCCGGCACGCTGTACCTCACCGGCTACGGCGGGCTGGCCTTCATCCTGGGCTGGACCGGCGGCTACTGCCTGGTGGCGCTGTTCCTGGCACCCTACCTGCGCAAGTTCGGGCAGTTCACGATCCCCGACTTCCTGGGCGCGCGCTACGAGGGCAACCTGCCGCGCTTCATCGGCATCCTGGCGGCGATCCTGTGCTCCTTCACGTACGTGGTGGCGCAGATCTACGGCGTCGGCCTGATCACCACGCGGCTGTCGGGCCTGGCCTTCGAGATCGGCATCTTCGTCGGCCTGGGCGGCATCCTGGTGTGTTCGTTCCTGGGCGGCATGCGCGCGGTGACCTGGACGCAGGTGGCGCAGTACATCATCCTGATCATCGCCTACATGATTCCCGTGGTCTGGCTGTCGGTGAAGCAGACCGGCGTGCCGGTGCCGCAGGCGATCTACGGACAACAGCTCGAGAAGGTCAGCGCCTGCCGAGAAGCGGCTGATTGACGACCCGAAGGAGAAGGAGGTCATCGCCATCTTCAAGAAGCAGGCCGACGACCTGGGCGCGAAGCTGAAGGACATGCCGGCCGCACTGGCGGCCGACAAGGCCGCAGCCACTGCCAAGCTGGCCGACCTGAAGGCAGCCAATGCCCCGGTGGCCGATATCCAGGCCGCCGAGAAGGCGCTGGCCGCGGTGCCTGCGAACGATGCGGCCGCCAAGGCCGCCTGGACCTCGGCCCAGGCTGCGGCTGCAGCGCGCGCCAAGCCGCTGGCCGGCATGCCACGGCATGCGGCACAGTTCGCCGGCGACCCGAACGGGGATGCCGCGGCGCGTGAAGACCTTCGACGAATCGCGTCGCAACTTCCTGGCGCTGGTGTTCTGCCTGATGGTGGGCACGGCCGCGTTGCCGCACATCCTGATGCGCTACTACACCACGCCGTCGGTGAAGGAGGCCCGCGACTCCGTGACCTGGTCGCTGTTCTTCATCTTCCTGCTGTACTTCACCGCGCCGGCGCTGGCGGTGCTGGTCAAGTACGAGGTCTTCAACGTGCTGGTCGGCACGCCCTTCGACAAGCTGCCCGGGCTGGATCGCGGCCTGGGCGAAGGTCGACCCGGCACTGCTGTCGGTGGCCGACATCAACAAGGACGGCATCTTCCAGCTCGGCGAGATGCGCATTGGCGGCGACATCATCGTGCTGGCCACGCCGGAAATCGGCGGGCTGCCGTACGTGGTGTCAGGCATGGTGGCGGCCGGCGGCCTGGCCGCGGCGCTGTCCACCGCCGACGGCCTGCTGCTGACCATCGCCAACGCGCTGTCGCACGACCTGTACTACAAGATGATCGACCCGAACGCGTCCACCGCGCGCCGCGTGGCCATCTCCAAGGCCCTGCTGCTGGTGGTGGCCTTGGCGGCGGCGGCGGTGGCTGCGCAGAAGCCGGCGGACATCCTGTTCCTGGTGTCGGCGGCCTTCTCGTTCGCGGCGGCGGCCTTCTTCCCGGCGCTGGTGCTGGGCGTGTTCTGGAAGCGGGCCAGCAAGTGGGGCGCGGTGCTGGGCATGGTGTCCGGCCTGGGCATCACCGTGTACTACATGGTCATGAACCAGGCTCTGGCTGCGCGGCATCTTCGGCGTCACCAGCCCGGTCGACCTGTGGTTCGGCATCCTGCCGATCTCGGCCGGCGTGTTCGGCGTGCCGCTGGGCTTTGCGGTGATCATCATCGTCAGCCTGTTCGCGCCGGCGCCGTCGCGTGCGGTGCAGGATCTGGTCGAGCACGTGCGCTACCCGAACGTCAAGGCGGCGGGACGGGCCTGAGTCGACACCTGCCCGGAGCGGCGCCGCAGCGGCGCCGCTCCCTTGCTGGGCCTTCGGGGCGACCCGAGGGCCCTTTTTGCGTCCTGGGAGACCCGAAGCCAGCCACGGCGAGCTGGCCTAAAGTCGATGCGACTGCGTTATACTTATAGGCTTTTCCCTTGCCGCACCCGCTCCTGGGCCTCGAGCCACGGAGGACGCTTCGGGGCGGCTTCCAGTCCTGGAACCCATAAGGAGTGTTCATGCGTCATTACGAAATCGTCCTGCTGATCCATCCGGATCAAAGCGAGCAGGTTCCCGCCATGCTCGAGCGCTACAAGGCGCTGGTGGCAGCCAGCGGCGGCACGGTGCACCGTGTCGAGGACTGGGGTCGGCGTCAGCTGGCCTACATGATCCAGAAGCTGGCCAAGGCGCACTACCTGTGTCTCAACATCGAATGCAGTAGCGCCACGCTGGCTGAGCTGGAGACGGGATTCCGCTTCAACGACGCGGTGTTGCGCCACCTGACGGTGTCGCGCGACAGCGCTGCGACCACGCCCTCGCTGATGATCAGGGCCAACGACAAGGAAGAGTCGCGCCGCCCGTCAGCGCAGGGCGCCTCGGCCTGAGCGAGGCCGTCCGCGTGACGCGCGTCGTGGCTGCTGCGTGAACCGGCTGGTTCTCGCGGCCCGCCTGGTCGAACGCAGTGCCTTGCGCTACACGCCGGCCGGCTTGCCGGCTCTGGACTTCGAGCTGAAGCACGAGTCCGAGCTCAGCGAAGACGGCCAGCCGCGCAAGGTATCGATGCAGATCAGGTCGGTGGCCATCGGCGGCATCACGCGCAGCCTGGCGTCGTTGCAACTGGGCAGTGCCGGCAGTTTTGCCGGCTTCCTGGCTGCAGCGCGCAACGGGCGAGGCCTCATCTTCCATGTCACGGCCATCGAGCCAGCGACAGATTAGCTTTTCCGGATAGATCTACAAGGAGTTCACTATGCCCCCGCCCCGTGGTAAAGGTCGGTTTTCCAAGGACAAGCGCCCGAAGCGCAACCAGCAGTCGCTGCTGTTCCGCCGCAAGCGCTTCTGCCGTTTCACCGTCGCCGGTGTCAAGGAGATCGACTACAAGGACATCGACACGCTGCGCGACTTCATCGGCGAGAACGGCCGCATCACGCCGGCTCGCCTGACCGGCACGCGCGCCTTCTTCCAACGTCAGCTGACCACGGCCATCAAGCGGGCGCGTTTCCTCGCGCTGCTGCCGTACTCTGACCAGCACAAGGTCTGAACGGAGCCGCCATGCAAATCATTCTGCTGGAAAAGATCGCCAACCTGGGCAATCTCGGCGACGTGGTCAAGGTCAAGGACGGCTACGCGCGCAACTTCCTGATCCCGGGCAAACGCGCGCGCCGTGCCACCGAGGCCGCGATCAAGGAATTCGAGACGCGGCGCGCCGACCTGGAAAAGGCCGCCGCCGCAAAGCTGGCTGCTGCGCAGGCGCTGCAAGAGCAGCTGTCGGGCAAGGTGGTGCGCATCAGCCAGAAGGCCGGTGTGGATGGCCGGTTGTTCGGTTCGGTCACCAATGCCGACATCGCCGAAGGCCTGACGAAGATGGGTTTTTCCATCCAGAAGTCACAGGTGCGCATGCCCAACGGCCCGCTGAAGGTGACCGGTGATCACGCAGTGTCGGTATCGCCGCACACCGACGTGGTGGCCGAAATCAGCGTGCAGGTGGTGGGCGAAGTGGCCTGAGCGGCGCGCCGCCATCGCCGAAGGCCGGGCATCGCCCGGCCTTCTTGTTTTCGGCACTGCGGTTTCCACAGGCAACGCGCAGTTCATCCACAAGTTTACCCACAGGCGCGGTCCTCGCTGCGGCCTATGATGAATACCATGTCAACCCTCTTCGACGCACGCGATCCGGGGGCCGGCGCACAAGACAGCGAGGTCGCGCGCCTGCGCGTGCCACCCAACTCCAACGAGGCCGAGCAAAGCGTGCTCGGCGGCCTGTTGATCGACAACCTGGCCTGGGACCGTGCCGCCGACCTGCTGAGCGACAGCGACTTCTACCGCCACGAACACCGGCTGATCTACGCCGCCATCGGCGCGCTGGTCAATGCCAGCAAGCCGGCCGACGTGATCACCGTCTTCGAGCACCTGCAGAACCTCGGCAAGGCGAACGATTGCGGCGGCCTGTCTTACCTGAACGCGCTGGCGCAGAGCGTGCCGAGCGCGGCCAACATGCGCCGCTATGCCGAGATCGTGCGCGAGCGCGCGATCCTGCGCAAGCTCATCGCCGCCAGCGACGAGATCGCCACCACCGCCTTCAACACCCAGGGCCGCGCGGTGTCGCAGATCCTTGACGAGGCCGAAGGCCGCATCTTCAAGATCGGCGAGGAAGGCTCGCGCAACCGCCAGGGTTTCCAGGGCATCGACAAGCTGGTCACCGCGCTCATCGACCGCGTCAACGAGCTGGCCGAGAATGGTGCCGAGGAAGTGACCGGCGTGCGCACCGGCTTCTACGACATGGACCGCATGACCGCGGGTCTGCAAAAGGGCGACCTGATCGTGCTCGCCGCACGTCCGTCGATGGGCAAGACCGCCTTCGCGCTGAACATCGCCGAACACGTGGCGGTGCAGGAAGGCCTGCCGGTGCTGGTGTTCTCGATGGAAATGGGCGCCGCGCAGCTGGCGCTGCGCATGGTCGGTTCACTCGGCCGCATCGACCAGCAGCACCTGCGCACCGGCGCCCTGCGCAACGAGGAATGGGAGCGCCTGGCCGAAGCGGTGGACCGTCTTGGCCGCGTGCAGATGTTCATCGACGAAACGCCGGCGCTGAATTCGGCCGAGCTGCGCGCGCGCGCACGGCGCATGGCGCGGCAGTTCGGCGGTACGCTCGGGCTGATCGTCGTCGACTACCTGCAGCTGATGAGCGGCAACAGCAGCAGCGAGGAGAACCGCGCCACCGAGATCGGCGAGATCTCGCGCGGATTGAAAGCGCTGGCCAAGGAGCTGCAGTGTCCGGTGATCGCGCTGTCGCAGCTGAACCGCAGCGTCGAGAGCCGCACCGACAAGCGGCCGATGATGAGCGACCTGCGCGAGTCCGGCGCGATCGAGCAGGATGCCGACGTCATCATGTTCATCTACCGCGACGAGTACTACAACAAGGAATCGAAAGAGCCGGGCGTGGCTGAGATCATCATCGGCAAGCAGCGCAATGGACCGGTCGGCACGCTGCGGCTGACCTTCCTGAAGCCACTGACGCGTTTTGACAACCTGGCCCCGGGCAGCTCGGGCTCAGATTACTGAGCGCTCGTGGCTTGCGCCAGCACGAAGACTGTATGAAAATACAGTATGCGTGGATCGCGTCATGTCATCGAACTGATCGAAGCCAAGCCCGCGCGCGATGCGCTGAAGGGTCGTGGCACGGGCTGGGCGCTGCCGCACCGTTTCAGCACGCGACTGGTTGAAGACTTCGACGATGGCTGGGACACGCTGCAGCGAGGCGCCAGCGAACAGGCCGCTGTGCCGCCGACGCAGATCATCGACGAGCAGGTGCGCAGCATCCTCAGCCCGAATGATTCGCCGGACATCGGCTTCGACCTGTCGATCAATCCCTACCGCGGCTGTGAGCACGGCTGCATCTACTGCTACGCGCGGCCGACGCACAGCTACCTTAACTTGTCGCCGGGCATCGACTTCGAGACACGCATCGTCGCCAAGGTGAACGCCGCCGAGCGGCTGCGCGAAGCCTTCGCGCGCCAGGGCTACCGTCCGAAGATGCTGAACCTGGGCTCGGTGACCGACGCCTACCAGCCGGCCGAGCGGCGGCTGCGCATCACGCGCGCGGTGGTCAAGGTGCTGGCTGAGCACCGACATGCGTTTTCGGTGATCACCAAGTCCTCGCTGGTCGAACGCGACCTGGATCTGATCGCGCCGCTGGCCGCCGACCAGCTGGTGGCCGTGTATGTATCGATCACCACGCTCGACCCGGCGTTGGCGCGTGTGCTCGAACCGCGGGCAGCGGCACCGCTGCGTCGGCTGCGCACGCTGCAGACGCTGGCCCGCGCCGGCGTGCCGGTCGGTGTGAGCGTGTCTCCGGTCATCCCCTTCCTCAACGAGCCGGAACTCGAGCGCATCCTCGACGCGGCCGCGGCGGCCGGCGCCAGCCGCGCGTTCAGCGTGCTTTTGCGTCTGCCATGGGAGGTGAGCCCGCTGTTCCAGCAATGGCTGGAGCAGCATTTCCCCGAGCGCGCGGCTCGTGTCATGGCGCGTGTGCGCGAGATGCGCGGCGGCCGCGACAACGACGCACGTTTCGGCTCGCGCATGACGGGGCAGGGCATCTGGGCTGAGCTGCTGCGTCAGCGCTTCAGCAAGGCCTGCGTTCGTCTCGGCCTGAACAGCGAGCGTATCGAGCTTGACCTGACGCGCTTCAGGCGCCCGGTCGTCGACGCGCCTCAGGCCAGCCTTTTCTGAGCTACTTGAACAGGTCCTTGACCCGGTCGGCCCAGCTCTTCTCGTTCGGCGAATGCCGGTCGCCACCCTTGCGGAAGGACTCGTCCAGTTCCTTCAGCAGCTTGCGTTGGTGCTCGGTGATCTTCACCGGCGTTTCCACCGCAATGTGGGCGTACAGGTCGCCGGGGTAGCTGGAACGGATGCCCTTGATGCCCTTGCCGCGCAGGCGGAAGGTTTTGCCGTGCTGGGTGCCTTCGGGCAGATCGATTTCGGCATTGCCGCCGAGTGTGGGCACCTCGATCGTGCCGCCCAGCGTCACCGTGGTCAGGCCCACCGGCACGGTGCAGTGCAGGTCGTCGCCATCGCGCTCGAAGATGTCGTGTGCCTTGACCCGGATCTCGATGTACAGGTCGCCACTGGGCCCGCCATTGGTGCCGGGCTCGCCGTTGCCGGCCGAGCGGATGCGCATGCCCTCGTTGATGCCGGCAGGGATCTTCACTTCCAGCGTCTTCTGCTTCTTGATCTTGCCCGCGCCGTTGCAGGTGGTGCAGGGCTCGGGGATGATCTTGCCGCTGCCGCGGCAGTGCGGGCAGGTCTGCTGGATGCTGAAGAAGCCCTGGCGCATGTGCACCGTGCCGCTGCCGTTGCAGGTCGCGCAGGTTTTCGGGCTGGTGCCGGGTTTGGCGCCGCTGCCCTTGCAGGTCTCGCAGGTGTCCCAGCTGGGGATGCGGATCTGCGTGTCCTTGCCGCGCGCCGCTTCTTCCAGAGTGATCTCCATCGCATAGCTGAGGTCGTTGCCGCGATAGACCTGCTGGCCACCGGCCCGCCGGCCGCCCGCGCCGGCGGCCGCACCGCCGAAGATGTCGCCGAAGATGTCGCCGAAAGCCTCTGCAAAGCCGCCGAAACCCTCGGGGCCCGCGCCGCCGCGGCCACCCATGTTGGGGTCGACGCCGGCATGGCCGTATTGGTCGTAGGCCGCCCGCTTCTGCGGGTCGGTGAGCATCTCGTAGGCTTCCTTGGCTTCCTTGAACTTCTCTTCGGAAACCTTGGCCTTGTCACCCTGGTTGCGGTCCGGGTGGTGCTTCATGGCCAGCTTGCGGTAGGCCTTCTTGATGTCCTCTTCTTCCGCGTTGCGGGGCACGCCGAGGATGTCGTAGTAGTCGCGCTTTGCCATGCGTTGTCTGCTGTGAAAAACAATGAAGCCGCGTTGCGGTTCCGCCCTCGGCAGGCAGTTCCTCAGCGCGGCGATGTCACCCGGTCAGGCCCCGCGTTTGGGCGGGGCCGCCGGAGCGGATCACTTCTTTACTTCCTTGAACTCGGCGTCGACCACGTTGTCGTCCGCTGCCGGCCGCGACGGCTGCTCGTGCGCCGCTTCCGCACCGCCCGCGCCCCCTGCGGCTGCGGCCGCCGCCGCCGCCTGCGAATCGGCGTACATCTTCTCGCCCAGCTTCTGGCTGGCCGTCATCAGCTTCTCGGTCGCGGCTTCGATGGTCGCCTTGTCGTCGCTCTTCAGCGACTCCTCGGCTTCCTTCAGCGCCGCTTCGATGGTCGACTTCTCCGCCGCGTCGAGTTTGTCGCCATGCTCGCCCAGGCTCTTCTTCACCGAATGCAGCATCGCATCGGCAGCGTTGCGCGCCTGCACCAGTTCCAGCTTCTTGTGGTCCTCGGCGGCATTGGCCTCGGCGTCCTTGACCATCTTCTCGATTTCGGCCTCGTTCAGGCCCGAGTTCGCCTTGATGGTGATCTTGTTCTCCTTGCCGGTGGCCTTGTCCTTGGCGCCGACGTGCAGGATGCCGTTGGCGTCGATGTCGAAGGTGACCTCGATTTGCGGCATGCCGCGCGGCGACGGCGGGATGCCTTCGAGGTTGAACTCGCCCAGGCTCTTGTTGCCGGCGGCGATCTCGCGCTCGCCCTGGAACACCTTGATCGTCACCGCCGGCTGGTTGTCGTCGGCCGTGCTGAACACCTGGCTGAACTTGGTCGGGATCGTCGTGTTCTTCTTGATCATCTTGGTCATCACGCCGCCCAGGGTTTCGATGCCCAGGCTGAGCGGGGTGACGTCCAGCAGCAGCACGTCCTTGCGGTCGCCGCCCAGCACCTGGCCCTGGATGGCAGCGCCCACCGCCACGGCTTCGTCGGGGTTGACGTCCTTGCGCGGATCCTTGCCGAAGAACTCCTTGACCTTGTCCTGCACCTTGGGCATGCGCGTCATGCCGCCGACCAGGATCACGTCATTGATGTCGGACAGCTTCACGCCCGCGTCCTTGACGGCGATCCTGCACGGCTCGATGGTGCGCGAGATCAGGTCCTCGACCAGCGCTTCGAGCTTGGCGCGGGTCAACTTGATGTTCAGGTGCTTCGGACCCGAGGCATCGGCAGTGATGTACGGCAGGTTGACGTCGGTCTGCGTGCTGTTGCTCAGCTCGATCTTGGCCTTCTCTGCGGCTTCCTTCAGCCGCTGCAGCGCAAGCACGTCCTTGGTCAGGTCGACGCCTTGCTCCTTCTTGAACTCGGTGACGATGTAGTCGATGATGCGCTGGTCGAAGTCCTCGCCGCCCAGGAAGGTGTCGCCGTTGGTCGACAGCACTTCGAACTGCATCTCGCCGTCGACATCGGCGATCTCGATGATCGCGATGTCGAAGGTGCCGCCGCCCAGGTCATAGACGGCGATCTTGCGGTCGCCCTTGCCGTGTTTGTCCAGGCCGAAGGCCAGCGCCGCGGCGGTCGGCTCGTTGATGATGCGCTTGACGTCCAGCCCGGCGATGCGGCCGGCGTCCTTGGTGGCCTGGCGCTGGCTGTCGTTGAAGTAGGCCGGCACCGTGATCACTGCCTCGGTGACATCCTCGCCGAGATAGTCTTCGGCGGTCTTCTTCATCTTGCGCAGCACTTCGGCGCTGATCTGCGGCGGCGCCAGCTTCTTGCCGCGCACCTCGACCCAGGCGTCGCCGTTGTCGGCGGCGACGATCTTGTAGGGCATCAGGTCGATGTCCTTCTGCACTTCCTTTTCGGTGAACTTGCGGCCGATCAGCCGCTTGACCGCATACAGCGTGTTGCGCGGGTTGGTGACGGCCTGACGCTTGGCGCTGGCACCGACCAGCACCTCGCCGTCGTCCTGGTAGGCCACGATCGACGGCGTTGTGCGCGCGCCTTCGCTGTTCTCGATGACCTTGGTGGTGTTGCCTTCCATGACCGACACGCACGAGTTCGTCGTGCCGAGGTCAATGCCGATGATCTTTCCCATTTGTGTGGCTCCTGAGGATGCAATCTGGATGTATTGGAGTTGTGGATAACTTGCCGGCTTTCAAGCCCTGCGGCGTCATTTCGGCGCGGCCACCGTGACCAGTGCCGGGCGCAGCACGCGCTCGGCGATCAGGTAGCCCTTCTGCAGCACCGTCACCACGGTGTTCGCCTCGGCGTCAGCCGGTACCATGCTGATGGCCTGGTGCTGGTGCGGGTCGAACTTGGTGCCCGCAGGCGGGTTGATCGCCAGCACCCTGCTGCGCTCCAGCGCGGCGTTCAGCTGACGCAGCGTCGCATGCACGCCTTCGAGCATCTGTTCCGTCGTGGCCGGCTTGTCTGAAGTCTGCAGGGCGATCGCCGCTTCCAGGCTGTCGCACACCGGCAGCAGGTTCTCGGCAAAGGATTCCACCGCGAACTTGCGCGCCTTGGACATCTCTTCCTCGGCGCGGCGGCGGGTGTTCTCGGCTTCGGCCTTGGCGCGCAGGTAGGCGTCGGAGACCGAGGCGTGCTTGGCTTCCAACTCGACCAGGCGCTGCTCGGCGCTGGGCTGGGTGTCGGTGCTGGGGGTGTCTGCAGCCGCATCGACCGCATCGACCGCGGCCTCGTCGGCAGGAGTTGGGGGGGTGGTTTCGTTTGGGTTCATGGCGACAGGGTGCGAAAACTCGAAACCAGATGGGATCGAATCTCCGGTCTTCAAGAGGGTTATTGCGTGCAATTTGCCGGCAACCGCGGCCGCCGACTCAGGACCCCGGCTCGTCGCTGGAAGCGCTCCAGCGCTGCCACGCCACGAGTTCGCGCCGGTCGCGCTTGGTCGGCCGGCCCTGCTCGATGGCATGGGCCGGCTCGGCCTGGTAGGCGCGGGCCTGGGCGGCGGCCTCGCGGGCGGCGATGCTGGACGGCGTTTCCGCGTAGAGCCGCTGCGCCAGCGGCGCCGGGCCGCGCTGCTCGCTCAGCCCCAGCACCTCGACCTCGCGCGCGATCTCGCCGCGTTCGCCCTGCCGCAGGGCCACGCGGTCGCCCGCGTGCAGTTCGCGCGAACGCTTGGCGGGCTGGCCGTTGACCTGCACCCGGCCCTTGTCGATGGCCTCGACCGCCAGCGCCCGGGTCTTGTAGAAGCGCGCGGCCCACAGCCACTTGTCCAGGCGCATGCCGCCCGGCGCGGCCGGGGCATTCAAGTCGCGGCCTCCCGTTGCCGCGCAAGCAGGTGACTGGTCATGCCGCAGCATTGTCCGCCAGCGGCAGCCTGACGATCGCGTCCAGCCCGGTGATGCGGCCGCGGTCGCTGCGGTTGTCGAGCCGGATCTCGCCGCCGAGCGTGCTGACGATCTCCTGGCAGATCGTCAGGCCCAGGCCGGAGCCGCTGCGCGGATCGCCGCTGGAGAAGGGCTCGAACAGCCGTTGGCGCAGTTCGGGCGTGATGCCGGGACCGCTGTCCGCGATGCGCAGCGTCGCCTGCCGAGCGCTGGCGTCCAGGCGCACGCCAAGGCGGCCGTGTCGGGGGCTGAGCTTGATGGCGTTGTGCAGCAGGTTGCGCGTCAACTCGCGCAGCGCCCATTCGTGGGCGCGCACCGGCGCCGGCTCGTGTCGATGTCGAAGTCGAGCTGCTGCTGCGCGATCAGCGGCGCCAGGTCCAGCGCCACGGCGCGCGTGATCCCGGCCCAGTCGACCACGGGCGTGTCGCCTTCCTGGCGCAACTGCTCCACCTTGGCCAGCGCCAGCATCTGGTTGGCCAGCAGCGTGGCGCGTTCGACCGTGCCGCTCGATCTCCTGCAGCGCCTGCGCCGCCGCCACGTCGCCACGCTGCGCCGATTGCAGCTGCGTGTGCAGCACGGCCAGCGGCGTGCGCAACTGGTGCGCGGTGTCGCGCACGAAGCGCTTCTGGTGCTCCAGCAGGTGCGCCAGACGCGCCATCACCTGGTTGGTGGCGGCGATCAGCGGCAGCAGTTCGCGCGGCGCGCGGCCGGCGGCGATCGGTGCCAGGTCGTTCTCGCGCCGCTGCAGCAACTGGGCGCTGACCTCGCGCACCGGCCGGGTCGCGCGCTGCACCACCCACACCACCACGGCGCTGATCACCAGCACCAGCAGCGCCTGGCGCCACAGCGTGTCGACCAGGATCTGCCGCGCCAGCATCTGGCGCAGCTCCAGCGTCTCGGCCACCTGCACCGTGGCCATGCCGTGCCCCTCGCGCCCGGCCACCGGCTGCAGCAGCACCGCCACGCGCACCGGCTCGCCGCGGAAATGGTCGTCGTAGAAGTCGACCAGCGCGGCATAGGGGCCCTGCACGGGCAGCTTGCCGCGCCAGGCCGGCAGCTCCTCGTAGCCGGACACCATCTCGCCCGCGAAGCCGCTGACCTTGTAGTACATGCGGCTGCGGTTGTCGGCATCGAAGGCCTCGAGCGCCGAGTACGGCACGGTGGCGCGCAGCCTCGCGGCCGGG
Organism: uncultured Pseudomonadota bacterium; assembly: GCA_963818005.1. Taxonomy (GTDB): domain Bacteria; phylum Pseudomonadota; class Gammaproteobacteria; order Burkholderiales; family Burkholderiaceae_C; genus Rubrivivax. The sequence continues at coordinate 177,110 of CAWFQP010000036.1, forward strand.
TTGCCGGGCTCGAGCTCGAGCTGCTCGCCGATGATCTTGGCCGAAGCGAGCAAGGTGCGGTCATAGGCCAGGTTGGCGTTGCGCAGCGCCTGCCGGTACAGGCTGATGGTGTTGATGCCGATCAGCACCAGCACCGGCAGCAGGATGCCCAGCAGCAGCTGGCTGCGCAGCGACAGCCGCCCGGGGCGGTGGCCAGCCTCGCCACTCAAGGCTGCGCCTGAAGCAGGTAGCCCAGGCCGCGCAGCGTGACCAGTTGCACGCCGGTGCCCTGCAGTTTCTTGCGCAGCCTGTAGGCCACGACCTCGATGGCCTCGGCATGCACCTCGGACTCGCCGGGAAAGACCAGCGCCGACAGCCGCTCCTTCGACAGCGCCTGCCCGGCGCGCGCCAGCAGCGCGCGCAGCAGCGAGGCTTCGCGCGGCGGCAGCTCCAGCACCTTGCCATGGTGGTAGACGGCGCCGGATTCGGCATCCACGCGCAGCCCGCAGAAGCCGCCTGCGTCGGCCGCCGTCGCGCCGAGCTCGTCCGGCCTGGCGCGCCGTGCCAACGCGCGCAGCCGCGCCTCGAGTTCCTCGAGATCGAAGGGCTTGGGCAGGTAGTCGTCGGCGCCGCTGTTCAGCCCCAGGATGCGGTCGCCGACGGTGCCGCGGGCGGTGAGGATCAGCACCGGCGTGCGCTGCCCCTCGGCACGCGCGTCGCCCAACACCTGCAGCCCGTCGCGGCCGGGCAGGCTCAGGTCGAGCACCACCACGTCGGGCACGCTGGCGCGCCAGCGGTCCAGCGCGCGTGCGCCATCGGTGCAGGCGACGACCTGCATGCCGCTGCGCTGCAGCGCGCGCTGCAGTGTCGTCTGCATCGCCGGGTTGTCTTCGATCAGCAGCACTTTCATGGCGGGCAGGGGAACGCGCGACGCAGTGCCAGCGAGTCTGCAACAGCGCCGCCAGCAGGCCCGCACGGCCGAATCAGCACTTTCCCTAGGTTTTTGGACAGCCGACTGACAGAGTTTGCGACGAACATCGTGCTTCTTCCGAACCCATCCCATGGAGACCTCGATGCGCCGCGACACCTTTCTGAAGAGCCTGGCCGCGCTGGCAGCTGCCGGCAGCTTGCCGATGACGGCCTGGGCCAACGCCAATATCAAGATGATGATTCCGGCCAATCCCGGGGGTGGCTGGGACACCACCGGTCGTGCGCTGGGCAAGGCACTGCAGGAGGCGGGCGCCGCCGCCAGCGTGTCCTATGACAACAAGGGCGGCGCTGCGGGGGCCATCGGCCTGGCGCAGTTCGTCAACAGCAGCAAGGGCGACCCGAACGCGATGATGATGATGGGCGCAGTGATGCTCGGCGGCATCATCACCGGCAAGCCGCCGGTGAACCTGTCGACGGCCACGCCGCTGGCGCGGCTGATCAGCGAGTACCAGGTCTTCGTGGTGCCGGCCGAATCGCCACTGAAGTCGATGAAGGAAGTCATCGAGCAACTGAAGAAGGACCCGGGCAGCGTCAAGTGGGGCGGCGGATCGCGCGGCTCGACCGAGCATATCGCCGCGGCGATGATCGCGCGCGAGGCGGGCGTGGATCCGTCGAAGATCAACTACGTCGCCTTCCGCGGCGGCGGCGAAGCCGTCGCGGCGATCCTGGGCGGCAACGTCACGGTCGGCGGCAGCGGCTACACCGAGTTCGGCGAATACATCAACACGAAGAAGATGCGTCCGATCGCCGTCACCTCCGCCGCGCGCATCAAGGGCGTGGACGCGCCGACGCTGAAGGAACTCGGCATGAACATCGAGATCGGCAACTGGCGCGGCGTCTATGGTGCGCCCGGCATCACGAAAGTGCAGCGCGACGCGCTGATCGAGATGATCGTCAAGGCCACCAAGTCCAAGGCCTGGGCGCAGGCGGTGGAGACCAACGGCTGGACGCCGGCCCTGCTCACCGGCGACGCGTACGCGAAATTCGTCGACGACGAATTCGCTTCGCTGCGCGCGGTGATGGTCAAGGCCGGAATGATCTGATGAGACATCGCCGGGCCGTCCCAAGATGTCTCGTGCCCCCTCGGGGGGCCGGCGCCGCAGGCGCCTTGGGGGCGCCATGAACCTGCGGCAGGCATTGGTCGGTGCCGGTACGCTGCTGCTCGGCGGCGGCATCGTCGCCGGCGCCACGCAGATCTCGGCCGAGGCCGGCTACGGCGGCGTCGGCCCGAACTTCCTGCCCTGGGTGGTCGGCCTGATGCTCGTCGTCTGCGGCGGCTTCCTGGTGTGGGAGGCGGCCACCGGCGGTTTCCGCGCGCTGTACGACGAAGGCAGCGACGACGACGCGCCGGCCGACTGGGTCGGCTTCGCCTGGATGAGCGCCGGCATCCTGCTCAATGCGGCGCTGATCACGACCATCGGCTTCGTCCTCAGCTGCGCGCTGTGCTTCCTGCTCGCCGAGTGCGGCCTGCGGCATTCGCAGGGCCGGCTGAGCCTGCGCCCGCTGGCCCTGCTGAAGAGCTTGGCCATCGGCATCGCGGTGTCGGCGCCGGTGTTCTGGATGTTCACCAAGGCGCTGGCGATCAACCTGCCGGGGCTGACGGACACGGGCTGGATCTGACCATGATGGACATCCTGAGCAGCCTGATGCAGGGCTTCGCCACCGCGGGGACGCCGGTCAACCTGCTGTGGGCGCTGTTCGGCTGCAGCATCGGCACGGCCGTGGGCGTGCTGCCCGGCATCGGCCCGGCCACCGCGGTGGCGATGCTGCTGCCGATCACGCTGAAGGTCGAGGCCACCGCGTCGATGATCTTCTTTGCCGGCATCTACTACGGCGCGATGTACGGCGGCTCGACCACCTCGATCCTGCTGAACACGCCGGGCGAGGCCGGATCGATGGTCACGGCGATGGAAGGCAACAAGATGGCCAAGCACGGCCGCGCCGGCGCGGCGCTGGCCACCGCCGCCATCGGCTCCTTCGTCGCCGGCACCATCGCCACCGTGCTCGTCACCTTTGCCGCACCGATCGTCGCCAAGTACGCGGTGCGGCTCGGTCCGCCCGAATACTTCCTGCTGATGGTGCTGGCCTTCTGCACCGTCAGCGCGGTGCTCGGCGGCAGCACGCTGCGCGGGCTGACCGCGCTGGCCGTCGGGCTGGCGATGGGCCTGGTCGGCATCGACCAGATCACCGGCCAGGCGCGCTACACCTTCGGCGTGCCCGAGATGATGGACGGCCTGGAGGTGGTGCTGATCGCAGTCGGCCTGTTCGCGGTGGCCGAGGCGCTGCACGTCGTGCTCTTCGAGGGCAAGACCGTCGAGACGCAGAACAAGCTGACCAAGGTGCACATGACGCGCGAAGAGTGGCGCCGCTCGTGGCCGGCGTGGATCCGCGCCACCTTCATCGGCGCGCCTTTCGGCACCATACCGGCCGGCGGCAGCGAGATCCCGACCTTCCTCAGCTACGCCACCGAGAAGAAGCTGTCCAAGCACAAGGAGGAGTTCGGCACCACCGGTGCGATCGAAGGCGTCGCCGGCCCCGAAGCCGCCAACAACGCGGCCATCACCGCGACGCTGATCCCGCTGCTGACGCTGGGCATCCCGACTTCGAACACCGCGGCGATCCTGCTCGGTGCGTTCCAGAACTACGGCATCCAGCCCGGGCCGCAGCTGTTCGACAAGAACGCCGCGCTGGTGTGGGCGCTGATCGCCTCGCTGTACATCGGCAACGTCATGCTGCTGGTGCTGAACCTGCCGCTGATCGGCCTGTGGGTCAAGCTGCTGAAGATCCCCAAGTCCTACCTGTACGCCGGCATCCTGGTGTTCGCGACGGTCGGCGTCTACGGCATGCGCCAGTCGGCCTTCGACCTGTTCCTGCTGTATGGCATCGGCCTGCTCGGACTGGTGATGCGGCGCTTCGGCTTCCCGACGGCGCCGGTGGTCGTGGGCATGATCCTCGGGCCGCTGGCCGAGGCGCAGATGCGCAACGCGCTGTCGATCGGCGAGGGCAAGTGGGGGATCTTCCTCGAGCGCCCGGGTTCGGTGGTGCTGCTGATCGTCGTCGTGGCGGTGCTGCTGCTGCCGCGTCTGGTCAAGCTGCGCCGCAAGCTGAAGAACGCGTAGAAGCGCTTCGGCATCATCGACGCCTGCGGTGTGCGAGCACTGCAGCCGTTCGCTTTGTTGCGGAGTGAGCCGTCTATTGGCACCTGCCGAACCTGTGGGACCGATGCGGCGCTGTTCCCGCTCGAAGCCAACGTCGGCCTGGCGCTGCTGCACCAAAGCGGCGGCGACAACGGCCACCAGCTTGTCAGCCTGGCGGTGGGCAGCTTCCTCAACCAGCATGGCGCGGCGACGCTGGCCGCGGCGCAGGCCGCGCGCGAGGCCGGCAATGCGCCGAATGCGGTGCTGGCCGCGGCCGTGGCGATCGTCGGCCCGAAGCAGGGCGAGCGCATGCGGCGCAGCACGCGCTGGCTGATCGATGCCTTCGCCGCCGCCGGGCTGCGCAACGCGGTCGACGAGGGCTTCGACCTGGCGCGGGTCGTGCCGGATGCGGCGGCGCGCGAACTGCTGCTGGCGCCGCAGCGCGATGCGCAGGCGATGGCGCTGCTCGACGGCTTCGACGCGCGCGGCGCCAGGTCGGTGTTCGTGCGCTGGCTGCGTTCGCTCGGCGGGCGCCGAGCCGCGGTGCTGGCGGCACTGGCCGCGACCCTGGGCTGGGGGCCGCTGATGCACAAGCGCGTCACAAGGCTGACGGTCGAATGCCTGGGGCCGTGGCTGCAGCTGTTCGGCACGTCGATCGGCGCCTCGGTCGAAGCCGCGCGGCACGAACCGGCGCGCTTCTGCGGAATCGATTCGGCCGAGCTGCTGGGCCGGCGTCGCTCACCGAAACCGCCTTCGTCGCCTTGCTTGGCCGGCTGCCGAGCGCGTCGGATCTGTTCGCCTTCCAGTCGCTGGTGGGCATGCTGCTGACCAACGGCCCGGGCACGATCTCGGCGCAGGGCGCGAAGGGGGCGGTCTCGTCCGACGGGCCGGAGAGCCCCGAGCGCGTGCAGCTGAACAAGGCGCTGCTCGGCTTCCTGAGCCACTGCGGCTATGCGCATGGCGGCAACGGCTACGAGGGCGTGGCCTTCCTGCTCGAGCAGTTCGAAGGCAGCGGGCTGCAGGACCCGGGCAACGCGCGGCACGGCATCGACCTGGCTTGCGCTGGCCCGGCGTTATGTGCAGCGATACGCGAAATACAAGTCGGGCAAGAAGAACGAAGGCAGCCTCGACATCCAGAAGGTCCCCGGCGTCAACCACCCGGTGTTCAAGGACCGCTCAGTGAACCACGACCTGCGCGAGGCCTACATCCGCGCCAGGCTGGCCGAGCGCGGCGAGCATTACGTCTTCCACGACTGCTACCGAGCGCTGGTGCAGGCGCTGTACGACGCCGGCGTGTCGCGCACCGTGTACTGCGTCAACATCGACGCGGTCATCGCCGCGCTGCTGCTGAAGATGGTCTGGCCCAACCTGCGCGCCGGCCGCATCGGCCCGCAGGCGCTGGAGAGCGCGGCGTTCACGCTCTTTGTCTATGCGCGTCTGCTCTGCTGCGCCGCCGAGGCCGACGACCACCTGAACGGCGGGCGCAACATGGACACGCGCACGCCTGCGTCGGCGTGCCGGTTCGTGACTTGAACTGCGTCGCCCGGCTCGCGTCAGCATCCGTTGCGGCGCCGTTGTGCGCGGGCAGGAAGGCGCGGTGCCGGGGGAAGGCGAACTCGCGCCCTAATCGGCGGCCCCGAGGCGCAGCGCGCGCTCGCGTTGCAGCGCCAGTTCGGCGTCGCTGGCGCGGGCCGTGTCCCAGCCCTGCAGGTGGCGCAGCGCGATGTCGCGCAGCGCTGCGATCCATTCATGCCGGTCGTTGAGGCAGGCGATGTAGTGCAGCGTCTTGCCGCCGGCGGCGATGAAGGTTGCGCGCGCCTCCATGTCGATCTCTTCCAGCGTCTCCAGGCAGTCGGCCACGAAGCCGGGGCACAGGATGTCGACGCGCTCCACGCCTTCGCGCGCCAGTTGCTGCAATGTCGGTTCGGTGTAGGGCTGCAGCCATTGCGCCTTGCCGAAACGGCTCTGGAAGGTGACGCGGTACTGTTCGGGCGGCACGCCCAGCTCAGCGGCCAGCAGCCGCGCCGTCTTGTGGCAGCTGCAGTGGTACGGGTCGCCCAGATGCAGCGTGCGCTCGGGCACGCCGTGGAAGCTCATGACCAGCATCGCGCCGCGGCCCTCGCGCTGCCAGTGCGAGCGCACCTGTGCCGCCAGCGCGGCGATGTAGTCCGGATCGTCGTGGTACTGCTGCACGAAGCGCAGCTCCGGCAGCCAGCGTGAGCGCTGTCCCCAGGCCGCCACCGCGTCGAACACGCTGGCACTGGTGGATGCCGAATACTGAGGGTACAGCGGCAGCACCAGCACCCGCGTCGCGCCTTCCTTGCGCAGCGCATCCAGTTCGGCGGCGATGCTCGGTTGGCCGTAGCGCATGGCATGGCGCACGAGCACGCTGTGCCCGGCCTGCCCCAGGTAGCCGCGCAGCAGCGTGGCCTGCCTGGCCGTCCACACGGCCAGCGGCGAGCCCTCGGGCAACCAGATGGCGGCGTACTTCCGGGCCGACTGGGCCGGTCGCACGCGCAGGATCACGCCGTGCAGGAGCAACCACCACAGCAGCCTGGGGATTTCGACCACGCGTCGGTCGCTCAGGAACTCTGCAAGGTAGCGGCGCAACGCCGCGGGAGTGGGTGCATCGGGCGTGCCCAGGTTCACAACCAGCACGCCGACACGCGCCGCGCCACCATGCTTGAACTGCGGTTCGCTGCGGTAGCTCATCGGCTGGAGGCTGCCTTCGGGCCAGGGTCGATGGCGTGTCGTGCTCGCACTTCGGCTCAGCCCACCCGTGCAAAGCCGAGCGCCGCGAGTTCGCGCTTCAGGCTGTGGCTGTCCATGGGCTTGGACCAGCAGCCGGCGAAGCCGGCCTCGGCCGCGATCTGGTGCACCGTGGGGCCATCGTCGGCGCTGCACAGGAAGGCCGGCACGTTGGTGAGTCCGGCTTCCTCGCGCAGCAAGCGCAACAGCGCCGGGCCGTCGGTGTCGGGCAGGTGCAGGTCGATGACCAGCAATTGCGGTGCCTGTTCGCGCGCCAGGTCGATCGCTTCGGCGCCGCTGGCGGCGCCGGACACCTGCACACCGCCCAGCGCAGCGCAGGCGGCCTCGAACAGCAACAGGTTGATGCGGTCGTCGTCAACGTAGAGCAAGTGCATCGCGCGCGCTGCGGAGCCGCTCAGGCCAGCGGCTGCGCGTCGGTGTCGCCGTAGCGCAGCACCTCGAAGCGCACGCAGGCGGACGAAGGGTCGGCCGGCGAGCCGCCCAGGCCGATGGCCCCGCTGCCGTGCAGCAGGCAGCTGCCGCGGCGCAGGCTGACGATCTCACCGTCGGCAAAGCGCACGTAGGTGCCGTTGTAGCTGAGGTCGCTGAGCTGGAAGCTGCCGCCGTGCCAGTCGAGCCGGGCATGCGAGCGCGACACGCGCGAGTCGTCGACGCAGTAGTGGGCCTGCGGGCTGCGGCCCAGCACCACCGGCATCTGGCGGCTGGCGAAGACCAGGTTCTGTTCCATCCATTCGAGACGGATCGCATCCGGCTCGGCAGCAGGTGCCACGTCACCGAACTGCGTGGCCGCGCTGTCGCCGCTGCGGCGCCCGCCGTACACGTACACCTGCACCGGTTCGACGCGGCCGCGCAGCACCAGTTGGTCGAGACTGCGGAACATCGGCTTGTGCGCGCGGCTCAGCCCGGCAAGCACCGGCCCGGTGATCAGCGTTTCGTTGTCGCCGGCATGGTCGAGCAGCCGGGCGGCGACGTTGACCGCATCGCCAAAGCAGTCACCCGCCATCTCGACCACTTCGCCACGCGATACCGCCACCTGCAAGCGCAGCGAGCGCAATCCTGTGGACGCGCCGCGTTCACCACCGCGCTGCACGATGCTGGCCAGTACCTCGTGCATCTGCAGCGCCGACTGCAGCGCCTGGCCGGGCGAGTCGAATACCGCCATCAGACCGTCACCCAAGGTCTTGACCACGTGGCCGCTATGACGCTTGACCGGCGGGCCCAGCGCGGACACGCAATGCGTGACCACCGACGTCGCCTCGGCGTTGCCCAGCGTCTCGAACAGTCCGGTACTGCCGCGCAGGTCGGCAAACAGGATGGTTCGGTCGGAGATCTGCGTCATGCCGCTGGAAAGTGTACTGCCCGCCCCCATCCAGGACACGTGAGCCCCGTCAAGGGACAGACGCCTACAGGTTGTCCAGACAGGTGCGCAGCTCGTGGCAGCAGCTCAGCATGGCCCTGAACGCTGCCTCTTGGCCGCTTCACGGTCACAGGTTGTCGAGATAGGTTCTGAGCTTGTCGCTGCGGCTCGGGTGCTTGAGCTTGCGGATCGCCTTGGCCTCGATCTGGCGGATGCGCTCGCGCGTCACGTCGAACTGCTTGCCCACCTCTTCGAGCGTGTGGTCGGTGCTCATCTCGATGCCGAAGCGCATGCGCAGCACCTTGGCCTCGCGCGGCGTCAGGCTGTCGAGGATGTCCTTGACCACGTCGCGCAAGCCGGCCTGCATCGCCGCTTCGATCGGCGCGGTGTTGTTGGTGTCCTCGATGAAGTCGCCCAGGTGCGAATCGTCGTCGTCGCCGATCGGCGTTTCCATGGAGATCGGCTCCTTGGCGATCTTCATGATCTTGCGGATCTTGTCCTCGGGGATTTCCATCTTCTCGGCCAGCGTCGGCGCATCCGGCTCGTAGCCGAATTCCTGCAGGTGCTGGCGCGAGATGCGGTTCATCTTGTTGATGGTCTCGATCATGTGCACCGGGATGCGGATGGTGCGCGCCTGGTCGGCGATCGAGCGAGTGATCGCCTGGCGGATCCACCAGGTGGCGTAGGTCGAGAACTTGTAGCCGCGACGGTATTCGAACTTGTCGACCGCCTTCATCAGGCCGATGTTGCCTTCTTGAATGAGGTCGAGGAACTGCAGGCCGCGGTTGGTGTACTTCTTGGCGATGGAGATCACCAGCCGCAGGTTGGCCTCGATCATCTCCTTCTTGGCGTCGCGCGAGGACTTCTCGCCCTCGTTCATCTTCTTGTTGATCTGCTTCAGGTCCTCCAGCGGCACCACCGCGCGCGACTGCAGGTCGATCAGCTTTTGCTGCAGCTCCTGCACCGCCGGCAGGTTGCGCGCCAGCACCGCGCTGTAGGGCTTGGCCAGCGCGATCTCGCGCTCGGCCCACTTCAGGTTCATCACGTTCGGCGGGAAGGCCTTGATGAAGTGGTCCTGCGGCATGCCGCACTTGTCGACCACGATCTTGCGGATCTCGCGCTCGTAGCGGCGCACGTCGTCGACCTGGCTGCGCAGGATGTGGCACAGCTTCTCGATGGTCTTGACCGTGAAGCGGATCGTCATCAGGTTGTCGCTGATGGCGTGCTGCGCCTTGTTGTACGCGCTCGACTTGTAGCCGTCCTTCTCGTAGGCCTTGCGCATCCTGTCGAACTGCGTGCGCAGTTCGCCGAACTTGAGCAGTGCCGCGGCCTTCAACTCCTCGAGCTTCTTGGTCAGTGCCTTGCTGCCGCCCGCGCCGTCGTCGTCGTCTTCCTCGTCGAACTCGTCGAAGTCCTCCTCGGCCACGTAGTCGTCGGCCTCGTCGGTGGAGACGAAACCGTCCACCGCCTCGGAGATCTTCATCTCGCCGGCGGCGATGCGGTCGGCCATCGACAGGATCTCGGCGATGGTCGTCGGGCTGGCGCTGATGGCCAGCATCATCGCCTGCAACCCGCCTTCGATGCGCTTGGCGATCTCGATCTCGCCCTCGCGCGTCAGCAGTTCGACCGTGCCCATCTCGCGCATGTACATGCGCACCGGGTCGGTGGTGCGGCCGAACTCGCTGTCCACCGTGGACAGCGCGGCCTCGGCGGCTTCTTCGGCCTCCTCCTCGGTGGCGGTGGCGGTGCCGCCGCCGGCGATCAGCAGCGTGGCCGCGTCGGGCGCCTGCTCGTAGACCGCGATGCCCATGTCGTTGAGCATCGAGACGATGGCCTCGAGGATCTCGTTGTCGACCAGCTTCTCGGGCAGGTGGTCGCTGATTTCCTGGTGCGTCAGGAAGCCGCGCGTCTTGCCCATCTTGATGAGCGTCTTCAGCTCATGGCGGCGCTTGGCGACTTCTTCTTCGGTGAGGGTGGCTTCTTCCAGGCCGAACTCGCGCATCAGCGCGCGCTCCTTGGCGCGCGACACCTTCATGCGCAGCGGCTTGGCCTTGGCCTTGGTTTCCGCATCCGCTGCCGCAGCAACCTCGGCATCGGCTTCCAGATCCGCGAAGTCTTCGTCGGCCGGCATGTCCGGCAACTTCTTCACCGGCTCGGCCGCAGCCTTGCCGCCACGCTTGCCCTTGGCCGATGGTGGTAGCACGGACGTCTTGGCGGTGGCGCGCGACGGCGGCGGAACTGCCGTCTTGACCAGCGCCACGGTCCTCGGCGCGGCCTTGCCCTTGATCGCGGTGGTTTCGGCTGCGATCGGATTCTTCTTGTGGGGCATGGGCGTGGCGGCGGGCTTGGACTTGCCTGCCGGCGGGGACTTGGACGGTGCGGCGGGTTTCTTGGCGGTCATGCGCTTCCTCGTTGATTGGGCCTTCGGATCGCCCGGCGGCGCGGCCCGGCGTCAGCGAACGACTCGCCTCGCCTCGCCACTGCACGTTGGCCGTGCCTTGGCAAAGCGCACGCTGCCGAAACGCAGGATGCAACGGGACACATGTCGGGCGGTCGAGCGGGCGTGAGCGCCGGGCAGCGCAGTCCTTGCGGGTGAAGTTGGCCGCTGGGGATGACCCTTTTCGAGGGTGGCCGGGGCCCGGAGGTGCTGAAGTCACGCCTGCCGCTTTGGACAGCTTTGGATTATACCCACGCCCGGGGCTCAGGCGGCCTGTCCGGCCTGCCCCGTCAGTGCCGCCTTGAGGCTGGCGATGCGCTCGCGCAACTGGCGCAGGCGGGCCAGTCCGTCGGCGTCGGGGCTGCTGCTGGCGATGGCATCGGCGTCCTCGCCCAGCGCCTTGACCCACATGCGCTGCAACACGCGCTGCAGGTCCTCGAAGCCATGCTCCTCGCCGGCGACCACGGCCCTGAGCCAGCCGCGTGCCTGCTGCGCCCAGGGCTCGTCGGCCATGGCGTCGTCGAGCGTGGCCCAAGTCTGCGGGCCATGCTCGGTGATCTGCCGCTCCAGCCAGACGAGCACCTCGCCATGCACGGCACCCAGCTCGTGCAGCAGGCCCTGGTCCTCGCCTGACAGCTGCTCCCACCATTCGTTGTGACGCAGCAGCAGGCGCAGCGCCTGGTCGGCCAGGCCGGCTGGGGGACGGCGCCCGGCTGCCCGCGTGGTGGCCGCACGCAGGATGCCGGCGGTGGGACGCGTCGCGTGGCCTGCCGCCGCTTGACCCTGGCCCTGGCCCCATAGCGCGGCCAGGTCAGCCGGTTCCATCTGCGCATGGCGAGCCAGTTCGGGAAGCAACTGGCGACGCAGCGCGCCTTCGGGCAGCGCCTGCCACAGCGGCCTTGCCTGTGCCAGCATTCGCGCACGGCCTTCGGCGCTGGCCAGGTCAGCCCCTTGGCTGGCATGTTCGAGCAACTGCCTCGACAGCGGCACGGCCTGAGCCACCCGCTCGTCGAAGGCTGCGGGCCCGAGTTCGCGCACGAAGCTGTCCGGGTCGTGTTCGCTCGGCAGGAACAGAAAGCGCACGCTGCGCAGGTCGGTCGCATGCGGCAGGGACGCTTCCAGTGCGCGGCCGGCCGCGCGGCGGCCGGCGGCATCGCCATCGAAGCTGAAGACCACCGTGTCAGTGAAGCGGAACAGCTTGTGCACGTGGTCAGCCGTGCAGGCCGTGCCGAGCGTGGCCACCGCGTTGCCAAAGCCGTTCTGCGCCAGTGCCACCACGTCCATGTAGCCTTCGACCACCAGCACGTAGCCCTTCTGGCGCAGTGCGCCTCGCGCTTCGAACAGGCCATAGAGCTCGCGGCCCTTGACGAAGATCGGCGTCTCGGGAGAGTTCAGGTACTTGGGCTCGCCACTGTCCAGCACGCGGCCGCCGAAGCCGATGACCTCGCCCTTGACCGAGCGGATCGGGAACATGATGCGTTCGCGGAAACGGTCGTAGCGTTTCTGCTCGGGGCCCTCGTCGCCCTGCACGATGACCATGCCGCTCTCGGCCAGCAGCGGATCGTCATAGCGCGGGAAGACGCTGGCCAGGCTGCGCCAGCCGGGCGGCGCGTAACCCAGGCCGAAGCGCTTGGCCACCTCGCCGCTCAAGCCGCGGCGTTTGAGGTAGTCGATGGCCGGCGGGTGCTCCTTGAGCTGGCGGCGGTAGTGCTCCGCGGCGCGCTCCAGCACCTCGCTGAGCGTGGCCTGGTGGGCTCGAGCCTGCAGCGCGCGCTGCTGCTCGGCCGGGTCCATCGGGTCGTCGGGCACGGCCATGCCCACCTGTTGCGCCAGGTCGGCCACCGCGTCGCGAAAGCTCATGCCCGAATGCTCTATCAGGAAGCGGATGGCATCGCCGTGCGCGCCGCAGCCGAAGCAGTGATAGAACTGCTTGGGGGCATTGACGCTGAAGCTCGGCGATTTCTCGCCATGAAAGGGGCACAGCCCCATGTGGTTGGCGCCGCTCTTCTTCAGCTCGACATGGCGACCCACGACGTCGACGATGTCGACGCGTGACAGCAGGTCCTGCAGGAAACCGGGTGGGATCACCGCCTCAGTCTACTCAAGGCCGCTGGCGCGGCCTCGCTTCAGCTGCCGGCAGCGCGCGATCCGGGCGCGCCTGGAGCGGCCGCCAGCGCAAACAGGCCGCGGTAGTCGCGGGTCCAGGCCGACACCGCCGCAGCCGGCATCGGCGCGGCGATGCCGGTGCCCTGGCCGATGTTGCAGCCCATCTCGAGCAGCGTGCGCGCCTGCGCCGGCGACTCCACGCCTTCGGCCACCACCACGCACTGGAAGGTGCGCGCCAGGCCGATCACGCCTTCGACGATGGCCCGGTCCTGGGCGTCGTCGAGCATGTGGTGCACGAAGGAGCGGTCGATCTTCAGCACGTCCACCGGCAGCTGCTTGAGGTAGCTCAGCGTCGAATAGCCGGTGCCGAAATCGTCGAGCGCGAAGCGCACGCCGATGGCGCGGCAGCGCGCCAGCAGCGCGGACGTGGCTTCGATGTCGGCATGCGCCGCGGTTTCCAGCACCTCCAGCTCCAGCGCGGTTGCGGGTGCATCGGGGTAGCGCGCCAGCAGCTCGGACAGGCGCAGCGCGAAGTCCGGCTCCTGCAGGTGCCGGGCCGAGACGTTGACGCTGACCGAGATGTCGTGCCCGGCGCGCCGCCACATCGCCAGGTGCTCCAGCGCCTGGCCCAGCACCCAGTCGCCGATGCGCGACGACAGGCCGGTGTTCTCGATCAGCGGCAGGAACTGCATCGGCGCGATCAAGCCATGCTGCGGATGGTCCCAGCGCAGCAACGCTTCGAGGCCCAGCACGACGCCGCGGCGCATGTCCACCTTGGGCTGGTAGTGCAGCGTGAATTCGGACTTGTCCAGCGCTTCCTGCACGCGGCCGATGGCCATGACGCGCTCTTCGTGGCGCCGCCGGTTCTCGGGGTCGAAGAACTGGTAACCGTTGCGCCCGGCCTGTTTGGCGCCGTACATCGCATGGTCGGCGTGGCGCAGCAGCGTGTCGGCATCGCTGCGGTCGATCGGGTAGACGGTGGCGCCCATGCTGGCCGTGACCTGCACCGGGTCGACGCTGGGGTCGATGACGTAGGGCTGCGCCACCACGCGCAGCACCCGTTCGACCGCCAGGCGCGCCTCCTCCATGGTGGTCGCGCGCAGCAGCAGCACGAACTCGTCGCCACCCAGCCGGCCGGCGGCGTCCGACCAGAGCTCGTTGCTGCGCAGCGCGCTGCGCAGCCGCCCGGCCAGCTCCACCAGCAGCCGGTCGCCGGCGGCATGGCCGAAGCGGTCGTTCACCGGTTTGAAGCGGTCCAGGTCGAGGTAGCACACCGTGAGCAGGCAGCCATCGCCATCGGCGGCGGTCATCGCAGCGGCCAGCATCTCCATCAGCCGTGCGCGGTTGGGAAGCCGGGTCAGTTCGTCGAAGTGCGCCTGGCGCTCGAGCCGGTCGCGCTGCTGGCGCTGCTCGGTGATGTCCGAGATCACCAGCACGTGGTAGCGCACCTTGCCATCGGCATCGTTGACGGTGGAGATGGTGGCCTGCAGCGTGCAAGACTCGCCGCTGCGGCGTCGTTCGACCACCTCGCCGCGCCAGCGGCCGGTGCTGCGCAGGCTGGACCACATCAACAGGCGCTGCTGACGCACCAGCGGGTCGGCAGGCGAAGGCCGCAGCAAGGAGGGCACGCCGCCAAGCACTTCCTCCCGCGTCCCGCCGAGGATCTGGGTGTAGGCCGGATTGACGTCGAGCACACGCAGATCGGCATCGGCGATCAGCAGGCCTTCATGCAGGTGCTGGAACAGGCTGGCCGACAGGCGCTGGCGCTCCTGCGCGTCGTGCCGCTCGCTGCTGTCGGACAGCGTCGCGATCAGCCGCGAGGCCTGGCCGTGGTGATCGCGCTCCACCAGCAGCAACTGTGCATCGAGCCAGCGCCAGCCCTCTTCGGCTTGCACGCGGACCTCGCGCTGGGCGCGCGACTGCGCGCCGCTGCGCAGCTGCTCCAGCGACTGCTGCAGGCCCGGCCGGTCGTCGTCGTGCACCCTGGACAGCCACGACGACAGCGAGTTCGAGTCGTCGCCGCTGAGCAGCTTCCATTGCCGCGAGGTGCGTCCCTGGTCATGCGCCAGCATCCATTCCCCCACGCCGAGCCCGGCGCCGCCCAGCGCCACGAGCCAGCGCTTCTCGACACTGAGGCTGTCGCGCGAGAGCACGTGCACCAGCAGCAGCGAGCCGACGAGCGTCGCCACGTAGAGCCAGGTCGGCAGCTGGGGCATCAGCGACTGCACTGGTGCGAAGGGGCCCAATCCCAGGCTGCCCGCATAACCGACGCCCAGCGACACTGCGGCGGCAAGGGCCGAAGCCAGGCCGACGCCGGCATGAACCACCAGGGCCGACAACAGGGCCGCCGGCAGGCAGGCCAGCGCCAGCGAGAGCACGTTGCGCTCGGCAGGCATGCCAAAGGACAGCCCTGCGCTGGCGAGCACAGTGCCCAGCAGCAGCAGCGTTTGCAAGCGGCGCGCCGGCGAAAAGGCTTGATGCATGGCCGCGCGATGCAGCGACATCAATGGCACCGCGGCCAGCACAGCGCCGATCCAGCGTCCCAGCACGCCCAGGAGCAGCCAGCGTGCCGCGGCAGCCGAATCGATCGACCCGGTCAGGGCCAGCAACGCCATGCCGACGCTGGCACCCAGGGCAGCCGCCACAAGCGCCAACGTCAGCAGCAGACCGACATCACCGCGACGCTCGAGCCTCGGATTGATCGCGGCGCGACGAAGTCCCCAGGCGCCGATCGCCGCACCGCACAGATCTCCAGCGATCAGGGTCAGCAGCAGTGGAGGTGAACTGGCCGGGTCGGCCAGCAGCGCCACGGCGCCAAGCAGCACACCGGCAACACTGGCCCCACCCCAGCGCAGCCACAGCGCCATGAGCACGCCCATGGGCAGCCACAGCGGCGCCCATGAGGTCACAGGCCCTGAGAGCAGCAGGCAGGCCTTGCCGACCAGCCCATAGGCCAATCCGACGATCAGGATGCGCTGCACGCGCAAGGACCACAGCGATGCCGCTTGCGTTCGTGCGGCACCGATGTCCGAAGGGGGGATGGGTGTCAAGACAGGCTCGGATCGGCGAACGACCGTCGATGCTAGCCGCTGCACGCGGGCGCGCCGCGCGGGCATGCCCGACCTTCAAGGTAGGGGGTCGGCGACCCTCTCACGACCCAGGGAGTCGACGCGAGCCAGGCGGCCAGCGGTGTGCACCGAAACCCGCGAAGGATTTCGGCACGGGTTCTGGCTTCAGAGGGCGAAATCGGCGATCTTCTTGCCCGACGCCAGCGCCTGCTTCAACCACTTGGGTTGCAGGCCGCGGCCAGACCAGGTATCTCCGGTGGCCGCATCTCGATACTTCGGCGGCACTTTGGCGCCGCTGCGCTTCGGGCCTGCCGACTTGGCCGACAGATCGGCCAGCGTCAAACCGTGTTCGGCCATCAGGGCGCGCACTTTGGCGACGGCACCTGCGCGTTCGGCGCGCTGCGCTTCGGCGATCTGCTGTTCGATGGCGGCCTTCTGGGCCAGTAACTCGCTGACGGATGCCATATCGGTTGTCTCCATATGCAACGCTGAAGCATTGAATATATCACCGAGAGCAGAGATAAACTCACCGTGGATATCGGTGATATCCCACCCGTGCTATTCCAGAGAGCACGGGCAGGCAGCGAAGCCGTGAGACAGCGGCCGAGTGCCTTCGGCCATGAGGGGAAGACGTCCAGGCTCTCAGGCCGATGGCGGCACGTAGCCCGCCGGCTGTTCGGCTCCGGTGCCGAAGAAGAACTGCTCCATCTGCCGCGCCAGATATTGCCGTGCACGTGCGTCGGCCAGGTTCAGCCGATTTTCGTTGACCAGCATCGTCTGGTGCTTCTTCCAAGCCTCGAAGGCTTCCTTGCTGACATTGTCGTAAATGCGTTTGCCGAGTTCGCCGGGGTAGGGCGAAAACTCGAGACCAGGGGCTTCCTTCTTCAGGTAAATGCATTGAACCATTCGCGCCATCATCCAACTCCTTGGTTTATTCGATGGCCCGGCCTCAGCCGAGCTTCTTGACCAGCACCATCGAGCGCCGGTCCCAGTTGTATTTTCTCTTGCGTGCTTCGGGTAGGCGGTCCGGATCGACCTGCACAAAGCCACGCTTGATGAACCAATGCATGGTGCGCGTGCTCAGCACGAATATGCTGTCCAGTCCCATCGCCCTGGCGCGCTGTTCGATGCGCTTCAGTATGCGCTCGCCGTCGCCCTGGCCCTGCACCTGGGCGGACACCGTCAATGCCGCCATTTCCCCGGTACGCGCCTCGGGGTAGGGGTACAGAGCGGCACAGCCGAAGATGATGCCGTCGTGCTCGATGACGCTGTAGTTGGCGATGTCGCGTTCGATCTCCGTGCGCTCGCGCCGCACCAGCGTGCCGTCGCGCTCGAAGGGCTCGATCAGTTGCAGGATGCCGCCGACGTCGTCGGCCGTGGCCTCGCGCAGGCTCTCCAGCTTTTCGTCGACCACCATCGTGCCGATGCCGTCGTGCGTGAACACCTCGAGCAGCAGCGCACCATCGGTGGCAAAGGGCAGGATGTGGGAGCGCTCGACGCCGCCTTCGCAGGCGCGCACACAGTGCTGCAGGTAGAACGCGGTGTCGCTGGGCTGCGTCGGCGCCGGCAGTGCGGCCAGCAAGCGCTTGGCATCGGCCAACGCCAGCTCGGTGTCGATGGCCGCGTCGACATCCTGGTTCTCGCGAATGCCCGCCACCTCGGTCAGGAACAGCAGCTTGTCAGCGCGAAGTGCGATGGCCGTGCTGGTGGCCACGTCTTCCATCGTCAGGTTGAAGGCCTCGCCGGTGGGCGAGAAACCGAAGGGGCTGAGCAGCACCAGCGCGCCGATGTCGATGGCCCGGCGCACGCCTGCGGCATCGACACGCCGCACCACCCCACTGTGCATGAAGTCCACTCCATCGACGATGCCCACCGGCCGCGCGGTGAGGAAGTTGCCCGACACCATGCGCACGGTCGAGTTGGCCATCGGCGTGTTCGGCAGACCCTGCGAGAACGCCGCCTCGATCTCGAAGCGCAACTGGCCTGCGGCCTCCTGCGCCGCGTCGAGCGCCACCTCGTCGGTGATGCGCAGGCCATGGCTGAAGCGAGAGACATGCCCCTTGGTGGCCAGTTGCTCGTTCACTTGAGGTCTGAAGCCATGCACCAGCACCAGCTTGATGCCCATCGAATGCAGGATCGCCAGGTCCTGCACGAAGGCGTTGAGCTTGCCGGCGGCGATCAGCTCGCCGGCCATCGCCACCACGAAAGTCTTGCCCCGATAGGCGTGCATGTACGGCGCGACGGCGCGGAACCACGGCACGAAGGTGTGGGGGAAGACCAGGTTCATGAAGGCAGGCTTGGAGTCGCCAGTGATTGTGCCGCAGCAGGTCTGCGCGCACGGGCGGCGACCATAATCCGCGCCTCGTGACCAGCGCCCCCGATTCCCCCCGACGCGAGCGGCCCGGCAACCCGGTGCCACCGATCGCCTTCCCCGATGCGCTGCCCGTCTCGCAACGTCGCGACGAGATTGCCCGGGCGCTGCATACGCACCAGGTGGTGATCGTCTGCGGCGAGACCGGCTCGGGCAAGACCACGCAGCTGCCGAAGATCGTGCTGCAGCTGGGCCGCGGCATCGGCGCCGGTGGCAAGGGCGTGATCGGCCACACCCAGCCCAGGCGCATCGCCGCCAGCTCCGTAGCCAAGCGTATTGCGCAGGAGCTGAACTCGCCGCTGGGCGAGGTGGTGGGCTTCAAGGTGCGCTTCCAGGACCGGCTGCAACCGGGCGCCTCGGTCAAGCTGATGACCGACGGCATCCTGCTCGCCGAAACGCAGACCGACCCGCTGCTGCGTGCCTACGACACGCTGATCGTCGACGAGGCGCACGAGCGCAGCCTGAACATCGACTTCCTGCTCGGCCACCTGCGGCAGATCCTGCCGCGGCGGCCGGACCTGAAGGTGGTGGTGACCTCGGCCACCATCGATGCCGACCGCTTTGCGCAGCATTTCGCCGGCGCTTCGGGGCCGGCGCCGGTGATCATGGTGTCCGGGCGCCTGTTTCCGGTGGAGCAGCGCTGGCGGCCGTTCCAGGAACGCAAGGACCACGACCTCAACGACGCCATCGCCGACGGGGTGGACGAGCTGTGGCGCGACGGCGGCCCCGGCGACATCCTGGTCTTCCTGCCCGGCGAGCGCGAGATCCGCGAAGCCGCCGACCACCTGCGCAAGCACCTGGCGCAGGCGCAGAAGGGCGGGCCGCCGGCCGAGATCCTGCCGCTGTTCGCGCGCTTGAGCCAGCAGGAGCAGGAGCGAGTGTTCGAAGCCGGTGGCGGGCGGCGCATCGTGCTGGCCACCAACGTGGCCGAGACCTCGCTCACGGTGCCCGGCATCCGCTACGTCATCGACAGCGGCCTGGCGCGGGTCAAGCGCTACAGCTGGCGCAGCAAGGTCGAGCAGCTGCAGGTCGAGCCCATCAGCCAGGCGGCGGCCCACCAGCGCGCCGGCCGCTGCGGGCGCGTGGCCAACGGCATCTGCATCCGGCTGTACGACGAGGCCGACTTCGCCGCTCGCACGCCCTACACCGATCCCGAGATCCTGCGTTCGTCCTTGGCCGGCGTGATCCTGCGCATGAAGTCGTTGCGCCTGGGCTCGGTGGAGGAGTTTCCCTTTCTCGAAGCCCCGCCGAAGAAGGCCATCGCCGACGGCTATGCGCTGCTCGGCGAGCTGAACGCGGTGGACGAAGCGAACGAGCTGACGCCCATCGGACAGGCGCTGGCCCGGCTGCCGCTGGATCCGCGTGTCGGCCGCATGATCCTGGAGTCTCGCGACAGGCAATGCCTGCACGAAGTGCTGATCGTTGCGTCGGCGCTGAGCGGCCAGGACGTGCGCGACCGCCCGCTGGAACACCAACAGGCCGCCGACGAGAAGCACAGGAAGTTCGACGACGAGAAGTCGGAATTTGTCGGCATCCTCAAGCTGTGGAATTGGATCGAAGAAGGCCGCGGCGTGCACGGCCACGCGCCGCAGCAGGGGCAGGGCAGCGACAGCCACAAGCTGTCCAACCGCCAGCAGGAGCAGCGGCTGCGCGACAGTTTCGTCAACGTGCGCCGCGTGCGCGAATGGCGCGACATCCACAGCCAGCTGCACACGGTGGTGGCTGAGCATGGCTGGCGGCTGAACGCCTCGCCCGCCACCTACGAGCAGATCCATCTGGCGATGTTGGCCGGCTTGCTGGGCAACATCGGCCTGAAGAGCGACGATGACGAGTGGTATCTCGGCGCGCGCGGCATCAAGTTCTGGCGCCACCCCGGCGCGCACCTGAGCAAGAAGCCCGGCCGCTGGCTGGTGGCCGCCGAACTGGTGGAGACGACGAGGCTGTACGGCCGCGGGCTGGCGGCCATCGAGCCGCAATGGCTGCCCAGCGTCGCAGGCCACCTGCTGAAGACCCAGCTGCTGGAGCCGCACTGGGAGAAGAAGGCCGCCGAGGTCATTGCGCTCGAGCGGGCCACGTTGTACGGCATCGTGGTCTACAGCAACCGGCGCGTGAACTACGGCCGCGTCGACCCGGCCGCGGCGCGCGAGATCTTCATCCGTGAGGCGCTGGTCGGGGACGAGTGGGAGACGAAGCTGCCCTTCCTGGCGCACAACCGCAAGATGGTTGCGCAGGTGGAGGAGCTGGAGCACAAGTCGCGCCGCCAGGACGTGCTGGTCGATGACGAGTTGATATTCGCCTTCTACGACCAGCAGTTGCCGCACGACGTGTGCTCCGGTGCGAGCCTGGAGCGTTGGTTTCGCGACGAGGTGAAGAAGCAGCCGCGCCTGTTGATGCTGACACGTGATGAGCTGATGCGCCACGAGGCGGCCGGTATCACCACCGCGGCCTTCCCGAAGACGCTGCGCCTGGGCGGCATCGACTGCGTGGCCAGCTACCTGCACGAGCCGGGCGATCCGAAGGACGGCGTCACCGTCACCGTGCCGATCTATGCGCTCAACCAGGTCAGCGAAGAGCGCTGTGACTGGCTGGTGCCCGGCATGCTGAAGGACAAGGTGCTGGGGTTGCTGAAGACGCTGCACCAGCGGCCGCGCTCACGGCTGGCGCCGCTGCCGGCCTATGCCGAAGAATTCGTCGCCGCCACGCCCTTCGCACAGGGCGGGTTGCTGGATGCGTTGCTCAGGTCAGTGCGCGAGCGTACGCAGCTGGCGGTGCAGCGCAACGACTTCAAGCTCGAGCAACTGCAGCCGCACCTGTTGATGAACTTGCGCATCGTCGACGAGCACGGCCGGCAGCTCGGCAGCGGCCGCCACCTGGCCAGCCTGAAGGCCGAGCTCGGTGGCCTGGCACGCACGGCCTTCCAAAGCTTGGCGGCGTCTAAGCTGCCGGCCGCGGCGCTCCTGCCGACGGCGCCGGTCGAAGGGCCGGTGCGCGGCGTCAAGGCCCAGCTCGCAACCCAGGCTGCAGCTGCGGCGGAAGCGGCGCGCTACACCGCCTGGAGCTTCGGCGAGTTGCCAGAGCTGATGGAGATCCGCCGCGGCGCGCAGACGCTGGTTGGTTTCCCGGCGCTGGTCGACAGGGGCGATAGCGTCGAGATCGAGGTCTTCGACGAGCCCGAGCTGGCGGCCGCCAAGCACCGCGCCGGCTTGCGCCGGCTGGTGGCACTGCAGATCAAGGAGCCGCTGAAGTACCTGGAGAAGAACATCCCCGAGTTGCAGAAGATGGCGGCTGCCTACATGAGCCTGGGCACGCTGGAGGAACTGCGCGAGCAGATCGTCACGCTGGCGCTGGACCGCGCTTTCCTGGCCGAGCCGCTGCCCACCGACGAGGCCAGCTTCAAGCGCCGCATCGACGAGGGGCGTTCACGCTTGACGCTGATCGCGCAGGAGGTGGGGCGCCTGGCTTTCCAGCTGCTGAACGAGTACGGCATCGCGCAACGCAAGCTGAAGGACAGCCGGCCGCCGAAGGACGTGGCCGACGACATCCAGGCGCAGCTGCAGCGGCTGATGCCCAAGCGCTTCATGCTGGCTGCGCCCTATGCGCAGCTGCAGCACATGCTGCGCTACCTGAAGGCGGTGGCATTGCGGCTGGACAAGCTGAAGGCCGACCCCGCGCGCGATGCCGCGAGGCTGGCCGAACTGCGGCCGCTGGAGCAGCGCTGGCTGCGCCGGCTGAGTGAGCTGAAGGGCACCGGCGATGCGCGGCTCGATGAATACCGCTGGCTGCTGGAGGAACTGCGCGTCAGCTTCTTCGCGCAGGAACTGCGCACGCCGCAGCCGGTGAGCGCGAAGCGGCTGGACAAGCTCTGGTCGCAGCTTTCAAGCTGAGAGCAAAGCTTGCGGTGGAGGCTTGTCGACTCAGGGCACGACAATCAGGAACAGCCAGGTCGCCAGCAGGATCAGATGCACCATGCCCGACAGCAGGCTCGCCCGCCCGGTGCCATAGGTGATCGTCGCCATCATGAACGACAGCGCGAGCAGCACCGCGCCGCCGGGCGTGATGCCCAGCTCCAGCGGGCTGCCGGTCCACCAGGCGATGGCGGCGACGGTCGGTACCGTCAGACCGATGCTGGCCACGCCCGAGCCCAGCGCCAGATTGATCGAGGTCTGCAGCTGATCCTCGCGTGCCGCGCGCAGCGCGGTCATGCCCTCGGGCAACAGCACGATCGCGGCGACGATCACGCCGACCAGCGCCGTCGGCGCGCCGAGCGCCAGCGACGGCCGCCTGGATGTGCGGCGAGACTCCCTTGGCCAGCAGCACCACCGCCACCAGCGCGATCAACAGCATCGCCAGCGCCAGGGCCGACAGTCGCGCGCTCGGCCGCGCGGCCGCGGACGCGGCCATCGCGTGGGGCGTGAAGTGATCGCGGTGACGCACGGTCTGGACGAAGGTGAAGGCCAGCCAGAGGACCAGGCAGGCGATGCTGACGAACGCCAGCTGGGCATTCGTGTAGTACGGCCCCGGCGCGCTGGTCGTGAAGTTGGGCAGCACCAGCGTGATCGCCACCATCGGCAGCAGCACGATCAGGTAGGCCTGCGCGCCCTGGGTGCGGAACATCACTGCTCGCGGTGGTGCAGCGCGCCGACCACGATGCACAGCCCGGCCACGCCGTGCAGCACCAGCACGACGACGGCATGGATGGTGTCGCGCAGCAGTGTCGGTTCGGGCTGGTCGCCGAGCATGATCGAGACGATCAGGCCCAGCTCGATGACGGTGACGGCCAGCGCGAGCAGGATCGCTCCGAAAGGTTCGCCGACGCGTATCGCCAGCAGCTCGGCATGATGCACCGCCGCCAGCACCGCGCCGATCAGCGCGACACCCAGGCCGATCGCAGCCGCAAACCCGGTGGCGCCGCCCAGGCCGAGATAGGCCGCCAGGGCCAGCAGCGGCAGGGCGAGCGTCCAGACGGGAAGCCGATCGGTGGCAATACTCATGACTCGGGCCGTGGTGCGAAAGCCGGCCCGCCACCAGCCCTTGCGCAGCGCATCAGGCACTCACCGATGGCAGCCCCGACAGGGCCATCGCCAGCTCGGCCTCGTCGTAGGGCTGGTCGACCAGCTTGCCGGCGAAGTACGCGGTGTAGGCGCTCATGTCGAAGTGCCCGTGGCCACACAGGTTGAACAGGATGACCTCGCTGCGCCCCTCGGCCTTGCAGCGCAGGGCCTCGACGATCGCGCCCTTGACCGCGTGGTTGGCCTCGGGCGCCGGCACGATGCCTTCGGCGCGCGCGAACATCACGCCGGCTTCGAAGCACGCGGTCTGGTGGTAGGCAGTGGCCTCGATCAAGCCCAGCTCCTTCAGATGGCTGACCAGCGGGGCCATGCCGTGGTAGCGCAGCCCGCCGGCATGGAAGCCCGGCGGCGTGAAGGTGCTGCCCAGGGTGTGCATCTTGGTCAGCGGCGTCAGGTGCGCGGTGTCGCCGAAGTCGTAGGCGAACTTGCCGCGCGTCAGGCTCGGGCAGGCTGCCGGTTCCACCGCGACGATGCGGCGCCGCTTCGTCTTGCCGCCGCCGCGCAGCTGCTGGCCGAGGAACGGGAAGGTGATGCCGGCGAAGTTGCTGCCGCCTCCGGTGCAACCGACGATCACGTCCGGGTCGTCGCCGGCCATTTCCAGCTGCAGCATCGCCTCCTGGCCGACGATGGTCTGGTGCAGCAGCACGTGGTTCAGCACCGAGCCGAGCGCGTACTTGGTATCGTCGTGGGTCGCTGCCACTTCGACAGCCTCCGATATGGCGATGCCCAGCGACCCCGGGTGGTCGGCCCGCTGCGCCAGGATGGCGCGGCCGGCGTTGGTTTCGTTCGACGGCGACGCCACGCAGGTGGCGCCGTAGGTCTCCATCAGCGCGCGGCGGTAGGGCTTCTGGTCGTAGGACACCCGCACCTGGAACACGCGCACCTGCAGCCCGAACAACGAGCCGGCAAAGGCCAGCGACGAGCCCCACTGGCCGGCGCCGGTTTCGGTGCTGAGCTTCTTCACGCCGGCCTGGGCGTTGTACCAGGCCTGCGGCACGGCGGTATTCGGCTTGTGGCTGCCGGCCGGCGACACGCCTTCGTACTTGTAGTAGATCTTCGCCGGCGTGCCCAGCGCCTTCTCCAGCCGGTGCGCACGGATCAGCGGGCTCGGCCGCCACAGCTTGAAGACCTCGCGCACGGGCTCGGGGATCGGGATCTCGCGTTCGGTGGACACCTCCTGCGCGATCAGTTCCATCGGGAACAGCGGCGCCAGGTCGTCCGGCCCCACCGGCTGCATCGTGCCCGGGTGCAGCACGGGGGCAGGCGGCACGGCCAGATCGGCGGCGATGTTGTACCAGTACCTGGGCATCTTGCTCTCGTCGAGCAGGAACTTGGTCTGCGAACTCATGGTGGGAGTCTCCTCGTCGGGGGTGGATGGCAGCGCGCATGCTAAGCCGCGGTGGCCCGCCTGTAGAGGCAGGACATCGACGGCGTTGACGCGGCGCAAGCCGGGCGCCGGCGCGGCCGTCCACAATGAATCGATGGCAAGGATTCCCATGAGCCTCGTTTTCGCGGTGCTGGCGCTGCTGGCCGCGCCCATGCCGTTGCGAGCCCAGCCGCGCGGCACACCGATGCCGGGCGAGTTCGTCGTCGTCGACGGTCGTGTCGATGCCGGCACCTACGCCGGCTGGAAACTGTTCCACAGCGCCTGCTACGTCTGCCACGGCGTCGGTGGCGGAGGCACCGGCGTGGCGCCGAACCTGGTCGAACGCATCGCCAGCTACACGCCGCGCGGCTTTGCCACCAAAGTGCTCAGCAGCTACCGCATCGTGCCCATGCCCGATGGTGCGCCGGCCGACCGCGAGGCCGAGCGCGAGGCGTTGCTCGAGTTGCTGATGAAGCGCGAGCGCCAGTCGCAGGGCCAGCCGCTGATGCCGGCCTGGGACGTCGACGACGAGGTCGCACCGCATGTGCTGGACCTGTACGCGTACCTGTCGGCGCGCGCCGCCGGCGTGCTCGGGCCGGGCAAGCCGAAGCGCCTGCCAGCCCCGCCGCGCTGAAAGCAGCGGCCTTCAGCGCAGGATCTCGAGCGCGCGCTCCATGCCACCGGACATGATCGAGACCAGCGCCTTGTCGCGCACCGCCGGCTTGGGGTGGTAGGCGATCGAAAGGCCGGCGGCCATCATCATCGGCAGGTCGTTGGCGCCGTCGCCGACGGCGATGGCCTGCTCGGTGGAAATGCCCATCAGCTCGCAGACCTCGAGCAGCACGCGCTTCTTCTCGGCACCGTCGACGATGTCGCCCCAGGGCCGGTCGAACAGCGTGCCGGTCAGGCGCCCGTTGAAAACGCCCAGCGTGTTGGCACGCGCGAAGTCCAGCTTCAGGTGCTGGCGGATGCGTTCGCTGAAGAAGCTGAAGCCCCCACTGATGAGCAGCGTCTTCAGTCCCGCCGCCTGACACGCGCGCACGAACTCGGCCACACCGGGGTTCAGCTGCAGTCGCTGGTCGTAGACCTGCTGCAGCGCGCTTTCAGGTACACCGGCGAGCAGCGCGACGCGGCGGCGCAGGCTGTCCTTGTAGTCGGCAATGTCGCCGCGCATCGCGGCTTCGGTGATCTCGGCGACCTCCGCCTTGCGGCCGGCCACGTCGGCGATCTCGTCCACGCATTCGATGTTGATCAGCGTGGAGTCCATGTCGAAGGCGATCAAGCGGTAGTCGGCCAGGCGCAGCGGCGGCCTCAAGGCGCGGATCCACAGGCCGCTGGCGTATTCGGTGGCGTTCATGGGCAGCCTCAGATCGCCTGCACCGCCGGCGAACCCAGCGAACGCAGCAGGTCGCGCATGAACTGTGCTCGCTGGGCCGGCTCGGCGATCTCGCGCTCGATGCGCAGCTTCTCGATTGCCGGCCAATCGGATGTGCCGGTTCTTCTGCACCAGCGCGATGATCGCCGCCGGGTCCAGCGGCGGGTTGGGACGGAAGGTCACGCTCATCAGCTTCGGCGCGGCGTCGATCTTCTGCACGCCGTAGGGCTTGGCCAGCACGCGCAGCCGGTGGGTGTCGAACAGCGTCTGGCCCTGCGCGGGCAGCTTGCCGAAGCGGTCGGTGATCTCCTCCAGCAGCGCGTCGATGTGCTCGGCCTTGTCCGCGGTGGCCAGCCGCTTGTACAGGTTCAGCCGCGTGTGCACGTCGCCGCAGTAGGCATCGGGCAGCAGCGCCGGTGCGTGCAGGTTGATCTCGGTGGTGGCACCGAAGGGGCTCAGCAGGTCGGGCTCGCGACCCGCCTTCAGCGCGCTCACCGCTTCGGACAGCATGTCGTTGTAGAGCTGGAAACCCACCTCCATCATGTTGCCGCTCTGGCTTTCGCCGAGCACCTCGCCGGCGCCGCGGATTTCCAGGTCGTGCATCGCCAGGTAGAAGCCGGAACCGAGTTCCTCCATCGACTGGATCGCATCCAGCCGCATCGCGGCCTGCTTGGCCAGGCCCTGCAGGTCGGGCACCAGCAGATAGGCGTAGGCCTGGTGGTGGCTGCGCCCGACGCGGCCGCGCAGCTGGTGCAACTGCGCCAGGCCGAACTTGTCGGCGCGCGCCATGACGATGGTGTTGGCCGTGGGCACGTCGATGCCGGTCTCGATGATGGTCGAGCACAGCAGCAGGTTGTGACGCTGGGCGACGAAGTCGCGCATCACCCGCTCCAGCTCGCGCTCGGGCAGCTGGCCGTGCGCCACGGCGATGCGCGCCTCGGGCAGCAGTTCGGCCAGCTGGTTGCGGCGGTTCAGGATGGTCTCGACCTCGTTGTGCAGGAAGTAGACCTGCCCACCGCGCTTCAGCTCGCGCAGCACCGCCTCGCGGATCACCGCGTTGCCTTCCGAGCGAACGAAGGTCTTGATCGCCAGGCGGCGCTGCGGCGCGGTGGCGATGACGGAGAGATCCCGCAGGCCCTCCAGCGCCATGCCCAGCGTGCGCGGGATCGGCGTCGCCGTCAGGGTCAGCACGTCCACTTCGGCGCGCAGCGCCTTCATCGCCTCCTTGTGGCGCACGCCGAAGCGATGCTCCTCGTCGATGATCAGCAGGCCCAGGCGCTTGAACTTCACCGTCTGGCTGAGCAGCTTGTGCGTGCCGACGACGATGTCGATCGTGCCGTCCCCGATGCCCTGCATCGCCACCGCCACTTCCTTGGCGGAGCGGAAGCGCGACAGCTCGGCCACCTTCACCGGCCACTTGCCGAAGCGGTCGACCAGCGTCTGGTAGTGCTGCTCGGCCAGCAGCGTGGTCGGCGCCAGGATCGCCACCTGCTTGCCGCCGTGCACGGCGACGAAGGCGGCGCGCAGCGCCACCTCGGTCTTGCCGAAGCCGACGTCGCCGCAGACCAGCCGGTCCATCGGCCTCGGGCTGACCATGTCCTGGATCACCGCGTGGATGGCGGCGCGCTGGTCGGCGGTCTCCTCGAAGCCGAAGCTGGCGGCAAAGGCCTCGTAGTCGTGCGGGCTGAAGCGGTGCGCGAAACCTTCGCGCGCGGCGCGCCGCGCATACAGGTTCAGCAGCTCGGCGGCGGTGTCGCGCACCTGCTCGGCGGCCTTGCGCTTGGCCTTGTCCCACTGGCCCGAGCCCAGCCGGTGCAGCGGCGCCTCTTCGGCGCTGACGCCGGTGTAGCGGCTGATCAGGTGCAGCTGCGACACCGGCACGTAGAGCGTGGCCTTGTCGGCGTACTCCAGGTGCAGGAACTCGCTGGCGCCGCCTTCGCCTTCGCCCAGGTCGATGTGGATCAGGCCCTGGTAGCGGCCGATGCCGTGGTTGGCGTGCACCACCGGGTCGCCGATCTTCAGCTCCGACAGGTCCTTGATCAGCGCATCGACGTTGCTGGTCTGCTCCTGCTTGCGGCGGCGCCGCGCCTGCGGTGTGCTGGCGAAGAGCTCGGTCTCGGTGATGAACTGGATGGAAATGCCCGCGACGGCTCGTCCGTCGCTCGAAGTTCCTGCCGGCTCGTGCCAGTGGAAGCCGCCAGCCAGCGGCGCGGCGGTTATGGCCACCTTCTCATCGCCGGCTTCGAACTCGGCCAGCGTGGCCACGCTGGGCACGTCGATGCGGTGGTCGCGCAGCAGCTCGAGCAGGCTCTCGCGCCGGCCTTCGCTTTCGGCCAGCAGCAGCACGCGGTGCGGCGTGCCGTCGATGTGCCTTTCCAGTGCCGCCAGCGGCTCGGTGGCGCCGCGGTCGACGCTGACGTCGGGCAGCGGCCGCGCCCAGTCGAGCTCGCCGACACCGCGCAGCGCCAGCGTGGCATGCGCGTTGGCGCGGGCGAAGAAGTCCTCGCTGCGCAGGAACAGTTCCTCCGGCGGCAGGAGCGGCCGCTCCGGGTCATGCTGCAGGAAGCGGTGGCGCTCGCGCGTGTCGGCCCAGAAGTGCTGCAGCGCCTCGTCCACCTCGCCGTGCAGCACCAGGGCGGCGGATATGGGCCCCTTGACGCCCGCATCGCGCTCGTCGTCCCCCGAGGGGGGCGCGCAACCTTGGGGCGGCCCGGCGCTTGCGCCGCCCAGGTAGTCGAAGATCGTCGCCGTGTCGTCGAAGAACAGCGGCAGGTAGTACTCGATGCCGGCCGTGGCCAAGCCGGCGCCGATGTCCTTGTAGATGCGCGATCGACTCGGGTCGCCTTCGATCTTCTCGCGCCAGCGCGCACGGAAGGCATTGCGCGCCGCCTCGTCCATCGGGAATTCGCGTCCGGGCAGCAGCCGCACCTCGGGCACCGGGTACAGGCTGCGCTGCGTGTCGGGGTCGAAGGTGCGGATCGAATCGATCTCGTCGCCGAACAGGTCGACGCGGTAGGGCACCGGCGAGCCCATCGGGAACAGGTCGATCAGCCCGCCGCGCACCGCGTATTCGCCCGGCGACACCACCTGGCTGACGTGGCTGTAGCCGGCCAGCGTCAGCTGCGCCTTCAGCGCGGCCTCGTCCAGCCGCATCTTCTGCTTGAAGTGGAAGGTGTAGCCGGCCATGAAGCCGGGCGGCGCCAGTCGCGTCAGCGCCGTGGTGGCGGGCAGCAGCACGACGTCGAGTTCACGTGAGCGCACGCGCCACAGCGTGGCCAGGCGCTCGGAGATCAGGTCCTGGTGCGGCGAGAAGCTGTCGTAGGGCAGCGTCTCCCAGTCGGGGAACAGCGCGACGCGCAGCTCCGGCGCGAAGAACGGCAGCTCGTCGGCCAGGCGCTGCGCATCGGCCGGGTCGGCGGCGACGATGCACAGCAGCTGCCCGGCGCTGCGGCGCGCCTGCGCATGGCGGGCCAGCAGCAGGGCGTCGGCCGAGCCGATGGGGCGGGGCAGGGCATGACGTTTGCCAGGGGCGATCAAGGGCAAGTGCATGGACGGTGCGGACAACACAAAACGCCCCGCAGCGGCTGCAGCGGGGCGATGGCCCGATTGTAGGCAGGCTGCGCGCAGGGCACGCGCTGCCGGCCAACGCGAACTGGCGGCTACCATTGGCGCGTGAGCGTCAATCCTCCCCCGGCCATGGACAGCGTCGGCGCGTGTTGCTTTGCGCTGGTGCCTTGTGCCGGCGTGGGTGAGCGTGCCGGGCAGGGCGGCCCCAAGCAGTACGCGCGCATCGGCTCGCGCTCGATGGTTGCCCACACGCTGGCGGCACTGGCCGCGGTGCCTCGGCTGCAGGCTACGCTGGTGGTGCTCGCCCCTGCAGACACACTGTTCGAGGCGCACGCGCCCGAGTTCCGTGGCGAGCGTGCCTGGGTCGCGCGCTGCGGCGGTGCCACCCGGGCTGCCACCGTGGCCAACGGCCTGGCCGAGCTGCAACGGCGCGGCGCCAAGGCCAGCGACTGGGTGCTGGTGCACGATGCCGCGCGCTGCCTGCTGCGGCCTGAATGGGTGGACCGGCTGATCGATGCCTGCCACTCGGATGCGGTCGGCGGGCTGCTGGCGTTGCCGCTGGCCGACACGCTGAAACAGTCCTGCGCCGGACGGGTCGAGCGAACCTTGGACCGCAGTGACAAGTGGGCAGCACAGACCCCGCAGATGTTCCGCCTGGGGCTGCTGCAGCAATCGCTGGCACAGGCTGGCGCGGCCGTCACCGACGAGGCCGGTGCGGTCGAGGCCCGTGGACATGCGCCGCTGCTGGTGCCGGGCGAGTTGGAGAACTTCAAGCTCACCTGGCCGCAGGAACTGGTCTTGGCCGCGCGCTTGCTGCACGCGCGTGAACTGCAGGCTGCGGAATGAGCGCCCGGCGGCGCCAGCGTCTCGCAGCGCGCAGCGCGCGCGCAGGTGGTCCGTGAGTGCGCCGCGCCGCGCCCAGCCTGTCCTGAGCTTCATCTAAAGGTGCTCATCCCGGAGCGCGCAGCGTGGGGGAGTGTCCAGTGAACGTGGCAATTCGCATCGGAGAAGGCTGGGACACGCATGCCCTGGTCGCTGGCCGGCCGCTCATGCTGGGCGGCGTGCGCATCGAGCACAGCCACGGCCTGCTCGGCCACTCGGATGGCGACGCGCTGCTGCATGCCGTCACCGACGCGCTGCTCGGCGCGGCCGGACTCGGCGACATCGGCCGCCATTTCCCGGACACCGACCCGAGCTTCAAGGGGGCCGACTCGCTGGCGCTGCTGGCCGACGCGGCGCGCCGCGTGCGGGCTGCCGGCTGGGACATCGTCAATGTCGACAGCACCATCGTCGCGCAGGCGCCGAAGATGGCGCCGCACATTCCGGCCATGTGCGCGCGCATCGCCCAGGCACTGGCCATCGATGTGCGCTGCGTCAACGTGAAGGCCAAGACGGCCGAAGGCATGGGCCCGGTGGGCGAGGGCCGCGCGATCGAAGCGCGGGCCGTCTGCCTGTTGCAGGTCCGGCTAGGTCGCCTGCTTCAGGCGCAGCCTGGCGATCAGGCCGCCATCGGGCGCGTTGGCCAGCTCCAGCGTCCCGCCCATGCGCTGCAAGGACTTCTCCACGATGGCCAGGCCCAGGCCAGCGCCGGTGGCTGCCGTGCGCGCGGCATCGCCACGAAAGAAGGGCGTGGTCAGCTGGCCGAGTCTTTCCGGCGCCACCCCCGGCCCGTGGTCTCGCACCGTGACGATGACCCAGGGGCCGGTACGCGCACAGGTGACATTGACGACGGCAATGCCGGTGTCGTTGCTGCGGCCGTAGCGCCGCGCGTTTTCGAACAGGTTGGAGAAGACCCGGCCGAGTTCGGTGTCGTCGGCCATCACGCCGACGTCGATGGCGCACGCGCGAGGTGATGCGGATTTCTGCCGGGTCGCGGAAGGGGCCGGCCTCGCGGTCGACCAGCTGCGACAGGTGCACCGGGCGCATCTCGGTCTCGCCGGGGCGCGCATAGTCCATGAACTTGTCGATGATGGCGTCGAGCTGCTCGATGTCCAGCGCCATGTTGCGCTTGGCCTCGTCGTTGTTGACGCTCATCTCGGTTTCCAGCCGCAGCCGCGCCAGCGGCGTGCGCAGGTCGTGCGAGATGCCGGCCAGCATGACGGCGCGGTCCTCCTCCACCTTGGCCAGCTCCCGCGCCATGCGGTTGAAGCCGCGGTTGACCTCGCGGATCTCGCTGGTCAGCGTGTTCTCGTCCAGTCGCGAATCCAGGTCGCCTTCGCGGATGCGGCTGGCAGCGAAGGACAGGTCCCTCAGCGGCCGGTTGATCAGCCTCGCGATCACCACCGAGCCGACCAGCGTGGCCAGCAGCGCGATGCCGACCCACACGAACCAGGTGCTGCCCGTCAGCGGAGCGGCATGGGCGGTCTCGGTCTGCAGCCAGTATTGGTCCTTGTTGATGGAGAAGCCGACCCACATGCCGGGCTTGGCATTGACGCTGCGCGCCACGACCGCGTCCGGTCCCAGCCGCGACATCAGCTGGTCGGTGACGTTCTGGCTGAAGCGGTCGGTGGCATAGCTTTCCCAGGTGTCGCCTGGCTCACGCGGCACCACGCGCACGCTGCTCTGGCTGCCCATGGTCTTGACCAGGGCCACGCGGTTGATCGCGTCGGCGCTGCTCAACGCCGTGCGCGACAGGTTCACCAACTCGGCCGTCTGCTGCGCGGCCTGCACCGCGCGCGGCTCGAACTCCAAGGCGCGCAGCGTCTGCACCCACGCGAAGATGCCTCCGGCCAGCAGCAGCGCCAGCAGGAAGAAGGTGCGCCAGAAGAGGCTCAGTTCAACGGGTTGGCGCGCCACGGTGAGATGTCGAAGGATCGACCGGGGATCCGGCCGCGCCTGCGCGGGCCATGGGGCACTTCGAGTGGTGGTCATGACTTGTGGCGGCACGATGACGCGCCCGCCTTGCGAACGGCCTGCGCGGCGCAGCGATGCCTAGTTGTGTGCGCCGTCCGGCACGAACACGTAGCCCACGCCCCACACGGTTTGAATATAGCGCGGTTGCGCAGGATCAGGCTCGAGCATCTTGCGCAGGCGGGAGATCTGCACGTCCAGGCTGCGATCGAAGGGCTCGAACTCGCGGCCGCGCGCCAGCTGGGCCAGCTTGTCGCGCGACAGCGGCTGCCGCGGATGCCGCACCAGGGCCTTGAGCATCGAGAACTCGCCCGTGGTCAGCGAGATCTGCTGGCCTTCCTTGGACAGGCGGCGCAGCGACAGGTCGAACTCGAAGGGACCGAAGGTGACCGTCTGCGCGTCCTTCGACGGTGCGCCCGGCGCCTCCGGTGTGGGCCGGCGACGCAGCACCGCATGGATGCGGGCCAGCAGTTCACGCGGGTTGAAGGGCTTGGGCAGGTAGTCGTCGGCACCGACTTCGAGGCCGACGATGCGGTCTACATCCTCCACCTTGGCGGTGAGCATGATGATCGGCGTGGTGTCCTTGGCCGAGCGCAGGCGGCGGCAGATCGACAGCCCATCCTCGCCGGGCAGCATCAGGTCGAGCACGATCAGGTCGACGGTGTCGCGGGTGAGCACGCGGTTCAGCGCCTTGGCATCCTCGGCCAGCAGCACGTCGAAGCCTTCCTGCGTGAGGTAGCGGCGCAGCAGATCGCGAATGCGAGCGTCGTCGTCGACAATCACCACACGGTTGGGCCGTGCGTTCGGTGTCTGGTTCATTGCGGACTCCAAATTTGTAACAACGGCATTGTGCAAGCGTTCTTGAGGTCTGCTTCGGTCCCTATTGACCATCTGTTACACGTCATTTTCGGGCGTTTTGCTGGAGCGGGGGTCAACCCGTGATCGATGCCACGCGCTATGGAATGAACAACCGAAACCAGGTCCTGCCATGCACAAGATCCAAATCCGACGTGCCCTCGCACTGAGTGCACTTTGCCTGGGCCTGATGGCGCCATGGGCACATGCCGACACGAGCGCACCGGTGGCCAACCAGCTGTCGCTGTCGGCCTCGGCCAGCACCGAAGTCACCAACGACATCCTGGTCATCACCTTCGCCACACAGCGCGAAGGCGCGGACCCCGCTGCGCTGCAGGCGCAGCTGACGCAGGCGATGAATGCCGCGCTGGCCGAGGCCCGCAAGGCTGCGCAGCCGGGGCAGGTGGAGGTCAGCACCGGCAACTTTTCGGTGCAGCCCCGTTATGCGCCGAAGGGCGAGCCGATGAAGTGGCAGGGCGTGGCCGAACTGCGCGTCGAGGGCCGGGACTTCGATGCGCTGACGCGGCTGGTCGGCCGCATCCAGACCTTGAGCGTGGCCAGTGTCGGCTACAGGCTGTCGCGCGAGGCGCGCGACAAGGTGCAGGCCGAGGTCAGCGCCCAGGCGATCGCGCGCTTTCGCAGCCAGGCCGAGGCCTATGCCAAGGCCTTCGGTTTCGGTGGCGTGACGCTGCGCGCGGTGGAGCTCAGCACGGGCGAAGGCCTGGCACCGCCGATGCCGCGCTTTCGCATGGCCGCGGCCGAGATGGCGGCTGCTGCGCCCTTGCCGGTGGAGGCGGGCAAGTCCAGCGTCACCGCCACCGTCAGCGGGTCGGTGCAGATGAAGTAGCCCGGCGTGGCGCCAGCGCCGCGTTGATAGGATGGCCGCCCTGCGAGCAGGGAGAACCATCGTGACCGAGCCGAAGTTGCGCGATGTGCAGTGCCTCGACAGCCGCGGCCTGCATCGCATGGCCTATTGGCAGTGGGGCGACGCCGCCAACCCGAAGGTGCTGGTGTGCGTGCATGGCCTGACGCGCCAGGGCCGCGACTTCGACACGCTGGCCCGCGCGCTGGCCGGCGAGTACCGCGTGGTCTGTCCCGACGTCGTCGGCCGCGGTCGCTCGGACTGGCTCGCCGACCCGATGGGCTACTCCATCCCCCATTACGTCGCCGACATGGTGTGCCTGCTGGCGCGGCTGGATGCGCAGGTGGTCGACTGGGTCGGCACCTCGATGGGCGGGCTGATCGGCCTGGGCCTGGCCAGCCTGAGCGGCTCGCCGCTGCGCAAGCTGGTGCTCAACGACGTCGGGCCGGTGATCGAGCCGGCGGCGCTGCAGCGCATCGGCAGCTATGTCGGGCAGAGCAGCTTCTGGGCCACGCTCGACGAGGCGGCCGATGCGCGTGGGCGCTGTCGCAGGGTTTCGGACCGCACAGCCGCGAGCAGTGGCTGGCGCTGACCGCAGCCGCAGCTCAAGCCGGCCACGCAGGACGGGCGCAGCGGCTTCACCGCGCGCTGCGATCCGGCCATCGCCGTGCCCTTGCGCGCCGTGACGCCGGAGCTGGCCAAGGCCGGCGAGGCGCTGCTGTGGCAGAGCTATGAGCGGCTGCAGTGCCCGACGCTGCTGCTGCGCGGGGCGCGAGTCCGATTTGCTGTCGCTGGCCACGGCGCAGGCCATGACACAGCGCGGCCCGCGCGCGCAGCTGCATGAGTTTGCCGGCGTGGGCCATGCGCCGACGCTGGTGCACGACGACCAGATCGAGGTGCTGCGCCGCTTTCTGCTGTCGCCATGAAGACCCTTGCCGGCGGCGTGGCGATGTCGCCCGATGCCGAGGCCTCGCCGATCGTGCGCCTGGCCGATGCGGGCGACGATGCCGACGCGCTGCGCCGCGCCCGCGCCTTTGCCGAGCCGCTGCTCACGGGCCAGCGGCTCGACACCGGCGAAGATGCGCTGGCCCATGCCGACGGCGTGGCCGCCATCCTGCAAGCCATCGGCGCGGCGCCGTCGATGCGCGCCGCGGCCTACCTGGTGTATGCCGGCGACTACCTGCAGCGGCCCGAGGAGGTCGTCAGCAAGGCCTTCGGCGAGTCCTATGCCGGGCTGGTGAGCCACACCCGCAAGCTGGTGCAGATCCAGCGCTCGGCGCGCGACGCGCAGGTCGAGGCCGAGCGCCGCGCGTTGCAGACCGAGCGCGTGCGCAAGATGCTGCTGGCCTTTGCCAGCGACCTGCGCGTGGTGCTGCTGCGCCTGGCCTCGCGGTTGCAGACCTTGCGCTACTACGCCGCCAGCCGGCGCGAATGCCCCGAGGCGCTGGCGCGCGAGTCGCAGGACGTGTTCGCGCCGCTGGCCAACCGGCTGGGCATCTGGCAGATCAAGTGGGAGCTCGAGGACCTGGCCTTTCGCTTCCTGCAGGGCGACGACTACCACCGCGTGGCCGCCCTCATGGACGGCAAGCGGCTGCAGCGCGAAGCGGCGGTGGAACAGGCGCGCCGGCAGTTGGCCGGCGAACTGGTCGCCGTGGACCTGCACTGCGAGGTGCAGGGCCGGCCCAAGCACCTGTACAGCGTGTGGAAGAAGATGCAGGGCAAGGGCCTCGACGTCGACCGCATCTTCGATCTGCGCGCGCTGCGGATCATCGTCGACGACGTGCCTGCGCTGTTATGCCGCGCTGGCGCGAGTGCACGAGCTGTATGTGCCGGTGCCGGGCGAGTTCGACGACTACATCGCCAGGCCCAAGGCCAATGGCTACCAGTCGCTGCACACGGTGGTGCGCGGCCATGACGGCTCGCGCTGGAGGTGCAGATCCGCACGCGCGCGATGCACGAGCATGCCGAGCATGGCGTGGCCGCGCACTGGGCCTATAAGGAAGCCGGTGCGCGCGGTTATGCCGGCGTCAGCGCCGCGGTGGACTTCGAGGAGCGTGTGGCCGAGGCGCGGCGTGCGGTGCTGCGCCAGCTGCTGGCCTGGGAACGCGAGGTCTCCGAGCGTGATGCCGCGACGGCCGAAGGCGGCCTGTTCGACGACCGCATCTACGTGTTCACGCCGCAGGCCGCGGTGATCGAGCTGCCGGCCGGCGCCACGCCGGTGGACTTTGCCTACAGCCTGCACACCAGCGTCGGCCACCGCTGCCGCGGCGCGCGTGTCGATGGCGCGCTGGTGCCGCTGCACACCGCGCTGCACAACGGCCAGACCGTGGAGATCATCGCCGCCAAGGACGGCGGCCCGTCGCGCGACTGGCTGAATGCCGAACCCGGCTACCTGAAGAGCCCGCGCTCGCGCGCCAAGGTGCGCGCCTGGTTCAATGCGCAGCAACAGGCAGCGACCATCGCCCGCGGCCGCGAACTGGTGGAAAAGCTGCTGCAGCGCGAGGGGCGCACCGCGTTGAAGCTGGAGCACCTGGCCGAACAACTGGGCTTCAAGCAGGCCGAGGCGCTGTTCGAAGCGGTCGGCAAGGACGAGTTTTCGCTGCATCAGATCGAGAATCTGCTGCGACCGCCGGCGCCGGCACCTTCGGCCGACGAGGTGATCGCGCTGCGCAAGCCGCGCGCGCCGGCCGCGGGTGACAAGGGCACCGTGCTGGTGGTCGGCGTGGAATCGCTGCTGACCACGCTGGCGCGCTGCTGCCGGCCGGCACCGCCCGATGCCATCGGCGGCTTCGTCACGCGTGGCAAGGGGGTGGCGATCCACCGCGCCGACTGCAGCAACCTGCGCCACATGGTCAGCCGCGCGCCCGAGCGGCTGATCGCCGTGGCCTGGGGCGCCCGTCCGGTCGACGCGACGGCCGCCTATGCGGTGGACCTGCTGGTCGAGGCCGAGGACCGGCACGGTCTGCTGCGCGACATCTCCGAACTGCTGGCCAAGGAGAAGATCAACGTCGTCGGTGTGCAACCCATTCGGTGAAGGATTCGCGCGGCAGCACCGCGTGGATGACCTTCACCGTCGAGGTCGAGCGACACCACCCGGCTGGCGCCCGTACTGGCCCGGGTGGGGCAAGTGACTGGCGTGCGCCGCGCCCGCCGCAAGTGAGCCGCCTGTGCACTGCTAGAATGCAGGCCACTCCAGGCGCGTAGCTCAGCTGGTTAGAGCACCACCTTGACATGGTGGGGGTCGTTGGTTCGAGTCCAATCGCGCCTACCAACAAAATCAACGGGTTACGGTGGTGTCGCCGTAGCCCGTTCGTCTTTCGGGACGCCAGGGGTAAACCGAGGGGTAAACCAGTCCTGAACTTTCCTGGGTCGCCATGAGCTTGGCCTGGACCCGCCTTGACGTCGGCGTAGAGTCTGCCGATTCATGGACCTTCACCTCGCACCCGCATGTGCTACTCCGCCAAGGTCGTCGCCGACTACCGAGCCTACGTGCGTCTGTTCGGTGCCACCGTCGACCTCAAGCAGTTTTACGACGCCTTCTGGCGCCGCCACAACAACCGCAAGCTGCTGATCGCGCGAGGCGTTGAGGCTGCCTTCGACCACCCGGTCACCGACGAAGAGCGCCATATCCAGAAGCTCATCGCCGAACACCGCGAGCGCGAGGCCCTGGTCCATCAGCGCACCCTGTTCGAACAGCGCACCCGGCTCGTCGAAGCCGAGAAGCAGCTGCAGCTCAAGTTCACCAAGAAGTACAGCGAGGACCAGCGCATTGCCCAGAAGAAGATCGACTGGGCGCGGGACAAGCTTGCCGACCTGCAGCGCACCGAGGCCCTGCCCGAGGACGACCGCATCTACCCCGGCACCTACGCCCCGGTCATGGTCGTCGAGAACGGCCAGCGCATCGTGCGTCTGATGCGCTACCAGTGCCGTCCCGCCGGCAAGCCCGCCTTCTACGACCAGAAGTTCCCCGGCTGCTACAACGCCCGCCGCGACAACCTCGAAGGATTCTGGAAGGGCCAGTTCGGTCGCCACCACGGCGTGATCCTGGCCGAGGCCTTCTACGAGCATGTCGACCGGCACAAGATGGAAGGCCGCGAGCTGCGTGCCGACGAGAAGCCGGAGGACGTCGTCCTGGAGTTCCGCCCGCAGGGCCTGGGGCCGATGCTCGTCGCCTGCGTCTGGTCGCACTGGACCGGCAAGGACGAGCCCGACCTGGATTCCTTTGCCGCGATCACCGACGACCCACCGGCCGAAGTGGCGGCCGCGGGTCACGACCGCTGCATCATCCCGCTGCGCCAGGAGCGGCTCGATGAGTGGCTCAACCCCGATCCGCACAACCTGGCGGCGCAGTACGCCATCCTCGACGACCGCGAGCGCCCGTACTACGAACACCGCCTGGCGGCGTAGCAGCCGGACAGCGAGCCTCAGAGGAGCCGAAGGCGCCTTCGACGCGTTGTCCGTGCGCGCGACTTCGACTGCGCAAACTCGCGCATGGCCTGCATGCAGTCTGTCGTTCACTGCTGCATCGTCGTCCGGAGCCCGTGCGCAGATCTCGACGGCGGCCTTGCACTGCGTCTCGGTAAAGCCAGCGATGTGGCACTGCGCCACCGGCATCCGCATCTGCCGGCCAGCCACTCGTAGGCCTTGTGGCGAGGCATCTGGCCGGATTGCCAGCAGGGTGTCGAAGAGCGCATGCGCCGAGCTGCGCCAGCGGCGCAGCGACGCATCGGCCAGCGTGCCCAGTGGGCGCGGGCATGCCGGATCGTCGTTGCCGCGCAGCGCATGGCAGCCCACCCACGCCTGGCAAGCCGCGCATTCCCAGAAACTGCCGCTCGGCCAGCGCGGGCTTGTGCGGATGCAGCATCGCCCGTGACCAGGGTGGCGACGGCGCCGCAGTAGGAACAGTTGGGGGGTGAGGCCATGAGTCAATACACGACGACGCGACTCGACTTTCGTCCCCACTTGGCAGCCGACGGTGTGCTAGTGTAATACTGGATGTCCATACAGCTCAGGTCACACGATGTCCGCCGTCCTGTCATGGGCCGGCGAGCACGACGGGCTGCCGGCCCAGAGCTTTGCTCACTCCTCGCGATCACGCCCGCGTCGCTCGGCGCCGGGTGAACTGCCGCCTGAAGTGGAGCAGGCCCTCTGGCGCGGCAGCGACCTGGGGCACGCGTCCGGCAGCGTCGTGCTCCAGCGGCTTCGCGGCGCTGGACGCCGAACTGCCCGGTGGCGGCTGGCCCCGCCGATCGCTGACCGAAATCCTGACGCCCGCAGCCGTCGGCGCTGGAGTGGCGCCTGCTCGGGCCGGCGCTGCGCCGGGTCGTCGCCGCCGGCGGCCAGGTGGTGGTGGTCGGCCCGCCGCAGCCGCCGCACCTGCCGGGCCTGCGCCACGAGGGCATCGACGAGCGCCACTGGTCTGGGTGCAGGCCGACACGCCGGCCGAGCGCCTGTGGTCCACCGAGCAGCTCATCAAGGCCAACGCCTGCGGTGCGCTCGTGGTCGTGGCTGCCGCAGGCGCGGCCCGAGCAGGTGCGCCGGCTGCAGGTCTGCGCGCAGGGCTGCGAAGGCGCCGGTGTTCCTGTGCCGGCCCGGCAGCGCGCGCGCGAGTCGTCGGCCGCGCCGCTGCGCGCTGCAGGCCCCCGTCGGGCTCGACTGGGAACTGCAGGTGCAGCGTGTTCAAGCGCCGGGCCCGCCGCTCGACGAGACGCTGCGCCTGCCCTCGGTGCCCGGCGGCCTGCAGGCCGTCCTCACGCCTCGGCTGCGCCAGCCCAGCCGGTCTGATGCCCACGCGAAGAGGCCGACCATGCTGTGGTCAGCCTGCTCCTGCCCGCCGCGACCGCCGACGCAGCACGCCGCCGCCCACTGAAGCCCTGCAGCGCGCGCTGGCGACCTGGGCGCTGCAGTTCACGCCCCGGGTGGCCGTCTGGCCGACGAAGCCGTGCTCATGGAGGTGGAGGCCAGCGTGCGCCTGTTCGGCGGCAAGCGCGCCTGCGCGACCGCGTGCTGCACGAGGGCCGCGACCTCGGTGTCGGCAGCGTCGCCTGGGCGCCCAACAGCCTGGCCGCGCTGGCGCTGGCGCGCGCCGGCATCGAGAACGGTTTCAAGCAGCCGCTGGAGGAGCTGCTCGACCGCCTGCCCATGACGGTGCTGAGCGCCGTGCACCCGCACCGGCGCACGCTCGGCACAGCTCGGCTGCCGCACGCTGGGCGACGTGCGCGCGGCTGCCGCGCGGCGGCATCGGCCGGCGCTTCGACAAGGAGCTGCTGCAGGCGCTCGACCAGGCCTACGGCCGTGCGCCCGAGGCCCACGAGTGGGTGACGCTGCCCGAGACCTTTCGAGGCGCGGCTGGAGCTGATGTCGCGCGTGGAGCAGGCGCCGGCCCTGCTGTTCGGCGCGCGGCGCCTGCTGCTGCAGATGTGCGGCTGGCTGGCCGCGCGGCACGCGGGCGTCACCGCCTTCACGCTGCGCTGGGCGCACGACGCCATGCGCGTCGCGCACGGCGGGCGAGGGCGGCGAGCTCACCATCCGCACGGCCGAGCCCACGCGCGACATCGAACACCTCTGCCGCCTGCTGGCCGAGCACCTGGCCCAGGTGGAGCTGCTCGCGCCCGTGGGCGACCTGCGCCTGGTGGCCACCGAGGTGCAGCCGCTGGAGGAGCAGAGCGCCTCGCTGCTGCCCGACACCGTGCGCCAGGGCGAGACGCTGGCACTGGTGCTGGAGCGCATCGCCGCGCGGCTGGGGCCGCAGCGCGTGCTGCGCCCGGTGCTGGTGCGACGACCACCGCCTGGAATGGATGAGCCGCTGGCAGCCGCGCGCGCCGAGCCGCTGCCGCGCAAGCGCGGCGCCCGGCACCGGCATGCCGCAACCCGACCTTCGTGCTGCCGCGAGCCGCTGAGGCTGGCCATGCGCGGCACCGGCCGATCTACCAGGGCGAGCTGCAGCTGCTCGCCGGCCCGCAGCGCGTCGAGGGCGGCTGGTGGGACCGCGTCGGGCGATGGCGAAGCGGCGACACGCGCAACGTGGTGCGCGACTACTGGGTGGCGCTTCGGCGAGCAGGCCGGCGTGCTGTGGATCTTCCAGACGCGGCTGGACGACGCGACCGCCTGGTACCTGCACGGGCATCGTTTGCGTGAGCGGCTGCCATGAGCCACCGTCCTGCCCGACTACGCCGAGCTGCGCTGCCTCTACCAACTTCAGCTTCCTGCGCGGCGCCAGCCACCCCGAGGAACTGGTGGAGCGCGCCGAGCGAGCTGGGCTACAGCGCGCTGGCCCTCACCGACGAATGTTCGCTGGCCGGCGTCGTGCGCGCCCACGTGGCCGCCAAGAAGCACGGCCTGCAAGCTGCTGGTCGGCAGCCAGTTCCGGGTGCGAGTGCGACGACGCGCCGTTCACCTGGTCGTGCTGGCCTGCAACCTCAACGGCTACGGCAACCTGTGCGAGTTCATCACCCGGCTGCGCCGCACGCGCCGCAAGGGCACCTACCGCCTCGCGCTCGAGCGACATCGAGCGCCGCCGACGCTGGCCGACTGCGTCGTGCTCGCCGTGCCCGAGCGCGGCAGTCGACGCCAGACGCAGCTGGTCGGCGCTGGCGCGCTGGCTGCTGCAGCACTTCACCGGCCGCTGCTGGCTGGCGTGGAGCAGCTGCGCCGGCTCGACGACGAGATGTGGCTGCACCAGCTGCGCGAGGCCAGCGCGCTCACCGCCGTGCCGCTGGTGGCCGCGGGCGACGTGCACATGCACGTGCGCTCGCGCAAGCCGCTGCAGGACGTGCTGACCGCCACGCGCATCGGCAAGCCGCTGACCGAGTGCGGCTGCGCGCTGCAGCCCAATGCCGAGCAGCACCTGCGCTCGCGCCTGCGCCTGGCGCAGCCCTACCCCGCCGAGCTGCTGGCCGAGACGCTGCAGGTGGCCGCGCGCTGCGAGCTTCTCGCTCGACGAGCTGCGCTACCAGTACCCGACGAGGTGGTGCCGGCGGGCGAGACACCCGGCGTCCTACCTGCGCCGCATCACCTCGAAGGGCGCGGGCCGGCGCTGGCCGCACGGCATGCCGGCCAAGGTGCAGGAGCAGATCGAGCACGAGCTCGCAGCTGATCGCCGAGCTGCAGCTACGAGCACTACTTCCTCACCGTGCACGACATCGTGCGCTTCGCCCGCTCGCAGCGACATCCTGTGCCAGGGCCGCGGCTCGGCGGCCAACTCGGCGGTCTGCTACTGCCTGGGCGTCACCGAGGTCGACCCGGCGCGCATGAGCGTGCTGTTCGAGCGCTTCATCAGCCGCGAGCGCAACGAGCCGCCCGACATCGACGTCGACTTCGAGCACGAGCGGCGCGAGGAGGTGATCCAGTACCTCTACGACAAGTACGGCCGCGACCGCGCCGCGCTGACCGCCACCGTCATCAGCTACCGGCCGCGCAGCGCCATCCGCGACGTGGGCAAGGCCCTGGGCTTCGATGCCGACGACCGCTCGACGCGCTGGCCAAGAAGCACCGCTGGTGGGACGGCACGCGAGGTCAGCGCCGAGCGCTTGCGCGAGGCCGGCCTCGATCCCGACGACCTGCAGGTGCGCCAGCTGCTGCAGCTCACCGGCGCAGCTGATCGGTTTTCCGCGCCACCTGTCGCAGCACATCGGCGGCTTCGTGCTCACGCAGGGGCCGCTCGTGCGCGCCTGGTGCCGATCGAGAACGCCGCGATGCCCGACCGCACCGTCATCCAGTGGGACAAGGACGACCTCGACGCGCTGGGCCTGCTCAAGGTCGACGTGCTGGCGCTGGGCATGCTCACCGCCATCCGCAAGGCGCTCGACTTCATCGGCGCAGCGCACGGGCCGCGCCTTCAACCTGCAGGACATCCCGGCCGAGGACCCGAGCCACCTACGACATGATCTGCGCGGCCGACACCGTCGGCGTGTTCCAGATCGAGAGCCGCGCGCAGATGAGCATGCTGCCGCGCCTGAAG
This sequence comes from uncultured Pseudomonadota bacterium, assembly GCA_963818005.1. Taxonomy (GTDB): domain Bacteria; phylum Pseudomonadota; class Gammaproteobacteria; order Burkholderiales; family Burkholderiaceae_C; genus Rubrivivax. The sequence continues at coordinate 220,227 of CAWFQP010000036.1, forward strand.
CCGCGCTGCTTCTACGACCTGGTGATCGAGGTCGCCATCGTGCGGCCCGGGCCGATCCAGGGCGGCATGGTGCATCCCTATCTGCGCCGCCGCCAGGGCAAGGAGCCGGTCAGCTACCCACGCGACGGCGCTGAAGCAGGCGCTGGACCGCACGCTGGGCGTGCCCGATCTTCCAGGAGCAGGTGATGCAGATCGCCATGCTGGCCGCCGGCTTCACGCCCGGCGAGGCCGACGACCTGCGCCGCGCCATGGCCGCCTGGAAGCGCAAGGGCGGGCTGGAGCAGTTACCACGACAAGCTGATCGACGGCATGACCGCGCGCGGCTACGAGCACGGAGTTCGCCGAAGCCATCTTCGAGCAGATCAAGGGCTTCGGCGAGTACGGCTTCCCCGAGAGCCACGCCGCGCAGCTTCGCGCTGCTGGTCTACGCGAGCTGCTGGCTCAAGTGCCACCACCCGGCGGAGTTCCTGGCGGCCATGCTCAACAGCCAGCCGATGGGCTTCTACACGCCCAGCCAGCTGGTGCAGGACGCCAAGCGCCACGGCGTCGAGGTGCGGCCGGTGGACGTGATGCACAGCGACTGGGATTGCACGCTGGAGGGACCTGCCAGGCCCGCCGGCGGTGCGCCTGGGCCTGCGACATGATCTGCCGGCTTGAAGAAGGAGTC